>NZ_CP104550.1:1053352-1706705 GCF_025397995.1 Methanothermobacter wolfeii
GAGTGTTTCAATATACTTGTATTCTATTCCGTTATCCTCAAGGACGCCCAGGAAAGCCCTCCTCTCATTTTCAAGCACCGTGTTCTGCCTGTCCACAAGGTCGCTGCTTGCGGTTACTATGAGCTCTGCCCCGGCACCCTTCAATGACTCTGCAAGGGCCCCTGCATTCAGGAGGTTGATCTCCTCACCCCTCGACCCCCTTATGGCATTAACAACCCAGAGCCTCCCCTTCAGGGTTTTCAGGGCGCTCCTTACCGTTGACCTTATACCATCCGGGTTGTGGGCGAAGTCATCGATGACAAGTGGTTTCTCCATCAGAACCGAGAACCTCCTCTTAAGCGGCCTGTAGGTCCTTACACCATCCCTGATATCATCAAGGGATAACCGGAGTCCCCTGCATGCTGCAACCGCTGCCAGGGTGTTCTGTATGAAGTGCTCACCCCTTAGGGGGAGTTCATGGGGAGACACCAGTAGTTCATCCCCGCAGTAGATACCTTCATCGTACCTCACCTCCGTGCCCGAACCATAGAACACGGCCCTGGCGTGGGGGTTGATGTCCGCCATCTCCCGGACCCTTGGATCATCGGCGTTCAGAACAGCCACTCCCTCCTTCAGGGCCCTAACAGCTCCTGATACCTCCCTGAAAACATCATCCAGAGAGTCAACGAGTCCTATATGGTCCATTGCAACGTTGGTGATGACCGCCATCTCGGGTTCAACTGCAGAGGCCATCATGTATGCATGGTCCCTCATAACCCTTCCAAGCCATCCCTGGACCTCTGAAACCTCTATTATGAGGAATTCAGGGCTTCCTGATTCGGATATCTGCTGTGAAACCACGGGGTCTATGAGGGTGTTGAATTCTGATCTTGAATCCGTGTTTGTGTAGGCGGATCTCCCGGATTCTCTCAGTATATGGGTGATCATGTGGGTGGTTGTTGATTTACCGTTGGTACCCGTTACGATCACTCTGCGTGATGAAGGTGCAAAGTTCTTCACAGACCAGGAGAGGGCGAAGGCATTGGCAACTTCAATACGGTCCACGAGTATCAAAGGGACTTCATGGAGTTCAGAAGCCTCTCCCCTGGGGTACTGGGTTATTATTGCAGAGACTCCCTTCTCTGAGGCAATTTTAACTCCTTTATCGTCAATCCAGTGCCTTATGACCACGTCCCCCTCTCTGGCGCCTCCAAGGGTGGTGAACCTACCCCTGAACTCGGCGTCATCCCCTATGAGTTTCCCTGAAACCTTCTCTGCAAGTTCCCCAAGACGCATAACCATCTCCAACCTTATTAAGTCTTTCACGGCCCCTCCAGACACCCTAGCCTATAACAATCTCCAGCCCTGCCATTCTCAGTCTCAGGGCACTTCAGCCCATAACCATCTCAAACCCTCAAGGGCCCACGCCATTCAGAAACTTCATGCAGGGAACGCTCCATGGAAGTAAAGGCCCAGTGCACATACACAGAGGGTTATGAGCCAGTAGAGGAGGACGATTTTCTTCTCGGACATCCCCCTGTAGTGGAGTGTGTGGTGGAGCGGTTCAACCGGAAGCCTTATTACCCCTGCCCTGTGAAGGAGGCTCACGATTACCGAGACTATGGGGACTGACAGTGCAAGAACACCAAAGTATACCGTGTCTGTCAGCATGACTGCGGTGGCGTATCCTGCCCCCAGTGCAAATGAACCAGTGTCACCCATGAATATGCTTGCAGGGTACCTGTTGAATACAAGGAATCCCAGTGATATGCCTGCAAGGACCATGAAGGGAACCGTCCCGGCGGAGCCCCCTGAAATCCCAATGAATGCTGCGCATGATGCTGATGCAATGAGTATGATGCCTGCAGCCATTCCATCCATGCCATCGATGAGGTTAACCGCGTTTATGGCCCCCACAATACCCCCTATGATGAAGGGAACAGCGGCAATGCCCAGGTAGAACCCTCCAAGCTCTGTAATGGTGCCTGAGATGACCAGGAAGAGTGCTATCATTAACTGGGCCAGTATCTTCTCACCCTCACTGACCTCATTCTTTATGGGTGCCTCCCCAACAACCTCCACGAGGCCCTCTGAGAGCAGCGCCTTAAGATCTGACCTTGCCTTCCTGGTGGCGGCCCTCGCCTCCTCTCCAGGTCCAAGAACAAGCTGCCCTATCTCCACGGGTTTCTTTGAAACGTTCCTGACGATCTTCTGGAACTCCTTAACCTTCAGTCCCAGGAGGTCGTCGAGGAGGCCGATTATTGCTGCCGTGAGCATTATGAATGCTGTTATGACCAGGTACTGGTTTCCGCGGTATAATATGGCTGCAAGGAGAAGTCCCATGAGCATTCCAAGTCCACCCATTGTGGGTGTGCCTGCCTTGTGGCTGTGTTCAGTGACGATGGGCTTATCCCCTATACCTGCACTCCTCAGAACATTCCGTATGAAAAGCGTGAAAAAGGCCGATGCAACGGCGCTTACAATGAGTACCATTAACTCCGTCTTCATGATATCACCCTGAGTTCTTCAACAACCTCTTCAAGTCTCTCCGGTCTCCTATCCCATACTGTTATCCTTCTGTGATTTTCAGGGCCATGGAGTGTCCATGAAGCATCCCCCAGGATCCTGGATACGCGTTCTGTGTCAGGGCTGCCCAGAGGTATCTCCACGGCATGGTAGGCCTTCCTCTCCAGCCTTTCAGGGGCCCAGTTGCCAATGGCCATGTCAACAAGGCTGTGCATCGGGTTTATCCCTGTTGCAGCCCCTGAAATGTACCTTGTACCGTTGGGCCTTGTGTTGACCTCTATTGCATGGAGTTCACCGTCGTCTGAGAGTATCATGTCAACATCCGTGTTCCCCTCTGCACCCAAGAGGTCGGTTATCCTGCAGGCCATTTCAAGGGCGGCTGAATTATCAAATCCCCTGATGGCTGCAGGGGCCCTCTTTATCTTCCTGAGGGGATGTATTCCCTCAGTGCTTGTCAGTCCCTTGTCCACGGCCACCAGGGGGAGGGACCTGCCTTTCCAGCGGAGCACCTCCACAGAGATTTCATGGCCCTGTATGTATTCCTCCATGATTGCAGATCCATGGACCCTGAGGTAGTCCTCAAGTTCCGCTTCACTGCTTATTATCCTTATATCCGATCCTCCCTGGCCCTCCCTCTGTTTCAGGACTGCAGGTAAAGCCTTCACATGGGGGGATGATATGAACCTGTATTCAGGGGTCCTTATATCATTCTCTGTGAAGAATTCCTTGGTTTTCAGTTTATCTGTTGATATGGAGGCTGCCTCTGGACCCGATGCCACCACAGGGATCCCGTATTCACCCTCAAGTTCCTGTTTCATCCAGGCAACCTCCCTGAGGGGGCCGTCAACCCCGATGAGGGGGATGACCGCATCAACATCCTCATGGATTGCAAGTTCCATGGGGGCCTCCATTCCCCTGGGGAGTATGAAAAATTCATCTGCAAGTTCCAGGTTCGGTGCCCTGGGATTTGACTCTGAAAGTATGGTCGTGACACCCATCCCTGATGCGTAGCCGGCAACATCATTGAACAGCCTTGAACCGATAAAGAGGATCTTCATGTTATCACGTAAATAAACTATCACTTACCAACCTATAGGAGGTTAATCCCTGAAACTAATTATCTATTATGGGGGATCCCATAAAAAGTTAATTTATGAGTAAAGGCCCTGAAGTTATGATTCGAGGGCCTTCAGGATTAGGGATGCGAGCTCATGGACGGCTCCTTCAACCCGTGGGGATAGTCCCCTCCCGAATTCAAGGTTCTCTGGCTGTATTCCTATGAGGGCTATCCTGTAATCTCCCTGCTCCTCAAGGTACTTTACAAGGAATGAGATGGGCATGGCATGGGTTGAGATGCTGTACTCTGAGATACGTTCCCTTTCAATGAAGCCTGATGTTCCTGGTTCAGCCTCCATCTGAACCGCGTCGACGATGAGGATGTGGCTGGGTTTCTCCTTCCTTATGCTCCCTGTGAAGTTTTCAGGGACGGTGCCTGCATCTATGAGTACATGGCCCATCCCTGTGAGGGGCTCCCTGAGGAGGGATGCGAGGTAGGGTCCGAGACCATCGTCTCCCCTCAGTTCATTCCCGACTGTAAGTACAAGGAGCCTTCTGCAGTCTGTGAGGAAATCATCAAGCTTCTTCTTTAACATGGAAAAGACCGCCATCATAAACTGGAATCTTATCTGGACAAGCTGCGGAAATAACCCCGAACTCTTTATAATAGGCTGTCACGGGCATGGGATTACCGGAACCTGTCTGTGAACATCCCCATGAAGGGGTCTCGGCTTCCAACTCAGAGTCCCCTTCAGCCAGCCGTTACTCCAACCTATAACCCGGCACTCAGAGGACCTCGGCCCTGATGGAACCTAGACCCCCGCCCATCCTGTATGAGAGTTCTATTTCAGCCTCTCCAGGTTCTTCAGCCGAACCCAGGGGTATCATGAGGGGTGGGTTCATCATGGGTGTTGGTCCGCAGATTATATCATCCTGGAGGATGGTGAAGGTTGTTATCCTGATACCGTTGAAGGGTCCTGTTGCCCTGAGCTTCAACCGTCCCCTGAACCTGTCATCCAGGTTCCCCTTAAAGTTAACACGGCTGTAGACCCTCAGTGGACCAGCAGACCTGGAATCAGATCCCCGCTCATCATAGATTATGTTATCAGAATTCATCAGGACGGGTTCAGCTGCATTTAGGATCCCTAATGGTATAACCCTACCGTCAGGTTTAAGGAAATCCATGGCCCTCTGAAGGACCGGCACCTGTTCTTCATCTATGAGTGCCGTGTCAAGCATCTCACAGATTATGGTATCTGCAGGTTCGGTGAACTCAAATTCCAGGGCGTCCTGGTTGACAACCCTGACATTCTCAAGATGGGAGAGGTTCTCTGATGCACAGGCTGCTATCTTCGGATCCTTTTCAACCGCTATGACCTTCTCCGAGACTCCCGCTGCAAAGTATGAAAGGACCCCGCTTCCAGCGCCAAGGTCATATGTCACTCCCCGTGCACTGGAGGATATTGCTTCATAAAAGGCTGAGAGGCGCTGGTGGTCCATTAGAAGGTTATGATGGTAGGGTGTGACCCTGAATCTCATTGATACTAGTGCTCGTGTTCTATCTTCTGTTCTGTTGATGTGCTGGTGAGCCTCACGTGTTCTACGCCCTTGAGCCTCATCATCTTTTCTGTGAGTTCCCTGATCTTTGCAACATCACCCTTGACCACGATGACTTCAAGGCAGTGCTTCTCGGTCATGTGGACGTGCATGACTGCGTTGATGTATTCCCGGTAGTCGTGCTGTATGTCTGCAAGGTCCTCCATGACCCCCGTGTAGTGGTGGTCATAGATGACTGCAATGATACCTATCCTTTCTCCTTCCATTTCATTCATCCACTGATACCTGACGATGTAGTCTTTAAGGGCGTCCCTTATACCCTTTGACCTTGACTGGTATCCGCGGTCCCTTAGAACCTCATCAAACTCGTTCAGCAACTTCTTTGGTAGAGACATGCTTATTCTCATCATAATATTACCCTCTGATTAGATTTATATTAACTTATTATATTAATAATCTAAAGTCATATTTAAACTTTTGTTATCATGCAATATTGTCTTCAGAAAACAACAGATTATTACCTTAATATGTCTCCTTTATTTATAATGGTATGGCGCTGCCAGCCGGTGACCGGATGGAACTCCAAATCTACTGGAGGTGTACATGACAAAACATACGAATAGACTTCCGGTGGCGCCTGTCTGCTCTGGTCATGGAGGCAACATCACAAAACATATGAATACACGACAACATATTAATTACATCCGAACTTTTGAGGGATGATAATGAAGATTAAAGAAGCAATGAACCCTGAGGTTATAACGATAAGCCTCCATACAAGGCCCCTTGAAGCCTTTGAGAAGATGTACAAACATGGGGTCCGCAGACTCTTTGTCCTTGATGATGAAGGTAACCCTGCTGGTGTCGTATCCTACACTGACCTTATAGGGGTGCTTGGATCCATAAAACCTGACAGCGAACACCCTGAGAGGGACCTGAAGGTCCGGGACATAATGGTTGACGAGGTCATAACCATCTCAGCAGACGACAACATAGAGGATGCTGCAAACCTCATGCTGCGGGCGGATATTTCAGGCCTGCTGGTGATGGAAGATGATAAACCCGTGGGTGTAATAACAAAGACCGACATCTGCAGGCTGGTGGCAGCGGAGATACTCGTACCGGCATAATCCCCCCTACGTGACAACCCTTAAGGGAGGCTCCAGTTGAAGATCATAACAAGAAAGGAGAACATGGTTTACAGGGAACTAAAGTACATGCAAATGGACATGAACACGGCCGTATCCGAGGAGATGCTCAGAAGGAACCTTGACCTCCCTGAACATGAATACCATGAAATAGCCCTTAACCTTGAAAGGAAGGGGCTCGTTTCAAGGGATAATGGTAAGATTCAGGCGGAGAACCTGGATGAAGAGATAAAGGTGATGGAGACCCAGAGTGAGGTCAGGGAAGCCGAGCTGAACCACGTCGAGGAGGAAGCCCTCAGGCTAATAGAAGAAATCTCAGCAGACGGGGCCGTTCCAAGATACATCCTTGAGGGCCACCTCCTCTACGGGCCCCTTAAGCTCAGCACCAGGAGGATGTACAGTATCATAGTATCCCTTGAGAACAAAGGACTAATCAGGAGGACTCTCCGTGATGATGGGGAGTACTACCTTATCAGTGAGCCACAGGCATCAAAATGAATACAATTGAGGTCGCCGGGATCATCAGAAACCCATTTAATAAATAAATTTATTATAGCTGGAGATCCCCTGTGACCGGGAGTTTCCTCAGCCATCCAAGGTCGCTCTGATATAGCTGCCTTATATCCCTTATGTCCAGCCTTATCATTGCAAGCCTCTCTATGCCTAGGCCAAAGGCAGCCACAGGTGTTTCAACCCCCAGGGGTTCCAGCACCTCGGGTCTGAACATTCCTGCTCCGCCGAGTTCTATCCAGCTCTTCTTATCAGGCAGGTAGATCTCACATTCAGTGGAGAGGTAAGTGTAGGGGAAGTAAGCCGGCCTGAACCTCACCCTGAATCCAAGTTTTCTGTAGAACTCTCGCAGGATGCCCAGGAGGTTCCTGAAGTTCACATCCTCACCTGCAACGATTCCCTCAACCTGGTGGAACTCTGGCAGGTGCTTGTAGGTTATGGTCTCCCTCCTGAAGACCCTTCCCACAGAGAACATCTTGAGGGGCGGCCTGTTTTCAGTGAGGAACCTTGCAGATACGCATGTTGTGTGGGTCCTGAGGACGCTCTGCCTTGCAACGTCAACGTCCCATTCATACTGCCATCCCTCGGAACCGGTTGATCCACCATCCTCATGGACGCTCTGAACCCTCCCTACAAGGTCATCAGTGGGGAGCTGGGCGAATGGTGGGTTCTTCACATAGAAGGTGTCCTGCATCTCCCTTGCAGCATGGTCCTGGGGCTGGAAGAGACAGTCAAAGTTCCAGAAGGCGGATTCAACCACGGGTCCGCGTGACTCCGTGAATCCAAGGGCCAGGAATATTGACCTGATCTCATTGATTATACGCCTCAGGGGATGTATCTTGCCCGGATAGACCATAGGATACTCTGCATCAACGTTATATCCCCTGTAGTGGAGTTCCCTCCATTTCCCTGTCTTCAGGTGCTCATGGGTGAGCTGTGTTGCCTCTTCAACAATCTCAACACCCCTCTCAAGGAGCCTCCTGCCCTCGGGTGTGAGTTCTATGGTGTGACTTTTGACCTTCCGGATATCAATTATCCCCTTCCTTCCTGCAAGGTCCCTGTAGGCCGCCCTTAATCTGTCATCAAGTTCATCGGGTCTTACCGGCCCCCTGAGGAGAATCTGGAGGAGCTCCTCATCAGCACCCCTCCCTGGGGTCCCTTCCTGGACCGGGGAAACCCTGCCATCATCTATCTTTGCCCACCCCTTCCTCATGAGCCAGCCAATACCAATCCCTGACTCCTTTCTGTCAAGGCCCGCCCTTTCAGCAAGCTCTGACACATCAAGCTCACCCTCCCCTGCAAGAACCTCAATGAGTCTTCTCTCGGGAAGGCCCTCCTCTGCATAGACCCGCCCATCATCGGTGAGTGATACGTATTCCTGGACATCCTTGATGACCCTCACAAATCCACGCGATTCAAGGGCCCCCACTGCACTCATAACAGATTTTATATCCATTTCCTGACTTTCTGCTATCTCTTCAGGTTTTAATGGCCTGTCTGAGTCTTCAAATGCCTTCAAGACCTTTTTTTCATAGATGTGTAGCTGGTCAATGATCCTGTCAGTATCCATACAATCCCTCTACTCCTTTCAACGATCTAATTTACATACGCCTTCATCATCTGAATTCAGGTGATACATTCACTGATCCGAATAATAGTCAAGCAGCCCCACCATCAGGGATGATGCCGTTAAATCGGCTGTTGTCCCCGGGTTCCAGCCGTTCTTGTGGAGCTTCCTGTCAAACCTTTCAACCCTCCTGAGGCCTGCATCTGTAAGAGCGCCTCCCCTTTCAACAATATCAGAGGCCTCCTCCCTGACCTCCTCTGCAACATCCTCACCGTACTTTCTTGCTATGAGCGTGTCAGGGAACCTTGAGAGTATGGTCATGAATGTCTGGACAACGGCCAGGTTCATCCCATACTCCCCTACTGTTTCCCTGAATACAGGGAACCCTACATTAAATGTTACGGGCATGGAGGATGTTAATTCCCTTGCGATGAGGTCCCATGGGGCCGACATCTTCAGGGTGTCAAAGAGGGTTATCCCCTCCTTAAGTATCCTCTCCTGTGACTCCGGGTCATTGACGTCAAGGGTCTCATGTTCACCCATGCCACCGGCGTCTGCAATTGAAATGGCCCTGTAGAGGTTAACAGCGTCTTCAGAGGTGGTCTGGAGGATTATCCTGTTAACGTGTTCCCTTAAACCCTGGAGGTCCCTGTCATCAACCATTCCTGCGGCGACAGAGAGCGGTGTGAGCAGCATGACTATACCCAGGTTCGTGTTGGTGGAAACCCAGCTGCGGGTCTCCTCAACAGCCCTGAGTATCAGCTCTCCAATGCCTGCCACTGAAAGGTCTGTTAGGTCACTGAGGTCCTCACCCCTCTCTGCTGCAAGTCTCATGGTATCCCCAATGATTACCCCGCTTACAAGGAAGTCCTCGAAGACCATGTCATCAAAGTCACGGGTCCTGTGGACGTTTCCGGGCTTGGGGTATCCGCTCACCTCCAGTACAGCTGCAAGCTGGGCGATCCTTGAAACATAGAGGGGGTCCATCTAGATCACCTCCAGCACGTCCGGTGCGAAGTGGGAAATGATAAGACCCGCCCCTGCACGTTTTATTGACAGGAGCACCTCATGTATTGATTCATCGGTAAGGTAGCCCATGCTTATGGCTGCCCTGAGCATCGAATATTCCCCGCTGACATTGTAGGCTGCGATGGGGGCCCTGAAGTTATCCCTGAGGGTCCTTATCACGTCAAGGTAGGGAAGGGCCGGTTTCACCATGATTATATCAGCGCCCTCCTTCAGGTCCAGTTCGGCCTCGACGACAGCCTCTTCAAGGTTCGCAGGGTCCATCTGATAGGACTTCCTGTCACCGAAGGAAGGTGCCGATGACACTGCATCACGGAAGGGTGCATAGAATGATGATGCATACTTAACCGCATATGACATTATCAGGGTGTCCTGGAATCCTGCGTCATCAAGGGTCTTCCTTATGACGGCAACCCGTCCGTCCATCATGTCCGATGGTGCCACGACATCCGCCCCGGCCTCTGCATGGGAGAGGGCTATCCTTGAGATTATTTCAAGGGTTTCATCGTTAACTATCTCTCCATCAACCACAACCCCGCAGTGCCCGTGGCTTGTGTACTGGCAGAGGCACACATCCGTCATGACAACAAGGTCTGTTTCTTCCTTCAGTCTCCTCACGGTCCTCTGAACAACACCATCCGGTTCATGGGCCGATGATGCGAGTTCATCCTTAACTGCAGGCATTCCAAATATAAGGACGGATGAGAGGCCCATGTCCTCAAGTCGGGATGCCTCGGCAACTGCGTCATCCACAGAGTACCTGTACTGTCCTGGCATTGTCCCTATCTCTTCAAGCTCACCCCTTTTCAGCCTTTCACTCACAAAGAGGGGGTAGATAAGGTCTGATGGATGAATACGGGTCTCTCTAATGATTTCTCTTATCTGCGGACTTCTTCGCAACCTTCGCATCCTCTTTCTGGGAAACTCCATACTATCACTCACAGGTATAATTATGGCCGGGATCTGTTAGACCTATTCTTTATTACGACATCCCGGTAAAAAAACATACCCCTTCTACGACTCAACATCAACAAGGACCTCCACCCTCCCTATGGCTTCATCAACCGCTTCAGGGTCAACAACCACCCTGAGGGCCTTTCCAGGACATCTCTCAGCGCAGCGCCCGCATACAAGGCATCTGTCCCGGTCATGTTCAATTCCATCACCCGCTCTTATGGCGCCCGTGAAGCAGATTTCTTCACAGGCACCGCAGCCGGTGCACCTCTCACCGTCAACAAGCATCCTCGCGCCCTCCATTGGTGTGATGGATGTGATGTCTTCATGCAGGTAGGGTGTCATCCTCCAGAGGCAGCAGCATTCACAGCAGTTACAGATGGAGAGGAGCTCATCATGAGGGCCCGTGTTAAGCCATACCGAGTCTATCCTGTTCCTGCCTATGATGTGGACCAGGCCCGCCTCCTGACACCTGTCTATATGTTCAAGGGCCTCCCTGGCTGAAATAAGGCTTCCAACCTTATCGGATATCCTTGCAGCTCCCCTGCCAAGGAAGATGCACCCAAGGTCCCGGGGGTACCTGCTGCAGCCAGAGGATTCCCTGCAGATGCAGAAGTCCATCCTGAATATGTACTTTGAGCGCCCTATCATCTCCCTGAGGACATCGGAAGGAACAACCGTGCCCTGAGCCCCCGGGATACTCCTGTTTATCTCAATGGAGGCGTTCCTCGGTATGACCTGTATATCATCACCTTCAAAGAAGAGCCTGTCTACGATCCGTCTGAAGATCCCTGACCTTCCTGTGAGTGCTGCAAGCCGGAACCTGCCCTTGAATGTTCTCTTTATGATGGCCACGCTGATGTCAGTGAAGTCAATCAGGTTAATCACCCCGGACCCCTGAATCAGGGGCTTCTACCCCCTTTAACTGCAGGGGGAGTCTGTCTCCCTCGCCGTAGGGTTTATTTCTGTAATGGGTCTTCCCGTGCCTGACAATGAGTGCATGGTACTCCTGGAAGACCCTGAAGTCAGCTTCAAGTGATCCCTCAAAGAGTTCCTTTATCCTGGAGTATCTCTCATCCCCATCTATAACTCCGAGGCGGGAGAATATCCTCCTGGTGTAGGCGTCAACAACAAATTCCGGCTTCCTGTATCCGTAGAGGAGGATTGAATCAGCGGTCTCCTCCCCAACACCCCTCACACCCAGGAGCTCCTTCCTTGTGGGTGATGATCCATCAAGGGAGAGGAAGAACTCCGCGACCCCCCTGAGGTAGGAGGACTTCTGCCTGTAGAATCCTGCGCATCTAACGGCCTCCTGAAGTTCATGGTCATCCATTTCAAGGATGGATCGGGCATCAAGGGCACCCCTATCAGCCAGTCTGATGAGTGCCATTGCCGCAGAATTCCATGATGTGTTCTGGGTCAGGACAGCCCCTGCCATCACCTGGAAGACCTCATCAGGGTTTGAGGGTGGAGTGTAGTCCCCTGGATGGTACCTTAGTGTCATGGTATCCCTGTCAAGGAGGGGCCACCACCCCTGGGGTCCATAATGGTCAAGGAGCCAGGAATAGACCTTCCATATAATCCTCATATTATACCGGTAGATACGAACAGCAAATTAAAGCTTTCCATAAAATCCAGAGACAGGACATGGAAGCGTTCATCTCCATAGAACATTAATAGGTTATATTAACCAGCAGAGACAGAGATAACTCTATGAGATATGAAATCACAGATAGACCCAGTTTCAGTATGGTGGATGTTGAACTCTCGGATGGGGAGGCCATAAAGGCCGAGGCAGGTGCAATGGTTAGTATGAGCCCTAGCATAGAGATCCAGACAGAGACAGGGGGCCTCTTCGGGGCTGCTAAAAGATCCCTGCTTGGAGGGGAAAGCATATTCCTCAACACCTTCAGGTCCAGGGGTGATGGGAGCATACAGCTGGCCCCATCCTACCCCGGTGACATAGAGGCCCTTGATGTGAACGGGACAATCTATGCCCAGAGCGGCTCCTTCCTTGCGGGACCGGAGGACATGGATATCGATACAAAGTTCGGTGGAGTTAAAACACTGCTTGGAAGGGAAGGACTTTTCCTTCTTAAACTCACAGCCAGGGGTACGGTCTTCCTTTCAAGTTTCGGTGCCATCTATAACCGTGAACTGAACAATGAAAGGTTCGTGGTTGACACAGGACATATAGTTGCATTCACAGAAGGTCTTGACTTCAAAATCAGGAAGGTCGGCGGACTTAAGAGCACCCTCCTGAGTGGCGAGGGCCTTGTTGCTGAGTTTGAGGGTACCGGAACCGTTTACATGCAGACAAGGAGTGTTGACAGCTTTGTTGGCTGGTTAATACCCATGCTGCCATCAAGAAATTAGGGGTGCTTCCTGTTGGCAGGGAACAGTACAGGTGAAATCTTCAGGGTGACCACCTTTGGATCCAGCCATGGCCCTGCCCTTGGAGCCGTTATTGACGGCTGCCCCGCCGGTCTTGAACTGTCTGAAAAGGACATCCAGAGGGAACTTGACAGGAGAAGGCCCGGTACAAGCAGCATAACAACTCCCAGGGGTGAAACTGACAGGGTGGAGATACTGTCCGGCGTGTTCGAGGGTAAAACCGACGGAAGCCCCATAACAGGTATCGTGCGAAACAGGGACGTTGACTCATCAGCCTACACTGACCTGAAAAACCGGCCGAGACCCGGGCACGGTGATTACACATGGAAGGCCAGGTTCGGACACTACGACTACCGTGGGGGTGGCCGTGGCAGTGGAAGGGTTACAGTGGGCCATGTGATCGGTGGAGCCGTTGCAAAGAAGCTCATCGAAAGGTGGGGTGTCCGTGTAAATGCCCATGTAATCCAGATAGGGAATATAAGGGCCAGCAGGGTTAACCTTAAACTCATAGGTGAATACGCCGAGAAGAACCCTGTGCGCTGCGCTGACCCGAAGGCAGCCAGGCTAATGGAGGAACTTATCCTTGAGGCTCGGGAGAGGGGTGACTCTGTTGGAGGCGTGGTTGAGGTGGTTGCAACGGGTGTGCCGCCTGGCCTCGGGGATCCTGTCTTTGGCAAACTAGACGCTGACCTTGCCCGCATCCTCATGGGAATAGGGAGCGTTAAGGGTGTTGAAATAGGGATGGGATTCAGGGTTGCGGAGCACCGTGGAAGTGAAATAAACGATGAGTACTACCTTGACGGTGAAACCATAAAGACGAACACGAACACCTCAGGCGGTATACTGGGAGGCATATCCAGCGGGATGCCTGTAACTGCAAGGATAGCCGTAAAGCCGACACCATCAATATCACTCCCCCAGAGGACGGTGGACCTTGAAACCATGGAAGAGACCGAGATTGAAATCCATGGCAGACATGACCCATGCATATGTCCCAGGGTTGTCCCGGTGGCCGAGGCATCCGTTGCAATGGTCCTTGCTGACCACATGATAAGGGCCGGCTACATACACCCCACAGACATAAACAGATAGGGTACGATGGATAGAATGACCGGGAAGCTGATGGAGTTCCTTGAAGAGCTCAGCAGAGCCCTTATAGCATCAGGGAACTCTGTGACCGAGACAGAGAGGATATTGAGGTCCATTGCAGGGTCCCTGGGTGTCATGGTGGAGGTCTCTGTCCTCCCCACCATGCTGATAATAAAGATGGGAGGGGATGTCTCAAGGATGAGCCTGGCGGCCCAGTCCCCTGGTTTCATTCCCCTGCACCAGGTCACGGAGATCTACAGGCTCATCGATGACGTTAAGGAGGGACATGTTGACCCTGAATCTGCCCTGGATAAACTGGTTAGTATAAGAAGAAGTCCTCACCGCTCTGGAAGGCTGGGGATGTTTTCAGGCTACATACTCCTCTCGGTGGGGATAGCATTCCTTATACAGCCTGACCTCAGCCTGATAACCTATTCATCATTCCTGAGTTTGATTGCAGGTTTTCTCATAGTCATGAGCTATGGTAACGAGAGGCTATCCCTTATAATGCCTGTCCTTGCATCATTTACAGTGTCCAGTGTTGCGTTCTTCATGATCTGTGAGGGCCTCATGACAGGCAACCTGAGCCTCCTTGTACCTCCCCTCATATACTTCATCCCGGGGGTTACCATCACCACGGGTATGTATGAACTTGCAAGCCAGGAACTGGTTTCAGGGTCAAGCAGGGTTATATATGCGTGTATGCTGCTTCTTCTTTTACTCTTTGGAGTTTTGATGGGGATGCAGCTGAACGGGTTCCCCCAGCAGGAATTTACAGCAATCAAAATCACCAGTTCATTCATCTACAGCCCCTACCTGGGAGCTGTCCTCTTTGCAACAGGCATATACCTGTTCCTGTCAGTCAGGAGGAGTGACTTCCCCTGGATTCTCCTTGTGCTCTACACAGCTCTCCTGGGACAGCAGATAGGTAACCTTATTGCTGGGGGGCTCCTGGGGGCCTTCCTTGGCGCCCTGTCAATGACGGTCACTGCAAGGGGCATTGAAATTGCGGGTAAAACATCCCACTTTGTCACCCTTTACCACGTTCTCATCCAGGAGAGCCCCCCGCGGCTCGTTTAGTAAAACATCCCACTTTGTCACCCTTTACCCGGCGTTCTGGTTCCTTGCACCCGGATCAATAGGGTTCATAGGACTTGCAAATCTGATTGGAAAGAATTATCTGACATCTATCGCAGAGATTGGCCTATTTGCAATGACAGTTGTTGCAATAGCCCTTGGGTTACTGGTAGGAGCCCTTTTAACAGAGCCGCTGCATGAAAAAAATAGAGCCCCGAGCGGGGATTGAACCCGCGACCTCGGGATTACGAATCCCGCGCTCTACCACCTAAGCTATCGAGGCATGATTGAATCAGTATAGTTTCTGTTTAATAAAATTTTCCCCTGGATGGGGACCGGGGGGTCCACGTCACAATGAAAAGGATAAATACTACAGTTTAACATGGACATCCACCAGGTCTCCATCATCAAATTTAAGGGACATACCATCCCTGGCTGCAAGTACGCGCGTCTTCGTGGCCTCCTGAACCCTCATCGCCTCCCCTTCCGGGTTATCAAGTATCATCTTCATCCCAAGGTGGGTCATTACGGCAACCCTTGGACTCACTTCCTCCACGAGTTTTATGAAGTCATCCGTGCACATGTGTCCCCTTATATGCTCATTTTCAGGTCTTATCACGCTTGAGATAAGGACATCAGCACCCATGTGCTCCTCTGGAAGACCATCAAAGTACTCTGTATCCGATGTGTATGAGACCGTAAGCTCCTCTGTCTTCAGCTGGAAACCTACCCCTGTGGGGTCGCCATGGACCGTTTCGGTACCCCTGATCTCAAGTCCGCCCAGTCTGAGGGTCTCATCAGGGGCAAGGGTCAGGCATTCAGATCTTCCCTTATGGTAATCTGATATGCACGGCCCCCAGCTCCGGTAGCCCTCCATGACGCTCAGGCTCCCGATCATGGCACCCCTGTGGCGTGTCATCCCGCGGGTCATGGCCTCTATCAGCACCTCTGCATCGGTGTAGTGGTCTGTGTGTGAATGTGATACCATCACAGCATCAAGCTTCCTGGGGTCAAGGCCGAACTGGTAGGACCTTACAAGGGCTCCTGGGCCGGGGTCGATGTGGATGTTCATCCCGGCAATATCATCAAGCCTTAATCCGCCGGTCATCCTCTTCTGTGTTATGGTGGCGAAATCGTCCACCACCACTTCCAAGAAATGTTAACTTCATCTGATCACCTTCCTTTAATTCTGTAAAAGCATCTATAAAGGTTTCTCCCTGGGGGGCTGAGACCGCAAACCGGTTCAGAGGACCCATCAGCCATTGAGGGACATCAGAGGGCTATTATGACTCTTTCCTGCAGATTATAACATCACATTCAAGGCTCAGGTCCTTCCCGTCAACGCAGAGGTTTTCATCCTTCACAACGACCCTGTCTCCCACATCCACGTTGCCCTCACCAGGAATTCTCATGAGTACCTTTTCACCGGCACCTGCAACATGCTTCCAGCGGGTGTCATAGGCCTCAACACCCTCTGAAAGTTTAACCTCAATGTGTCTGCCATCCTGGCCGGTAACCCTTCCAACCTCGCCCTCGGTAAGTATCCTAGATGCAAGTCTGATTTCCTCGCTCCTTTCAAGCATTTCCTGTCTGAGTTTAGCCCTCCACTTTTGAAGCACCTTCACGTCCCTTACGATGGTCTCGCTGAGGATTCTGTGGGCGCTCTTCTTATCCAGGGCAGGGCTTTTCATGAAAAGGTCATATTCGCTTCCGACCGATGGTGTCCTTGATGAAACATGCTCCATGAGCTCGGTGAGAAGCTCTGAAACTTCCTTGAGGGTTGTCCTGGTCTTCCACCTCTTTTTGAGGAAACCGTTTGTGATCTCCTTGGCTATCCTATTTCCGAAGACTATTATGGCTGTATCACCCTTCTCCATGCTGGTTATCCTTGACCCTGTAAGTTCGATTATCTGGTAGGCGCCTGTTGTTGCATAGATCCTCCTCCTCTTTGTCTCGAAGGGTGTCTTCTGGCTTATCTCACCAACAACAACATCCCCTATGCTCCTCACCTTGCATGCATCGTCAGTGACCTTTATGTTGAGGCCGAGCTCGGATGCCCTCCTCTGAAGTTCCTCATCACTCTTTATCCTGCCGCTGTACAGTTCCTCCTCAAGTTTTTCCCTGGCTGACCTGTCACCGAAGTAGGCTATTCTGCGTTTATCTCCGATTATAACGCATCCCCTGGTGCTTATATAGGTTACTATGAGACTCATAGGATCACCTGCATCCATTATCTAAGGATGTTTTGACCGGACGGATAAATAAATGATTCGAAAAGAAGGGGGATTTTACTGACTGGTAAATGGATTATGGGAGGGCCATGTTAATATTAATAACCCTTGATAAACATAAATGAACCTGAGGGGGGAACCCATGAAGGATGATAAATTCACAAACCGCCTGATCCATGAGAAAAGTCCGTATCTCCTGCAGCACGCCCATAACCCTGTTAACTGGTATCCATGGGGTGAAGAGGCGTTTGAAACTGCCAGGAAACATAATAAACCAGTTTTTCTATCCATAGGTTATTCAACATGCCACTGGTGCCATGTGATGGCAAGGGAGTCCTTTGAGGACCCTGAAATCGCCGATATGCTTAATGAAAAATTTGTTGCGGTTAAGGTTGACAGGGAGGAGCGCCCTGACATCGACGCCGTATACATGGAGGCCTGTCAGATGATGACAGGGACAGGGGGATGGCCCCTCACCGTTATCACAACACCTGAAGGCGAACCATTCTTTGCAGGGACCTACTTTCCAGCCGAGGACCGGGCAGGGATGCCCGGACTTAAAACCATACTTGAGAGGGTGGCCCTCTTGTGGGAGAGGGATCCAGGAACCGTAATTGAAACTGCAGGGGACGTTGTGAGGGCCCTTAAGAAACAATCCAGGCCCGGGGATGTGGGATTGGAAATCGTTGAAAGGGCCTTCGAAGCTCTGAAAAGGGGGTTTGACAGGACACATGGAGGTTTTGGTTCCGATCAGAAGTTCCCGGTGCCCCAGCACATCCACTTCCTCCTGAGGCACCATATTAAAAGGAAGGATGAAGTGGCCCTTGAAATGGTGAACCTGACCCTTGAGAGGATGAGGTACGGTGGCATATACGACCATCTCGGTTATGGATTCCACAGGTATGCGGTTGAACCATCATGGACCATACCCCATTTTGAGAAGATGCTCTATGACCAGGCCCTGATCCTCACAGCATACCTCGACGCCTTCTCGGTTACAGGGAGAGAACTCTACAGGGACACATCCCTTGAAATAACTGAATACGTGTTAAGGGATATGCAGTCACCCGCAGGGGGCTTTTATTCTGCAGAGGACGCTGAAAGTGAGGGTGTTGAGGGCAAATACTACCTCTGGAGGGCTTCCGAGATAAGGGAACTCCTCGGTGATGAGGCGCCCCTGGTGATGAGCTACTTCAATGTCCTTGAGGACGGGAACTGTGCAGGGGAGCTGAGGGGTGAGAACATATTACACGTAAGATCCCCTGAGAAGGTGGCTGAGGAGTATGGGATCACCACCGATGAACTCAGGGAGAGGATAGATAATGCAAGAAGGGTCCTCCTTGAAAGGAGGCTTGAGCGCACCCCGCCCTCAAGGGATGATAAGGTGCTTACCGACTGGAACGGCCTCATGATAGGGGCCCTTGCGAGGTGCCACAGGATCACCGGAAGCCCTGAAGCCCTGAAATCCAGTAGGAAGTGCCTCGGGTTCATAAGAAATAATCTGTGGGTTGATGGGAGGCTTATGCACCGTTACCGTGAAGGTGAAGCAGCCATAGGGGGCAGCCTTGATGACCATGCCTTCCTTATATGGGGACTCCTTGAGATGTACGATGCAACGTTCAAAGAGAAGTACCTTAAAATGGCGCTGGAGCTCTCAGAAGTCCTTAAGGAAAACTTCATGGCCCCTGACGGGGGCTTCTACTTTACCAATGACTCCTGCGGCCTTATTGTGAGGAGGAAGGACAGCCTTGAGGGTGCAATCCCCTCAGGTAACTCGGTGCATATGTTAAACCTCCTCAGGCTTGGTTCAATACTGGAGGATGATGAATTAACCGGGATGGCTCGTGGAATAGTATCGGCCTTCGCATCAAGGATTAAGTCAGCGCCATCAGCCCACACCTTCCTCCTGAGCCACCTGGAATGGGCCCTGAAGGGTGGAAGATCCCTCACCGTGATCTGCCCCCATACCCCAGGGATCCTTGAGGGTCTCAGGAGGGAGCTGATCCCTGACTTCACCATCACCCTGAAGGATGAGGCCTCTGACTGGTCCTTTGCACCAGGGCACCTCAGGAGCAAGGGGATGGTTAATGGTAAATGCACCTACTACCTCTGTGACCCTGAAAAATGTTATCCACCATCCACGGATGATAATGAGATACTTGAATACATAAGGGGAGTTTGAATATGGATATGCACCATCACCATGCCATGGACTACAGGAAAAGATTCATAGTATGCCTTATCCTCACCGTGCCCGTAATCCTCCTTGGTGAGCTTCCAACAGGGACCGTTATCCTGAGTTTTCCCGGTAGCGAACTGGCTGTAACTGTACTCTCATCAATCATATTCTTCTACGGGGGCTACCCCTTCCTCAGGGGGTCTTTGGAGGAGTTAATGAGAGAAAGCCCGGGTATGATGACCCTCATTGCGGTTGCAGTGACTGTTGCATACATCTACAGCCTCGCTGTTGCAGCTGGTGTTGAGGGTATGGTCTTCTTCATTGAACTTGTAACCCTTATTGATGTGATGCTCCTGGGACACTGGATTGAAATGAAATCCGTCAAGGGGGCTTCAGATACCATTGCAGGGCTTGCGAGGCTCCTGCCGGCTGAAGCCCACCTCCTGAGTGATGGGAAAGTCATTGATGTGCCCATCGAATCCCTGAAGCTAGGAGACCTTGTACTTGTAAGGTCCGGTGAGAGGGTGCCCTCAGACGGGACCGTTATAAAGGGGGAGTCCCATGTGGATGAATCACTGCTTACCGGTGAATCCTCTCCCGTCAAAAAGTCCAGGGGGGACAGGGTCATCGGTGGATCGGTTAACACCGGAGGGTCCCTCACCATTGAAGTTGAACGTATGGGTGAGGAATCATTCATCTCACAGATGATTGAACTTGTGGGGATGGCCCAGGAGGGCAGGACCAGGACCCAGGTCCTTGCAGACAGGGCTGCCTTCTGGCTGACCCTAATAGCCCTTGGGGGTGGATTTTTAACCTTCATGGTATGGTACCTCCTTGGAATGGGGGCCCTGTTTTCTGTTGAACGCGCGGTAACCCTCATGGTCACCGCCTGCCCCCATGCCCTTGGCCTTGCAGTGCCCCTGGTGGTGGCGGTATCCACCGCAATATCAGCGCGGAGGGGTATACTGATAAAAAACAGAAAGACCCTTGAGAGTGCCAGGGAAGTCGATACAGTGGTCTTTGATAAAACAGGCACCCTTACGGTGGGTGAGCTGGGGATAACAGACGTCATATCCTTCAGCCCTGAAACCGATGAGGGTGAGGTGCTGAGTTACGCTGCGGCCGTTGAGTCCCAGTCCAGCCACCCCATAGCAAGGGGGATAGTTGAAGCCGTTGACGAATTACTCCCTGTTGATAGGTTCAGCACAATCCCTGGTAGGGGTGTTATGGGTTACGTTAATGATTCCAGGGTCAAGGTCCTGAGTTACGCTTACGCCCGGAAGCTGGGTTTCAGCATCCCTGAAACCATCATCAACGACCTCATGGAGGAGGCGAAGACCCTTGTAATTGTCACGGTTGACGATGAACCCGTCGGCTGCATTGGACTTGCAGATATCATAAGGCCTGAGGCAGCCGATGCCATAAGGATACTTAAATCAAGGGGCGTGGAGTGCGTCATGTTAACGGGTGACCGTCAGAGGGTTGCCGAATGGGTTGCCGGGGAGCTCGGCCTGGAGGAGTACCATGCGGAGCTTACACCCCAGGAGAAGTATGAGGTCATCAGGAGGATGCAGGAGGATGGCAGGAGGGTTGCGATGGTGGGGGATGGTGTGAACGATGCCCCTGCCCTTGCACAGGCAGATATCGGTGTTGCAATAGGGGCGGGTACCGATGTTGCAATTGAGAGTGCTGATACAGTGCTTGTAAGGAGCAACCCCCTGGACTTCGTTGACCTGATGGACCTTGCAGGGGCAACCTACAGTAAGATGAAGGAAAACATCATCTGGGCAACGGGTTACAATGCAATAGCACTGCCCCTAGCAGCCGGGGTCCTCTACCAGCAGGGCATACTGCTCACACCTGCAATGGGGGCCATACTAATGTCGGCAAGTACCGTGATAGTCGCCCTCAATGCAAGGACCTTCACCTTCAGGGGCTCTGCCAGGTGACTTCCCCCTTTAGATGAACCTGAGCGAAGGAATATTAAAATAAACCCATATGCCCCTGCTTAATAAAAAAATCATGAGATAAATATTTATAGAATAAGGGACAATCTTAATCTGTAAATAGGTATAGGTGAAAACTATGAAAAAGACCCTTGAGAACCTTACAAAGGCCTTTATTGGTGAGAGTCAGGCAAGGAACAGGTACACCTTCTATGCCAAAATTGCTAAGAAGGAAGGATTTGAACAGATATCAGAAATATTCCTGACCACCGCAGACAATGAACGTGAACATGCCAAGTGGCTGTTCCGCATGATAAATGACCTCAAAAAGGAGGCCGGTGAGGATCTTAACTCAATCGTCGTGGATGCTGAAGCACCCCTGACCCTGGGAACCACCGATGAGAACCTCATAGCCGCCATTGAAGGCGAACACTATGAGAACACTGAAATGTACCCTGAATTTGCAGATACTGCAGAGGAGGAGGGGTACCCTGAAATTGCAAAGAGGCTCAGGGCAATAGCTGATGCAGAGAAACACCATGAAGAACGCTACAGAAAGCTCCTGAAACTTGTTGAAACAGGAAAGGTATACAGGAAGGATGAACCCGTAACATGGGTGTGCAGGAAGTGCGGTTACACCCATGAGGGCACGGAGCCCCCAGAGAAATGTCCATCATGTGATCACCCCGCCAGGTACTTCCAGATTAAATGTGAGGAATACTGAAGGGTTGTGAATGACAGAAAGGAACCAGATATTCCGCTGCAGTGTATGCGGGAACATAGTTGAGATCCTGAATCCAGGCCATGGACAGCTTGTATGCTGCAACCAGCCCATGGAACTCCTGGTTGCAAGGAGAACCGATGTTGGACCTGAGAAGCATGTGCCGGTCATTGAAAAGACCGAAAGTGGTGTTCATGTAAAGGTTGGTGAGGTACCCCATCCGATGGAGGAGAACCACCATATACAGTGGATAGAACTGGTTACATCTGAGGGTGTCTGCAGGGCTGACCTGAAACCAGGGGATAGGGCAGAGGCTGAATTCAGTGTTGACCCGGAATCAGACTTCATGGTCAGGGCCTACTGCAACATACATGGACTGTGGTACTAAAACCACCTAATTTTTTCTTCATCTATCGGTGTGCTGGAATCAGTGCTATTCTGACTCCATTTGGGTCCTCTATAAATGCAAGGTATCCCACGCTTATCTTAACGGGCTCCATGGTAACCCCTGCACCCCTTGATTTAAGTTCATTTAATGTACCCTCAAGGTCATCAACCTCCATGTCCACTGAAAACAGGCCGGGTTCATGCACAGGGTTGCTTATGAGTTCAATGAAGGTATCTCCTTCACCCTTAAGAGGGTGATCCTTCCATGAGGTCCCAGATCATATTCACTGTCCACCTTGAAGCCCATGACCCCGTGTAAAAGGCGACTGACTCCCCCATATCCTTTACAATTAATGTGGTGTATCTGATTTTCATTGCACTACCCCATGATCATCTATTGTTCCATGCATTATAAGTTTTCTAATGAATCAGAGGGGCCTGGATGAATCCCAAGGCCTGTGGGAGTTCCAACCCAAAACTTTTATTTCCCAAACACCAAAAATCTCCTCCATGAAAAGGATCCATATTCTGGTACTGCTTCTTGCCATTGTAGGTGTGAGTGGCTGTATAGACTCAGGTAAAGGTAACATTAACCAGCTGATACCCGAGATAAACGAGCATATAAAGAATGGTGACTCCTACTTCAATGAATCAGCCATGGCAGCCAATGATTTTAAACTTGATGATGCCCTCTCAAAGTGTGAACTTGCAGCCTCAGAATACAATTCTGCAAGGAACCTCGCGTCTGAGGCCCTTGGTTATGCCAGGAACGATGGCGACCCTGTTATAATCAATTACATTGAACTCCTTGTATCTGAACTTGAGGCGAAGATAAACGCGACTTCTCAACTTAAAAGTGCCATCGAGATGTTCAGGCTCAACCAGACCGAAGAAGGAAACTCAAATATAGAACTGGCAAACAGTTACATGAAGAGTGCGAAGGAACTTGAAGGTGAAAGGCAGGAGATTGTCAGGAAAAATCCTGACAGGTTCCAGTAAAAAGGGGGGCTGAGAATCAGGGCCTCTCATAGTCCTCATCGACTGTCAGGAATTTTTCTCCGGCAACCCTTGTTGCCATGGCCCCCAGGGGTGCTGTGAAGATTATTGCAAGTACAGCCATTGCCAGTATGGTTTCACCTGCCGCGACTCCCGCTGCAAGGGGTATTGCACCTACAGCTGCCTGCACAGTTGCCTTTGGTATATATGCTGCAACACAGAATATTTTCTCTCCAAGGTTGAGGTCTGAACCCTTCAGGGACATCAGTACCCCGATGCTCCTTGCTGCAAGTCCAAGGACTATCACAGCAAGACCGGCAAAGCCCAGCTGGATTATAAGCCTGATATCGACCTGTCCACCAACCAGGACAAAGAGCAGTATCTCAGCAAAGATCCAGACCTTGTTGAATTTTTTAGATAACTGCATCCCAGTATCCGGCATCCTCTCAAGAATAACAAGGCCAACTACCATTACACCTATAAGTGCAGCTACCGGGATGTAGGCGCTGATAATGTCCCCCGCATTCTTAAGTAGAATGGCGGCTCCGAGAATTATAAGGGTCTTCTCACTGTTCCTTATGCTGAACCTTCTGAAGAGGTAAACCAGTGAAAGGCCCATGGCCAGACCAGAGACTATGCCAATAAGTATGGATAAAGGTACACCAATGGCCTCCACCAGCAGGTTGACCTGCTGTCCCTGGTAGATTCCAAGGAAAACCGAGAAGAGAGTTATCGAAACCACGTCATCCACTGAAGCCCCTGTAAGTATGATGGTGGGTATCCCCTTGGCTGTTCCCATTCTCCTTTCAATGAATGAAAGCATCTGGGGGACTATAACTGCAGGTGAAACTGCCGCTATAACAAAGCCCAGAATTCCGGCCTCAACAAGTGGCAGACCAAGCAGGTAGTGTGCTGCCAGCATCACCGCAAAACCCTCGGTGATATCAGGTATGCAGCTCATCTTGACCGCAGTCATCCCCACTTTCCTTAGGCTTTCAAGGTTTATACCGAACCCTGCCCTCAGCAGAATTATTATAAGTGCTATAACCCTCAGGTCGGGCGAAATCTCCATTATGCTCTTTGATATAAGGTCCAGTCCATGGGGACCTATTATGATACCCAGTATCAGCATCCCCAGTATGCCCGGAAGTTTGATTTTGCTGAAGATCCTGTTGAATAGAAGTCCAAGCAGTATGATAATAGCTACGCTAAATGCAACGTATTCCATTTAATGCCTCCTTTATGGAAGATCCTCCTAAATTTTCTTCCAGGAGTCATCAGCCAAAAAAGAGCATTTAAAGGTGGACTCCATCACCTCGAGGTATCTTACTTCTATGAAATCTCATATAAACCTTTCGGTTCTGAAGGCTTTCATGAAAGAATAAAAAAATTTAACATCATTCAGCTCCAGTTGCTCATTACACCCCTGATTGCTGAAGAAAGCCTTCAAGTCCTTATTCTCTCAAGGGAGAGTATGATGATAATTGCTGCGGTCTGCATGGTGATTGAGAAAATCACAAGTCCCTGCAAATATAGACCATAGAGGTATCCCATAATGAGACTCCCTGAGAACCATGCCACCCCAAAGATCGTATTGAAGGTGCCGTAGGCAGAACCCCTCCTCTCTGGAGGTGAAAACCTTGAAACAGCAGCCCGCATAACTGACTCCTGGGCACCCATACCCACACCCCAGAGGACGGCGCCAGTGAAGGCAAGGGCCGGGCCTCCAAGGAAGGATAATGGTGCGTAAAACATTGAGACAAGGACCGCCAGGGCCATTACCCTGAAACCGTACCTGTCAAAGTATCTGCCAAAAAGAACTGCTGATACGGCATCCATGAGCATGGCGGTTGAGTATATGAGGGGTATCAGTGAGGCTTCCATTGTCCCTGTTATCCCGAGATGATAGCCCACCAGTGGAAAGTCCGCATATCCCAGTGCTATGAAGCATACCGCCGCCATGTAGATCCAGTAGGATCCCCTGAATTCCCTGTACTCAAGTTCTGTTGATGCTTCAAGTTCACGTGGACGTGGGAAGGTAAGGTAGCCGAGGGCCAGGACAGAAATAGCAATAACCGCAGGGACTGCAAGGGCTAAAAAACCGTCCCTGCAGTCCCCTCCAAGGGCCAGTACTGCGAACACCACCAGCGGACCTGCAACCGCCCCTATCTGGTCCAGGGCTTCATGTACTCCGAAGCCTGTTCCATGACCCATCTCAGAGGCTGCATAGGATAGCATGGCATCCCTGGGGGGTGTTCTGAGGCCCTTACCCAGCCTTTCAAGTATTATCAGTAAAACTGCTACCTGCCAGTTGCCTGCAAGTGCAAGTAGTGGGACAGCTATGAGGTTAACGAGGTAGCCTGTGAAGGTTATAAGCCAGTAACGTCCTGTCCTCTCTGAGATCTGGCCTGAAATGAACCTTACAAGGTAACCTGATAGCTCCCCGAAGCCGGCTGCAAATCCAACCATGAATGCGCTGGCGCCGAGAAAGCCCAGGAAGGGGCCCGTTATACCCCTGGCACCCTCATATGTCATATCAGCAAACAGACTTACAATTCCAAGGATTATTATGAACTTTGTGGATTTTTTCATTGATAAGTCCTCCTTTCCGAAGCGGAGTTTGAATTCAGAAAATTACATTAACAAGGAAATATTAAATTGTTGCACTGTTTTTATTCAAGACCTAATTTAAGTATGGCTCCATGACCCCCTGCGCGTTCTTCACAACCTCCCGAGTATCTAGACCATATATTTAGGTATGGCTCCTGTATAATTATCCTGATGCTCTGAGGCCATTCCATATGGGATTCCATGACAACATTAAGCAGGAGTAATAATATGCTAACCAGAACACTTAAAGACTCCTGGAACGCCCTATTTTAACCCCCTTCAACAGTAGTAGCAGTTCTTCATGAAGTCTATCCAAAAGTTTCGGTAATATTCTCCATATTATGATAGGTCCCTCTCTAAGTATAAGAATAATAAAAGAGAAATTACAGTAAGTGGGAGGTTGTTATAATGGACTATATATTGCTTGCAGTAATTACTGGAATAGTGCTGTTAATAGCTGCACTATCCATAAAAATAGTTAACCAGTATGAGAGGGGTGTTGTATTCAGACTGGGAAGGGTTATAGGTGTGAGGGAGCCTGGACTGCGTCTTATAATCCCCCTGATAGACCGGCTTGTCAAGGTTTCCCTGAGGATTGTGACAATGCCAATACCCTCACAGAAGATAATAACACAGGACAATGTTTCCATCGATGTTGCGGCGGTAGCATACTTTAAGGTCATGGATCCCCTCAAGGCCGTTGTTGCAATTGAGGATTACTACGGAGCAGTAAACCAGATATCCCAGACAACGGTAAGGAATGTTATAGGACAGTTCGCCCTTGATGAGGTACTCTCAGAGACCGCAAGGATTAATGAGAAGATAAAGGAGATCATTGACAGCCACAGCGAACCATGGGGGATAAATGTTACAACAGTTGAAATAAAGGACATTAAGTTACCTGAAGGTATGCAGAGGGCTATGGCTAAACAGGCAGAGGCTGAAAGGGAGAAGAGAGCTAAGATTATCACCGCAGAAGGTGAATACCTGTCTGCTGCAAAACTTGGGGAAGCAGCTGATATTATGGCAGAACACCCAATAGCATTACAGCTAAGGAATCTCCAGGTGCTCAGTGAAATATCCGCTGAAAAAAATTCCACAATAATCTTCCCAGCCCAGTTCATGTCAAGTGTAAATGATATAAAAAGGTTCATAGAAAAGGAAATGAAACCCTAGCCCCTTATAACCTTTTTTTAGATTTTATTATCATGTAGAGTGCCCTGTAAGTGTATTCAGGCTCAGAGATCCCCATATAAACAGACCTCCTGAAGCCACCATCGGGGTTCCTTAGTCCCATGACGAAATCAGACACATCAAGCCCCGACCCCCTGAGCATCTCATTGATCCGGAATCCTGCATGGACCGTTTCAATGTATGGCGGATAGGAGATGGGGGTGAAGTTCCATACACCTCCACTGAAACATCCATCAGTAAATTCCAGGACCCCCTCGGGTACATCAACTTCATGGCCCTTGAGCACCTCAACGGCAAAGTACGTGTTGATTATATCCGAACCATACCTGCCAAAACCGCCATCAGGGTTCTGCTGGGAGAGGACCCATTCAGGTACCTCCTCAAGGTACTCGCCATGCATCCTGAGGACAGAATCCATATAATATGTTATCTCCAGTTTCGATTTCCTGTAGGATGCCTTCAGGAGGTCGATGAATTTATCGGACACTGAAAAGTCCCTGCCATAATCCCTCAGCACACTGCACCTGTAGAAGAGTCCCTGGGCCGCGAAGCTCCCCCTGCTGTGGACATCTTCAAGCCAGTCAAGGGTCTTCTCAAGTCCCCCGGGTTCATCACCCAGAAGTTCAAAGGACCTCAGGGCATAATAGGTGTTCTTTGTATCAGGAAGCCCCTCAAACAGGGTATAACCACCATCAGGGTGTCTCCTTTTATTAAGGAATTCTCTGATGGAATCCCCTAATCTGTGATCATCCATGATCCCACCACCAAGTAACAAATATAAATAATGATCCTCCTGGACCATCAGGGTTCAGGTTCACCCTACTCTAACCGTAACAATCAAATATAAATAATAATCCGCTCCATTATAAATAAACTGATTTATCATTTAATCGTTTCTATGAGGAATACCATGATTCAGTCATGTAGTGAATGTAAGGGTAAAGGTTACCGTGTTAAATCCTACAAGATATGCAGCGCATGCCATGGAACAGGTTACAGATCAACAGAGGATATAAAGGACCATTTCAAGGGCGTTTCAAACAGTGCAAGGCAGAGGTTTGACCTTGAAGAATCCCATGAGGTCCCCTGCGAGGTCTGCAGGGGGAAGGGTGAAGTTGAGGTAAGGGAGCAGTGCCCTGCCTGTGGAGGCAGGGGTGAGGTTAACATCTGCCCGTCATGCGGTAAGAAACTGGAAGGTAAGGAGGAATACTGCCCTGACTGCCAGGAAAAGGAGAAGGTCTATGTGCTGCACCCTGCATGCACCATGGATGACCTTGAAGTTGGAAGCATATACCGTGGGAAGATCACAAGGATAGAAAGGTACGGGGTATTTGTAAGTCTGAACAGCCACGTCTGGGGACTCATGAGGGGCCTCTTCCCTGACTACAAGGTGGGGGATGAAATCTTCGTGAGGGTGTCCCATGTTAAACCCCATAAGGGGGAAGTTGACATGCTCCCCGCCAGTATAAAGGGCCCCTACGAGGTTATAAAGTTAAAAAAGGACCTTCCAAGGACAAGGATAGATGATATCGACACCAGGAGCCTTGGTAAAACCGTGAGGATAGTGGGTGAGGTCATACAGATTCAGCAGACCTCCGGTCCAACCATATTCACCATCTCCGATGAGACCGGCACCACCTGGGCCGCTGCCTTTGACGAGCCAGGTATAAGGGTATACCCCCATATACAGATAGGCCACATAGTTGAGGTTATAGGTGAGGTTAACCAGCACACCGGCAAGATCCAGATAGAGTCAGAGTCAATAGAACGCCTCATAGGTAAGGAGGCTGCCGAGGCCAGGCGCCTCATAGACGAGGCCATAGACAGGAGGGCTGAGCCCGAGAGGAAGGACCTCCTGATTGAAAGCGAAACCCTTGAAAAACTGAGGCCGAAGATGGTTGAAGCCGCCAAGGCCATAAGAAGGGCAATATATGATGGCAGATCCATACTGGTAAGGCACCATGCAGATGCGGACGGTATATGTGCGGGTGTGGCGATTGAAAAGGCAGTTCTGCCCCTCCTGAGGGACCTTAACCCGAGCACGGACGCTGAGTGGCACTACTTCAAGAGGGCTCCCAGCAAGGCCCCCTTCTATGAACTGGAGGACGTTGTGAAGGACCTCTCCTATGCCCTTGAGGACCTTGAAAGGCACGGCCAGAAGCTCCCCCTCCTCGTGCTCCTTGATAACGGGTCAACAGAGGAGGACATACTGGCCCTTATGAAGGCCAAGATCTATGACATCGAGATCGTTGTGGTTGACCACCACTACCCCGGTGAGGTCCTTGATGGACGTGTGGACGTGGATGAATACATTGATACACACGTGAACCCCTACCTTGTTGGTGGAGACTCCCAGATCACCGCCGGGGCCCTCTCGGTTGAAATAGCAAAGATGATAAACCCCGAGATCGCCGAGAGGATCCTGCACCTTCCAGGTATTGCAGCCGTTGGGGACCATGCCAGGTCCGAGGAGGCTGAATCCTACATTGAACTTGCTGCTGAACGCGGCTATGACCGGGAGGACCTTGAAAGGATAGCCGCCTGCATAGACTTTGAGGCCTTCTACCTGCGGTTCATGAATGGAAGGGGGATAATTGACACCATACTTGGACTTGGAAGCCTTGATAAGCATAAGAAGCTTGTGGATGCCCTTTACAGGGAATATGAGAGGAAGGTTGACACCCAGTTAAGGGCGGCCATACCCAACCTGAAATCAACTGAGCTCCCCAACGGCATACTCCTGAATGTCCTTGACGTTGAGAAGTACTCCCACAGGTTCACCTTCCCTGCCCCTGGAAAGACATGTGGATTCGTCCACGACTACATGGTCCAGAAGCATGGTGAAGAAAGACCTATAATAACACTGGCCTATGGGCCTGACTTTGGGGTTATAAGGGCCACGGATGCTGTTAATGAGAAATTCGAATTCAACCTCAATGAGATCGTATGGGAGCTGGCCGAGGAGATACCTGAAGCGGTTATTGATGGTGGAGGGCATGAGTGTGCAGGGTCCCTTAAATATGTTGAGGGCCTCTCAAAGAAGGTCCTTGGCGCCTTCGCAGAAAAGATTGCTGCTCTAAAGGAAGCATGAAAAAACAGAAAATTTAAACACCTGATCCTGCGGGGCGAAGCATCCATCCCCTCCCATCCCTTAAAACACAATCCCCAATCACCGGACTCCATGACACCCATGGAACATGAAATTCACCAGCCCCTTAAAAATAGAATCCCTAATCAGCGGTAAGGTTCCTGTAGTAATCACAGTACTCTGCTATGGGGCACTCCTCGTGTCGTGGTCCTATTGGTCTGCATATATCCTGACCGAACTGGACCATGAGGTCATTGAGCTCTATCCAGTATTCCTCGGGAATTACCTCCATAAGGGCCTTCTCGGTCTCCTCCGGGGTCTTTGTATCCACCAGTCCCAGCCTGTTTGATATCCTGTGGACGTGGGTGTCAACCGGGATTGCAGGTATTCCGAAGGCATAGGCAAGTACACAGTTTGCTGTTTTTCTCCCTACACCTGGAAGTTTCAGGAGCTCGCCGATATCATCAGGGACCCTCCCCTTGTACTCCTCAAGGAGTATCCTTGAAACCTCCCTTATCCTCCGGGCCTTAACATGGTAGAACCCTGCCTTTCTGATGAGCTCCTCAAGTTTTTCAAGGGGTGCGCTGGCAACATCCTCAATCGAGGGGTACTCTGAAAAGAGCCTTGCCGTTGCCTCATCTGTATTTTCATCACGGGTCCTCTGGGACAGTATGGTCCTTATAAGCACCCGGTAGGGGTCCCTGTCCTCGAATACCCTGGGGGAATAGATGCTCCTGAGGCCATCCATTATTCCTTCAATATCCCTGATAGGATCACCGAAAATTAGGGCTTCAGTTGAGTTTCTCGAGGAGAATCTCAAGGCCCTTCATAAGGCCTGTGCCCTCAGTTGCAACTGTTGGTATGACCTCAACTTCCCTGTCAATCTCCAGTTCAGAATCGTCAAGGTCCTGTTTGTTTGAGAAGACAACGTAGGGTATGTTTTTCTCTTCCAGTTCTGTCATTATCTCCTTCTCTGCAAGGGTGACTCCCCTTGAGTTGTCAACCACTATCACCGCGGCGTCAAGGCCATGGGATATTATCTCAAGCATGAACTTGAACCTTTCATGGCCGGGGGTTGCAAAGAGGTGTATCTTCTCACCACCAACCATGCAGTTACCATAATCCAGTGCAACGGTTGTTCCATTGTATTCAACCTTGGTTATCCTGTCACAGAGCTGTTCAAGGGTGGTTGTCTTACCTGTATCATAATCCCCAAAGATTACAACCTTTGTTTCCTTTTTCTTCATCTGAATCAACTCACAGATTCCATAATATCTTTTAAGTGTAACATCCAAAATATTTGTCGGCATCTATTTTATATTTAATGCCTAAGGAATGCCTTAAGGAGGGGAATGAAGGTTTAAAGCTCAGCTAACCTTAACCTGCAGCCAAGTGAGTTCATCTTCTCAATGAAGTCAGGGAATGATACGCTGAAAACATCACCATCCTTTATCCTTATACCCCTCCTGAGGCCTATGAGGGTGAATGCCATTGCAAGGCGGTGGTCTCCATGGGATTTAACTGTTTTTCCCGTGATATCACCCTGGATTATCATGCCGTCCTTAAGTTCTCTGACCTGGAGCCCGAGGGCTTTGAGTTCAGCCGCGCATGTCCCTATACGGTCCGTCTCCTTGTACCTTGCATGCTCAACACCCCTTATCTCAGTCCTGCCCTCTGCAATGGCGCCGAGGACCGCCACCGTGGGTAGGAGGTCAGGGGCGTTGTGGAGGTCTACGCTGACACCCTCAAGTTCACCTGTGGATGAAACCACAGCATGGTCATCTCCCCTCCTCACATCGGCACCCATATCCTCAAGGATGTCCAGTATCAGCATGTCTCCCTGTTTTGAATCCCTGAAGAGGTTCTGTATCCTTACTTCTCCTCCTGCAACGGCAGCCGCACCTGCAAGGTAGGATGCAGATGAGTAGTCACCCTCAACCGTGTAATCCACTGCCCTGTAGACCGATGGTTCCACGGTGAAGATGCCATCAGAGTAGCTTACAGGGACAGAGAACCTCCCCATAACATCCAATGTCATGTCAACGTAGGGCCTGGATATGAACTCCCCCTCAACAGAGAGTTCAACACCCCCTGATAGGGGTGCTGCAATCAGTATGGATGATATGAACTGTGAGCTCACACGGCCATCAATTGAGGTTTCACCGCCCCTGAAGCCTCCCCTGACTATTATAGGGGGGAGTCCGTTCATCCTTGAGGACACTGCAGTGACGCCCAGGGGGCGGAGGGCATCCAGTAATGGCTGCATGGGCCTCTTTCTCAGTGATTCATCCCCTGTGAAGACGGTGTAGTTCTCTGCAAGGCCTGCCACCGAGGTCATTATACGGAGGGTTGTCCCTGAGTTCCCCACATCAATCACATCCTCGGGGGTTTCAAGGGCGCCCCCGCTCCCATGAACCACCCATCCTTGGGCCTCCTCATGGATCCGGACACCGAAGGCCCTGCACGCCCTCAGGGATGAGAGGGTGTCCTCAGATACCAGGGGATCGGCTATCATGGACCGGCCCTCGGCAAGGGATGCTACTATAACAGCCCTGTGGGTGTAACTCTTTGATGGGGGTGCCTTAACAGTCCCTGAAAGACCCTCTGACCTTTCAACTATAAGATCCATCATCACACCTTTTATCTGACTATCTCTATGATGATCCCCTGTTGGTCCATGCTGAGGACATCCACCCTTTCCCCTCCGGTGCCTATAACCTCCTTCCTGAAGGCCACATGCTCCATGGTGACCCTGTTTCCATTAATATCAACTTCACCATTTCTCTTAAGTTCCTCATAGATCTCCTGGGTGTCTGCCCCGGTGAGGTAGGATATTATTGCAGGGGCCTCCGACCTGAACTCGGGTCCTATCCTATCCATTCGGGGTGTGAGTTCAACTGCCCTCTCAGTTATCTCAGGCCTTCCCTCTTCAAGTTTTATCTCGGCGATGTTCATTGTCCCTGCGATGTCCTCGAGGAAGGGTTCAAGCATCCCTGATACCCCATCATCCTCGGTGTAGATGGTGGCTGATTTCAGGGGACTGTTGAGGGGCATCTTGGATGATGATTTGAACCTCCTTATCTCACCTATAACCTCAACCGCCAGGTCGCCGCTGGCTTCAATTTCAGGGTCAACGAGTTCCTCCGCGTACTCGGGCCACTCTGAGAGGTGGATCGAACCCTCGTTGATATGCTGGTTGACCTCCTCTGTGAAGTGGGGTGTTACTGGTGCCAGGAGCTTCAGGCAGGTTTCAAGGACCGTCCTCAGGGTGTTCTGGGCCGCCCTCTTTGATTCAGGGTCGTCATCTGAGTAGAGTCTGTGCTTGACGGCCTCTATGTACTCATCACAGAAGTCATGCCAGATGAAGGACTGTATCCTGTTAACCGCCGGGGCGAAGTTGTAGTCTTCGAGGTAACCTGTAACATCCCCTACAAGGCCCATGAGTCTGGATAGTATCCACCTGTCAAGGGGGCCTGGCCTTGCATCATCCCTGTTTTCCCTGAGGTGTATGCTTATGAATCTGAAGGCGTTCCAGAACTTCCTCAGGAACTTGTAGCCGTATTTAACATCCTTCCATGCGAAGGGAACATCTGAGCCAGGGACGCTCCCTGCAGCCCAGAGGCGCAGTGCGTCTGCACCGTAATCCTCAAGGACCTCCTCGGGTGCTATCACGTTACCCCTTGATTTGCTCATCTTGTGGCCGTCCTCACCGAAGACCATACCGTTTATAACTATCTCACTGAAGGGCTTCTCACCTGTAAGTGCCATACATCTGAGTATGGTGTAGAATGCCCATGTCCTGATTATATCATGTCCCTGGGGTCTGAGGTCTGCCGGGAAGAGTTCCCTGAAGGATGGGTCGGGCCAGCCTGCCACTGCAAGGGGTGAGATGGAGCTGTCCATCCAGGTGTCAAGGACATCCTCCTCCCCCTCAAATTCTGTGGATCCGCATTCACAGACCATTTCAGGTTTTTCCCTTGTAGGGTCCACTGGCAGCATGTCCTCACTGGCAGCATGGACCCTTCCGCACCGGGTGCAGTACCATACTGGTATTGGTGTTGCGAAGATCCTCTGCCTTGAGATGCACCAGTCCCAGTCCATGGAACCAGTCCAGTTAAGGAGCCTTGTCTTCATGTGTTCAGGTATCCATTTCATCTCATCTGCAGCCTCTCTCACCAGTGGTATGAGTTTTTTGACTGCAACGAACCACTGCTTCTTGACAAGGATCTCTATGGGGGTCTTGCACCTCCAGCAGGTCCCCACATTCTGTTTCACGGGTTCCTTCTTCACAAGGAAGCCTTCCCTTTCAAGGTCCTCAACTATCTTCTCCTTACATTCGGCTATGGTTAAGCCCTGATATTTCCCTGCGGCTTCTGTCATGTAGCCCCTTTCATCTATGGCCTCTATAACATCGAGGCCGTGCCGGTTGACCCATGATACGTCCGTTTTATCCCCGAAGGTACATACCATGACAGCCCCTGTACCGAACTCGGGATCCACATCAGGGTCCTTTATGAGTTTAACCTTCTGTCCGAAGATGGGCACCTCTATGGATCTGCCCTCAAATCCTGTGAACCTCTCATCATCGGGGTGTACAACAACGGCCACGCATGCTGCCATGAGTTCTGGCCTTGTTGTTGCTATCATTATATCCTCATCTGCACCATCAACAGGGAACCTGACATAGTTGAGGTTTGTCTCGTTTTCTGTGTATTCAACCTCTGCAAAGGCTATTGCTGTTTCGCAGCGGGGGCACCAGTTAACAGGGTGGACGCCCTGGTATATGAGTCCCTCCCTGTACATCTTAAGGAATGATAGCTGGGTCTTCCTCATGTACTCGGGGGTCATGGTGATGAATTCACGGTTCCAGTCCTGGCTGAAGCCCATGCGCTGCATCTGCTCCTTCATCGTCGCTATGTTTTCCTGTGTGAGCTCAACGCAGAGCCTCCTGAACTCATCCCTGGGTATGTCGCTCTTCCTTATATTGTGGGTCTCCTCAACCTTAACCTCTGTGGGGAGGCCGTGACAGTCCCATCCCTGGGGGAAGAGGACATCAAAGCCCCGCATCCTCTTGAAACGTGCTATTATGTCCATGTAGACCCAGTTGAGGACGTGGCCCATGTGAATTGAACCCGTAGGGTACGGTGGTGGTGTGTCTATTATGTACCTCGGTTTTGTCCCTGACCCCACGAAACGGTAGATGTCATCTTCCTGCCATTTCCTCTGCCATTTAGCCTCGTTTTTATGGTCGTAATCCTTTGGAATCTGATTATCGGTCATTTTTATTCTCTCCCTGCTATGGAAGTGTGAATCCTGAAAGCATCATATGATAATAATTCGCTACCCAATCTTTATAAAGATGTTCGAATACTCTAAGTTGACAATATTCACTACCCAATCTTTATAAAGATGTTCGAATACTCTAAGTTTGTAGAAGAATTGAGTTAAAGAGTTCCTGGAAGGAAATGGTGAATACCAATGGAGTTAATATGGTTCTATATAGCCCTGTTCCTTGCAATAAGTGATGAGATACATACAAAGATACTCTGGAATGTGTTCTTTGACTTTTATATACTTTTAGCTGGAATCATCAAGGAGACGGTCTCATCAAACATACAGCTCTGGCTGGTCCATGAGGGCCTTGAGGCGCTCTTCCACTTCATCGTACTGTCACTTGTCTTTATATCGGTGGAGATAGGGTTCCTTGCGGCCCTGATTCACCTCGTCGTTGACCTTTACCATCAGGCCACCGGTGTTGATCATGGCTGGCTGTACCACAGGGCACTGCATTTCACCGTTGAATCCCTGTTCTTCATCATGATATTTTCAACACTCTGATTCCTTATTTTAGCTCATCTAACAGAAAAAAGAAGGTTCCAGGGATTATAATGTCTTCACTGCAAGGCTCACTGACCCCAGGAGTTTCATTGATGGTATCCGTGGGATTGCTGATGCACCTATAAATTTTCCAAGGAACACCACATTGTCGGGTCTTCCGCGGTACCTTCCGATGAGCCTTCCACCATCAAAGCCTGCATACACCTTCATGGAAGTTGAATTTTCGCCTGCATGGACCTCATATGTGAGTATGTTCCTCCTGTTAACACCCCAACTGTCAGTCCCAGCAGCATAAACGGCAGCCCTTGCCGGGTCAGTGCTCCAGCGTGAATAGTAACCCCTACGGTAGTATCCTGGACTGTTAGGGACACTTACAAATTCACCGGGTTTCATCCTGAAGGTTGAAAGTCTTGAGTAACCCCTCCTGTAGATCGCAACACTTGTCTGTCCGCCGGATCCCCTTATAACGAAGTGTCCCATGCCTGCCCTCCTTACAAGGCTGTGGGCCCTCCCCATATCACAGGAGGTCACCCTGCCCTTTGCCATCATTTCACCGCCAAGGCGTTCAAGGGCACGGTTTATCCATACTATATCCGGGCCTCCAGCCCCCATCATCCAGCCACCCTCGGCTATTACCGTGTGGAAGAAGTAACCGTTGGTTGTCTTGTATTCCCTGAGGATCTCCCTACCGTACCATACGTTCCTCTGGATGTTGAGTGTTGCTGCATAAGTCGAGTCCCTTCGGTATGCGAAGACCGCGCTGGTATCGTTAACATTCACGATGACGGAGCAGCAATCTGAAGAACCCCTGAATGAATCATGGCGAGCTGAACCCGTCTTCCACTGGTGCCAGCTGGAGTTGGAGGAGGTGGACCCTTCAAGAGCCGATGCACCCAAAAGTCCTCCATAGAATATGAGAATGAAAATTAGAAGAAAACAGAGTTTCATGAAAACACCCCCCCTTGTTTTCTTATTTATGGAGTTCCCCCTTTATATAGTTGAGAAGTTATATGTTAACTCCCTGCAGGCCCACAGGAAACCTGTACCTGGGTTGATACTGTAATAGGGAAACCATCAACAACAGCAGACACCTTGAATACAAAAATATCGGCAGAATAACAGCCGGGTTAATTATTTATTTGTATAGAAATGATAAGTTAATTTATCATACTTACCGGAGAGACCACCATGCCAGTTATAACATTTGATTATGAGGATCTGAAGGAACTGGGCATTGATATTGATAAAGAGAAACTCATAGAGGTCCTCCCTATGATGGGGAGTGACATTGAGGACTTTGATGATGAAGGTGTTAAGGTTGAGTTCTTCCCGAACAGACCGGACCTCCTCTCTGTTGAGGGTGTTGCAAGGAGCCTCAGGGGGTTCCTGGGTATTGAGAAGGGGATGCCTGAGTATGAGGTCAGGGACTCGGGCCTTGAGGTCACCGTGGATGAAACCGTCCTTGGGGTGAGGCCGTACATTGGAATGGCAGTCATTGACGGCGTTAGATTCAATGATAAAAAACTGAAACAGGTCATGGAGTTCCAGGAGGACCTCCACTGGGTTATAGGAAGGGACCGTAAGAAGGTCGCCATAGGCATCCATGACCTTGACGCTGTCAGGGGCCCCTTCACCTATCAGGGTGTGGAACCTGAGGCTGTCTCCTTCACGCCGCTGGACAGTGTATGTGAGATGACACCCAGGGAGATACTGGAGGAACACCCCAAGGGTGTTAAGTACGCGCACCTCCTTAGGGAACATGAAAGGTACCCCCTTATAACGGACTCCCGTGGCAATGTCCTTTCCATACCCCCCATAATCAACGGTGAACTCACCAAGCTCACCGAGAAAACGGAAAGGATACTGGTGGATGTTACGGGTACTGATGAAAGGGCTGTGCAGCAGACCCTCAACATCATATGCACCTCCTTTGCAGAGGCAGGGGGGAGCATAAAATCTGTCACCATAAAACGCCCCGACGGTGAATTCAGGGCCCCTGACCTTTCACCAAAAAATATGACCGTCTCGGTGGAAAGGGCCAGCAGGCTCACAGGCCTTGAACTGGACCCTGAAACCGTCAGGGAACTCCTGATGAAGGCCCGTATGGATGCAGAGATTGTCTCTGAGGATGAGGTACTTGCATCCATCCCCGCCTACAGGGTTGAAGTCCTCCATGAAGTGGACCTTGTTGAGAACATTGCAGTACAGTACTGTATCGGGAGGATTGAACCTGAACTGCCAGAGATCGCCACCATTGCAGAGGAGGATAGCTGGAACCGGGCCGATGAATTCATAAGGGAGGTTATGATAGGCCTGGGATTCCAGGAGGTCATGAGCCTCATGCTCACAAATGAGGAGAACCACTACAGTAAGATGAGGCTTGAGGTGGATGAAAGGGTTGAGGTGGCCCAGCCAATATCACAGGACAGGACCATGCTCAGGAAGAGTCTTCTGAATGGTCTGCTGGAGTTCTTTGAGGATAACAAGCATGAGGATCTCCCCCAGAGGATATTTGAGGTGGGTGATGTTGTCTACCCTGACCCTGAGATGGAGACCGGGACTAGGGTTGTGAAGAAGCTTGCATGTGCGGTAACCCATTCCAGTGCAGGTTTCACCGAGATGAAATCAATTGCAGCCGCTGTGGTTGAAAACCTTGGATATGAGTTCAGGATAGAGGCCATGGATCATCCATCCTTCATAGGGGGCCGGTGCGCCTCCATTGAATCCAGGGGTGAATCATCATCAATAACAGGATTCTTCGGTGAAATACACCCCGAGGTCCTTGAAGGCTTCGGCCTCGAGTACCCTGTCATCGCCCTTGAAATAGAGTTCAGGGAAAACTGAACATTAATTTTTATTATGGAAAATGGGGGTGATTGCAGCGTTCCGGGGGCTGCAACCTGCAGGGTCCCTATGAACCATGATTGGCTGGATAACATCCTCCCTGCAGTACCATGGGTTGGTCAGAGCATCCCATGAAATCCGATTACCCTGCTGAAAGCGCCCTTAGGGGTATCAAGGCATAATCCCTGATAAAAACCTTATTCCATTGGTTTACCTGCAACCGAGACCCTGATCTTCCGGTTCCGGGGTCCGTCAAATTCAGCGAAGAATATGCTCTGCCATGTGCCAAGATCCAGTGATCCATTGATAACAGGTACTGTCTGGCTTCCTCCAAGGAGCACCGCCCTCAGATGAGAATCTGCATTGTTATCAATGATGTTATGTCCATAGGATGAATCCTCCGGGACAAGTGTTTTGAGTATGGACTCAACATCACCGGTAAGCCGTGTCTCATTCTCATTTATGAATATGGCTGATGTTGAATGCCTTGAGAACACATTCAATATTCCGTTTCCTATTCCGGATGACTTAAGAACCTCAGAGACCCTTGATGTTACGTCAATGAGTTCAAGCCTCTTTGATGTCCTTAAGGGAATTTCCTCTGTATAGAATTCCATTAAAGCACCTCCAACCATATTTTAGCTGTAGAATCTAATAATATTTATCATCCCTGCCGCAGTTCTACCGTTTTGTCGCTGAACACTGAGGAAGTAAAAAATCTAATAATATTTATCATCCCTGCCGCCCCGGGCACTGAAAGACTCCTATCCAATACAGGTGCATAAACAACTGTAAAGGGTGCTGAGTGCTCCTATTTAAGTATCCCTGAGAACCTTCCTGTGAGCCTGTAGAGTAAGCTCTTATCCTGATAGAATGCTGCATGGGGACAGACCTCCATACAGCATAGGCAGTTGATGCATTCACCGTAATCAAACTCTGGGATTATCACCCCAGGACTTAATGCATCCACCGGACAGCTCTCAACACACAGGTTACAGTTTCTGCATTTATCAGGGTCTATGGCTGGTCTTGACCACCATAACCTCATAAGGGCCCTTGCAAGTCCCGAGGGAAGGAGGTCAAGTGTGTAGTAAATGTTTGATGGCCATCTGAAATCTTCAATCCTTTCTGGTTCATGACCAAGGACCTCCACGTCATCAGGGTCCCTGTGATGACCCATCCTCCTGGCCGCTGCATTAACAGGTATCCTTTCAGGATCCATCCCCAGTATCCATGGTATGTAGACATCAAGGGCCATGGCATCCTCTGATCCGAGTATAAGGCCTATATCCCTGGGTGTTCCGCCTGATGGCCCGTTACCCTCCATGCCTGTTATCCCATCAACGAGGGTGATGGACGGTGCCGTGATCCTGTAGATCTCAAGGAGCCTCTCAGCGAAATCAGAGGGCCTTGGGTGTTCCCTGTGGTATTCCGCCTTTCTGAATCCAGGGACGGCGCCGTACATGTTCTTAACCGCACATGTGAAGATGGTCATGCTGTGGGTCTTTATCTTGGGGAGGTTCACCACCACATCACTGTCAATGACGGGCCTTGATACCGGGTAGCCCTGGATGATGTATGAACCTGAAGCCTCGAAGTTCACAAGTTCAATATCAAGCCGCCCTGCAACATCCAGCATTCCGGTGGCCCTCCAGAACCTCTCTATGTTCCTGAAGGATCCTCCTGGACTGTCACCAATTCTGACCTCTGCACCGGTATCAATGAAGACCCTGGCCGTGGCCTCAACGACTGCTGGGTGTGTTGTAACATGCCTCTCAGGCGTTGCCGCCATCAGCATGTTTGGTTTGAGCAGTACCCTGTCCCCCCTTGATGCAAACCTTCCTGCTCCGCCCAGGAGTTGGAGGCATTCCCTGATTGCCGTCTCCACCTCATCAGGGTCATAGGAGGTGCACCGGGATATGGAGATGGGCTTCATCCCTTTCAAGGCCCCTGAAAAATAAAAAATGATTATAGGGTTTTATAACCCGAAGGATTTCATTAGGAGTTCTTCATTAACGAATCCTGCCCTGAAGACTTCCCCTGTCCTGAGATCGTTTATAACAACCTCTGCGGGTGCGAACATGCCCTTGTCGATCTTGTAGAAGTCGTAGTCTGCTTCCTTGAAGACATCGTAGAATGGTTTACCATAGCCCTCTGATGCTGATGATGGGAGGTTCTCTGCAAGGGACTTTATGTCGTCTCCTTCCCCTGATTCAACATAGTAGTAGGTTCTTCCACCGAAAAGGACGGCGTCATTGGTTTTACCCATTGCCCTGAGGCTGTCAGGGTCTACCGGTGCTATTGGAGCTATACCTGCAGCGTATTTGACCTTGTTAACATCGAAGTGGAGGGCTTCAAGCATCTTGTAGGTACCGTTCTCAACCACACGGCCTGATATCTGTATGGAGCCAACAAGGGATGATGTTGGTGCAACCAGTACGTAGACGTTCTCTGCTGAGACATCACATTCCTCTGCAATCATGTCGGTAACATCCTCTCCTGGTAGCTTGTCTGCCTCCAGTGTGAGTATGGCTGTGTCTGCTTCATCCCTGTATCCTATCTCCTCATAGGTCTCTGATGGTTTGAGTGCCAGTGCCCTTGCTGGTCCTGATCCGAGGGCGAAGAAGTCCCCTACGCTCACTGACCATCCTGCCTTCTGGGCACCCAGGGTTGATACTGCAGGGAAGTCTGTTTTAACCTTGACTGATGGGAGGGCGAACTTCTCCGAGAGGTCGCCTGGAATTGATATGCCCACGTCTGCAAGGCCTCCGAGACATACCGCTGTGTACAGTTCACCTGCCTTTATGCTTCCATCAACGTTAACCCCGCAGTCAATGACCGTGGAACCGTTCTCAAGGGTGTCCACATTTATTTTAAGGTCATCTGCACCTGCTATCATTCTGTCAACGATCTTCTTTGCCTCCATGTTCACACTTACCATTAAATCACCTCTTCTGCTTCTTTGAAGTTAACCTCATATATATGAGCGCTAATTGAATGTATTGTTATGGGGCCGACCCCGGCACCGACCCCGGATGCAACGTAATCTGCAAGGTATGCCAGTCCAACTGCGTTGGGGAACCATGCACCGTAGATGTCATGGCTTCGCCAGAGGGCCGTGGTATGGAGCTTACCATCCCTTAACTTGAAGTCAACGAGGATCATGCAGGGGACCTCATCGGATCCCGTGTCCTTTACAGGGTCCCATGTTACCATGGTGGCCCTCCTTGACTCTCCACAGTTTTTAAGCCTCTTTATTGCCTCGTCAACCTGGTCCACTCCGAAGTAGGATCTGAGGCGGTTGCCATAGGTGTATATGAATCCCTTCCTTTCAGGTGACAGGAACTGCTGGGAGTACTTCTCGAGCTTTTCACCGCTCCAGAAGTAACCCTCAGGGACCCTTATATTTGCAGGTGAACCTGCAGGGATGTGGTAGAAGTCCCCGGATTTGCCGAGGGGTTTTCTTATGGTTACAACCGTATTCATGAGTTCCCTTGTAAGGGATCCTCTCTCATCCCTTATCTCCCTTCCCTCATCCATTATCATCCTTACCAGTTTCTTCCATCCATCTGCAATCTCATCAACCGTTATCTCATAGGCCATCTGGAACCCACCTCACATGGAAGCCGCCTTCACCATGTTTCTAAGTTTGTTGAGTGCCGCGTCCCTTGAGAGTTTTCTCATCCCGCAGTCAGGATCCACATGGAGGTTCTCCTCTCCAGCTATATCGGCACCCCTCCTTATAATGTTCCTTATCTCATCCACCGGTTCAATCCTCTCTGTCCTTGTATCAACACATCCAAGGCCAAGTTTTTTATCACCCCTCCATTTATCGGCCAGGACTTCAATGTTGGATGGGTTTCCTGCGAATTCAAGGTCTATAAGATCCACCCTGAATCTCAGAAGATCCCCAAGGACTCCCCTTACATCTCCGCAGACGTGGAGGGCTACTTCAACCTCCAGGGAGTCTGCTATGTGGTTAACGGCCCTCCTGGCGGTTTTCATATCAACCATCCCTGTTGATAGGAAGGGTTCATCTATCTGTATCATGCATGCGCCTGCGGCTTCAAGGCTCATGGCCTCATACCTGAGGGCCTCCGCCATGTCCATTACTGCCCTTTCTCTTCCATGAGTGTCGTAGAATCCCTCTATCCTTGATGCATGGACCATGGTTGATGGGCCTGTCACTATACCCTTAACACCACCTGATTCATCCCTTCTAAGTTTTCTTAAGATTTTTGATGCGTATATGAGGTCATCGGCACCTATGGGGTGTGATGGTGGTGTTATCCTTGAGAATATGACCGGGACTCCGTCCTCTATCATCATGCCCCCTATTTCCCTTGCGAAGTATCCGACCATATCCCCGCGTACCTGTCCATCAGAGATTATATCGATGCCAGCCCTGACCTGGTCCTCAACTGCGGTCCTCACCGCGGGCCTGAAGGGGTCATAGGACCCTGTTATGTTTCTTATCTTCTCCATCAGGGTCCGCGGTCCCCTGGGAACCGCAGGGTAACTTCCAACGACCGTTGTGATCAGTTTATCCTCCAACCCCATGATACTCCACTCCCACGCCACCGGAAACTGCCCTCACCTTTTATTCCTTCTCTCCCATCTGGAGTATCTTCCTGATTTCATCCTCATCCACGGGTACCTCGATAACCGCGGTTCCATAGCATGGCTTGGTGTATGGCATCATCACCGTTGACCTTCCAGTGTCTATGCCTATGGGGACCGGGGGTATGCCTATTATCCTTGCGCCGAGGATCTTTTCACCGGGTTTTATGTGTATAACTGTCTTCGCCTTCTCCTCGATGAGTCTTGCGCATTCCCTGAATCCAGCCCTTGAGAGGTGTATCTCGTAGTCCTCGGACTGCTGCAGGTAGGTCTCTATGCAGAATGACATCAGAGTTCCTCCATGAATCTGTCTATCCTAACCCTGAGGGGAGCCGGGTTGTGGTGCGCCCTTGCGGCTATCACCTCTGCATCCGAGCCATCCATTATCTCATCCACAAGTTCCTCAAGGACCCCTGCATCCCTTTCAAATACAACTGCCAGGGTCCGTGTGTTCAGTATGCCTGCGAAGGTTATGAGGTATGCTGCCGCAGCATCATTGGGCACGAATCCCACAAGGAATTCGTAGTCACCCTCAGATAATCCCTCGAGGCAGGATTCAAGGTCCTTGAGTTCCCCAGTGTATATCCCCTCTGGGTCAGCCACCTGGATTAGCCTTATCGCCGCGGGGTTGGCTGTGAGTGTAACACTGAACCCCTTCTCCCTGAGTCTGTGTGATGTGTAAAGTGCCAGGGGGATCTGGACAGGTGACTCAGGACATCCAAGTAAGATTAAAGTTTTTTTCATCTATAAGCTCCCTATTTATTTTATTCTTTCAGTCCAAAGGAATTTGCAAATATGAGTGAACTCAGGAATATGAATGTCAGGAGGGCTGTTCCATTTATGGTCCTGTTTATTATGAAGAGTCCTATTATGGCCTGGGATATGAAGGCTGCAAGGGCCCCTGTGAGGAGAGCCTCCCTGCCAAGGTAACTTCTAACACCCTTCTCCCTCTTCTCACGGTACATGCTGAGCACCCTGAGGCCCAGGATAATGATGCCCATGCACCAGATTAAAAGGAAGAAGAGGGTAACATAACCGAAGTCGTATGCCCATCCAAATATGCCCGGGACCATGTAATCTATTACATCCTTCTTGTTAACCAGTATGCCGTAGAAGACCGGGAAGGGAAGGCCGAAAAAGAGTATGAGCTGGAGTGGAAGTGAGATGTAACCATCGGCAAATCCCCTGGATAGTTCACCCCAGTAGGATGACATGGGATTATGGCCCAGTAGTGTGGTGTTCTTAATCACCATCTTGATGCTGGGTACTGAGAAATTCTCAAGCCTCTCAAGGCGGAGGAGTGGGCTTAGAACAGGCATCCCAAGGATCCTTGAAAGCAGTTCAAGGCCCCCGAACCCTGCAACTGCCACCAGTGCAAAGGCAGCCACCCTCTTTAATGTTATGATTGACCTGCTCCTCATGGACTTTGAGATGAGGAAAAGCCCCACCATGAGACCCAGGAGCCACAGAAGGAGGAATGACCTGTGCATGAGGCCCCCGAATACCGTTATGCCCAGCATAAGTATGTATACAAAGCCACGGAGTCCACCGGTATCCACCCCCACATCCTCCATTATTGCAAGGGCTGAAAGTGATGATACTGCTGCAAGGAGGGCTATGGGTCCGAAGGGATGGGTGAACTCGCTCTGGCCGAAGGACATGAAGAGTGCCACAACATCCAGTCCAAATATTACGTTGAATCCTATCCCCAGTACGATGCAGATGAAGAGTACAAGGCTCAGGGAAATCGGGGCGAGGTTAAGCAGGAATATCATTGCAGCGTAGAGTATGATGCCGACCTCGACTATCAACTGAAGATGATTCTGCGGTATAAGGGCCAATTTAATCCTCCGGATAATTGTTTTCTGATCTACATCATATATTGATGACCACAATAAAAAGTTTTTTCCGGGATCATATAAACCTCCTGAAAAGGACCATGTCTTCTCCAGGACCGTTATAATCAGCTATAGCCCTAACAGGGCCTGATTCAACCATCCTGCCTGATTCAACATGTTCAAAGCCATTCCTGAGGTAAAATCTTATTGCTCTCTGGTTTACGGGTTTTGTTATCAGGAGGACCTTCCCGGCGCCCCTGGATTTGACCGTGTCAATGAAGGTCTGGAGGAGTTCATCTGCAAGTCCGGTTCCCCTGTGGGATGGTGCGGTGCAGAGTAGGTGGATGTAGGCTTCAGAAGGGTCAGACTGTGATATGAAACCCAGGATGAACCCTGCAGCACCATCATCCTCGGCTATGAAGGATGTTTCACTGAAGAACCTTGTGAATATATGGTAAATTGAGTTCCTCTCCGTCACCATGGGGGGACATTTCTCTGCAAGTTCGGCTATGGCCAGGAAGTCATCCTCCCTGACATTTCTTATTATCAATTCATACACCCCACAAACTCTCCATCATAACCTGTCCGATTATCAGAACTCATCATCCATGCATCCATATCATATTAAGCACAGGCCTGTAATGCCACCATGAAGCATTAAGTTTAAATATGAAAAGACTTAATGTATACTTTGTTAGGGCTGGTAGCTCAGGTTGGTAGAGCGTCGCCTTGGCATGGCGGAGGCCCCGGGTTCAAATCCCGGCCAGTCCATTCCATTTCTAGTTCTAAGATTTAAGCTGTTAATAAGGACAATATTTCGTATCAGTTGCTTTCAGAGTCCCTATACACAGCATCTACTCGTTATTAGCCGCGGCATAGACACTTTCAACTATTATCCTGAAGAGGTCGTCTGTTTTAATCTCCTTTGCCTTCTTCTCGGATACAAGGAGCCGCAGTGCAGTGTTAACAATCTCATCAACATCGGTTGATCTCACCATCAAACCGTTCTCGATGTAAAATTTATCCACCGAGAGGGGCTTTCCAGGGTAACATGATATCACAGGTGTCCCCAGGAGTGCTGCTTCACGGTTCATGGTCCCCCCGGCACCGATTACAAGGTCGCACCTCTTCATGAGGCTGAATGTATCAACCGGGGGCCTGATTATTGTCACGTTGTCATATCCTCTGAATATATCCGCCTGCTCCTTAAACCTGGGGATTATGAGTATGTTGGCATAGTCCTTGAGTATCTCAACTATTGGGGTGAGTACCGATTCATGGCAGTCGGCATCAAGGTATGATGCAAGGGAGGGCTCCGGCCTCATCAGTATGGTCTTCTCCCTTTCAAGTTTAAGTCCAAGGTCCTCAAAGATGTTCTCATTGTATTCAAAGTTCTGGAAGTGTATGATCTCTGATGTGCCCCGGTACCTGGTTATCACGTTGGGATCCCCGCCGGTCTTCATTATATCCCAGAGGTCTATGACCTCGGGCATGATGATGTGATCGCAGAGGGGAAGGGTGAGCCTGTTTGCTGCCAGGGCATGTTCATTATCCAGCACATATACGCTGGGGATTCCCAGACCGAAGGTGACCCTTGGCAGTTCGATTGAATGCTTTGACAGACCGACATCCGGTTTTTCCTCGGAGATGAACTTTGAAAGCTCATAAGCCCTCCTTGTACTCTCAATGAGTTTCTCATCAAGGGTAACCCCGTGTTTACCTATGGATGTGAATTCAAATCCAAAGAGGTCCATGAGCCTGTGTATATCCCCGAACTTCCGTGCGGTGATGATCACATCCTCTCCCTCATCCTGGAAGTGGGTGATCACATCCCTGAAGAACCTTACATGGGGGGCGTTTGTGATATCAATCCATATCTTCAATCGAACCACCGGCCTGAAAAGAATGAATTAATTGGACATTGCCTCTTCAATTGATTCAATAACATCCTGAAGTCCTTCACCTGTCTTAAGGCTTGTTTTAACTACCCTGACATCAGGATTAAGTTTTTTAACATCATCCACCATCTTATCGATGTCAGCCCCCACGGCATCTGCAAGGTCCGCCTTGTTTATAACTACAAGGTCAGCCTCCCTGAATATGAGGGGGTGCTTCTCAACGGTGTCATCACCCTCGGTTGAACTCACAACAACAATCCTCATATGGGATCCAAGGTCGAAGTCAACGGGACATATGAGGTTTCCCACGTTCTCTATGAAGAGGATGTCCACCTCCTCAAGGGGGATGTCATCAAGTCCGTGTTCAACGAGGTGTGCGTCCAGGTGGCACTCCTTCCCTGTGTTAAGCCCCACCACCGGGACTCCGTACTTCTCGAATCTTCCTGCGTCGAATTTGCTTATAACGTCCCCTGCTATAACAGCAACCCTCCGGTCCATGTTCTCAATTAACTTCTCGATGAGTGTTGTTTTCCCGGACCCTATGGCCCCGAGAAAGTCGACCGCGAATACATCTGCCCTGTCAAGGCGTCTCTGGTTTTTCTTTGCGAGTTTTCTGTTTGCAAGGAGAATATCATTCTGAATCTCAACCTCTGCTATCTTGTGCATTGAATTCCTCCTAATCCCTCTTTTCTATCTTTATATTTTTAACGTTACACTCCCTTCCAGCCCTAACATGGAATTCATGGCCTCCGCAGCTGGGACAGCTCACCACAGGGGCCAGATGGTTAAGTTCATCGGTATCCACAGCACCCTCATATCCGCAGGTGCATTCGATCTCAACCGGAACGACCTCTATGTTGAACCGGGCCCCCTCAAGGATGGTGTCCTCACTGAGGACATCCAGCATGAATTTTATCTGTTCCGGGTTCAGAAGAGTCATCTGGCCGATTTCAACGGTAACCTCAAGGACCTCCACGGCATCATTCTTTTCGGCTGCATCGATAACTGTCCTTACAATTGCATCGGCCATTGATAGTTCATGCAAGCACTTCACCTCTTGGACGGGAATATCTGACAAAATTTTATAATTAGAATTAATAAAAGTATGTATATAAAAATTGTCAATGATTACAAGGTGGTTTTTTATGATAATAGGTTGTTCAGCATCGCAGAAACTCGCTGCTAAGGTTGCAGATTTACTTGATGATCATCTATGTCCGGTTGAGACCCGTAAATTCCCTGATGGTGAACGTTACATCAGGGTGAAGGGGGATGTCCAGGGTGAGGTCACGGTTATACAGTCAACAGGGCACCCCCATGATGAGAACCTCATGGAACTCCTGTTCATGATAAAGAACCTCAGGGACCTTGGAGCTGAGCGTGTACGTGCAGTGATACCCTACTTTGGTTACGGGAGGCAGGAGCGGCGCTTCAAGAGCGGGGAGGCGGTTTCTGCAAGGATTGTTGCAGAGCTGATCGAAGCTGCCGGTGCAGATGAACTCGTTACCGTTAACCTCCATGAGAACTGCCTCAGTGAATTCTTCAGCATCCCTGTAAGGGAACTCTCTGCAATGCCCCTCATCGCAGACCACATTTCGGGTCTTCTGGATGACCCTGTTGTGATAGCCCCTGACAGGGGCGCCCTTGGACATGCAAGGGAGGTGAGCGGTATACTTGGCTGTGAATGCGACTATATGGAGAAGGTGCGGCTCTCACCCGAGGTCGTTGAGACCCGTGTGAAGGACCTTGATGTTGCAGGTATGGACGCTGTGGTGGTGGATGATATCATAAGTACAGGTGGCACCATAGTGAACGCTGCCGGTATACTGAGGGAAAACCAGGCATCAAGCATAACCGTCTGCTGCGTCCACCCGGTCCTTGTCGAGGATGCCCTCATAAAGATATTCTCCGCAGGGGTGGACGATGTTATTGCAACGGACACACTGACGTCTGAGGTCAGCGACATCTCTGTGGCTCCACTGATTGCAGGGGCCCTGAAATAAATTAATTTTAATGGCATAGCCTAAGAATAGCAAAATTCACCACTTAATCCAGAAAAAATAATTTATCAGGGACAGATATCCCTGAATTCAGTGCATGGCGGGCTTCTTAATTATTGAGGGCACCATGTCACTTATCTTCTGCATTCTTTCAAGGAGGCTCTCCTTGCCCTTGCCTATGAGGGCGTGTTCAAGGACGTCCCCGAGGGTTTCAACAGGGACTACTTCAATCTTATCCTCATACTTCTTCTCTATCATAACATCCCCCATGTTGGATGCCGGTATGAGGACCTTCTTTATGCCTGCCTCTGCAGCCGCCTCGATCTTACCTGTAACTCCACCAACAGGGAGCACATCCCCCCTTATGCTCAGTGACCCTGTAAGTGCCACCGACTGGTCCACTGGTATCTCCTCAAGGGCGGATATGACTGCGGTTGCAACCGAGACACTTGCACTGTCACCCTCCACACCGTCATAGGCCTGGAGGAACTGTATGTGTATATCGTAGTTGGATATGTCTGTGCCCGTGTATTTCTTTATGAGTGCGCTGACATTCTGCACGGCCTCCCTTGCAATCTCACCGAGTTTCCCTGTGGCTATGATCCTCCCCTCTTCCTTGCTCTGGGCCGGGGCTGCCTCGGCCGCTATTGGAAGTATGATTCCGCTGCGGTCACCGATTATTGCAAGGCCGTTAACCCTGCCGACCTCGCCGCCCTCTGATTTGAAGACGCTGTATTTTTTCTTCTGTACAATGTACCTGTCGGCAATCTGCTGTTCAAGGGTCCTTGAAAGCTTCTTGGCCTCCACCACATCCTCTGGTTCAACGATTTCGGCTCCCCTGCTCTTTGCAATGTCACCAGCTGCCCTCACAAGGCCGCCGAGTTCACGGAGTTTGAGTGTGAGGGAGTCCTTCTTACCGGCCCTCCTCTGGGCTTCCCTTATTATCTCCTTTATGGCTTCCCTGCTGAAGTGGGGTATTCTTCCGTCCTTTTCAACTTCCTGTGCAACGAACTGGACGAGCTTATCCCTGTTTTCAGGTGTGTCGGGCATTGAATCCTTCATGAAAACCTCGTATCCATATCCCCTTATCCTGGATCTGAGGGCGGGGTGCATCCCCTCAAGTACCTGGAGGTTCCCTGAGGCCACCAGGACGAAGTCGCAGGGTACTGCCTGCGAACGGACCATTGCACCGCTGCTTGTTTCACTCTGACCCGTGATGGAGTATTTCTTCTCCTGCATGGCTGTGAGGAGCTCCTGCTGGGTCTTCATCTTCATTGTGCCTATCTCATCAATGTAGAGAACACCCTTGTTGGCCCTGTGTATCATCCCTGCCTCCACACGTTCATGGGCCGGTGTCCCAAGGCCGCCTGACTGGTAGGGGTCGTGTCTCACGTCCCCCAGGAGGGCGCCGGCATGGGCACCGGTTGCATCCACGAAGGGTGCTACCTGACGGCCCTCATTGTTCACCAGGAGTTTCGGGACCATCACGGTTTTCCTTGGCCTGAACTGCTGCATTGCAAGGAAGACTATGCCTGCCGCTATGATGGCTGCAAGGAACTGCTGAACCATGAAGCCAAGGACAAGGATGAAGGATATTATGAGCATCATGAAGAGATTCTTCTTCTCATCCTGTGCCCTTGCCTTGTTCTTATGGTTCATTACGATTTTCCTCCCCTCACCTGCAGGGACGGTTCCTATGAGGGGGTTGTTAGGGTCCTCTATGTTAGGGTATACGAGTATGTCCTGGAGCCTTTCACGTGGCAGCAGCTCGGCCATTGCCTTTGCAAGCATGGATTTACCCACACCAGGCTCACCTATTAAAAGTACGTTACGTCTCTGTTCAGCAGCCTTTTTTATGGTCTCGACTGCCTCTTCCTGACCTATAATCTGATTTATAAGCCTTTCAGGGACATTTATATCCTTTGATGTTTCATATGAAAGGGATGCCTGTGACTCTTCTTTTTTACTGTCACTGCTTTCATATGAAACCTTTTCCTCAACTCTGGAGTTTTTAATGGTGGTTTTCATTTCTATTCAAATGCCTCCATTAAGTGAAGTGGTTAAAATAAAGTCACGATGTATAATAGTCACCTTCTTCTACTTAAAATATTTTACTTACAAATTTTTATTTTAATATATGGGGTTTCCACTTATAAAGGTATCCATCACCGTCCTGATTACGCTCCCTGAATTAGAACCAGATAGGCGGGAAACATTTCAAGGACCCTGCTGGATCCGGATAGGGGAATATCAGCGGTTAATCTCAGATATCAGGGCAAGGGCGTTCTGTATGAACTTTTCAACTATCTTCCTGTACTTCTCCTCACTTGCCCTGAGGGCCTCCTCGGTCCTCTTAATCTCTGTTATATCCCTTGCAATGGTGGAAACGCCAATTATGTTACCCTCAAAATCCCTGAGGGGTGACATGGAAATTGAGACCCAGATCGTCTCACCATCACTCCTTATACGTTTTGCTTCGAAGTTTGAAACCACTCCGCCAGATTTCACCTCCTCAATGAGGCACCTGAGCCTTTCAAACTCCTCATCATCCATGAGGATGGAGACATTTTTTCCCTTAATCTCATCTGCACCGTAACCGTATATCTCTTCAGCACCCCTGTTCCAGTCCATTATCCTGCCATCAAGGTCATAGCTGACAATCGCATCCCCTGCAGATTCAACAATGGATGCCATCCTTTCAAGTTCCCTCTGAAACTTCATCCTCTCTGTAACATCCCTGAATATTGCCCTGCTGTACTCCACGGTCCCGTTACTCATCTTAACATTGACGTTACCCTCAACGAATACCTTCTCGCCATCAGCTGTTATGAAGGCCGTCTCAATGATTGGGATGTTCTCGCCTGACATGACCCTCCTGAAGAGTTCACGGCACTCATCCACCTTATCAGGGTGTATCACATCAAAGATTGTCAGGTTCTCAAGTTCACCTTCAGTGTAGCCGAGGGTCTTCTTCCATGCCCTGTTAACGTATAAAAATTTTCCATCAGGGGTAACGGCCTGTATCATGTCATTGGCATTCTCAAAGAGGTCCCTGAACTGTTCCTCCCTTTCAAGGACCTCAAGTTCCATCTTTTTTCTTTCTGAGATGTCCCTTATGATTGAAGTTAGAAAGAGTCTCCCCTGACTTCTTGAGGGGTTGAGGCTCATCTCAACAGGGAACTCTGTCCCGTCCGCCCTTAATGAGACGGTTTCAAAGACCTTGCCTGCCAGTTCATGTTCGCCCCGGGCCCTGTAGTCCCTCATCTTCTGGTGGAGGTCATCCCTGAGGCCCTCAGGGACTATGACATCAATTTTTTACCCATGAGGGTTTCATAGCCTAACATTCTATCTGCAGATGGATTTGAGAAGATAATAACCCCGTCCTCGTTGACCGTGATTATCCCGTCGGGGCTGTTCATTATAACGGTCTTAAAGATTGATAGTAACTCATCGGATGATAGAACTTCAGCAGAATCATTGGACATCTCATAAACCTCCATCCATATCCTGTTAATAATTATTGTGTTAGTTAGTATTTAAGATTGATGTCAGACACTGAAGTTTTATATCAGGAACCCACAAATTCAGACTAGTAATCATCTAGTAGTGTATCTGTTGCTGTTGATTTAAGGAATGCGACAGAACCACCAGATTAAATAACCCCCTACCAAGTGGTGTATCCATGAGTTCAAGGTGTATAATGGTTCAGGGCACATCATCCAGTGCAGGTAAAAGCGTCCTTGTCGCCGCCCTCTGCCGCATATTCTCAAGGAGAGGGTATCGTGTAGCCCCCTTCAAATCCCAGAACATGTCACTCAATTCATTCACAACCTCCGAGAACCGGGAGATAGCAATAGCCCAGGTCCTTCAGGCTGAAGCAGCTGGCATAGAGCCATCACATCACATGAACCCGGTGCTCCTCAAGCCCAAGGAGGACTTCACATCCCAGGTCATAGTTCATGGGAGGCCGGTAGGGAACATGAACTTCAATGAATACCAGGTGGACTTCAGGGGAACAGCCCTTGAAGCCATAAAGGAGTCCCTTGAATACCTGAAGTCCAGGTATGACCTCATTGTAATTGAGGGTGCGGGTTCTCCTGCAGAGATAAACATGAGGGACAGGGACCTTGCCAACATGGAGATAGCCCACCTTGCAGATGCAGATGTCATCCTTGTTGCGGATATAGACCGTGGAGGTGTCTTCGCATCCATTGCAGGAACATTCATGCTCCTTGATGAACGTGACAGGTCAAGGATAAAGGGTGTTGTTATAAACAAATTCAGGGGCAACCTGGACATCCTCATGCCCGGTATTGAAAGGATAGAGGAGATTACAGGTGTCCCTGTCCTAGGTGTCCTGCCCTACGATGAGGCCCTCAGACTCCCTGAGGAGGATTCAGCATCCCTGGCAGACAGGAAATATCGCGGGAAGGGAAAAATAAAGGTTGGTGTCATCAGGCTCCCCCGGATATCGAACTTCACGGACATCGACCCCCTTGAATATGAAGAGGATGTCTCAGTGAAACTCATCGAGGCCGGTGACAGCCTCCACAACCTGGATGCCATCATAATCCCCGGGACCCGGAACACCATAAAAGACCTCATCCACCTCCATGAGACGGGCCTTGCCCATGAAATCATGGAACTGAGCCAGGATATACCGGTATTCGGTATATGTGGCGGGTTTCAGATGCTCGGCAGACGAGTGGTTGATGATGGTGGCCATGAATCAGCCCATGGAACCGTGGAGGGACTTGGCCTCCTTGACTGTGAAACCGTCTTTACAGGGGATGGTAAGATAATCTCACAGAGCCACGGTGAAATCATTGGGGGAGGCCTCTTCCATGGTCTGGGGGGTGAAACCGTTGAGGGCTATGAGCTTCATGAGGGCACCACAGTTCTGGGTGACGTGAAACCCCTTATAAGGGTGGAGAAGGGTTCAGGGAACCTGCGTGACGGCGGCTTTGATGGTGCCGTTGATGGAAATGTTGCGGGAACCTACTTCCATGGCATATTCCATAACTTCAGGTTCAGGAGGTACTTCACAAACATCCTCAGGGAGCAGAGGGGCCTGGAACCCCTTGACTATGACAGGGATGATTTCAGGGACTCCCGGAGGTTCTCCCTTGACAGACTGGCTGAGATAGTGGAGAACAACATGGACCTCTCACCCGTTGAGGAGCTCCTTAAAAATTAATTAACGGCTGAAAATGAATAAATCAGGCAGGGATCCAATTTCATCCCAGGAATGGAGTTGCAAGTGTCGTTATGACAAGCACCGTAAGTATGACGCCTACAATTATTAGGGGTATCCCTGCCCTTGGAATGTCCCTCAGCTTAACGTATCCTGTACCGTATGCCATTGCAACTGTTGGATCCGCCATCGGGAGCATGAATGAGAGTGAACATGCTATTGCAACCGGAACGGCGTATATTCCTGCTGGCTGTCCCTGTGCAGCTGCAAGGGTCACGGAAAGGGGTACGAGTATGGCTGAGAGTGCTATGTTTGACATCACCTGGGTTATGAGTACCGCCACGGTCATCAGCAGCAGCATGACCAGGAGGACTGGTGGACTGGAGCCCAGCATCCTTACAATGTCATTGATAAGCCATGCGGCAGCCCCTGTCTTTAGAAGGGCGCTTCCCAGGGAGAGGGCGCCGCCAAAGAATATTATGAGGCCCCAGTCAATGTTCTTCTGGGCATCCTTCCAGGTTATCACACCGGATGATATGAACATGACCGCGGCGATGAGTGAAACAGAGTAGCTGTTAATCCCTGTCCAGGATGCCGTAACCCAGAGGAATATTGCGAAAAGCAGGATGGCTGCACTGAGTTTTTCCTGTCTGCCCATTGCTCCAAGTCCCTGAACCCTGTCGCCGATGAGTTCCTGGATGTTCTCAATGGCCTTTACTTCTGCGGGGAATATTCTCATCAGTAGGAACCATATAACGGCCAGCATGACCAGGGACAGTGGTAACCCGAAGATCATCCAGTTAAGGAAGGGTATTCCTGTGTATGCGGCTGCCATGAGGTTGGGTGCTGTTCCTATCTCTGTCCCGAAGCCCCCTGCAAGGGATCCGAAGGATGCTCCGAGTATCATGGCCTTTGCATAGTTACTCCTTCCATGCTGGGGATCCCTGCACCCCATGAGGTCAACTATCTCCTTTATGATGGGCAGCAGCATTGCAAAGGCAACAACGTTTTCAATCCATGCAGAGAGGATACCGGTTGAGAATATGCTTACCATGAGGCCCCTCTCAGGGGAGGCTCCAAGTCTCCCCAGGAGGTAATATGTGAAGCGCTGGGCAAGACCGCTCTTTCTTATGGCCTCAGCCATTATGAATCCGCCTATCATCAGGAAGATTATGGGGTTCGCAAAGCCTATAACCGCATTTTCAAAGCTCTCAACACCCATAAGTGGCTGAGCAAAGAGTATTATCAGTGAGGTTACAGGGAGTGGCAGGGCCTCGGTTGCCCACATTGAAACCGCAAAAACAAGAAGCGATAAAGCCGCATGTCCTGAGGCCTTCAGACCAGGCATGGGTATTATATAAACTGCAAGTGCAATTAGAATGCTGAGGATAAATCCTTTCTTTGTATCCGTGCTATTACCTCCCTTAACAGTATTTTTCATCTCAAAAAAAACATTAATCCCAGTTTTTGAGAAACTTCTATATACACGTTTCAATACTATATACACGTTTCAATATATAAGTCTTTAAGATGGAGCCGCTAACGTTCCATCTTCAGGCTGGAAACTGCGATCTGAAGATGGAATACTCCAATGCATGCGTTCCAGGCTCTGAAGAGCTTATCTAAAACTGTTTAATACCAATATAATCATTATTATAACCGGTTGATGGATAAAATAGATTTTCAGAGAGTTTCTGCCAAGAAGTGCGGGTTTGCTGAGGGGCAATGCCCCTGTGTCCAGGTCAAATCTTCTTCTGTATCCCCTGTAAAGGACATCCCCTGCACTCATCCCGGTCAGCATGACGCCCAGCCAGGGAAAGAGTGGAAAGTAATCAAGGCTGTAGAAGCTATGTGGTCTCAGCCCCGCCCATAAAAGCCATGGATAATCCGCCCTGAAACCTGAGAGGATCATTCCAGCTGCGATGGACAGAGAGGCTGCCATGAGGGCTAACCATGGTTTTCCCATAAAGGGGTATGAGAGTATAATCCCGGCTCCGATGAAGTGGAGGACCCCGAATAGTATCACACCATCCCCTGGGTATATCCATGTTGCAAGGGTTATTATGAGGCCGTACCCGAAAATCCTGAGTCCCCGATTAAGGTAGGCACTGAACGATGCATCTTCCTCAAGGATCCGGCGGGAATGGCTCAGGCTCAGTGAGAGGCCTGCGATGAATATGAAGAGGAATGCTGTCAGCCTCCCTGCAAGCCATAGAGGTGGCGATGACATGTCTATCTCTGTTACTGAAAAGAAATCGAGGTCAAAGAGTGCATGATATGCCACCATCATAATGACAGCGATTCCCCTCAGGGCATCGACCTCAACAAATCTTTTTCCCCCATTCATCTCATTAACCATCCCAGAACTACTGAAGGGCTAACCTATCGAGCATCCGATTATTTAGTTTATACCTTTCCAGCATCCGGCGCCCTCCTCTTCAGCTGCATCTGTTATTTATGGTGGCCCCTCCTTTATCATGTCGGGGCAGAGAGAATAAATAGAAAACTTTATATATGATGATTTCAAATCTTTTCTATGCCTACGAATTTGCGGCGTTAGTCCAGCCTGGTTAAGACACTGGCCTGCCACGCCAGCGACCCGGGTTCAAATCCCGGACGCCGCATAGCGGTTGTAGTCTAGTCTGGTTAGGACTCGGGCCTTCCAAGCCCGCGACCCGGGTTCAAATCCCGGCAACCGCATAAAAACTGTTTCTGTTCTGATTTTCTGCACCATATACATTGAGACCCCCTCCTTTTATGCTGCTACCTATATATAGTAGAAGGTAGGATAGTAGAGCAAGGGATAAATACTTTGGTTTTAGATAATAATAAGATCCAGACTAATATTATGGTGTGATACTCATGGCTGGAATCGTTGGATATGGAGTTTACGTTCCATCATACAGAATAAAGGTTGAAGAAATCGCCAGGGTCTGGGGAGATGACCCCCAGGCCATATCAAGGGGGCTTGTGGTGCAGGAAAAATCCGTGCCTGGCCCGGATGAAGACACCGCCACAATAGCAGTTGAAGCTGCAAGATATGCTGTTAAAAGAAGTAAGATAGACCCATCAAAGATCGGGGCTGTCTACGTGGGTTCAGAGTCCCACCCCTACGCAGTTAAACCAACAGCAACAATCGTTGCAGAGGCTATTGAAGCAACACCACAGATGACGGCTGCGGACCTTGAGTTCGCATGTAAAGCAGGCACCGCGGGTATACAGGCATGTATGGGACTTGTAGACTCAGATATGGTTGAGTATGGTCTTGCGGTTGGTGCGGACACGGCCCAGGGAGCTCCAGGCGATGCCCTTGAATACACGGCATCAGCAGGTGGAGCAGCCTACGTTATCGGAAAGGAAGACACCCTTGCAGAGATAACAGATACATACAGCTTCACAACAGACACACCAGACTTTTACAGGAGGGAGGGCATGCCCTACCCCAGGCATGGAGGAAGGTTCACAGGGGAACCGGCCTACTTCAAACACGTCCTTGGAGCTGCCAGGGGCATGCTGGAGAAAAGTGGGATGAGCGCATCAGACTTTGATTATGCTGTTTTCCACCAGCCAAACGGTAAATTCTACCTCAAGGCTGCGAAGAAGCTTGGATTTGAAAGCGAGCAGGTAAAACCGGGTCTCCTCACACCCGTGATAGGTAACACCTACTCAGGTGCAACACCAATCGGACTTGCAGCAACCCTTGACGTGGCATCCCCGGGTGACAGGATACTTGCAGTATCCTATGGTTCAGGGGCTGGAAGCGACGCCTTCATCATCGAGGTGACCGATGGAATTGAGGAGAAGCGTGAACTGGCGCCCTCTGTAAGTGAGGTTATTGAAGAGAAGAGGTATGTTGATTATGCAGTTTATGCCAAGTTCAAGGGCAAACTCAGGATGGCTTAATATGGTGATAAAATGAGGGATGTAGCAGTTATTGGAGTTTCACAGACAAAATTTGGAGAACTCTGGGATGTTTCCTTCAGGGACATGATAACAGAGGCCGGCCTCGGAGCAATCGAGGACGCCGGCATTGAGGGTGCTGACCTTGAGGCCATGTACGTGGGTAACATGTCAGCCGGCCTCTTCATCAAACAGGAACACATCTCCTCACTCATCGCTGACCATGCAGGTCTCACACCCATACCCTCAACAAGGGTTGAGGCTGCGTGTGCCTCAGGGGGCCTTGCACTCAGGAGCGGTGTGATGGCCGTTGCCTCAGGGTACCATGATATAGTGATAGCTGCAGGTGTGGAGAAGATGACCGATGTCGTTGACCCCACCCCGGCAATCGCAACAGCCTCTGACCAGGAATGGGAGGCCCAGCAGGGTGTCACCTTCCCTTCACTGTATGCCATGATGGCAAGGAGGCACATGTACGAGTACGGTACAACCAGGGAACAGCTTGCCATGGTATCGGTTATAAACCATGAGAACGCCTCAAAGAACCCCAGGGCGCAGTTCCCCATGAAGGTCACCCTTGAACAGGTTATGAGTTCAACCATGGTTGCGGATCCCCTGAGACTGCTTGACTGTTCACCCATATCTGATGGTGCCGCAGCCGTCATACTCTGCCCTGCTGAGATGGCGAGGGAGTACACGGACACCCCCGTCTATGTTAAGGCCTCTGCACAAGCTTCAGGTACAATTGCACTCCACGACCGCAGGGACATAACAAGGATAGATGCAACGGTTCATGCTGCCCGCAGGGCGTTTAAAATGGCTGATCTAACACCAGGAGACATTGACCTTGTGGAGGTCCATGACTGTTTCAGTATAAACGGTATACTTGCAGTTGAGGATCTGGGCTTTGTTGAGAAGGGTGAAGGTGGAAGGGCCTTTGAAGAGGGCATGACACGGATTGACGGTGACATACCCGTGAACCCATCAGGGGGCCTTAAGGCACGTGGACACCCCCTCGGAGCTACAGGGATAGCCCAGGCAGCAGAGGTGGTCTGGCAGCTCCGTGGTGAAGCCGGTGAAAGACAGGTTGAGGGTGCTGAGGTTGGTATGACCCACAACATTGGTGGAACCGGTGGAACCGCAGCGGTTCACATATTCACAAGGTGATTCACCGTAGTGAAACTCCAGGATTATCATTTTTTTAATAGATATGCAGGCTTCTTCCTTTTTATAGGGAATTCCCTGCCGGCATTTTATTTTTTATATCTGCAGGATTCATGTGAAGAATACCATGAAGGACCTGTTCTTATACTATCAGATTCAGCTAATCAGCTGAGGCCATTATGTGGCTGATCCCTCAAAATAAGCTCCAGGAAAAACCTGGGTCCTTTTAATCGGATTAATCTTCACAGAAGCAATAAAAAAGATCCATGAACCCGATAAAAACAGTGCCGCTAAAAAAATTTAAAAAGGGAGTGGGGAATATCCCTTACATTGGAGGCATTCCGCCCATGCCGCCCATTTCATCCATGTCCTCATCAGAGGAACCTGAGGATGATGCGGCTATAACGTCATCTATACGCAGGATCATTTCAGCTGCTTCAGCTGCAGACTGTATTGCCTGTTTCTTGACCCTGTGTGGCTCAATGACCCCTGCCTTGTTCATGTCAACGATGTCACCCTCAAAGACATCGAGTCCCATGTATGGTGAGGTTTCGTGGGCTGCCCTGAGGTCAACCAGTGCATCGATGCTGTCAAGACCTGCGTTTTCTGCCAGGGTCTTTGGAACGATTTCAAGGGCTTCAGCAAAGGCTGAAACTGCCAGCTGCTCCCTTCCACTTATTGCATCAGCGTAGTCCTTGAGCCTCTTGGCTATCTCTATTTCTGGTGCTCCACCACCTGCTACAACCTTACCATCTTCAACTGTTGCAGCCACGACACCTATAGCGTCTTCAATGGCCCTTTCAACTTCGCTTACAACGTGTTCGGTTGAACCCCTGACAAGTATTGTGACTGCCTTTGGTTCCTTGCATTCCTCAACAAAGATCATCTCTTCGCCTGAGATCTTCTTCTCTGAGACCACTCCTGCTTCACCGATGTCTTCTTCGCTAAGGTCTTCAATGTTTGTAACGATGCTTGCACCTGTTGCCTTGGATAGTTTCTCCATGTCAGACTTTTTAACCCTTCTCACAGCAAGGACGCCTGCCTTTGCAAGGTAGTGCTGTGCAAGGTCATCGATACCCTTCTGGCAGAAGAGGACGTTGGCACCGGTGCTGACTATCTTGTCAACCATGTCACGGATCATCTGTTCTTCCTGTTCAATGAAGGCCTGCATCTGTGATGGGTCTGTTATCCTGATTTCAGCGTCAACTTCTGTCTCTTTAACCTCTATTGGACAGTTCAGGAGGGCTATTTTTGCATTTTCAACCTTCTTAGGCATTCCTGGGTGTACCCTTTCCTTGTCTATTATTACACCCTGTACAAGGGTTGAGTCGTCTACGGCTGCGCCTTCTTTCTTCTCTATCTTTATGTGATCCTTCTCAACTTCGCCGTCTTCCTCAACCTGTTTTACAGCGTCAACTATGAGTTCTGCAAGTGGTTCCCTTGCCTTTTCTGTACCCTTTCCTGTCATTGCGGTCATTGCGACCTTTATGAGTGTGTCCCTGTCACTTGCGTCAATTGCAATTGTGTTGAGTATTTCCTTGGCCTTTTCAGCGGCCTGCCTGTAACCCATTGCAATGATTGTTGGGTGGATCTCCATTTCAAGGAGGTTTTCTGCCTTCTTGAGTAGTTCCCCGGCTATTATGACTGCTGTGGTTGTCCCGTCACCCACCTCGTCTTCCTGGGTCTTGGCGACCTCCACCAGCATCTTTGCTGCAGGGTGCTCGATGTCCATCTCCTTGAGTATTGTAACACCATCGTTTGTTACGACGATGTCCCCAAGGGAGTCAACCAGCATCTTGTCCATACCCCTTGGTCCAAGGGTTGTCCTTACTGTTTCTGCAAGGATTTTACCTGCAAGTATGTTCATCCTCTGTGCGTCTCTTCCAAGGTACCTGCTTGTACCTTCGGGTAGTACAAGAATTGGCTGCTGTTCCTGTGCCATCATAAATCACCTCAATTTTTCAGTAAGTATGTGCATTTATCAATGGGTTAGAGGTTCTATAAATATTTTACGGTGCATGTGGTAATGAAAGATAAATGACATACGGCAGTTTTGAAACTCCCACTGCGCCCAGATCCCTCTGAACTATTCTTTTCAGCAACTCCCTGATCGTGACTATAATTCTCATCTTAAGGGCTCTCAGGTGGGATGATGACCCCCTCTCCTGGAAGATAATAAATTCTCATCAATGATTCCCTGATGATGGATATTTAAAGTAGATGAGAGAGTAGTAAAGAGGGTATTACTCCAGGACTGAATAATAATTCTGTAATTTAATCATCTTAAAATTCTCTATGATGCTTTTAATCATTATAGGAACTAGGAACCGGAAAAATCGCCCGGTTAGATCATAAATTTCAAAATTAACCTCTTTCCAGCGTTCCGTCTGAAAGCCTTTCAAAAACATTTATCACCATCATGAAACTTAAATATAATTTGTGGTAACATGCTAAAAAAGACCACAAAAGCATGCCTTCCTGTGATCCTGATTATATTAATCCTCCTGGAAGGTGCATGTGCCGTTGAAAACGGTTCAGAAGTTTTAAACAGCTCCGAAATTCTCGAAGCCAGCGTCAGAGTCACCTCTTTTATGGAGAAAAATCAGAGACTCCCTGAAACCATAACCGTCCGTAACAGTACCCTTGACCCTGCATCCTACACCTATGCCCTCAGCAGGGCACTTACCGGATCAGCTACCGTGAAGGTGATCTCTCCGGGTACGCCTCCACTTAACATCAGGCGCATCTCAGGGACATTTACACGCAGCAAGTGCCTTGAGATAGCCTCCAAACTCCGTGACTTCACAGCAACCCATAACAGGTGCCCCTCAACCATAAGCTACAATGGTGGAACAGTTGACTTCTACAACACTGTATACCTCCTCTCAAAGACCGGTGCATGGAAGTACAGTAAGGGTGGAATGCCAGGGAAGGTTAACATCAAAACCCCTATCCCCAGGGTTGCATACCGCCTGGACTCAAACACCGTTGACCTCAGGATAAAGAGCATCACACTGAAACTTAAAAGAACCAGGAAAGTGATGGATGCAACCCTCAGGAAAATGAAGCTCACAGGGAACAGGAACACTCTTCTCAGGCTGCAGGCAAGGTACAGGTCCCTCAACAGCACCTTCACATCACTCCAGAAACAGCTCAGGTATTACAGGGACCTTAAAAATTCACCATGGTACGTTCCAGCCAGCCTCAGGGTGTACCTCAAAACCACAGCCCACTGCAGTGTCACCGACCCCAACATCGTTTACCTTGCACGTGAACTCTCAGAGAACACAACATACGCCACCGGGGACAGTATATTCAGATGGGTGCGTGACAGCATTGACTACTCATTCTACTACAGGACACGTTACGGTGCCACAGGCACACTGAAATACAGGACCGGGAACTGTGTCGACCAGGCACACCTTCTGGTGGCCCTTGCAAGGACCAGCGGTATACCCGCACGTTACGTGCGCGGTTACTGTAAGTTCATAAGCGGAAACTGGTACTCCCATGTATGGGTCCAGATATGGATACGTGGACGTGGATGGGTGACAGCAGACACAACACATACAATAAATACCCTTGGCTGTGTAAGGAACTGGGACCGGAACGCTTCAAAGGTGAAAGAAACCCTCCGCGAGTACAGCCTCTGAAGGCAGTATGCTGCAAGCAGGAATAAACCATCAGAGCCTTACAGCAAATAATAAGTGTTACTCTGAAGAAAATAGGGAACATGAAGTTCATAGACCTCACCCACCGGTTTGAGGATGGGATGCCCGTATTTCCAGGCGACCCCCATGTCAGGATACTTGAAACCCGGAATGATTACATCCTTAGCAGGATTGAAGCGGGAATGCACGCAGGCACACATATAGATGCCCCCAGGCATGCAGGATACCCCGGGACAGTTGAAACAATAAGCCTTGAGAGGCTCACAGGAACAGGTTTTCTGACATCCCCTGAGGGGATCAAAAGTCATGTCCCGGGGGGTATTGCCGTGGTCAGGACCGGCTGGAGCTCGAGATGGGGATCAGAAGACTACTTCATCAACTACCCCTTCCTGAGCATGGAAATTGCAGATGAACTTCTGGATGCTGATGTGAAGGGGGTCTGCATGGAGGGGCCCAGTGTTGACAGGCATGGCGAGATGGAGATACACAGGAAACTCCTTAAAAATGGTGTGTGGATAGTTGAAAACATAAAAAACACGGAGCTTCTCCCTGAAAGGTTCAGGTTGTTTGCTGTCCCCCTTGCCGCCGCGGCTGAAGCATCCCCTGCACGTGTATTCGCAGTGCTGGAATAATCTACCTCTTCACCTTCTCCCAGAGGGTCTCATCACCCTTCCTGTATGACTTGAAATAACCCTTCCTCTCAAGGTTCCTGAGTATCTGGACCATGTTCTCAAGTTTAAGGTCCTTAAATCCTATTCCGTTTATGAAGCTGAGCAGTTCCTCTGCAGTTGATTTTTCATCAGGCAGCAGCCGGTAGATCTGTGACTGGAATGATGTAAGGTCCCTTTCAGGCTTCTCTGTGAGGGCATGGAAATAATCCCTGTATTTCTTCAGGTCGGCTATCAAGGACTCCCTCTCGGCTATAATGGTGTTGAGGTCCTTTATTATTCTGTCCTTCTCATCAAGGATCCCTTCAAGTTCAGTTATTCGCCTTTCCCTTATCTTCAGGGTTTCCTCAAGCTCCCGGACCCTGCTGCAGTCGTCTGATTCTTCACGGCACTTCCTGAGATCCATCTTGAGTTTACTTATCTCAAGCATGCACGCCTTAACAAGAAGTTTGAGCTGTTCCTTTTCTGAATCCCTGATGAACCTCATACCCTATTCCCCGATATACCATGAATATCCATTGAATCCGCTGATACTAGCTTCTCTTTTAATATAAATTTTGCATTTAACCTTAAAAAGTTTTCTGAATTCATTTCAACATCTCAAAACGGCACAGACCAAAACATTTAACCCTCTCATTTATCCGGAGGGCTATAAATGAACACAGAATTCCAATGAGTGCACCTGCAGCCACATCACTTGGGTAGTGAACACCAAGGTACAACCTTGAGATGCCAACAAGGGATGCTGCTGCAATGAAAAGTGCCGTCCTCCCAAGTTTAAATGAGAGTGAAAGGAACCCTCCAAAGGCGGCAACGGTGTGCCCGGATGGCATCGAGTATCCGCCGGCAGCCCCGGAGTACCTTATCCATTCCATAACCTCATAGGGCCTTGGCCTTGCAATCATCACTTTGAGGAGTTCACTCAAAAGGAATCCTATCATGAGGGCTACTATGGCCATGAATGCCGCTTCCTTTGCCTCATGGTCGCCGAAGAGGTAGATGAGTGAACATAAAATCACCCAGAAGATCTGTGTGCCTGCAAAGGTTATAACCGGCATTAAGAAATCCAGAAGAGGTGCGCTTAAGGTTACATTGAAAAAATAGAGGATGGATGTATCAATGGATGTCATCGGGATAGGCCGCATTCCACTCTCAGAGTATTATCTCCTTTATGAGCCCGGTGAGGGCTGCGTATTGTGGGTTCGTGTACTTTTCTAACTCTCAGAGTATTATCTCCTTTATGAGCTCGGCGTTGAGTATGGATGCTCCTGCAGCACCCCTGATAGTGTTGTGACCCACAAGAACGTACCTTAAGCTGTTCTCAAATGCAGCGTCCTCACGGAGTCTTCCCACCGTGACAGCCATTCCACCATCCCGGTCCCGGTCCATCCTTGGCTGGGGCCTGTTCTCCTCATCCATCACCACTACAGGTTTTTCAGGGGCTGAGTAGAGCCCAAGTTTCTGTGGAAGGCCCTGGAACGTCTCCATTGCCTCCCTGACATCCTTAAGTTCAAATTCATCCTCAAGTTCTATGAAGACTGCCTCCGTGTGCCCGTCAACAACAGGGACGCGGTGACAGGATGCGCTGACACCGAAGCCTGCGGGCTTTACAACACCCTCATCCAGTTCACCCAGGAGGTGGAGGGTTTCTGTTTCCATCTTCTCCTCCTCACCACCTATGAAGGGCACGAGGTTGTCCAGTATCGCCATTGACGGCACCCCGCTGTATCCTGCCCCTGAAACTGCCTGCATGGTGGACACATAGACCCTCCTGATACTGTAGTTATCATAGATGGGTTTGAGTGTCAGTGTGAGGGCTATGGTTGAGCAGTTGGGATTCGTGACTATGAATCCATCCCATCCCCTCTTTTTCTGCTGCAGTTCGATGAGGTCTAGGAACTCCGGGTTCACCTCGGGTATCACAAGGGGCACGTCGGGTTCCATCCTCATGGCACTTGCATTGGATGCCACGATATACTTTTCTGCGAATCTGGGTTCGACCTTCCTTGCAATGTCTGCAGGTAGGGCTGAGAAGAGTATTTCAACATCACCCACACTTGATGGGTCGGTCTCGACGACCTCAATGTCCCTTACAGATTCTGGCATCTCACTGTCAAGGTACCAGTTTGCAGCTTCACTGTAGGGTTTCCCTGCGGACCTTGACGATGCAGCCAGTGTGGTGAGTTCAAATTCCGGATGGTTCTCAAGCATCTCAATAAAGCGCTGCCCAACCATCCCTGTAGCTCCTAAAACACCCACATTAACCATCATATCACCTTCATCAATTTATGCCAAGCACATCCCCCATATCGACTATGCATCCTGGTTCTGCGCTTTCAATGAACCTTATCGCCCTCATAACTCCACTTATGAATGCCTGTCTGCTGTGGGCCCTGTGGACTATCTCAAGGCGTTCACCATCACCTGCAAAGAGGACGATGTGGTCTCCCACGATGTCCCCTCCCCTCACTGCATGCACACCGATCTCATCATCGGTCCTCTCACCGACAAGGCCATTCCTTCCATGTACGGCAACCTCGGGGCTTACACCCCTTGACTCTGCAATAACCTCAAGTGCACGTACAGCTGTTCCTGAGGGAGCGTCCTTCTTGTGGCGGTGGTGCGCCTCTATTATCTCAACATCATAGTCTGAGAGGACCGGTGCAAGGTCCCTGAGTACCTTGAAGAAGACATTGACACCCACCGCCATGTTCGGTGAGATAACGGCCTTCACACGGTTCCTCTTAATGCAGTCCTCTATTATCTTCATCTGCTCATCTGAAAAACCTGTGGTCCCCACGACAAGGTTAACCCCTGCTTCCGCCGCTGTCTTTATTGTTTCAACGGCGGCTGTTGCTATTGTGAAGTCAACCAGGACATCGGGTTCTGTTTCAGCCAGGGTGTCCTTCAGTGCTGATGCTTCGGTTACCATGACCCCCACCGGGCCCCTTCCTGTGAGCTCACCCACGTCCCTTCCACTGAGGGGTGTCCCTGGTGCCTCAATGGCCGCCACAAGTTCCATGTCGTCCTGTTCAAGTACTCTTCCTATTATCCCTGAGCCCATGCGTCCACAGGCCCCGGTAACAGCTACCCTGATCATTTCATATCTCTCCTCTTAGATAAGGGCCAGTTCCTCAAGGACCATCCTGAGTTTATCGCGGCTGGCCTCGTTGAGGGGTGCTAGGGGCATCCTCACATGACCCGCGGGTCTTCCCATCATGTTAAGGGCCTCCTTAACGGGTACCGGGTTGCTCTCAATGAAGAGTGCCTTCATGAGGTCGTAGAGTTCATAGTGGGTTTCCTGTGCGGCTTCAAAGTCGCCTGAAAGGGCTTCGTTAACGAGGCGGCTCATCCTTGCAGGGTCAACATTGGCGAGTACCGAGATAACGCCCTCCGCCCCCATGGATATCATGGGAAGTGTGAGGTTGTCGTTGCCTGAGAGCACCGTGAAGTCCCTGATCCCCTCGGCCATGAGCCCTGACCTGAGCATGGATACCTTGTCAAGGTCGGGGTTCGCCTCCTTTATCCCTATTATCCCGTCAAGGCGGGCGAGTTTGATCACCGTGTCAACGTCTATATCCGTCCCGGTCCTTGAGGGGACATTGTAGATTATGAGTGGTATGTCGCTGGATTCCTCAAGCATGGTGTAATGGGATATGAGTCCATGTGGCTGGGGTTTGTTATAGTAGGGTGTTATCACCAGGGCGGCGTCTGCACCTGCTGATTCAGCGTACTGGACAAGTCCCAGGGCCTCCCTGGATGAGTTGCTCCCCGCCCCTGCGATTGCCTTAACACGGCCGTTAACCTCATCCACGAGGATGTCGATCAACTTTCTCTGTTCTTCATGGGTTATTGTGGCTGATTCACCTGTTGTGCCCGCAACAAGAAGTCCGTCCACCCCGTTCTCTATAAGGTAATTTATATTCTCCCTCAGGCCGGCCTCATCCACCTCATCATCTTCCGTGAATGGTGTGACCATGGCCACTATCGTGCCTTCAATCTTCATTCAAGAACACCCCTTACAAGTTCATATGCCTTTTTACCATCATTCCAGTCAACGAATATAACCACAGATGTCTGTGAGGATGAAATTTCAACTATATTGAGGTCGTTATCCCGGAGGGGTTCTGTTATATCCGATATTATGCCGGGTGTGTCAATGAAATCGGGGCTGGAGATTGTTATCATTGCAATGTCCCTTCCAAGTGAGAGTGAGCTGAGGTTGTCATCCGCGATAACAACGTCATGGAGCAGGCGGTGTGCCTCGTCAGCGTCCTTCTTATCAACAAATATTGTGACTGAGTTCTGCCCGGTTGAAATGCCTATTATGTTTATATCATTCTCTGCAAGCTTTGAGGTGAACTTTGCAAGTATGCCTGGCTTGTTAAGGATCTTTTCACCCACCACAGCCACAACGGATATTGGATCCGGGTTGAGGGTTGTTGTCCGGAGCATCTTATTCTTTGACGGTCCGATTATCTCTGTCCCCGGTGCCGAGAAGTCCCCGTGTTCAAAGCCTATTATCTTTGCATTTATATCTGGGTCCTTGTATTTGAGGGCGTGTGGGTGGAGGACCTGAGCCCCATGGGTTGCGAGGTCCCTCATTTCCTCTACAGAGATCTTATCCAGCTTCTTTGCACCCTGAAGCTTGTTGGGGTCTGTGGACATCACACCCCCCACATCGCTTACGATTATGACCTCATCGGCCTTGAGGCAGTGGCCAAGGAGGAATGCTGTTATGTCACTGCCACCCCTGCCCAGGGTGGTTATGTAACCATTGGGGTCCCTTCCAAGGAAGCCGCATACCACGGGTATTATTCCCTGGTCAAGGAGTTTCAGGAGCTCCTTTGATTTTTCCTCAGTCGCCTTAAAATCTACCTTAGCATTTAAAAGGTTGCTGTCGGTTATTATTGGCCATTCATCCATGAAGGGGTCTATGTATTCTGATTTAACCCCGAGGGCCTCTATTGCAGATGAGAATATCCTCACACTGGTCATTTCGCCCATGGATACTATTTCAGCCAGCTGCTTTTCTGTGACAGCATCTTCCATTGCCTCGTCAACTATCTGAAGGAGTTCATCCGTTGTCTTGTTTATGGCAGATACAACGACAACGACCTTCTTACCCTTCATGTACTCCTTCACTACTGAACGGGCTGCCTTTTTTATTCTTCTGCCATTTCCTATAGATGTACCGCCAAATTTAGCAACTATTAACTCCATTAACCTTCACAACCTTTTAAATGTTGAAAAAAAATAAAAAAATCAGGTTATTTCTGCTGGCTGATGATCCTTGTAATGTAACCTGCTATTTTGTTCCTGAGGTGTTTTGTGCTTACTGTTGAGAACTCCTCCACCAGTTTCTTGTTTTCATCAAAATCAGCTGTGAATCTTCCAGGATAAGTTTCTATCAGTTCTTTGGCCAGTCTTTTTACAAAGGATGTTCTTATGTTTCCCATGTCAGTTCCTCCTTAACAGTTCTTTCTGTTCATTTTTATTTAGATCCATCAGAATCTTCATTAACTGCACAAGTTTATCTTCATTGATTCCATTTTCCCCTGCAATCTTCCGGGTCCTCTCTATTATCTGGCGCTCCCTTTCAGGGTCCAGTATATCCATGCCCAGCACCCTCTTGGCCTCGAGGATCTCCCCTGCAAGGGATATTCTTGCAGCTATAAGGTCCAGGATGTCCCTGTCTATCTTATCTATTTCCTCTCTGGATCTTTTAAGGATTTCTCTGGCTGTGGACTCATCCATGGCAATTCCTCCCTGATGATGGGGTTATTCAATCATAAAGACCCCCTGTTAATCCACAGAGGCCGGTTCTCTGATGATCAGGGTTATTCCACCACAAAGGTCCCCCTGTTATCCACAGAGGTGATGATAAGGTTCCCTTCAAGGGATTCCCATGCATTGATGACTCCTGGAACCGAATCCTCATCAGCCAGGGCAACGAATGATGGACCTGTACCTGAAAGGCCAGCTGCCGCTGCTCCCGCTTCAAGGGCGTCGAGGGCTATTCCCGGATCGAATCCAAGGGATGCACAATACAGTATCCCGTTCAGTGTAAGGGCCCTGTGGACCCTCCCGTTGAGAACCTCCCTGAAGGCCATGTCAACCCATGGAGCAAGGAGTTTCATCCTCGGGACATCCGATTGTGCAGTCAGTGATTTTCTGTCCGGCATGTATATTAATACCTTTTGATTTTCCATTTCCCTTCTGGAGATTATCTCCCTTGCTGTGTTATCTGTGACCGTTAGACCCCCATAGAAGGATGCGCTTGCATCATCGTAGGCCCCTGTCACCGTTACACCGGCCCTGAGGGATGCGTCCACTGCCATGTCAAGTATTTCCTCATCAGACATTGCTTCAACCTGGAATTCATCCGAAATCAAACTGGAAACTGCCATGACTGCTGCATTGGATGCTGCGCTGCTGCTTGAGAGTCCGCTGGCAACAGGAAGCTCTGACCTTGTTATGATCTCCACACCAGTATCCACACCGTAGCGGTCAATTACCATCCCCGCGCAGAGTTCTATCAGCGAAGTGTCGGCACCTTCACGGGAAATGCAGCTTATCCCTGACCCTGAAAGTTTAGCTTCAGCCTCCACATGGAGGCCTATTCCGAATGCTGAACCCTTCCCCGTGGCAATGGCATTCACGACCGTTGCCGATCCAGGGGATCTTACAATCCTTTTCAACCTATCACTCCATTACCAGTCTATCATTCATGAGCATGCTGCAGATAGAGAAACACCCTAAGGGTCTGATGAGCCGGCTGCAGACACAGACACCACTAACCTCATTTAATATATCTGAAACATTTATATAATAGATTACAGTCTACAGATTAATACAAATAATGGAAAGTTTAAGAGGTGGATGGTGAATTTCACCGAAGGTATGATACCATGGAAAGGAACAGCAAAATAGTCGCGGGACTCATAGGAGCCCTCACGGTTTTAGGGATACTCTTTTCAATTTCAGGGTCAGTGGAAAGATCCGGCACCATAGCCATCATCCCGGTGCACGGAGTAATAGCCTATGACACAAGTATTGAGGGCGTCAGCCCCGATGATATAAAGGAACTCATCCAGAAGGCCAACGATGACCCCTCAATCAAGGCGATAGTCCTTGACATAAACAGTCCAGGAGGCACCCCCGTGGCCAGTGAGGAACTCATGGATGCCATAAAGAAATCTGAAAAACCGGTTGTGAGCTGGATAAGTGATTCAGGCACATCAGGAGCCTACCTTGCAGCCTCCGCATCTGACAGGATAGTCGCAAGTCCATCTGCATGGGTGGGGAGCATAGGGGTTATACTGGACCTCACGGACCTCTCAGGGATGTACAGGCAGATGGGTATAAACAAGTACGCCATAAAGGCAGGGGAATACAAGGATATGGGTGCAGATTACCGTATGGTGACGGATGAGGAAAGGGAGATGCTCCAGTCAATGGTGAATGAAGAATACGATTACTTCATCAAGACCGTCGCCGCCAACCGTAACCTCACCATATCCTATGTCAGGAGCCTTGCAGAGGGTAGGATATTCACGGGGCGTCAGGCCATGAAAAACAGGCTTGTTGACCTGACCGGTGGACGGGACCGGGCAGTTGAAGTTGCAGCAGGACTTGCAGGTATAAAAGACTATGACACCGTAACCATGGCACCATCAGGCGGACTTCTGAAGCTAATATCAAGCATGCTATCAAAGGTGGGGTACTCCAGCAACACCACCTCCACGTCCATGCTCTGAATGCAGATGTTGAGCCATGAAAGCCAACCTCCAGAGTGCCTGCAGAAGGGCTTTCATTGGAAGATAAGTATTTATTGAAAAACATGAGAAAATAATATATCATGCTCATGGAGGTTAAGAAATGGTTGTTAAAATAGAGGTTTTCACATCCCCAACCTGCCCATACTGTCCCATGGCAATTGAGGTTGTTGAGGAAGCCAAGAAGGAATTCGGGGACGAGATTGATGTTGAAAAGATTGACATAATGGTGGACAGGGAGAAGGCCATTGACTATGGACTCATGGCAGTGCCTGCAATAGCCATGAATGGTGTTGTAAGGTTCGTGGGTGCCCCCAGCAAGGAGGAACTCTTTGAAGCCATAAGGGATGAAATGAAATAATCAATCTTTTTTTATTGAATTTCCGGGATTTTTTCTGATGAAGGATGAGAGGGTTTCTGGAATCACAACAGGGACAGCCGCCACTGCAGCGGCCCTCGCATCCCTGCTCTGTCTTAAGGGCGAAACTGTTAAGACCGTCACTGTTAAGGCCCCTGCAGGTGCTATTGAAGTTGATGTGGAGTCTGTTGAACGCCTCAGCATGGACACCGCCCGGGCATCGGTTGTGAAGAGACCCTACCCTGACCCCGACGTCACGGTTAACCTTGAAATAGTGGCAACGGTAAAACTTAAAGGAAGCCCCGGTGTGGAGATAAGGGGTGGTAGGGGGGTCGGTACCGTTACAAAGCCCGGACTCCAGGTACCCCCCGGTGAACCGGCAATAAACCCGGTCCCCAGGAAAATGATAATGGAAAACCTAGAGGAGCACCTTGATGAGGATGAAGGTGTGGCGGTAACTATTTCTGTCCCCGGGGGTGAGGAGGTGGCCTCAAGGACCATGAACCCCCGCCTCGGCATAATGGGAGGGATATCCATCCTTGGAACCACAGGGATTGCGAGGCCCATGTCCTCAAAGGCCTACAGGGAGTCCCTTGCCTGTCAGCTAGACATAGCCGTTGCCCTCGGATTCAGAACCGTCATCATGGTGCCCGGGAACATAGGTGCAGGGATTGCCAGGGAGTACTTTAAGGACACTGACCCTGATGCCATCATCCAGATGGGTAACTTTCCAGGCTACATGCTTGCTGAGGCCTGCAGGAGGGGTGTTGGAAGAATAATACTCCTGGGGCATGCAGGGAAGCTCATCAAGCTTGCAGCAGGAATATTCAACACGAAAAACAGTGTGGCTGATGGGCGCCGGGAGACCATGATCGCATACTCGGCCCTTGAGGGTGTCCCCGGGGCTGTCCTTGAGGCCATGTACTCTGCAGGGACAACCGAGGAGATGATAGAACACCTTGAAAGGACAGGCCTCACCGAGAAGGTCTTCAACCGGCTTGCGGATGCCATAAAGGAGAGGTGCGGGGGGCGCTGCAGTGTCCCCATGGAGGTCCTGATCACCACCATGGATGGCAGGATCCTTAACTCAAATTTCAGGGTCCCGGACGATATCCATACAGTGGATGGACGTTGAAGCACCGTGGGATTCCTGGATTAAAAAACAGAGAAAAGTAGAGTTGATACCATGAAGGATGAATTCACACACCTTAAGGATGACGGGGTTCATATGGTGGAAGTGGGGGATAAGTCCGCTGTCCGTAGAACGGCCATCGCCGAGGGCGAGATCCTCCTCGATAAGAAGACTGTGGACCTCATAAGGGAGAGCAGGATAAAGAAGGGTAACGTCCTCGCAACGGCGCAGATAGCAGCCATAGGGGCCGTTAAGAACACCTGGAACATCATACCCCTCTGCCACCAGGTTCCTGTTACCGGTGTCGATGTCAGGTTCCTTGTGGATGATGACAGGATCAAGGTGAGGGTTGCCGTGAAGTGTGACGGGAAGACCGGAGTCGAGATGGAGGCCCTTACAGGAGTCTCGGTGGCCCTCCTTACAGTATGGGATATGGTTAAAAGCGTTGAGAAGGACCAGGATGGCCAGTACCCACACACCAGGATAAGGAATATACGGGTCATCAGGAAAGAAAAGGATGAAATTTGAAGCGGTGATTCTATGTACACCGTCAAGCCTGAACTGAGGATGATTGTGGAGGACTGCTACCCCCACATAAGGGAACTGAACCCGGCCCAGAGGAGTGCCATTGAATCAGGATACCTTGAGTCCTATGAAAATTACATCATAGCCATCCCCACTGCAAGCGGTAAAACCCTGCTGGGCCTCCTGGCAGCCCTTAAAACCATCCTTGATGGTGGCAGGGTCGTTTACACCGTTCCACTCATCTCAATTCAGAACGAAAAGATAAAGGAGTTCAAAAAACTCGAAAAACATGGCATAAAGGTTGGTAAGGATCCTAAAACCTCAGACCTTGCAGTTATGGTGTTTGAATCCTTCGACACCCTCACACGTTTCTCATGGAACCTTCTAAGGGAGGTGGACCTCCTCATCGTTGATGAGTTCCACATGATAGGGGAATACAGCAGGGGCCCGGTGATTGAATCTGCAGTTACAAGGGCCCGGCAGCTGAACCCCTCCATGCGCATCGTGGCCCTCTCAGCAACCCTCTCCAACATGGACGAAATTGCGGGGTGGCTTGATGCCCGTGTCGTGGAGCATGACTACCGGCCGGTACCCCTCCACAGGGAGGTCCTTGACACCGAGATGTTCGGTGCCAGGGACAAGAACCAGGTTGTCCTGAAGATACTTGAAAAATCCATTGAGGAGGAAAGCCAGACCCTCGCATTCGTATCCACAAGGAGATTCACCGAGTCCCTTGCATCCTACCTTGCAGAAAATATCCGTGGGAGGATCCCTGAAGATATGAAGGAAAGATTCAGGACGGTTGCAGAGAGCCTCCTTGAGGTTCCAGGGGCCGCAGGGTCCCGTCCCACCTCGACGTGCATGAAACTCGCTGAATGTGCCGCCTCAGGGATAGCATTCCACCATGCAGGTCTCTTCAACAGGCAGAGGGAGATAATAGAGGACGAGTTCAGGAAGGGCAACATACTCATGATAACTGCAACACCCAGCCTCATGTACGGTGTTAACCTCCCCTCAAGGACCGTGGTTATAAGGGACTACACCCGCTGGACAGGCAGGGGTCAGCAGAGGATCCCTGTATTCGATTATGAACAGATGTCAGGGAGGGCCGGCCGGCCACAGTACGATGATGCAGGATACTCATACCTCATAGCAAAGAGCCATGCCGAGGCCCTTGAACTGGAGGAGTACTACGTCAATGGGGAGGTTGAGAGGACCTCTTCACGCGTCCTTGAAAACCGGGACGCCTTCTACCGGTTGATAATAGTACAGGTGGCATCAGGACTCTCAAGGAACCCTGATGAACTCATCGAATTCTTCAAAGGGACATTCTACGGTTATCAGCTCATGGAGAACCCCTACATGAACTCATTCGGCATGGATAACCTTCAGTATGAACTTGAGGGTGCCCTTGATTTCCTTGTGAAGAACAGGATACTCTATCCAAGGCCCGATGGCTTTGCTGCAACCGAATTCGGCATGCTCATTGCAAATTCAAACTACTCTGTTGAGACCGCCATCAAGTTAAACCAGCTTGCCTCAGAGATGGATGAACTCAACATCTACAGGCTGATCTATGAGATAACAAGGACCCCTGACATGCCCCTCATATCCTTCAAGGCCACGAAGAGCAGGGACCCTGTCAGGGAGAGGCTCATGGACCACGGACTCTTTGTCATGGACATAGGGAACGAGGAGGCCACGGCAGCAGCCCTTATAGAATGGATCAATGAGAGAACAGAGCATGAAATAGAAAACGCCTTCAACGTCTACGCTGCATCCACCCGGAGAGTGGCCTATGAAGCGTCAAGGCTTGTTAAGTTCTTCGGGAGGATATGTGAGATTATGGGGGTCTACGGTTATTCCGGTCAGCTGGAGGTGCTCTCTGCAAGGCTGTATTATGGTGTGGGTGAGGACCTGATACCCCTCGTTGTTGGTGTCAGGGGCCTTGGAAGAAGGAGGGCCCGTAAGATCATTGAAACATTTGGTGATGACCTGAGATACGTCCGGAAGGAGGACCTCAAACGCATCGATGGGATAGGTGAAAAACTCGCTGAGGCCGTTAAGAGGTATGCTGAGAGGTGCTAGGGGGGATGAAATCCATCCAGCCGCACCAGAGAAACATTGACTGGCTTGAAATGTATCATGATGCCCCATCCATCACATGTCTCCTGAGGGATGCGGCTGCAGGGGTAGGTGTCTCTGATCTCATGGAGGTAAGGCTCTTCATTGAGAGGAGCTGTGAACATGTCCAGGAGAGGTACAGGAAGAGATACATCGATATCTACACCGGAATGGTCGTTGACTCGGTCCTTGAACTGAAGAAAGGCAGCCCTCTCCGCGCAGATCATGATGAAGAAAACACATTATGGGTCCTGAGGAGGCTGAATGAAACACGAACACCCCTCCTTGCAGGTTTAACAGTTCTTCACCGAACCCTCATCAGGAAAGAACCGCTTCACCCCGAGGGAACCCCCTTCCCTGGTGGAGATTCTGTTAAAGAGGTTAACGGTGTTTATTACTGTCCGGTTAAGGACCGGCAGAAGGATAATCCCCGGGCCCTCTGCGACATCTGCATAGCAAGACAGACACCCAAATTAAAGGGGTATCATGATCATCAGAACAGTGCAAGGATCCCGAAAAATTAAAACAATAGATAAACCAGTTCCTGAACTGATATGAAGGAGGTCCGGAATATGATCAGCGCTGATAGGATTCCATCCAAGATGACAAAAATGGGGTTACTTGAGATTATTAAAAAGGAAGCCTCCTCCATCCATATAAAGGATATAATGGATGCTTCTGTGTATCTCAGAGATGATGCAAGGTATATGCCGCCCAGGGAGCAGAAGGATTTCATAGAGAGGTTCACAAGGGCCTTCTTCAACAGGATAAGGGATATAAAGAATGACAGAAACACCTACCCTGGTGAAGTTGACACCGGCAAGCTGAGGGAGTTCCTTGAATTCCTTGATGATCAGTTCCAGAAGGCCGTTGAAGTCCCTGAGAAGTGCTTCCAGAAGATTGCACGTATAATAACCATTTATGTAACCTTTATAAGGGAGGAACCCGTGCATCCTGTTGGAACCCGTTTCCCCGGTGGCCTCACGGTGCGGAGGGATGGGGACGTTTATTACTGTCCTGTGAAGGACAAACAGGTAAACACGCCATCGGCACTTTGCCGTTTCTGTGTCAGCATCCAGGACCCTGAAGTCTGATCATGGCCGTTGATGAGGAATACCCGGGACCCGGAAACACCCTGAAGCCTGATTTAGAACATGAAAAATAATAGTATGATGGATTAGGGGTCTGGAGCTCATCCCCCACCATCACAGACCTCTGAACCCATATCGATATCCTCAAGGTCCTCCTTCATCTTCCTGACCTTTTCAAGTGTCTCCTCAGGACCTCTTCTTTTCCCGGCACGTTTTTTCAGTTCTGATTTATCCACCACTTCAAGGTAGTCTGTGCTGTACCAGAGATCTGAATCCTCAAGGCGTGCCCATCCCTTATCATCCTCGACCTTTATGGCTGAGATCTCACCGGTGGTCCCGGTCCCTGTGTAGCGTACGGTCATGCCCACGGTGAGCACCCTGCCACCAGCATCCTTAACCTCCATAACAATCCCCGCACAGTGGTTTATTCAGGGGATATTTCAATGGTTTCCTCTTCCTCAGGGGCTTCCTCTGCCTCCTCTGCAGATATGCTGATAATAACGTAGTCCCCTACCTTCTCAACCCTGTCCATTCCCACAATGAAGGTCTTCTGTTTGAGGGAGAGTTCACCCTTTGATATGATAATGGAATTTATAACACCCTTCTCAGGGTCCACTTCCAGGTCAGAGACCTTACCTATCTCCATCGCGTTTTTATCCAGCACCTTGCGTCCTAGGAACTCCGTCACCTTCATATTAACACCACTGTATTCTATGTATCCCATGGTATAAAAAATAATTTATTCATGGATACCCATAGATAGGGGTATGACCAATTCAATAAGAATATTCAGGGTTGCCGGAATACCCGTTGAACTGGATTTCTCATTCCTCCTGCTGATGCTCTTCATATACATACTCGCCTACCTTGGATTCGTCTCCCTGCAGCTGGCGATCCTCATAACCCTCGTCTTTGTAACGGTGGTGATACATGAACTCGCCCATTCATACGTTGCCATGGGGTTCGGTGTTAAGATAAACAGCATACTCCTCCTCCCCATTGGTGGTGTTTCAAGGATGGAGGAGATACCAAGGGTCCCCAGGGGGGAGTTCCTCATATCAATTGCAGGTCCCCTAACAAACATCCTAATCGCAATGCTGGTATCTGTACCGATCCTCCTGGATGTGACAGGACCCCTTACCGGCCTTGCAGGGGAATTCCTTGCGGTTAACCTCCTCCTTGCCCTCTTCAACCTGATACCCGCATTCCCGATGGATGGTGGCAGGATACTCCGGGCGATACTCGCGGAGCGGATGGGCCACATGAGGGCCACTGAAATCGCCGCCAGCCTTGGAAAGATCATCGCGGTGTTCATGGCTGTCCTCGGGGTTTTCTACAATTTCTTCCTCATACTCATAGGACTCTTCATCTACATAGGGGCCGAGCAGGAGTACCAGGCGACCCTCATATCATCCCTCCTTGAGGGTGTGACCGTGGCCGATGTCATGACCCGGGACCCGGTGACCATGGACCCCGATATCACCGTGGATGAAGCCCTTGAATTCGTCATGAGCAAAAAGCACATGGGCTACCCTGTGGTTGAGGGGGATGAAATGATAGGCATAGTGACCTTCCATGACCTCTCAGATGCAGAAAGAACCAGAAATGTTAGGGAGGTCATGACAGAGGACGTTGTGACCGTGAATGAGGATGATGAGCTCATATCCGCCCTTGAAAAGCTCAACAGCATGAACCTTGGAAGGCTCCCTGTCATGGGTGATGGCAGACTCAGGGGGATAATCTCAAGGACAGACATCCTCAGGACACTCAACCTCCTTAGAAATAAGAAAATGAAGCGTGAAAATTGATGTGCAAACCTCCGGTGAAGAACATGAGAGATGCCTGCCGTCTGATAATCGATGATATAATCTCAGGAAAAATAAAAACAGGACAGGACCTTGAAAGGGCAAAGCACAGGGCATGCCGAGAATTCAAACTTAAGAAGTTCATGAGCAACTCTGAAATCCTTAAATACGCTGAACCTGATGAGAAGAAACTTGTTGAGGACATCCTGAGAAAGAAACCCACCAGGACCATTTCGGGTGTGGCTGTGGTGGCTGTGATGTGCCAGCCCCATGAATGTCCCCATGGAAGATGCCTGTACTGCCCTGAAAGCGATAAGGCGCCTCCAAGTTACACAGGGGAGGAGCCCGCAGCCCTGAGGGCCAGGATGCACGAGTTTCATCCATACAGGCAGGTATACAGCAGGCTTGAACAGCTTCACAGCATAGGCCATCCTGTGGACAAGGTTGAACTCATAGTGATGGGCGGGACCTTCCCCTCCCACAGCCTCTGCTACCAGGAATGGTTCATCTCAAAGTGCCTTGAGGCCATGGTGGACTTCGGGTCAGAGTTGAAGGACCTGAAGGTAACCATACCCGGCTATAATGGCTACGTGAAGGTGGATGATGCCCAGAAATACAATGAATCATCCCCTGTCCGGTGCGTGGGCATGACATTCGAGACAAGGCCCGACTACTGCCGTGAGGAGGACGTTGACCGGATGCTTGGACTGGGGGTTACAAGGGTGGAGCTGGGTGTTCAGACCATCTACAATTACATCTACCAGAGGATAAAGAGGGGTCACAGTGTCGCTGATGTCATTGAATCCAACAGGATACTCAGGGACTCCGGCATAAAGGTGGCCATGCACCTTATGCCCGGACTCTTCTCAGACTTTGAAAGGGACCTCCGGATCTTCAGGAGGATCTTCAATGACCCCTCCTTCAGGCCGGATATGATCAAGATATACCCCTGCCTTGTGACCAGGGGCAGTGAACTCTACAGGATGTGGGAGAAGGGGGAATACAGGCCCTACTCAACTGAGGAGGCCGTTGACCTCATCGTCGAGATAAAGAAGATGCTCCCCAAGTGGGTCAGGACAATGAGGATACAGAGGGACATACCCTCACAGCTCATAGTGGACGGTGTAAGGAAGTCCAACCTTGGTGAACTGGTCTACCGGCGCTTGGAGGAGGAGGGCTTCAGGTGCAGGTGCATAAGGTGCCGTGAGGTGGGTCACCTCTCCAGGAGGGGTGCTGAAGTCGATGAAGAGAGCGTGACCCTCATGGTTGAGGATTACATGGCAACGGGTGGAAGGGAGTTCTTCCTCTCCCAGGAGGACCCTGTGAACGATGTTCTCGTGGGATTCCTGAGGCTGAGGTTCCCATCAGAGAGGGCTCATCGCCCTGAGGTTGATTCCAGAACAGCCCTCGTGAGGGAGCTTCATGTTTACGGTTCAATGATACCCATAGGTGAACAGCGCGAAACCGTAGGACAGCACAGGGGCTACGGTGAGGAGCTGCTCTCAGAGGCAGAGGAGATCTCAAGGGAAAACGGAATGGATCGTATCCTTGTCACAAGCGGGATAGGTGCCCGTGAATACTACCGGAAGTTCGGCTATGAAAGAGAAGGCCCCTACATGGCAAAAAGGCTTTGATTTAACTTTAGATCTGTCATCCATTAAGGAAGGTGATTGAAAGATGAAGATAAAAAGCAAGGAAGAACTGGCATCCCTTATAGACCATACCAATGTCAGGGCAGATGCAACCCCCGCAGACATTGAGAGGCTCTGCAGGGAGGCTGAAGAATACGGGTTCCGTTGTGCCGTGGTAACACCCACAAATGTCAGGCTTGCATCCGAACTCCTGAGCAGCTCTGAAGTCATGGTATGCTCGGTTGTTGGTTTCCCTGCAGGGGTCAGCACGCCCTCAGTGAAGGCCCTTGAGGCCTCGGAGGCCGTTGAAAACGGGGCCGAGGAGATAGATATGGTCATGAACATAGGCGCCATGAAGGCCGGGGACACCGAACTTGTCCATGAGGATGTGAGTGGCGTTGTTGAGGCTGCGGGAGTACCCGTTAAGGTCATACTCGAGACAGCCTACCTCACCGATGAGGAAAAGGTGAAGGCGTGTATTATAAGCAGGGACGCCGGGGCTGCCTTTGTGAAGACCTCAACAGCCTACGGGGGGCTTCCAGGGGCAACTGTAGAGGATGTTAGACTCATGAGGAGGACCGTTGGTGATGATATGGGTGTTAAGGCCGCGGGGGGTATAAGGGACTTTGAAACAGCCCTTGCGATGCTTGAGGCCGGCGCGGATCGTATAGGAACATCAACGGGTGTAGAGATAGTGGAGGGATTCAGGGTTGAGGATCAGGATAACCGTTGAGGGCAAGGGACAGGCCATTGGAGAACTGGATGACAGGAACCCTGAATCCGCAAGGAGGATCTATGAGAGCCTCCCCATTGAAGGAAGGGCGCTTCTATGGATGGAGGAGGTCTACTTTGACATACCTGTAACCCTTGACTATGAGAACCCCTCAGGGACGGCGTCCCCTGGGGACATCTCCTACTGGCCGCCTGGATACGCCCTCTGCATATTCTTTGGATCAACCCAGCCCTATTCCGAGGTCAACCATATCGGCAGGGTCATGGAAAACCTTGAACTCTTCTCCCGGGTTGATGAGGGCGACAGGATAATCATAGAAAAAATATGATCCAGTAATCAGGACTTGCAGATAACCGGGAACAGGACACATCCTGAATTGAACAATTATAGAAGAGTGCCCCCTAAAACAGGCGCTGGAGGAGAAACTGATAATTAAACATCAATGATCTCCCTGTAGAGTGTGTCCCTCCTTGCAGGGATCCTGCCTATATCCCTGACAACCCTCACTATCTCAGAGGGTTCTGTCCTGACACCATAGGATGCACCGGCAGACCTTGAGATGTTCTCCTCTCCAAGTGTCCCTCCAAAGTCGTTGGCCCCTGAGAGGAGTGCTATCTGGGCGAATTTGAAGCCCAGTTTAACCCATGAGGCCTGTATGTTCCTTATCAATCCCCTGAACATGAGCCTTGATATCGCATAAACCTTGAGGTCCTGGGCGCCCGTTGCACCGGGCATTGCATCACCATCACGGTATATGGGGGCGTTGGGGTGCATGAAGGGTAACGGTACGAACTCGGTGAATCCCCCTGTCCTCTCCTGTATGTCCCTTAGGATTGCCATGTGTTCAACCCTGTGCTCAGGGGTGTCTATGTGGCCGTACATCATGGTGCAGGTTGTGGGTATGCCTACACGGTGGGCTGTCTCTATAACCTCAACCCATTCACCGGTACTCAGTTTGGTGGGGCAGATGACTGACCTCACATCATCATTCAGTATCTCCGCTGCGGTTCCAGGCATTGAACCAAGACCTGCCCTTTTCAGTATCCTCAGGGCCTCCTCAATGGAGAGTTCTGCGTTGCGTGCTCCATAGTAAACCTCCATTGGTGAAAATGAATGAAGATGAACATCCGGGAACCTTGATTTTATCTCCCTAATCAGATCCTCGTAGAAGTATGTGTCAAGTCCCGGGTAGAGGCCTCCCTGTATGCAGAGCTCCCTGGCACCATTTTCAACGGCCTTCTCTGCTATTTTAATGATCTCCTCTGTTTCAAGGTAGTGGGAATCATCATCCATTTCATCCCTTCTGAAGGCGCAGAACCCGCACTTTCCTGAACAGATATTGGTGAAGTTGATGTTCCAGTTCTCTATGAAGGTGACCCTGTCCCCGCATTCCGATTCCCTGACAATGTCCGCAACCATTAAAAGGGCCTGAAGGTCCCTTCCAGTTACATCCATCAGGTACAGCGCATCCTCGGTACCTATAGGCTCATCAACCGCCTTTTCAAGTATTTTCCTTGTGCGGGTTTTGATTCCTGCTGTGCCAAACATGCGATTTAGTATCTGATTTTATATGTTTAAAATTTTTGGTTCTGATGAGATTCATATCCAACTCTCCCCATATTGACTCTGTGGCCCAGTAATCCGCCAGAACCAATAAATTTAAATAGTAGAGATTACCAGCTTAATTTGGAGGTGAAATTATGGCTGAATTACCAATTGCACCAGTCGGTAGAATTATAAAAAATGCCGGTGCCCAGAGAATAAGTGACGATGCAAAAGAGGCTTTAGCAGAGGCACTTGAAAAAACAGGTGAAGAAATCTCACGCAAAGCCGTTGAACTTGCAAAGCACGCCGGCAGAAAAACTGTTAAAGCCGCTGACATAAAAATGGCCGCTGAACAGTTATAGGAGACTCTATTTTCAATTGTTTATTTATTTTTAATGTCTTAAGGCTCTTTATACGCACCATACATTCAATCCGTTTCCGTAACCATTAAAAACTTCTGAGATTTTAAAATTCCTGAGGGATAATTTTTCATGCCTCTCCCTGTTTCATGGAATTAAAGACCTGAAGGTTTCCATGCAATCCTCAAAGCTCTGGGAATCATCATGATCCCTGACATTCCATGAAAAAATTATATAAATGAAAAAATAAAGTGTAAAGGGAGGTGGTTATGTATGTCAACAATGGAAAACCTCAAGGAAGCCTTTGCAGGCGAATCCCAGGCCAACAGACTGTACCTTGCCTTTGCAAGGAAGGCCGATGAAGAAGGTTACCACCAGGTGGCCAAGCTGTTCCGTGCTGCCGCAGCAGCAGAGACGGTCCATGCAATGAACCATCTTGATGCCATGAAGGCCATTAAGGGTACAGATGAAAACCTTAAAGAAGCCATTGAAGGAGAAACACATGAATTCAAGGAAATGTACCCTGAATTCATTGAAGAGGCCAGGGCTGAAGGCGAAGATCAGGCACTCTGGAGCTTCGAAGTTGCAAACAAGGTTGAAGAGATCCACGCTGAACTGTACAGTAAGGCCCTTGAGAGCCTTGGTGAAAATGTTGAGGTGGACTACTACGTCTGCAACTGGTGCGGTAACACCGTTGAAGGGGAAGCCCCTGACAGATGCCCTATCTGCGGCGCCCCCAAGGATGAATTCAAAAAGATAGACTGAGAATTCATGACCCCATAATTTCTTTTTAAAATTTAAAATACCAATTCACTGATTCTTAAAACCCAGTTCCTCAAAGCTTATACGGAATGTGGTTCCCTCATCAGATATTACATCAACCCTCGCATCTATCTGATCACTGAGGCCCCTTACAATCTGAAGTCCAAGTGAAGGTGTGCTCTCCCAGTCAAGGTCCCCTGGAAGGCCCACGCCATTATCACTCACCTCAAGGGTCACGGTGCCGTCGCTCCTTTTAAGTGAAACCTTTATGTCTCCCCTGCCATCAGGGAAGGCGTGTTTTATGGCGTTTGTCATGAGCTCCGTGAAAATGAGTCCAATGGGTATTGTCGTCTCAATATCCGCCCTAAACTCCTGCATGTCAAAGCTGAGCCTGATCATGGAGGGGTCCAGATTGTAACTGTTGAATATCTCCACCCCAAGGGTGCGTATGTATTCTGATATATCAACATTCTTAAGGTCCTCTGAGCGGTAAAGCCTCTCATGGATCAGTGCCATTGACCTTGCCCTGTTCTCACTCTCCCTGAAGATTTCGAGGGTGTCCTCATCCTTTATCTGCCTTGACTGCATGCTCAGCAGACTTGAGATTATCATGAGGTTGTTCTTGACCCTGTGATGGATCTCCTTGAGGAGGAGTTCCTTCTCGGCAAGGGACCTTTCAAGCATCTCCTGGGTCCTCTTAAGGTCCGTGATGTCACTGAGGACCACGATGACCGAGTCCCTGTCCCCTGCATGGATCCTTTTATTGTAGATCCTCACTGTGTATCTATTACCCGCAGGGTCCTCCAGTTCCATCTCGTAGGGTTCAACCGACCCCTCCCTTTTTATTGTTTCAAGTTTTGATTGGAATTCCCTCCGGGCATCCTCGCTGATGAACTCAAGGTCATAAACTGATCTTCCTATCATCCTCTCCCTTGGAATCATAAGTTTACCGGCGAGGGTTGAATTGATATCAAGTATCCTTCCATCATCCACGTCAAGGAGTATTATGTATTCCGGTGAAAGGTTGAATAGTGCCCTGTATTTCTCCTCACTCTCCCTTATCCTGGCTTCAGCCTTTTTTCTTTCTGATACATCCCTTATAACCGCCGTTACATAGTCGCCATCCATGTAATGCCATCCCACAACGGTTAATTCCACAGGGAATCGGCTTCCATCCCTCCTTGTCGCTTCAACATCATCTATGAATTTTGAAATACCCTCAAGGTTCCCCTCATTGAATCTGTGCTTTTCGATGTGCTCTGCAGGTATGAATGTCTCGAGGGGTTTTCCTGCTGCATCCCCTGAGGAGTAACCGAACAGGTCCTCCGCTCCCCTGTTCCAGGAGACCACCATGCCATCAGAATCAACGGTAATGATGGCATCCCTTGCAGTTTCAATTATGCGTCTGTATTTCTCCTCACTGTATCTCACCGCCTCCTCTGATTCCAGAAGCGACTCTGAAAGGAGCACTGTAACGGTATTGACAAAGAACATAACGGATAAACGCATAAAATCCTCCGTAAGACCTCCGATAGATGATAAAATGCTGCTTGCTATCAGAACAGCGCCGAGGAATACCGTTACGATGAAGGAATTCTGTCTGAACCATATCCCTGCAAGGACTATCGTATGTAGAATACGTGGGTGAAGACAACTCCCACACCGAGTATTAGGTGAAAGTAAAGGGTCATGATGGAACAGAAGAGTGTCAGAAGGGCCACTATAATAATTCTGGCGTTCCTGTTCCAGTAGAACTGGAGTTTTTCAGCTACTGTTCTGTATACCACTTGATCACCTGTGACTCCATGCTTCTTCAATAAATAACATCACATACCTGATGAATCCTTCTGTGATCCCACAGTTTATGTCTCCCCTCCTGGCCTTATAGAACAGAGATTTAACTTAATTATTCTATTTTCTCTTGGCAGATAAAAATTTTTACGATTAAAGCCTTCGCATTGAAAACCCTTTAGGATCCTGGAATTATTATATAAAAAAATTAAAATCCTTCATTCCCTAATATTCAAAACATGGCAGCTTCATGGATCCAAATATACCTGCCTGGCTTTAGGATCTCAATTAAACAGGCTATTTTAATGGAATACATTGGATAAAGGGAAAAGGTTATATATGACTACTTCCATAGTTTAGAAGGACCAAGGAGGGCCGGTGGTCTAGGGGTATGATACCTCCCTGACACGGAGGTGATCACGAGTTCGAATCTCGTCCGGCCCATCATGCCGTGGTAGTTCAGTTGGGAGAACGCCAGACTGAAGATCTGGATGTCGCTGGTTCAAGTCCGGCCCACGGCACTCAAAAACCACCTCTTTTTATGAAATCTTTTATGAAATCATTAATCATTATACCGCTGAATTTTCTAAAGTCTATCTTCTCCATGTGTAAAGGGCTGGAAAATGTAAGAGCTTCCATAGCCGTGCTGCAGCACCACAGATTAAAAGATGCCCGTAATGGTGTCACTTCCAGGGTCCACTGAAGCACCATAAAGATTAATGAGTGCACAGGACGGCACCACCATTCCACACTCCACCACTGCAGAAACAACAAATATATTAATGGATGAAGCATCAAAAAAAGGCAGGAGACCCATAATAGGTTAGGGATCGGGAGATAAGGTACGTTACGGTAGCACTGTTTCTATGACCGTGTGAAACCCTGCATCTTAATATCGGTCAAGCAATAAGGTAAGTCCCGGTAGCATCCCTTATCCTAACCCTCATGAAGGAACCCATCTCACCATCCCCGGTTACAACGGGTATGTAAGAGTCTGTTCTACCTATAAATCCCCCCTTTCTTCCCTTTTCAATTATAAGGATATTCTGAAGTGTTCCAACAAGTTCACGATTTTCATTCTCTGTTATCTTCCCCTTGAGCTCCTCTATCGTCTTTGAACGCCTCTTAAGGTCCCTGAAGTCAATCTCATCCAGTGACGATGAGAGGGCGCCTGGCCTGTGCCTGTACTTTGAAAGGTGTATGAAGCCCGGTTTAACCTCCTCAAGGAGCCTGCAGGTATCCATAAAGGCCTCCTCATCCTCAGTGGGGTAACCGACAATGATGTCTGTTGCGATGGAGATGTCGGGTATCACTTCCCTGAACCTTTCAACTATCATCCGGAACTCATCAACAGTATGCCCCCTCCTCATGTCAGCCAGGACCCGGTCGCTGCCGCTCTGAACCGGGAGGTGGAGGAAACTGTAGACCTTCTCTGAGGTGTATGCCTCCACCAGGCCGTCAAGGTCCCTGAGGACACTGGCAGGGTGCATCATACCCACACGTATCCTGAAGTCACCGGGGATCTCACTTATCCTCCTGATGAGGTCTGAGAGCCTTTCACCGGTATCAGTACCGTAGGCAGCCGTGTCCTGGGCTGTTAACTGTATCTCCCTGCATCCAGAAGAGATAGCTCTTTCCGCCTCCTCAACGAGGAGATCTGAGGGGTAACTCTGGATTCTGCCCCTGGCAAACCTTGTGCAGCAGTAACTGCAGCTCCCGTTGCACCCCTCACATATCTGGAGGATGTGTATAAGGGGGTTGGACCTTACCTTTGGAACACCCACCTTCAGGTCTGATGTGAAGCCAGTAATGCGCCTTAAATCCCCCCTCCATGCTGCCTTAACAGCCTCAGGGGTCCTTTTAAGCTGGTGGGGTCCAAGCCATGACGCGTCCCCTGATATGGCTTCAAGTTTCCCGGGGTCTATCTCAACCATGCAACCTGCCACCACCAGTCCCTTATCAGGGTAGAGTTCCTGGAGCTTCTTTATCCTGTTAATCACCTTATGCTCCGTGGGGTGCTTAACATAGCATGTGTTAACGATTATAACATCAGCACTATCAATATCCGTCAGCCTGGCTCCCTCTTCCCTGAGGAATCCTGCCATGATTTCGGAATCGGCCTGGTTAAAGGTGCATCCGAATGTCTCAATATAAACCTTCAGATCCATATCAATCCTCTGTAAAGACTTATGATCCCTGAGATGATTTCAGTGGAATTTCCAGCCATGTTTACCTATCAGAGGTACGAAGGCAACACCGCCAAGGTTCTCTGACCGGTAATCCTCATCAGAGATCCTTTCAATTAAAACAAGTTCCTGGTAAAATTTATCAGAACCAACAGGTATTAAAAGTTTACCCCCAAGCCCCAGCTGCTCCATGAGGGGTTCAGGGACGTAGGGTGCTGCTGCAGTCACATATATCCTGTCATAGGGGGCCTCCTCCGGCCACCCCTGGCTTCCATCACCATGTATGACTGTCACGTTGTCATAGCCAAGTTCCCTGAGCTTTCTCCTGGCCCTTTCATAGAGGGACCTTATCCTCTCAATGGTGTAGAGGTGGCCATCCTTCCCTATAATCTCGGCTATCACCGCCGCATTGTAACCGCAGCCGCTCCCAATTTCAAGGACCTTCATCCCCTCCCTGAGGTCCAGTATCTCTGCAATCATTGCAACCATGTGGGGTGCTGATATGGTCTGTCCCTCACCTATCGGGAGGGGCATGTCCATGTAGGCCCTGTGTTTCTCCTCCTCAGGGACAAACTCATCCCTGGGGACCTTCTCCATTGCCCGCCTTACCGGCTCTGACCTTATGTAACCCTTATCAATGAGTTCCTGAACCATCCTCCTTCTCTCATCAATCATCAAACCACTTGAATTGCTGCTTCCCTGATACCTGTTCTCTTAGAACCATATCTTGTCTGGCGACAGCGGGTAAATATCAATAAATCATCAGACCTGAGAAAATATTATATCATCCTGCCTGTGCGTAGGTTCACACCCATTTCTCCCCACTGCAAGCCTGAGAGCATATTATATCATCCTGCCTGTGAGGTCATGTTTAAATCGAAGGTTAACAGGGCGGCCGTAAACCCTTTTAACAGAATGTGCCTCTGCAGAGCCTCTCCTTATCATTCCCTCGGATGTCTTTATGGCCCTGATCCTGAAGACGTGTTCCCCGAGTTTCATGACATCACCGACCCTGAATACAAAGTCCCTGTCAACCTCCACCTTCCTTGAGTAGACCCTGCCATGAAGGTCCACAGATACACCCACCCTTGCAGGGGCCTCAAGGGATGCTGCCCAGACGGTCTCAACCTCGGATGCTGTGGATTTATCAACCCTCTTACCGCTTTTGAGTTCAAGGGAGGTTATCTCAACAAGTTTACCCCCTACAGTTATGGCGTCGCCTGTGGAGAGTTCCTCATCAGGGTACAGTTCCACGTAATCCCTGTAGGATTCACCGTGCTCGCTTATGATTACACGGTGTTTCTCGGGATTTTCAATTACCAGCCTGTCCCTGAAGACCGTTCCGCACTCATCACATTCAAGCACCAGGTGCTTTACCTTCCGGGTCCTTGATTCATCGGTCCTGCTCTTCAGGACCCTGAATGATGTGGATCCGCATATCGGGCACTGCATTTCATTACCCCTCATCTTCTTCAGATACTCCAAGGGTCCTGAGGTAGTGTTTCACAAGACCCCCGTCCTCAAGTATGGATAGCATGTAATCGTTGAAGGGCTTCATCCTGTACTTCTTCTGCCTGGTGATATTCTCGATGACACCCTCCCTGAGGTCAGCCCTGATCTCATCACCATCCTCTGCATCAACATCAGCCATTATAACAGGCAGGCCAATGTTTATTGCGTTTCTGTAGAATATTCTTGCAAAGGACTCTGCGATGATGGCAGATACCCCTGCATGTTTAAGGGCTACCGGAGCCTGCTCCCTTGATGAGCCGCATCCAAAGTTTCGCCCGGCAACTATGATGTCACCCTTCCGGACCTTTGATGCGAATTCAGGGTCTATCCCCTCCATTACGTGGGATGCGAGTTCATCGAGACTGAAGGTCCTCAGATAGCGTCCAGGGATTATTATGTCAGTGTCAATGTTATCACCGAATCTCCAAACCCTTCCCTTTATCACTGAATTCATGGTATGCCTCCTTTACCTATCATGGCACCGCTGTTACGGCCGCCTGTTATGAATGCCTGGCCCCCGGGCATCGCTTCCCTTGCAGCCCCCAGCACGTCCCCGGGGTTCTCGTCTGTGACCGCATACACCGCCGGGCCGAAGGAGCTCATACCTGCACCATGTGCCCCTGCGGATATCATGTTATCTATTATCCTGTCTATCAGTGGATCCTGAAGTTCCCTTTCGATCTTCTTGAATCCTGTTGTCTGTATCTCGTTTACTGATTCACCGAAGGATTCTATGTCACCCTCCAGAACGGCCGGCATCATCTTCATGAGGATGATGTGGGAGAGCTTCTCAACCTCTGAAAGGGGTAAGGGGCAGTATTCCTGGAATATGTTAACCTCCCTCCTCCCCGAGACCGACCTGTCTATATCGGGAATTGCAATGATGATCTTCCAGTCCTCAGGAAACTCATACCTTGCAATGACAGGGGGTGGTGAGGCTGTCGATGCAGATGACGGCAGGAAATCCTTTTTCTCCTTCCTGCTGTGACCGGCATCAACTATGAATCCACCATACTCAAAGGATGCCACGCCGATGCCTGATGTCCCTCCCCTTCCAACTATCCTGGCAAGCTCCTCTGCATTTAATTCCACCTCATGGTGCTCTGCTATGAGCCTTGCGGTTGCAAGGGCTATCTGGGTCCCTGAACCCAGCCCTGAATGGGATGGGAACATCTCCTCGACACTGAATAAAAAGTGCTCATCACTCCCAAGGTACTTGAGGGTCCTCTCGGCAGCATCCCCTATCTTTGAGGCGTACTCCCGCTGCAGTGCCTCAGAGGTATCATGGGGGAATTTAACCATCGTGGCATCGGATTCTTCTGCCCTTATTACCAGTTCCGGTTCTTTTATGGTGATCCCGACTCCACCGTCAAGGCGGCCCCTCTCACCGTTGAGGTCTATGAGGGTCAGGTGGAGTCGGGATGGTGTGTTTATTATCAATTCGACTACCACTCCTAATTGTCTGATGGTTTTAAGGGTTTTGCAAACTGCCTCTCAACCTTTTGCCTGTGTATGGAGTTCATTGTACAGAAGGGGACTATTCTTCCATCTGGAAGTGCATAGTGAATCACGCACCTTCTAACCCGCTCTATGTCAAAGTTCCATGGGTCCATGAAGTGCATGCAGGAAATCAGGAGGGTGTTGTAATGGAATTCGCCGAGGGCGCTGTAGGACCTCTCCCTGAAGATTGATGTGAGTATGCTCTTTATATCCACTGATTCAGGTGCCCTTGATTTGTCAAGGGTCTTCGGGAGTTCAATGGTTGACCTTGCAATTACCTTCGCCTTTGCAGCTATTCCTCCCTTCTCAATCTCCTCTTTACCCTTTTCAAGGACCTCGAAGAACCTGTCAACGTCAATGAACCTTGTTATTGGGATTATCCTGTCATCCTCTATGAATATGTAGGTCGCTGTTCCACAGTGCTGGTGGCATGTGAATGTAACCTGGGGTTCTCCCTCAATTGCAGCTACGAAATCAGATATGGGACGTACAGATGATGCCGGGTAGAAGTCATCGACTGCTATTTCTGAGCCTGTCTGGGCCTCTACAAGTTTCTGGAAGTCGGGTATTGTTATCCTCTGCTCCTCCACCCTGTCGGCGGGTGTTCTTCCTGCAAAGGACACTGGCTGGAAGTTAACACCCCTTATTATGTCTATGTTATCAACTGCAAAGCGTATGATGTCCCCGACCTGGTCATCGTTAAGGCCCCTTACCAGGGTTGGCACAAGTACTATCCCTAGCCCTGCCTTTCTACAGTTCTCTATGGCCTGCAGCTTCAGTGGAAGAAGATTCTTACCCCTTGATACGATGTAGGGCTCCTCTGTGACACCATCAAACTGGAGGTAAACCGTGTTGAGTCCTGCCTCCCTGAGTTCAGCGGCTAGTTCGGGCTTCCTTGCAAGTCTCACGCCGTTTGTGGCTATCTGGACATGTGTGAATCCCTCTTCCCTTGCGAGTTTCACAAGGTCGACTATGTCCTTCCTTACCGTGGGCTCTCCTCCGGCGTACTGGATCGCAGGTGTCGGGACCGGCCTGTTCCTTCGAAGGTTGCGAAGCATTTCCCTTATTTCTTCGTATTCCGGTTCATAGAGGTAATTTGACACGGCTGCATTGGCAAAACAGATGGGACATTTAAGATTGCATCGATTGGTGACATCAATAAGACCAAGGACCGTGTGACTCTTATGTTCCGGGCAGAGCCCACAGTCAAGGGGGCAGCCCTTCAGGGGGTCTGTCTGTGGATTTAAGAGGCCTTCACCCTCCTCATCGTATTCTTCTGCCTTCCTGTAAATCTTGGAATTGCTCCAGTAAACATTTTCAAAGTCTCCATGTTCCGGGCATTCCTTTCTTATAAGAACCCTGCCCTCTTCCTCAAGGACCTCTGCATCAACCGGTCTGAGGCATTCGGGGCATAGGCTCTTTGTTTTCTTTATTACCACAACAGTCACCTGTTTAATCTGAGTATCAAAAAATCATCAATTTCCATCGGCAAAGATTATATAGCTGATCTGTGAAATTACAGATTCATAGTCTCTAAACTGATACCTAATGGTGTTTTTACGATGATCCTAATAAAATTTATGTGAGGTGTAGCTTTGAATACCGATATCATCAATATTATAGATGTTCTCCATGTAATATATTTTATGCTGCCGGCCTACCTGGCCAATATGAGTGCCCTTGTCTTTGGTGGGGGTAAACCCCTTGATATGGGGGTCGCCCTTGCCGATGGCAAGCGTCTCATAGGAGACGGGGCAACCTGGAGGGGTACAGGTGCAGGGACATGTGTAGGTCTAATTGTGGGAGGACTTCAGGGTTTCATCTCAGGTTCGGTGCTTGCAGGTGCACTTACTGGTCTGCTACTTGGCCTTGGAGCCCTTCTGGGTGATGCTGCTGGAAGTTTCATTAAAAGGAGGATTGGTATAGAGAGAGGGCGTCCCGCCCCCATCCTTGACCAGCTTGATTTTGTATTCGGGGCCCTATTGCTTGTCTCACCCCTCGTAAACCTCCCGCTATATTATATCGTCCTTATAATGGTAATCACCGTGGTGCTTCACCTTTCAGCCAATATAGTAGCATACCTCATGGGTATGAAGGATGTCTGGTACTGAAGAACCTTCAGCCATGATTCTCTTCAGCAGACCATCAGTTCCTTTTTACATTTAACATCAGCCCCCTCGAGATTAAGGGGATAAGGGTTCCGGCTCAAAAACTGGAACTGGGCATCATTTAAGGTCCTCACCCGAGACCATGAGGAGTTTAAGTGTCTTCATGAACACCTCCCATGATGAAGACCACTCAGGGACCTCATAGACCAGGGTGGGGTAGCCTGCGGCTGCAAGGGGCCTTGAGAATAGCCTCCCGGATGAACTCCTGTAACGTGTCCCTGATGGGACAGGGTAATAGTTGAATCCAGCCCCCTCAAGCCTCCGCGCGATCTCCACTGATGCGGCGTCCATCTGGGGGGTTGCAACGTAGAAGCCCTCACCATAACCGGGTTTATGGGCGTGGGCGATTATGACAAGGTCACAGTCAGATCCCTTTATATCTTGGAGTATGTAGGTGGCTGCAAGGCCCTCCCCGTTGGCCCTTCCCCTGCTGAAATCCATGGGGCTGTCCTCAACTACTATGGTGTAGAGCACAACCTCAACAGGTAGGAGGGCGAATACCCTTGAAGCCCACTGGACCGGTGCAATGGAAACAGTCTCCCGCGGGTGTATCCCTGTCACAACAGCTATTTTCAGGTCCCTATCACCGTAATGGGCATAAATATCCCTTGTAACGTATCCCCTACCATCCTCTCCTATGAGGCTGTGATCTGAAAGGTTCATCAGGACAAGGGGTGCCAGTAACAGTAAAATGATGAAGATCAAAATTTTTAAGTGCTTCAAACCTGACCTCCCATCCAAATCAGTCCTGGAGGTAATCCTCCATCAGAAGGGCTGTGCCGACGGCTGGGGCCACAACACATTCCGCTTCAGTCAGGAACTCGTCCATGGTCCTGCAGTCAAGTTCAAGTACCTCAGCAGCCCTTTTAGCAAGGACGTTCATTCCAAGGCCAGTGGCTATGACCTCCTCAAGGTTTTCACGTTCCGATACCTCTGCAATCCCCTCCGCTATCCTGAGTATCTGCTGATGGTATATGTACTCCGATACTTCAAGGATCTCCTCTGGCTGGAGCAGGTCAAGGTCCGCGCAGAGGACCCTTGCGATCCTCAGCATGCAGTCCTCAAGGGATCTGCCCGCACCATCAGGCGTGCTGCAGGTGTAGTCCTCCTCCCTGATGTTTCCCAGGACCCTGTGCACATCAGCCGTGATGGCGAAGAGTTCGGAGGAAACCCTGAACCATCTCTCCCCCAGGGGGACCCTGTCAACTATGGTTGCCACGTTGCTCCTCAGGGTCCCCGTGTAGACCAGTTCACCTGTTCCGAGTCTTTCAAGGTCGTTCCGTCCCTTCGCAGCCTCGAAGCCGTCCTTTATCGGTATTATGTCTGTTGTCGTGCTGCCCACATCAACCATTATACAGTCGCTGCTCATTGCAGAGGCTATCTGGGAGGTGGCAACCCAGTTCGCCGCTGCGATGTTCATGGGGTCTGAAACCGCCCCCTCAGCATCAACCATGCCTGATAGGCTCACGTAGGCCACCGGCACATCGAAGGTCCCCTCAACCCTGTCAACGATGTCGATAACGCCCATAGCCTTGCTCGGGTAGGCGTCAACCAGTTCTGCTGTCATTGACACCCCAACACCGTCAAGGTCCTGGATGTCATCTCCAACCATCTCCAGGAGTGTTTCTGAGAGTTCATCCTTCTTAAGCCACATCGGGAGGTACCTGAAGTCCACCCTCACCTTCTCCATCTCACCATCACTGCCAAATTCTATTATGGCCATGTCAGTGTTTGCTCCTCCAATATCAAATCCGGCGATCTTCATGAAATCAACCCAATATTATGTCATAAAATTCCAGGTTCCAGTTTAAGCCTGATTCATCTATTCAACACGGACCAGCATCCCTGAGGGTCCCTTCCTGAATGATGCTCTTCCCCTGAGCTCAACCCTATCAGGGAGCCTGCCCCCTGCAGCATCGATTATCATGCGCCCCATGTTCCTGTCAGTGAGTCTTCTGAGGCCTATGTAGGGTGTTGTTATCCTTGAGTTTATCTCAATAAGGTATGGCCTGTCTGCAAGGATAAGGTCAACTCCAACGTATCCCCTCAGACCCCCTATTGACTCGACCGCCCTGGCGGCCACCCTGAAGGCCTCCTCCATCATCTCATGGTCCATGGGTGTGTATCCACCATCATACTCCAGTGAACCGTTATTCATGATGATGTTCTGTTTATTAAGGCTGAAGGGCAGCGCCCTCCTGCCATCTGCCAGCAGACTGACGCTCACAGCCTCCCCCTCAATGAACTCCTGGATTATCATGTTATCCTGGACATCGATCCCTTCTCCAGGTTCAAGTATCCTTATGCCCTGGCATGCTACTCCATCGGATGGTTTCACTATGACCCTGGAGTCCACTTCACCGAGATCATCTGCACCGTAGGTCTCTGGAAGCGGCACCTTTCCCCTGAGCACCCTGAAGGTCTCTGATTTATCCGAGCACAATCGCACAGCCTCCGAGTCCGATCCCAGGAGAAGCACGTCTGAGTCTTCAATGATCCTTGTCAGCCTGTAAAGTTCCATGTCCTCCTCAGCGGCTATGAATATGCATGCATCGAAGCCTTCAAGGTTCTCCCTGAGCCATGCATCAATGGGGGTGTCGATGAGTACCGGACTGAAGGGTGATTTCAGTTCAATGTCAGAGAACCTCTCCGAGAGCAGGAACTCCACATCAAACTCACTGAAGTCTGCAAGAAGGGCCTCGAGCATTGATTTCCCCTCAGGGAATATCTCAGGGTCATCAATACCTGAGGCTGTGGCGTATTCAAATACAAGGAGCTTCAAGGACGCCCCACACCCCTGAAGGTTATACCAGCCTCCCTGAACCTTTCAGGGTCCAGCACGGGCCTTGTGCATATGAATATTCCCCCCTTTATCATTTCGGGGGTTATATCAAGGTATTCGCTGTGGTCCGTCATCAGGACGGCGCAGTCCGAGTCAAGGGCCTCCTCAAGGGTGACGGGCTCGGCACCCATGGATCTTATAAATTCAGGGTTAACATGGGGGTCATTTACAAGTACCTCAGCGCCCTCTGCAAGCAGTGATGCTACAAGTGGCTTTGATGGCGTCTCCCTTGCATCCGCAACATCACCCTTATATGCAACTCCAAGCACACCGACGCTTGAACCCCTAAGATCCTTGCCTGCAGCCTTAAGGGCATCCCTGATGATTTCAAGGACATGGAAGGGCATTGATTCATTGACCTCCCTGGCTGTCCTTATAAGGCGGGCCTCGGCACCCCTTCTCTCGGCCATTTCAACTATGAAGTAGGGGTCTATTGAGAGGCAGTGGCCGCCCACTCCCGGACCCGGTGTGTGTATGTTGACCCTGGGGTGGTGGTTGGCTGCCTCTATTGCCCTTATGGCATCCACGCCAAGGGCCTCGCATATGACGGCCAGTTCATTTGCAAGGGCGATGTTGGTGTCCCTGTAGGTGTTCTCCATGAGCTTAACCATCTCAGCTGTCATTATATCATCAACAATTATCACCTCACCCGAGGTCATCCTCCTGTAGAGTTCAGCCGCCCTCTCAGAACTCTTCCTGTCAATCCCTCCTATCACCCTTGCATTGTGCTGCATTTCATAGAGGGTGTTGTTGGGGAGGGCCCTTTCCGGTGTGTAGGCAAGGCCGAAGTCCTCTGAAACCCTGAGACCCGTACTTTCAAGTATGGGCAGTACGACCTCCTGACATGCGCCAGGGGGCACCGTGCTCTCCACTATAACAAGATCCCCTTTTTTAAGACCCTTTGAGATGGTCTCGGCTGCTGATATGACCGCGGAGAGGTCTGAGGTTTTATCACTGTTTACGGGTGTGGGTACAACGACTATCATGACATTTGATTTTCTTGCAGCCCCAGCACAATCTGTGGTCGCCTGGAGCCTCCCCATTCCAACGACTTCCATGACGAGTTCCTCCAGTCCGGGCTCCATTACGGGTGATCTTCCAATGTTCACCTTTTCAACGGTCTCACTGTTTATATCAACACCAGTGACATTGAATCCTGCCCTTGCAAATAGTGCTGCCGTTGGAAGACCTATGTGGCCCAGTCCGAATACTGCTATCCTGTAATCATCCAAGATAATACCTCCCTGATTATCGTGTCTCAATAAGGACATGGGTTCCCCTAAGGTTCACCCCTTCAGCAGGGAAAACGGGTTCCCCCTCACAATCGTATATCATCCTTATAACCGCATCATGTCTCCTTCTGAATTCTCCTGCCGTGACGTCCTCATCAACCCGGACAAGTTTCCTCCTGAAAGACCCTGTAACCTCACGGGGAGGCTCCATTCCAAGTCTTCCCTCCCTGTAAAGCCTAATGGTTTCATCAAGTATCCTCTCTGATGCGTGACCATCACCGTAGGGGTTATCAGCCTCCATCATCCTGTCCCTGAATTCAGGGTCCTCCAGTATCTTCCTGGCCGTTGATATGATTCTATCCCTGTCTGCTCCCACTAGGATGTTGCCCCCTGCATCAACGGTCTCGGGACGTTCTGTGTTGTACCTGAGTGTCAGGCAGGGTACATTGAATGTTATGGCCTCCTCCTGGAGCCCCCCTGAGTCAGTCAGGATCATGAATGAGTTTGAGAGCAGGAGAAGGAAGTCAAGGTAACCCATGGGTTTATGGATGGAGACATGGTCAGCCTCCATGAGCTTCCTGTAGAGTCCCTGCTCCTCAAGGTTCTTCCTTGTCCTTGGATGGACAGGGAATACTATCCTGAATTCCCTGAGTTCAAGGACAGCCTCAATGATCGATCTGAGCCTCTCAGGGTTATCAACATTCTCTGCCCTGTGGAGGGTGAGCACCACCAGCTTCTCATCATCCTGAAATCCTGAAAGGACCTCTGAACTCCTGGAGGCGATTTCAATGTTCCTTAAACATGCATCGACCACGGTGTTCCCTGTTATGAAGACGTTATCCGGGTCAGCGCCCTCCATGAGGAGGTTTATGCCTGATTCCTCAGTCGGGACGTAGTAGAGTTTTGAGCAGGCATCTGCAACCATCCTGTTTATCTCCTCTGGCATGGTCCTGTCAAAGGATCTGAGGCCAGCTTCAACATGCCCCACCGGGATGTGGAGTTTCACCGCTGCAAGGGCACCTGCAAGTACCGCGTTGGTGTCCCCCTGGACCATTACTATGTCAGGTTCTTCCTCTGCAAGGACCTCCTCTATGCCCCTGAGCATCTCTGCAGTCATTTCACCATGGCTCCCTGACCCGGCCCCTATATTGTGGTGAGGTGATGGGAGTTCAAGGTCGATGAAGAACTGGTCAGACATTTCATGGTCATAGTGCTGACCTGTATGGATGAGTGTGAATTCAAGGCCGCGCCTCCTGATTTCATCTATGACCGGCGCCATCTTGATTATTTCGGGTCTTGTTCCAAGAACAACAGCTATCTTCATGTCAATCACATCATGCATTTTTTATTTTCTCCTTCTCTGAGCCCTGTACTGATCTATCAGTTTAAGTAGCTCTTCTTCTTCCCTTTTCTTTCTCTTTTCATTCAATCTGTTTTTCCATTTTTTTATTTCAGTATTTAAATCTTGAGTTCTGACCGAACCGAAGTCGTTGTATATTTCTACATCGATTGATCTGGCAGATATTACAGGGATATCGCCGTCTTCAAGGACCTCAAGGGCCTGGTGTGACATTTTATCCTCTGTGATTATTGCCCTTGGACCTATATCCCGCAGTATGCTTGCTGTCTGTGAACCTCCACCCTCCGGGCTTCGCAGGAGGAGGACGTCACCCCTCTTTATCTTCCACTTCGAGCATGCCCTCCTGATCCCGTCCCTTGTGAAGGTGTCAATTATCTTGACCGGTGTTTTATCAGGTGAAAACTCCATGTCCCTTATCCTAAGGAGAGAGTCCAGGTTCCTTTCAAGGGCCATCCTCCTGGATTTTTCCTCATTGTACTTCTTCTGGAGCTTGTCTATGACCTTGAGCTTATGGGAAAGTTCCCTGTTCAGTAGAAGGTCCCTTGAGTATTCATAGTGGAGTCTATCAAGCTTTGACTTCAGCCTTGACTTCTCATCCCTCAGTTCCCGGATCCTCTTTTTGAGTGACCTGTTTTCATTTTCAAGTTTCTCGATAAGCAGCCTCTGGTGCTTTATGGTTGACCTCTGGGTCCTCAGGGTCCTTTTAAGTTTATCTATGTCAGCCTCTGGTTTTTCCCCCGCCTGCTCCCTGATAACCTCCACGGGTTCCTGCTTGTCGGTTACAAGCTTTATGGCCTCTGCTACCGGTTTACCTGTTATAACAAGGCCCTTGATCTTCAGTTCATCAGCCTCACCTATATCCAGATCCTCAAGTTTTTTTTCGATCTGCCTGAGTTTCATTTCATGGTGCCTGTAGGCCCTTACCGCTGCTGCAAGGGCATCCCTTTCATGGGAGTTCTCAGGGGTGGATTCTGAGTCGCTCAGGAACTCCGATACAAGCTCGTTCTTGAATGATATCGTCAGGACCCTTTCAGGAGTGCAAAGTTTTGCATTGAGCATTGAAGCTATCCTTCTAACGGCTTCAGGGGCCGGGTGGACGTCTGATGCCACCACGATCGCCCTTCCATGCTCTATTATCCTGTTTATAATATCCGATCTTGAGGCCTCCTTCATGCTCCCCAGGTAGAGCAGCCTGCCCCTGAGGTCAATTATTGCAAGTCCGACCGTGAGTCCCGGGTCGATGCCTGCAATGATGAAGGGTTTTCCATTTTCAAATCTTTCAGGGCCTTTATCCTGCAGCTTATTACTCCTCCATAATATTTCCATGCTGTGCTTGTGAATGATACTCTGTCCAATAAAATATTTAGAGTTTCGGGACACACAAAGACTCCGCAGAGAAACCCACACCAACATTTAGAGTTCCAGATACACAAACACTTCCGGAGAGGTACATTCACTTCCATGATTCCTGATTGGGTTAATCTTCAGGTAACATCTGCTTTAGTTCCCCTGCAGCATCAAGCATTGCGCCCCTTACCATGGACATGTCCCGGTATTCCATGAATTCTGCTTCAAGCTGTGACATGAACCTCTTGATTGCATATTCATCGTGGCGGAGCTTTATCTTAACCCCGTACTTCATGTCCATTAGTATGAGGTTCCCCGGCGGTGCAGGTTCTATGAATATTCGCTCCTCTGTATCGAGGAGTGAAGCCACCTCTTCAGGTGACATTTCACCACCTGAGACCCTTAAAAGTACGCTGACCATCTTCCTGACCATCTGCCAGAGGAAACTCTCACCGTAAACATCGATGACTACCGCCTCCCCAGAGGATGATACTCTGACATCATTAACCTTCCTCACAGGGTTCCTTTCAGACCTCTTGGAGAAGTTGCTGAACTCATGGGTCCCCCTGAAGTACCCTGCAGCCTCCATCATTGCATCAAGCTTCTCTACATGGTCCCTGTGGAGGATGTACCTGTAATGTCTCTCCAGGGGGTACCTGACCTTGAAGGGGTACATTACTGAGGCCCATGCAAGCACCCTTATATCTGCAGGTAGAAGGTCGTTTATCTGGTTAACCCTCACATCCTCCTCTGTGAAAAAGGTCACGTAATTCCCTAGGGCATGAACACCCCTGTCTGTTCTTCCAGCTATCTGGAAGCGCGAATCCCAGGGGCCCTCAATGAGACCCGCCTCTTTAAGGGCGTCCAGGAGCTTCTCTTCTACTGTCGGCACATCTGGCTGTCTCTGAAATCCATGATAACCTGTCCCGATGTATGCAACCCTCAAGAGTATCTTCCTCATACAGGTCACCCTCCTATAATTGATGTAGCATATGGATCAGATTTTATAGGGCAATAACTAATAACAGTATGTGGTCCAACATGTAAACGGTAATCTCCTACTGTACAAATCTCCATGTTATCTGAAGCTGACACCTGAACATCAAGTTACAGTATGGGATGATGGGGTGTTATAATGAAACGTCTATGGGGCTATCTGAGTATCATCACTGCAACGATTTTCTTTGGGATTTCAGCAACCCTTGACAAGATCATGCTCTCTGAGATGCACCCTGTCACTATTGGAGCCTACACCTACATCATTGCAGGTTTATTCCTGTTTTCAGTCCGGCAGTCTCCCCTCGGTGAGCGTATAATCAGCATACTCAACAGTGAAACCCTTTCAGAAAGTGATATCACCAGAAGGGACTATGCTGTACTATTTATCACTTCCCTCCTTGGAACGGTGATTGCCCCCATAATCTTCCTCAATGGTCTTAACGATACAACGGCGGTTAATGCATCACTTCTTCTGAACGTTGAGGTCCTGTTCATAATCATCCTGGGTTACATCATCTTCAGGGAGGTGCTCAGGTCAAAGGATATCACAGGCATATTACTTATTATAACCGGTGCAGTGCTCCTCGTAACGGATGGCCACATCCCCCATGTCGACATGATCCTGATGGGTGATATCCTTGTTATCGGGGCTGCCTTTTTCTGGAGCCTTGACACCGTTCTCAGTAAATTCTTAAGTAAAAAGAGGGATCTGGTACTCGTATCTGGAATTAAAAGCCTCTTTGGCGGAGTTATACTCCTGCTCCTTATCCCCCTCCTTGGTTTTAACCCTGGAATGCCCCTGCATATGGTTCCATATGCACTCGCCGTGGCTGTATTCAGTATTGGCTGCTCATTTATACTGATCTACACTGCAATAAGGGAGCTTGGCGCATCAATGGTGGGGGCTCTTTTTCCATTATCCTCACTCTTTGGAGCCATATTCGCAGCCATCATACTCCAGGAGCCATTAACAGTCCTGGATGGTATCTCAGGGGCTGTGATGCTGGCAGGTGTATTCATACTCTACTGGAATGGTAGATAATGAAATGATCATGGTTCGGCAACGACATCGAACTGGCAGAAGGAGTATCCATTGGTCCAGCAGCGCCTTTCATAGGCATCAACCCTTAAACCAAGGATCTCTGAGAGGGCGCCGCTGATAATACCCGCTTCAAAGAAACAGATAGGTCTCCCGATGTTTGGAAGGCCCGAACACTCTATGCACTCATAGACCCTCACATCCATCCTGAGGTGTTCATCCTCCTCCCTGGAGACAACATCCAGGATCCCCAGTTTCTTTTCAACCATGAAATCCCTGAGGGATTCCAGGTCATCCACGAGTCCCTCCCTGATAAGACCTGAACCGAGGTTCATCCCTCCAATGTAGGAGACCCCCCTGGCGGATCCTGCAATTATGTCCGGAATGTTGAAGTGTCCGAACCGGAAGCTTGAGACATAATCAGCATCATGTTCCGATTCTGAAAAGAAGTTCCTCTCTGGCTTCATAAGGTCTTTGAACTCTATTTTATCCTTTAATGGTTTCCTGGGACCCATAAGGATGCCGTTGGAGGTTTCAGCCATTATCTCCCTGTCTGAAAGTTTACGGTAGTGTGAAATTATCCCCCTTAACCCCTGCATGGTGCGTCCCCTGCATCTACTGTTACATTTATCACATTGATGATCCTGCCTTCAGCAGTTTCCACCCACATATCTCTACTGTTATATTTATCCTATGGATTCCTAAATATCTTTTCATCTGGTTATGCTCATGGATGTAGGGTGTGAACCTAACCCTAAAAGTAATGGTGGCAGTGATAGGATGAGTTTTCAGAAAGACAGAATGCTTATAATACCCGCTGTGGATATCAAAAACATGAAATGCGTTCAGCTTGTGCAGGGAAAGCCCGGAACAGAGCAGGTGGTGATTGATGATCCTGCCTCTGTTGCAGAGAAATGGGAGTCCCTCGGTGCGGAGACCATTCACGTCGTGGACCTTGACGGTGCCCTCGGCTCAGATAAGAATACCGACATCCTTGAGGAGATAGTGGAAAGGGTTTCTGTGCCCCTTCAGGTTGGTGGAGGTATAAGGGACAGTGACTATGCAGGCAAACTCCTTGAAATGGGCTTTGAAAGAATAATAATCGGGACGATGGCCATTGAGAAACCAGGGACCGTGAAGGAGCTTGCAGAAGAGTACGGATCCGAACACATAATGGTCTCCCTCGACAGCCGGGACTCCAGGGTCGTGATAAAGGGCTGGACAGAGAAGGTCCCCTTCACTCCCGTGGAACTGGCTGGAAGGCTCCAGGAGGAGGGTGCCGGAAGCATACTCTTTACAAATGTTGACTTTGAAGGGCTTCTGAAGGGCTTTGACGTTAAACCGGTCCTTGAACTTGTTGAATCCATTGAAATACCCGTTGTGTACTCCGGGGGGGTCAGCAGTATCAAAGACATTGAACTTTTAAGTGGAACAGGTGTTGCAGGGGTTGTTATTGGCTCCGCAATCTACAGGAAAAAAATAGACTTCCAGGAGGCCCTCAGGTACCAGGATCCGGGTATCAGGGATGAATGAGGTGGGTTCATGAAGACCGTCATGGCTACAGGTACCTTTGACATAATCCATCCAGGCCATGGATTCTTCCTTGAGGAGGCAAAGAAACTCGGTGGAAGGGATGCTAAACTCGTTGTGGTCCTTGCAAGGGATTCAACGGTTCGTGCACGTAAGAGAACACCTATAATCAGTGAAAGGCAGAGACTTGAAGTTGTAAGGATGCTTAAACCCGTTGATGAGGCCTACCTTGGCAGTGAAACCGACATGTTTGAAATCGTCCACAGGATAAAACCCGACATCATTGCCATCGGCCCTGATCAGAAATTTGATGTTGATGAACTCAGGGATGAGCTGAGGAAAAGGGGACTTGAATGTGAGGTTAAACGGGTCAGCGCATACCTGAAATCAGAACTTGACAGCACGTGCAAGATAATCAAAAAAATCAGGAGCATGGACTTTGATGAGAACTCCCTCAGAAACTGTTAAACTCCTGCACTCAGAAACCATTAAAAATAAATAAAGGGGTGTGTATTTTAGAAGGGTAATTCAGCATAAACACCCTTTATGAATACGCTTGAAGTGTCCCAGTTCTTTATTGATCCCAGTGTATTGGAGAAGCTTGTTGCATCAGCATCATACCATTTTCCATTGATATACAGCTGTCCCCAGACATGCCCATAGGTGTTCCCGCTCCTGAAGACACAGTTTCCATGCATGTACCTTGCGGGTATCCCTGCAGCCCTTGAAAGAGCCACCAGAAGGTGTGTGGTCACAGCAGTTGGCTGTCCTGTACCTGAGTGTCCCGATGGCACCGTACCTTGTGTTGTAGTAGAAACTGTAGTCGGTGTTATCACGTACATAGGTGAAAATGTTCACAGCCTTCTCATAGACTGAAGTCGCGTTAGCTGTGAGTCTCTGGCTTAAAGAAACTATTTCATCATCTGAAACCTGGCAGTTATCTGTTTCCTGTAGGTAATCCCCAAGTTTAGCATAGCCAACCCTTGAAACCTTTTTGTATCGGGTCTCTGTAACCCACTTATAGTCCTTTCTGTACCTTGTCACATAGCTGTAGCTGTAGACGTAGCGGACCCTGTATTTACCCTTCTTATAGTAGTAGGTCTTAACAGGGGTCCTGACCTTCACAGTATATGGTTTCATGTAGGAGACCTTCACCCTAACCTTGTAGGGCACGTATTCATTGTATGTGTAGTTAACCACCGGATGCTGATGTGCTGGATGCAACGGATTTACTTGTTGCATTTGCTGTTACATTTGAAGCCGTTGTGTTTGAGTCAACGGCACTTACACCGGCAGGCAATACCGCCACTGCAAGAAGTAGCAGCATCGCAAACATCGAGTGACGCTTAATTTTACCGCCTCCATGCATGAAGGGAAGTCACTTGAAATCCCCTCATGATCAGCTAAAAATGTCTGTGCACACATTTATAAATTTTTGCCCTTTAAATAATCCCTATATAATATACCTTTAACGGTAGGGTCCAGATGATGTTCAATACAATACATCGAAAAGGAACCGTACACTATAAACATCCAGAAACACTATTTAATAGTTATTAATATATTATCTTAACTGAAGTGAAGGTGATTAGCATATGATCAGCGTGGGTATTATCGGAGCCAGTGGATACACCGGCGGGGAACTCTTAAGGTTACTTGAAAATCACAGGGATGTTGAGGTCGTCCATGCAACTTCAAGGCAGTACAGCGGTGTTCCTGTCTCAAGGGTACACCCCCACCTGCAGGACACTGACCTTAAATTCCAGGACATGGACCCCGGGAGGATGGATGCGGACGTGATATTTACGGCCACGCCCCACGGGGCATCCATGAAGATAGTCCCCGAGATAATTGAAAGGGGCATCATGGTGGTGGACCTCAGCGGAGACTACCGCTTTGAGGATACCGGGGTCTATGAGGAATGGTACGGCATGAAACATGAGCACCCCCTTGATGCGGTATACGGGCTTCCCGAGATCCACAGGGAGAAAATCAGAAAGGCTCAGCTGGTTGCAAATCCCGGATGCTTCCCAACAGGGGCCATACTGGCATGCCTCCCCCTTGTCTATGAAAAAATCGCAGACACCTTCATCATCGATTCAAAGACCGGTGTGAGCGGTGCTGGTGTCAAGCCGACATCACTCACCCATTACCCTGAATGCAGCGACAATGTGATACCCTACAATGTCACGAGCCACAGGCACACACCTGAAATAAGGCAGGAACTCTCAAGGATAAACCCGGTAAGGCTCAGCTTCACACCCCACCTTGTACCCGTAACAAGGGGCATACTCACCTCAGCCCACACCTTCCTCAGGGAGGACCTTGAAAGTGATGAGCTGATGGAGATATTCACGGGATTCTATGATGGGGAACCATTCGTAAGGGTCGTTGATGGCATCCCAAGGTTAAGTGCTGTCAGGGGATCCAATTTCTGTCATATAGGCTGCTTTGAGGTTGATGAAAACCAGAGGGCGGTTATAGTATCGGCCATAGACAACCTTGTTAAGGGGGCCTCGGGTCAGGCCGTCCAGAACATGAATATCATGTGCGGACTCAATGAGGTTGAGGGTCTTGACTTCCCTGGAATGCACCCGTGATAATATGACAGAAAATTATATTATAAATAAGGCCCAAGCCCTTTAATGGCTGATGGATCAGAGTGATATGATGAAGACCTGCATAACATATTATTCAAGGACAGGTAACACTGCAATGGTTGCAAGGACACTTGCAGAGGAACTTGGAGCGGACATAATAGAAATTAAAGATCTGAAAGACCGTGAAGGATTTCTAAGCAGCTTTAAATCATCAATAGATGCCATGAGGGAATCAAAAACACGTATAAGTCCCGGAAAGGTGGACATGGATGATTATGATCTCATATACATTGGTTCCCCCACATGGGCCGGTAAACCCGCCCCTGCAGTAATAACCCTCATAGACACCCTCAACTTTATGGGTAAGGATGTGATCCTCTTCACAACCATGAGCCGCCAGGGAGGCGAGGGTGTTATAGAGAGGATGGGCGAGAAGATAAGGGCCCGTGGAGGCAGAATAATAAACTCTTTCATGATAAAGACCGGTGGAAAAGAACTCATTGAAGTTAAGGAGGACACTTTAAGGGTTATATCCGAAAAGGACCTCCTCATCTATGAATCCTAGGGTGATATGCTTGATGGATAAACTCTTCAGATCATACAGGCCGCTGATAGCAATACCCGTGGCAATCACAGTTATTGCACTGCTCATCGTGGTCTTCAACGGACTCAATGAGAGTGTTGATCTAAGGGGGGGTTCCCTCGCAGATCTGACACTGGAAAAGAGTATAAGTAACGCGGAGCTTGAATCAATCCTTAAGGAAAAACTGGGGCTGGATGATGTTAAAGTTATCTCAGCTGCAGGTAACAGGGTCACCGTCCAGTTCGGGACCGGTGTGGATGTCATGAAGGTTACCGATGCACTGGATGGGGTGGCGAAGATAAACAGTTACAGGTCTGTTGGTCCCCTGCTCAGTAAACAGGCGCTCAACCAGATCTACTGGGCCATAGGCTTCGCATTCCTCTTCATGTCCATAACCGTCTTCATAATCTTCAGGGACCCGATACCCTCGGTGGCCGTTATCCTTGCAGCAGTATCCGACATAATAATAGCCCTCGGTGGGATGTCAGTCTTCGGGATCCCCCTTTCACTGGCATCGGTTGGTGCGATACTTATGCTCATCGGTTACAGTGTGGACACAGACATCCTCCTTACAACAAGGCTTCTTAAACAGCGAAAGGGTGAAATCAACAGGAGGGCATTCGGTGCCATGAAGACCGGCCTTACCATGTCAATAACGGCCATCGCCTCGATGACAGCACTCTACCTTGTCACTTTATTCATCATACCTGAGGCCAGGGTTCTGAGTAACATCGCCGCGGTCCTGATAATAGGCCTTGCAGGGGACATCCTTACAACTTGGCTCATGAACCTTGGAATTCTGAAGTGGTACTTGGAGGCTAAAGCATGAACAGGAAGGTTTCAAAATTCCTTAAAGATTACCAGGTTATCCTTTTAATACTCCTTGTTGCAGGGAGCATCACTGCAATATCAACCCTTGGGATCCAGCAGGGACTTGACCTCCGCGGGGGGTCACTGATACAGATACAGCTTGAAAAACCCGTTGACTCTGCAACCATGAACACGGTAATCAGTGTACTTGACAAGAGGCTTAACATATTCGGTGTCAAGGACGTTAAGGTCCGTGCAAGCGGTGATCAGAATGTTATAGTTGAAATCGCCGGTGTTCAGCCAGACCAGGTGTCAAGGATAGTTGGAACTCCAGGTAAATTTGAGGCCAAGATCGGCAATGAAACCGTGCTGACCGGTGAGGATATTGTGAGTGTCCAGGCACCCATAATCACAGATACACAGTGGGAGGTCCCCTTCAAGCTTTCAACATCAGGAGCCCAGAAGTTTGCTGAGGCCGCGAGGGGTAAAGCGGGTCAGCCAGTTAACATGTACCTTGACGACAGGCTTATAACATCACCCGAGATCTCGGCAGAGGTTGCAACAGGAAGGCCCACAACAGACGTCATGATAACCGGGGCTGAGAACAGCAGGGCCGAGGCCGAGGCCCAGGCAAAGGAGATTGAGACCCTGCTGAAATCAGGGGCTCTTCCCGTCAAGGTAAGGATAGTTGGTGTGAGCAGTGTATCAGCAGAGCTCGGAGACCAGTTCGTGAGGGGCGCCCTCATCGCAGGCTTGCTCGCCATCCTCGCAATCGTGGCAATCCTCATAATACATTACAGGACCCCCATCCTTGTTCTGCCAATATTCTTCACGGCACTGGCCGAGGTCATACTGACACTGGGTGTGGCCGCCGTGATAAGGTGGAACATAGACCTTGCAGCCATAGCAGGTATACTTGCAGTTATAGGTACCGGTGTGGATGACCAGATCATAATGACCGATGAGGTCCTTGCAGGTGATGGCAGGAGGACCCGGAGGAAGTTCCGGATAAAGGACGCCTTCTTCATAATATTCGCATCCGCCGGCACCCTTATAGCTGCCATGCTGCCCCTGGCCTACGTCGGGTTCTCAAGGGGTGCCACAGGTATAGGTCTCCTTGCAGGTTTCGCCTTCACCACGGTCATAGGTGTGCTTATAGGCGTATTCATCACAAGGCCGGTTTATGCAAAGTTCATTGAAATCTTCAATGTGGGGAGAAGGTAATCAAAATGAAAAAACCAGTTGAACTCCGGGTTAAACCCATAAAAAACGGCACCGTCATTGACCATATAACCGCAAACAGGGCCCTCAACGTCCTTAACATACTGGGTCTTCCCGATGGAAGGAGCAGGGTTACCGTTGCAATGAACATGGACTCATCCCAGCTGGGGTCCAAGGACATAGTAAAGATAGAGAACAGGGAACTGAAACCGGATGAAGTGGATCAGATAGCCCTCATAGCACCCAGGGCAACCATAAACATTATAAGGGACTATAAAATAGTTGAAAAGGCCAAGGTAAGGCTTTTAAGTGAGGTCAGGGGGATACTCAGGTGCCCCAACCCCAACTGTATAACCAACAGTGATGAGGGTGTTGAGAACCGTTTCTATGTCACATCCAGGGAACCCGTGACCCTGCGGTGTTATTACTGTGAACGCATCATCGAGGGTGATGAAATAGAATCACAGTTCTAGGAGAGTGATAGTATAAAAGCACTGAAGGCAGCTGCCATGCTCATTGCATTCATCTTTCTGGTTTCTCCGGCATCTGCAGCTGTATTCGTAACCGACCCATCCCATGCAATCATAACGGCTCCCGCAGCAGCCCATACAGGCAGCCCCCTTGTTTTAAGCAGTTACACTCCTGAGAAGTCCGTGCAGAAGCACCTGAAGGGGAAGGACGTGGTCGTTGTCGGTGACCTTAAGATTAAAGGCACAAGGATACCTGCAAGGACATCATCCCTTGCAGTTTACTGGAAGAAAAGCAATGTGGTGGTCCTTGGAACCGGGAATGAAGTTTCAGCGGCATACATTGCCATCAGAAATGATGCCCCTCTGCTTGTAACCGGGAAGACCATGCCATCAGCAACCAGGACCCAGATAAAGCGTCTGAAGCCATCCAGGATAATCGTCTGCGCCCCCGAGTCCAGGGTGCCTGCATCATCCCTCAGGGGACTTGGAGTTCCCTGGCAGAGGGTCTGGTATGGCAGCGACTCAGCAACCCTCAGGGCCCTTCAGAGGGACTCTAAAACCGTTGTCACCGCTCCAGGACCCCTCCTCCCGGTTGCAATGACACTCTGGAAGAATGCAACCTTCAGGTTATCGGACACCGTTACCGTAAACGGCACAGCTCTCTGGTCATCCTCAAGGCAGACCACATCCGTTATAATGAACCGTTACGCCTCAGGGGACCCTGAGAAAATCTATATAAGCTCAGACAACCTGAACGGTGTTAATGGAAAATCCTTCATGGAGGCCATCAAGAGGGAGATAGGGGGTTCAGCGACGGTTATCCTTGACCAGAAATCACCGGCACCAGGGGAAGCGGATAGGGCCATAAAGAATGCTCCTCCAGGGTCCCTTGCGGTCTACATAGCCGCAGCATGTGCCGGTACAATGCACAGCACCATATCAGGTATAAAGACCGGTTACCTGAGGTCATATGCCTCAGACCTTGATGGTGTTGTATACGTGAACTATGGAAGCCTTAACCTTGCCTCAACCGGTTACCTTGCCAGGGCCTGGGACGACAACTTCTCAAATGTTTACTTTGCAGGTATCAACAACCCTGCCAGGTACCTCCAGGATGCCGGCATACTGCTGATTGAACCGAAAACCGTTGCCCAGGACCAGAGACCACGTATGATTGCAGGTAAACTCATAGATTACGCCTATTCTGCAGATGGAGAGCATCTGAGGAGCCTTAACTCATCAGGATACGTGGCAAGGCATGAGGTAGACCCCACAGGCCTCTCATGTGACGCAAGGCGCATAGTGAACGGGACTAAACCCCTGATGAAGAGAGAGGAATGGGTTTATCTTTCATCGCAGTACATCGCAGGGCTGCCCATAAAGAGGAACACCACCACAATATCCGACGCCCCGGGAAGCATGGAGAGCACCTATACAGGGACACTGTCAAGGTCAGAGTACCGTGACGTGGCAAGGAGGGTCTATGAGTTTGCAAGGACCAACAGGAGACTTCCATCATACGTCCAGGTGGGGGATAAAAGGCTCAGCAGGGATGACTACACCCTCATCTTCGCGGAGATAATACAGAACCACACAGAAAGGAGCAAAATGGTGTTCCCATCATCCGTGAAGATGGGTGAAAGCCTCATCGACAGGGCCCTTGATTTCATCAGGGACATCTTCACATAATTTATTTTTTCATGGTTAACACCAAATAGGGACCCCATGACTCAAAAAAGAGTTTAAATTATCCTGTTATACTTCAGGAACTAATCCGCCTCCCGTCACCATCATGTTTAAATTATCCTGTTATACTTCAGAAACCCTATCATCTGGCTGTAGGATTTCGCAACGGTGGTTGATGATGCATAGCCATGGGGTGATCTGACCTCAGCGGTCACTGCAGGTATCCCCTGGAGGTTGCAGACATCCTCAAGGGCCCCTGGATAGTCCCTGCCTGCAAACTGTGACGGTATGAGTGCTGAAGCACTGTAGCGGCTCATATAGGATGCCATGGTGTAGCTTTCATATGTTGGTCTCCTCGTGCAGAGGATGGATGTCCGGCCGGGTACGCCTCCGGGCCTTGTTGAGTGGAAGTCCCCCACAGCCTTCACGTTCCTCTCACGTGCAATCTGGACTATCCTGCCTGTGGGTGTGCCCGGGATATTGGCTATGCTGTTGGGGTTTTTGCCATTCCAGTACCTGTAACTCCTTGCAGTGGATGATGGTATCAGGAAGGGGACAACGTAGACTGTGCCGTTGATCTTCCTGCCCGAAAGGTAATTTATAAGTTTAACCGCAGCGATTGATGCAGGGAGCTCGTTACCGTGGACCCCTGCAACAATTATAACCTTTCTTCCGCTGCCATTACCAAACACGAACATGGGGGTTCCCTTCCTGGCCTCCTGGAAGACCTGGGATGTTAACGAAGTCTTCGGGGAATACTTTTTGACATAATAGTTCCTTGCCACATCTCCCCCGGTACCCGTGTATATTATCTCTGTCTGGAGGGCCGCTGCAAGCTGTACATTTGAAAAAAGCATTATGAGTGCAAAGGCCAGCGTTAAGGGTTTTAAAATTTTCCATTTCATCCTTTCACCTTATATATCCTCTATTTTTTATCAAACTTATAATCTTTGATGCTGGTCTGGCAGTGTCCCCTGCTGGATGAAATGGAGTGTTGGGGATCCAATTTTGATGATGCCCCATAAAAAACTAATCTGATGAAATATGGCGTGCAAGTCGCCTTGCAAGTGCCATTATTGTAAGTATCGGGGGCGCGCCAGGTGCCTCGGGTAGAACGCTCGCATCAGCCACAAAGAGGCCTTGCAGAGAAGTTTCAAGGTTCTCATCCACAACACGGCCTATGGGTGCTGTTCCACCGGGGTGGGCGCCCCTTGGATGTGTTGACCTCAGTGTGTCCGGCCTTACACCTGCAGCAACAAGGACTGAACCTGCAAGGGCAGCCCCCTCAGAGAGGTGCTTCACATCGGCTTCAGTGTGGTGTTTCACCACCCTGTCTGGTTCAACACGGCCAGAGGCCTCATCCGCGATCTTGACCATCAGGCCAAGAACGCTCCTCTTCATCTCCCCAGGGAAGAGGAGGGTTGAGAAGTGGGGTGATAATATGAAGTCCTCCATTTCAATGAGGGCAGCCATCTGCAGCTCATCACAGAACCCCACATCATCAAGGAGGCCCCCCACGGTTATGAATGTGTCCATGAAGAATGTTTTACCTGCACCTATACCTGCCCCCATAAGGAGCCGTGGTGTTTCAATTGCCCCGGCTGCCAGAATAACCCTTTCATCATAGAAACTGCCCCCTGATGTCGTAACGCCCCTTACGGCACCATCCTCAACTATAATACCAGTTACTTCAGTCCCTGTGACAAGTTCAGCCCCATGCTCCACTGCCTCAACAATGAACTCCCTCGCCGACCACTTGGCACTCCTGGGACAGCCGAAGGAACATTTACCACAGGGTTTACATTCGGATGGCCTTATGAATTTGGGCATCCTCCTTACCCTGATGCCCATTGACTCCGCAGCATCCATGATTAGCCTTGTGCCTCTACCGATATGGGTTTCGGGCAGCTCAGACACCCCCAGTTCCCCTTCAAGGGCGTCAAGGTCCCTGCTGATATCAACACCATAGTCCTTGAGGCGGTCTTCAAGTACCCTTACAGCGTTTCCGGCGGCGACAAGGGTTGATCCGCCAACACAGCTTGTGCTCAGGAGGTCTGGGGTTCCTGTACTTTCATCGTAGCACCTGAAGGCGTCCCTATCCTCAATGCATGGACCCCTTTCAATGACCGTTACATCAAAGCCCCTGAATGCAAGTTCCCTGGCTGCTGTTGCACCCGCAGCACCCGAGCCAACTATTAAAACCATTCAGCATTCCCCGGTCCAGAAATAAAAAAATGTTACGAATTTATTCAAAGAGCATTATGGCCTTTGTTGGACATGAGTTCACGCAGAAACTGCAGCCGATGCATTTCTGGTCATCGATTTTCACTTCCCAGTCGTCCTCCATGCATATGGCGTTTACAGGGCACAGTGAGAGGCATGCACCGCAGTCCACACATTTATCCCTGTCCTTCTTAACAACCCTCATGGCGGGCTGTACTTCGATTCCAGCCTCCTCTATAAATTTGATCCCCTTTCCCTCATCAGGGCCGCTGATCTCAACCAGCATCTTACCTCCCCGGGGTGTGATGTTGGCCCTGAGGATGTTGAAGTCAATGTCATACTTCTTTATGGCCTCTGAGATTATTGACTTGTTAACAATCCTCGGTGAGAATTTAAGCCATGCCTTCATATTGACTCTCCCCTGTTCTCTATCTTTCCAATAAGCCTTGATATATCCTCGGCTGTTACTATTCCCTTAACACGGTTCTCTTCATCAACTATTGGCAGACCTGAGATGTTATATTTATCTATCCTCCGCGCCACGACATCAACGGGTTCATTTTCCCCTGCCACGATTACCTTGCGGGTCATCACATCCCTAAGCCTTGTTTTGCCCCTTGCAACCGCGTCTGCAATGTCCCAGGATGTCACTATACCCTTCAGGATACCCTCACTGTCAACGACGGGTATGTGGTTGATGTTGTTTTCAACCATCTTCCTCGCCACGCCCTTGAGTCTGTCATCCTCGTGTGTTATTATGACGGGCTTGCTTTCAAGTTCCCTCACCATAATGGATGGCTTTCTTATCTCAAGGGGCTTTGTGGAGCATCCCCTTGATGGTATGTTCTCAACGGGCTCGGTGAGGAGGAACTCGCCCCTCTCAATCCATGACTTAAGTTCCTCTGCAATTTCATGGGCCTTCCTGATTGATGACAGTGGGGATGTTGGAACCTCCACGCCGTTTATCTCTATCTTACCGGTCTTGAGTTCCCTGTAATTGGTCTCCATGACAACCGGCCTGGACCTCCTGGGGACGCCGTAGTCAATAACCCTGCAGACTATATCCTCATCTGAGATTCCTGTTGCAGCGGCTATGTCCTCATTGAGTACCGGTATGGGGATCCCTGCACCGACGTAGAGCGTCGGCCCGTACCTTGGCATTGTGGCTCCACGCACATATTCAGGGTCCATCTCCTTCATGTTACCCTTGAGCATGAGTGTGCCTGATGCCGAGACCGGTACACCGTTCCTCCTGTCCCCCACCGTTGAGTGCTGGGTGCCCTCACCCACCACGTAACCCTGGGCGCCGCAGAGGAAAATCCTGGTCCCTGTACCTATGGTCTGGAAGTAGGGATCGTTTATCAGAGGGCTAAGTTCACCTGCGCTTGAATAGGTCACGTTTCCATAATTTGGAAGAAGGGTCCCCATGTAGGTGTGGAGGGTCTCGGGTGTGGAGTTAACCGCAACAGCATAGTTCTGATAGCAGTTCCTTGGGTTGACCATGACCGCCTGGTTGATGGTGTCTAGACTTATAAGTGTCTCAACATTCTTCAGGGGGTAGCAGTCTGTACCGTAGGCCTCTGCAACCAGTTCAACCTCCCTGCCCCTTATGAGGTCCTCTATTACGTGTGCTCCCCCATAATCCAGTCCCAGTTCAGGGTCGCGGTTTGGCTGTGCGGCGCCGAGGTATGCGTCCACTGCAGCAAGACCAGAGTAGGCCTCAACACCATTGAGGTATGTCCTGGTCATCTTTATGGGTGGATCCGAATGTCCGAAGTTGAGGAAAGCACCTGATGAACACATAGCACCAAATGTACCTGTTGTAACAACATCCACTTCATCTGCAGCATCCTTAGGACCGTTCTCGGCCACTATCCGGGTCATCTCTGCCGCAGTTACAACCACAGCATCTCCGTCCCTGATCTTCTGGTTTATCTCCTCAATTGTCTTCAATACAATCACATCCGGTGCTATCTGTAATCATAAAATACTGGTTAGATAGTATATAAATGTTTATTATAAAAAGGTTATTGTAAGCAACCGCGAGAATTGCAAAAACCATCGAACTGCCATAAGGCTGGCAGAATCACCGCAGAAACATGGAAGCAAGAGAATGACGAAACCAGAAAAAATGCATATCATTACCATACCATGCAAAAGAATCATAAGTCTGGGTGAACAGATAATTCAAGAGAAACGTGTGAAGGCTGATGGGAAATGGAACTCGACATTGATAAACTTGCAGGTATAATCAAGAGTATAGATGAAAGCGCGGAATACGTTGATATAAGGGCAGGGTATTCAAGTACAAACTCGATTCTCCTGAAGGACGGCAAACTCCAGGAGGTTAAATCAGGTTCAGACACAGGATTCAGGATCCGTGTACTTAAAAACGGTTCATGGGGCTTTGCATTCACGGATGAACCTGGAAGAATTGATGAGATGGCAGAGAGGGCTCTTAAAATGGCCGGATCCCTCAGTGGGGATGTGGAGGTGGGATCCCTGGGACCCGAAGTGGATGAGACATCAGTCAAAACCCTTAAGGCCCCATCAGAAGTTTCTGCTGAAGAGAAGAGGGACATTGTATTTGAAGCGCATCAGGCAGCATCCATTGATGGTGTGGTGAGCACCACCGTCAGCTACGTTGACCTTGAGAGCTCAGCGGTGTTCCTGAACTCTGAGGGTTCATGTATTGAAACCGGTGATGTTAAGGTCGCCCTCTTCCTCAACGCGGTTGCCTCCGACGGCACCGGAATACAGTTCGGTCACGGTAGCTGCGGAGGCACCGGGGGCTTCGAAATCCTTGAGGCTGAGGATATTGAAAAATTCGGTAGAAGGGTTGGTGAAAAGGCTGTCCGGCTTCTATCTGCAAGTTCACCCCCATCAGGGCGCTTCAATGTAATCACGGACCCGGAACTAACCGGGGTCCTTGTACACGAGGCCCTAGGACATGCTGCCGAGGCAGACCTCATACTGCAGGGTGACTCCATCCTTGAGGGGAGGCTTGGAGATCATGTTGCCTCCGAGGAGGTTACGGTGGTGGATGACCCTACCATGGATGGGTTTGGAAGCTACACCTATGACGCTGAGGGTGTCAGGGCCTCAAGGACCGTCCTTGTGGAGGACGGCATCCTCAAATCACTCCTGAATTCAAGGGAGACCTCCTTTAAACTGGGACTTGAACCCTCAGGTAATGCCCGTTCATCCATAGCCGATCAGCCCATCGTCAGAATGAGCAACACATACCTTGAACCCGGCGAATTATCCTTTGAGGAACTCATCGAAGACATGAAGAGCGGGGTCTACCTTAGGGGTTCGCGTGGAGGTCAGGTCGACACCGGTAAGGGGATATTCCAGTTCAATGCAGCTGAATCCTTCAGGATAGAGGATGGTGAAGTCAGGGAACCTCTGAAGGATGTTTCACTCTCAGGAAACGTCCTTGAGACCCTCAAAAACATCGATGGTGTTGGATCCGACTTTAAACTTGGAATCGGATTCTGCGGTAAATCAGGGCAGAGTGTGCCCGTTGGTGATGGCGGCCCCCACGTAAGGATCATGAATGCCATGGTTGGCGGGACAGGCTAGGTTCACCGGTTCGATCATTAACGTGGTCTCTGGAAGTTCATGTTCAGCCGCACCCTCTCCATGCGCACCCTGCTCCCTTGAAGGATAATCACCAGATGCAGGTGTCTCCATGATTTCAGAAGAGGATGGTAAATTACTGGTAAAAATTGCAAGAAGAGCCATTGAAGAACACTTAAAGGGTTCCGAGAAGTTTGAGCTGGATGAAGACATCCCTGAAACCCTGATGGAGAAGAGGGGTGTCTTCGTGACCCTTGAAAAAAATGGGGCTCTTAGGGGGTGTATAGGTTACCCTGAACCCGTGAAGCCACTTATAGAGGCACTGATAGACGCCGCCATCTCAGCCGCCACCAGGGACCCCAGATTCCCTCCGGTTGAACCAGAGGAACTTGAGGACATAACCGTTGAGGTCAGTGTGCTCACCGTGCCCGAACCCCTTGAGGTTGAAAGGCCCTCTGATTACCCTGAACATATAAGGGTGGGTGTTGATGGACTGATAGTTGAAAGGGGATGGGCCCGCGGACTCCTCCTCCCCCAGGTTGCCCCTGAATGGGGATGGGATGCTGAGGAGTTCCTCTGCAACACATGCATGAAGGCGGGGCTACCCCCTGACTGCTTCTATGACCCTGAAACAAGAGTTTACAGGTTCCAGGCTCAGATATTCAATGAAGAGGAAAATTAAAGCATTGTAATAAAGATCTTATCCCTGAAGATACTTATCAGTTAACAGGAAGCGTGATTGATTTATGATAATACCAACAGTTCCAACAACAGATGAACTCCTTGATAAGGGATTCAGGAGGGCCAGGAAGGCCGCCTCCCTCAAGAGAAGTTCAAAGATACCAGGCCAGAAGAAGGCCAAGGTGATTGAATCAACCCGTGTTCAGACGGCCTGTCAGGTTATACGGGACCGTCTGAATATGATCATCAAGAGAATACCGGATATAGAATCCCTGCCAGAATTCTACCAGGACTACATTGACGTCACCGTCGGTGTGGATGAACTTAAAAAATCCCTCGGAGCCCTTAACTGGGCTGCTGGAATTTTAAATCAGCTTGAAGCAGATTACATGGCACGTATAAAGCGTTCGAAGCCTTCTGATGCTGCCCAGCTGAGGAGGGAGGCCTTTGGAAGGATATCATCGGTTGTGAAGAGGATTGAGGGTGACCTTGACTTCCTTGACTTTGCAAAGAACAGGCTCAGGAATATGCCAACCGTTGATTTCGATGCCTTCACCGTGGTTATTGCCGGGTTCCCCAATGTTGGTAAGTCCACCCTCCTCAGGACCCTGACGGGTGCCGAGCCAGAGGTTGCGGATTACCCCTTCACAACCAAGGGTATACAGATAGGCCACCTTGAGAGGAAATGGAGGAAGATCCAGGTCATCGACACTCCGGGACTCCTTGACCGCCCTGTTGAGGATATGAACAATATTGAACTCCAGGCCATGGTCGCCCTTGAAAACATAGCCGATGTGATACTCTTCATCTTCGATGCATCCGAAACCTGCGGCTACTCACTTGAGAGTCAGTACAGCCTCTACCTTGGGATAAGGAGTGTCTTTGATATTCCTGTGGTGACGGTTTTCAACAAGATGGACCTTGCAGAAAATGTTAAGTATCTGGAGGAATATATTAATAAAGTTGAAGATCCGCTGATGGTTTCTGCGTTCCAGGGCAGAGGGGTCTCCAGGATAATTGAAAGATTGGAGGGTTTGTATGAAGAAGAAACTTGAAAAGCCAATGACCATGCTGGAGAAAAGAAGGCTGATGGCTGAGAAGATGATAGATGAGATGATAAGCAACATGAAGGAGATGCAGAAGGAGTTTGAGAAGAAGATCTCCGAGTACACCGAGACAATACCAGAGAAACTGAGCATGGACGTCATGGAAACAGATGACACCATAATCATTAAAACAGATCTGCCGGGTGTTAAAAAGGAGGACATAAACATAGAGCTCACAGAGGACTCAATATCAATATCAGCCGTCTTCGAAGAGGAAGTTGAAGTCGAAGAGGCAAACTTTGTCAGGAAGGAACGGAAGTACGGTGAAGCAAGAAGGGAGATGAGGCTGCCTGAAAAGATCAGGGTCGAGGATGCCAGAGCCAAATTTGAGAACGGTGTCCTTACCGTGGAACTCCCGAAGGTTGAGGTCAAAAAGAAACAGACCCTCAAGGTGGAATAAACCCACCCTTTAATTTTAGATTTTTCATTCAGTCATTTCCCGTCTTTTCACTCTCCATGTATCTCTTATTCTTTTATTACTGCTTTTTTCATAAAAATCGTTGGAAAGGGGGCAGCTATCAGTACCTGACCTTGCCAATGTGCCTTGTGCTGCCCGGGTCCTCCCCGCTGTAATGGGCAAGGTAGTAGACAAACCATTCAAGGGGAACCGCAAGTATGAAGGGTGAAAGGATGGATTCAAGATCAGAATAATCAGACATCCTGAATACGATGTTCCTGGCGCCCAGCTTTTCACAGAAAGCAATTGCCCTTGATGTGAGCTCATCACCGGGAAACCCTGCTTCAAGGAATATTACAGGGACACCCGCCTCAACCCTCTCAATAAGTCCATGCCTGAATTCACCAGAATAGAGGGGACATGCATGTTTAAGGGCCCCCTCCATCAGCATGGTCATTGCAAGCTTGTATGCCAGTCCATAATTGGGGCCGCTCCCCATGCAGTAAAAGATTTCCTCACCGGAATATTCCTCTGCAAGGTCCCTGCACTGGTCCCGGGTGTCCTTGAGGAGCCTTTCAATTTCCACTGGCAGTCTTTCAAGTTCCAGGAGCACCCCTTCAGCCATCTCATCCCTGTACATCCCGAAGAGAATCCTGTAGAGGGACATGAGCTGTGTCATGTAGGTCTTTGTTCCGAGTATGGCCTCCTCATGACCGCACCTGGTTATCACGGCCTCGGATGACTCGGATGCCATGCTGCTTTCAGGTTCATTCGTAACCGTTATGGTTTTAAGGCCCAGTTCATTGGCCTTCCTGAGGGCTGCCAGGGTATCTGCTGTTTCACCCGACTGTGATGTGAATATCACCGCAGAGTCCCTGTTACTGATCTTCTGATGATAGTAGAATTCATACCCTGTCATGACGGTGATTGCTGTTTCATAGTTCATGCACAGGGCGTCGCGTGCACTGTAACATGTTGAAAGGGAACTTCCGCAGCCCACAAGGTAGATGTGCCTGCAGTCCACCATATCGGAGGATATGCTGTCCATATGTTCCCCTTCAAGTTTCATCGTCCTCCTGAGGGACTCTGGCTGTTCCATGAGCTCATCATACATTTTATACTTCATCAAATCCTCTCCATCAGAATCCTGTATTCCTCTGCAATCTTAAGGGCGGTTTCAGCAACTTCAACGGCGTCCTTACCCGTCAATACAACCATGGGTTCCTTACCCCAGGCTCCCCTGTGGTATATGACATCCGGGGGTGACTCTGAGTCTCTGAAGGCCTCCTCCACACCCCACGGTATGGTTCCGCCCTCAGAATCCCTTACACTGGCTGGCTCCCTGCTCCTGTCATAGCAGGAAACCACAAGCCCTGCCTTCTCACATATCCTGATTATACTTTCATCGAACTTAATATTAATGGCTGCCCTCCTTTCCGGTCTGTGTCTCATGAAGGTCAGTATGAAACGTGCCATGTGGGACGATGCACCGTATTCTGGTTCACGGCATGCAAATGCCTTTCCACGGAACTCAGTGATTCTCCCGGGTACTGCTGCCACGTCTTCAGTGTCTTTAGCACCTTCACGTGCCATTACAATGTTTGATCTGACCTCAGGGACCAGCAGTCCAAAATCATCCGATGATGAGAGTAATTCAAGGGCCCTTTTAAGGTTTTCTATCTCCATCCTATCACTCCATCTGAAACCTTCCAGAAAATAGTTATATGTGGACCGGTAATTTATAACCATAAGTCTTAAAGGTGTTTCTCATGGAGAAGGTGAAGGATTTTAGAGGTATAAAGGGACACCTTGGGGTCTTCAGGGAGGAGACCGCCAAGGCTGAGAGGATAGGATTTGCAGGGGTCCCCGGAGTATGCACTCCCTTTGCACAGTTATTTGCCTATGCTGTGAGGGATAAGGAGAACCTTTTCATTCCATCCACTGACTTTGAAAGGGCAAGGACCCTTGAGCTGACAGATTACGGTGTTGAACTTGGAGAAGTCAACCCGGGGAGGGTTGATGTGCTGGTGCTCCTCGGCGGACTTTCAATGCCAGGGATAGGCTCAGATATCGAGGACGTTAAGGAACTGGTAGGGAAGGCCCTTAAGGATGATGGCAAGCTCATGGGACTCTGCTACATGGACATGTTCAGGAAGGCAGGATGGTATGATCTCCTGGACTTTGACTGCGTCATAAACGCAGACATAGAGGGTTTTGTCCTCAGGAAACAGGAATAAATCCTGCAGCTTGTTGAACACACACCCTAAGGGCCAGTACATATAAAAAGATATTAAATCCTGCAGCTGATTGAACCTGCAAACCTAGGTTCATCCACAGGTATGAACCCTGCAGCCCGGGCCCTATAACTCATGAGAGGTTGTTTCCTTGGATCGTTACAGAGTATACGAAGACCTTGAAGCCCTTGATATGGAGAGGGGAAGACTGTATGAGACAATCACTGTAACCTGGGATGAGTCCATGAAGGGGAATGCAGCTCCCATCGGTGTCCTGTGCACCGGTAAGAGGAGCGTTACCCTCTATCTTTACCACGGGACACATACACTCCAGAACATCCTTGAAACAGGGAGATTCACCGCTAACATAACCCTCGACCCACTGCTCTTTACAGAATCCGCCCTTGCTGACCTCGATGATGAAATGTTCTCCCAGCACCAGGATTACCTGTACCTGAAGGGTGCCGATGCATTCTTCACAGCAGAAGTGGAATCCGTGAGGGAGGTTGTGAAGAGGGACAGATTCAGGGAGTCCCCGGTTTCAATTGTCAGGGCAGGGGTCCGTGAGGTCATGAAGGGTGATGGGTTTCGTATCGCGCTTAACAGGGGGATATACGCTGTTATAGAGTCCCTCATCGAGTATACCCGCGCAGAAATCTCTGATCCTGTGAAGGTCATGGAGAGGGTGCGGGAGATGAACAGGGTTGCCCGGAAGGTTGGAGGATCCCAGGAGAAGGAGGCTATGAAAAGAATAATTGAAGAACTTGAATCAAAGGTCAACCACCGGAAATCGCCTGGCCAGTGAAAACCCTCATCATGGATCATGAATCAACAATAACATCCACAAATTCAAACATGGTTAGCTCATTAAGGTTCTGTTTCACCTTGATTAATCAACAATAACATCCACAAATTCAAACCTATCAACACTGAATAGTCCGCGATCCCCTATTTTGAGTTCAGGTATTACAAGGAGCGAAAGGAAGGACATTGTCATGAAGGGTGCTCCAAGTCGTGATCCAAGTTCATATGCAAAATCATTGATCTCTTCAAGTTCCTCTGCGACCTCAGATGCCTCCCTGTCTGTCATGAGACCGGCTACTGGTAATTCAAGCACCATGCATCTGTCATCTGAAAGAGCAGCAAGTCCGCCTCCACTTTCCCTTAAAAGGTCAACCGCCCCCTTCATCTTTTCTGAGTCAGTGCCGACCACGATGATGTTGTGGGAGTCATGGGCCACGGTTGATGCAAGGGCACCCTCCCCTAATCCGAAGCCCCTTACAAATCCATTTGCAATGTTCCCCTTACCGTAACGGTCTATGACCGACACCTTGAGTATATCAGCCGATGGATCCGGGGCCACGAAACCATCCTCAACAGCAAGCCCTGCCCTTGACTCCTCCGTGATTATCTGGCCATCCATGACATCAATCACCCTGACGGTGACCTCATCGGCATCGGATTCAACCTCAAGGTCCTCCTCACTGAACTCCTTAACCTTTATCCTGTTCACTGAGATGGGGGCTGACTTCTTCATCCGGTAGGTGCATCTGCCGTCTGCAGCCACCAGTTCACCGCCAATGTAGACCCTCCTGACAGTGAAATCCCTCAGGTTATCCACCACTGCAAGGTCTGCATGCATCCCAGGGGCTATGGCGCCTGTATCCAGACGGTAATGTGATGCAGGGTTTATGGTTACCATCTGGACGGCCTCCACAGGATCCGCGCCATACTCAACCGCCCTCCTGAGTGCAAGGTCCAAATGCCCCCTCAGAAGATCCCCGGGGTGGATGTCATCGGATACCAGGAAATCGCAGCCGGCAGGCAGAAGGTCCCTGAGGTTCTTTGCACTTGAACCCTCCCTTGCCATGATCTTCATGCCGAGCTCCCTTTTTTCAATGGCCTCAGTGGCTGTCACACATTCATGGTCGGTTGATATGCCTGCGGCGATGTATGTGCAGAGGTCGTCCCCTGAGAGGAGGGGTGCATGACCGTCAATGGGCTTGCGCATCGCCTTTGCAGCCTCTATCTTTGCTGTGACCTCCTCATCCCCTGCTATCACCCCTGGGAAGTTCATCATCTCCCCCAGGGCGACGATGGAGTCCCTTCCAAGGAGCTCCATTATTTCACCGGCTGATATCTCTGCACCCGCTGTCTCGAAGGGAGTTGCAGGTACGCAGGATGGTGCAGTGAAGTAGAACCTCATGGGTGCTTCTGATGAATCAGATATCATGAAGTCGATCCCGGAAACACCCATAACATTTGCTATCTCATGGGGGTCTGAGACAGCCGCCACCGTCCCGTGGGGTACCGCTGCGGATGCGAAGGATGATGGTGTGAGCATTGAACTCTCAATATGGACATGGGCATCTATGAATCCGGGTAGAATGATGTGGTCGTACTCCCCCCTTATCCTCCTGACGGCCCTTATTATTCCATCTTCTATTTCGATCTCAGCGGGGTAGATGTCACCTGTGAAGACATTGAGGATGTTGCCCCTTATCAATTCAATCCCCATCATTGTTCATCTTCTTGAGTTCATGGAGGAGGATGGGCAGGAACGCGCCCACATCGGTCACCACACTCACGGCCTGTGAGCTCCCCCTGTCAGATAGCTTGGTGACGGTTGCAGGGTTTATATCAACACATATCGTCTTCACCCTTGATGGGAGTATGTTGCCCGTTGCGATGGAGTGGAGCATGGTGGCTATCATTATGATCATGTCAAGGTCCTGGACGTATTTCCTCATCTCCTCCTGGGCCTCTATAACGTCTGTTATAACATCAGGGAGTGGTCCGTCATCCCTTATTGAACCTGCAAGGACGAAGGGGACGTTATTCTTAACACACTCATACATTATCCCTGACCTTAGAACACCCTTCTCCACGGCATCGCCTATTGAACCTGCACGGTTTATCTCATTTATTGCGTTTATATGATGTCTGTGTCCTCTGCTCACTGATTCACCGCTTTCTATGTCCACGCCCAGGGATGTGCCGTAGAGTGCATTTTCTATGTCATGGGTGGCCAGGGCGTTGCCTGCGAATAAAACATCTATGAAGCCCTCCCTTATCATTTCGGCGATGACGGGGGCTGAGCCCGTGTGTACAATTGCAGGTCCTCCAACGAGGCCTATCTTACCCCCGCGCCTCTTTATCTCAGTTATCTCGGAGGCTATCTTTTTTATGGTGGTTACCAGGGGCTTTTCACTTGAAACATCGCTGCCCATGAATTCAAAGACGCCCTGCTTCCCCCTGGGCCTTTCGGGTGGAACAACCTTTATACCCTCCCTGCCAACAACGACAAGGTCGCCTTTTTTTATCCTGCCTATGGGTTTGCATCTGGCCCTTCGGGTTTTGGGGTCAACCACTATCATGCAGTCCATTTCAATTCCCTCAACCTCCACCCATTCACCACCATAATATATGAAGGTCTGGTGGTTTGTTGTTGAGTAGAAGTCCTCAGGGAGCACCCTGTCCATTTCAGCCTCTCTGAGCTGGACCTCCTTTATCTCAGCAATGGAGGCCCCTATTTCACTCAGTTCATCAAGTATCTTGTTTAAAAGTGTGGGTGTCTCTGCCTCCACCAGTATCCTTGCATGGCTTGGATCCGATTTCCTTTTACCTATCTCGATCTCAAGTATCTGGAAATCTCCACCCATATCCATTATTATATCAAGGGCCCTGGGGAGTATGAGACTGTCGATTATGTGACCCCTTAGTTCCACCTCTCGAGAATTCATAGCAAACACCATTTTAGCTTGATAGGTTAGAATTGGACTGGGGAATATAAAAATCTGCTGGCAGCTTCACCGGTTTTCAGGTGATGGTGAGGATGTCGTAGATTATCTTGGCAGCGTTTATGGATGTCTGATCACCCCTAGTCCCTGAGGCCACCTCCACAACATCAAATCCAAGGAGCTCCTTTTCCGCTGCCGCGGCAGTGAGCTCCTCCATGATGAAGGGTGTGAGTCCGCAGGGTGTGGGGTTCCCAACAGATGGTGCGTATGCCGGGTCAAGGACGTCAATGTCCACGGAAAGGTACACGGGTCCCCTGATCCTCCTGATGGCGCGGAGGGCGCCCTCTGGATTGTCCATTATCTCATGGGCTGTGTGGTATTCTATCCCGTTCTCCCTGACGAATTCCACCTCCTCCTCTGATGCCGACCGGACCCCCAGCTGCAGTATGCCCGATGGCTGGAGTTCATGAACCCGCCTCATGACGGTGGCATGGGAGTACCTCTCACCGGTATAGGTGTCGGCCATGTCCATGTGGGCGTCGATGTGGATCACCGTAAGGTCATGGATGAGCCCCCCTTCACTGAACTCTTCAAGCATCGGGAGGGTTACCGTGTGTTCACCGCCAAGTATGATGGGTTTGAGTCCCATTTCAAGGATCTCAGAAACAGAGCTCCTGATAAACTTTGAGGTTGACCTGAAGTTACCGTGGGAGACATTAACGTCACCAAAATCAAAACTGTTCAGCTTCACATTACCTGAAAACCTGAGGTTGTATGATTCGAAGCTGTAGGAAGCCTCCCTGATGGCTTGGGGACCGAATCGCGTCCCCGGGAGGTATGTTGCAGTGGAATCAAAGGGGACCCCTATTATTCCGAAGGAAAGCTCCGGAATATTATCAGGGTCCTCTGTGGAAAAAGCAAATTTCAGTGGGTTCTGTGTGTGTAGAAGCATGTTTAAGGGCCCTATCCCTTGGTTCTCATGAGTTTTCTCTGGCCGAGGGCCTCTATGTATTCAACCTCAACACCTTCAACCAGCTGGTCGCGGAGTTCATCTGGTATTGGTGTTTCAAAGGTCTCATAGTTTTCAAGGTCCATTAACTGGACGTCCTCTCCCATTATGGCCAGTACCTGTGCTGTTCTCTTGTCGATTATGGGTATGTCCACCTTTGAGTCCACTGGTTTTACGAAGCTCCTCTTCTGGTTGTCGAATATCCCCACTGCCTCGACACGGGCCTTGGCTGATCCGTGCTTACCAGGGGAGGATGTTGAGATGTTTGTGATCTTTGATGCCTCTCCGTCAATGATCACGTACTTTCCAACCTTAAGCGTCTTAACTTCAACTACTTTCTTTGACATTTATCTTTACCTCCGTCAAAATGAGTGATATGGTGGTTCAGTGTATATCTATTAATCTGGTGCACATATATAAAAACTTATAGAAGGATGAGACTCTTAGTAAGCCGACATGTATATAAAAACTTATAGAAGGATGAGACTCTTGCGATGTGATGAACATGAAGGTTGCTATAACATCAGGTGCTGCTGAAGGACCCACCCGACTGAATGCCTTTGACAACGCACTCCTTGAAGCAGGGATAGGGGATGTCAATCTCATCAGGGTGTCAAGTATACTTCCAAGGGACACCAGGATAGTTGAACTTCCAGAACTTGAACCCGGATCAATGGTTAACTGCGTCCTCTCCCGGAAGATATCCGACAGGAGGGGAGACCTTATATCTGCAGCCATCGCCGCGGCAACATCCGGTGACTTTGGATGTGTGGTTGAGAACTCCGGGGTGAACAGGGACCCTGAGGATGTGAGGAGGGAGGCCGTATCAATGGTTGAGTATATGATGTCTGTGAGGGGCCTTGAAATAAAGGAATTAATAGTTGAAGAGATAAATCATACTGTTGAGAGGTGTGGTGCCGCAGTATCTGCACTCGTATACCTTGACTGAAACCAGGAAGGGGGTTCCATGGAAGAATCAGATACCTATTACTGGAAGGGCGTTGCCATGCGGATGGCAGACCAGGTTGAGAGGGCCATAGCTCCCCTTGTGGGGACAGAAGATGCAGGTGAGATAATCAAAATGGGGGCTGATGGAACACCTACAAAGCTCATAGACCTCGTTGCAGAGGACGAGGCCATAGGTGTCCTTGAAAACACCATGAGGCCCGTTACAATAATAAGTGAAGAGATAGGAGTCCTTCACATAAACCAGGACGGTGATGATGAGCCCAGGATAATCTTTGTGGTGGACCCCCTTGATGGTACAAGCAACGCCATAAGGAACATACCCTTCTACGGGATATCCATTGCAGTTGCAGAATATATTCCTGGAAGCGACCTCCCCTCAATGAAGGATGTCAGGATGGGTTTTGTTAAGAACTTTGCAACGGGTGACCTCTACTGGGCCATAAGGGGCCAGGGGGCGTTCATGAATGATAAAAGGATTGAGTCATCATCACAGAGTTCCCTTGAAAGGACATCTCTCGGTGCATTCATCTACGGCACCCGCTTCAAAAGGGTTGATAACATATGCCGGGTTATACGCCGTATGCGTATACTGGGCTCTGTTGCCCTTGAACTGGCATACGTGGCGAACGGGTCCTATGACGCCTTCATGGACCTCAGGGAAAACCTCAGGATAGTTGATATTGCCGCCTCAAAGCTCATCGTTGAGGAGGCAGGTGGTGTGGTGACAGATGAAAGGGGGGAAGTTATAAACGGCCTTCTTAACGTCAAGGCAAGAACCTCCCTTATCGCTGCGGGTAACGTTAACCTTCACAGAAAAATAATGCAGACCCTGGAGGTCATATAATGCATACAGGCCCCTCAACCAGCCACAAGAAAACAGTAAAGATTCTGGAGGTCATATAATGCGTATAGGCCTTGTTGCCCGTTTTGACATGCCTGAAGCCGTTGAGCTTGCAGGTAGAGTTGCATCCTTTCTCCTCAACAGGGGTGTTGAGCTCACAGTCGACCTTAAACTCACAGAGGAACTCCCCATCCTCAGGGAGTATGGTGCGGATATAAGGGACATGGATGCAGACATGATAGTCACCATCGGCGGAGATGGGACGATACTAAGAACCCAGAGCCTTATAGAGGGTAAGGAGATACCTATACTGGGCATAAATATGGGCACTGTTGGTTTTCTGACTGAAGTAGACCCTGAGAATGTTTTTTCAGCCCTTGAAGACGTCCTGATGGGTGAGTATGCTGTTGAAAAGAGGACCCTCCTCAGCGTCCATCATAACGGTAAACTGCCATTGGCCCTCAATGAGGTGGTTATGATGACGCGTAAACCCGCCAAGATGCTCCACATTGAAATATCTGTGGATGATGAAATCGTTGAGGAGCTCAGGGCCGATGGTATAATCATCGCAACTCCAAGCGGCTCCACAGCCTACTCCATGTCAGCCGGCGGGCCCATAGTAGACCCCCGCGTGGAGGCCTTCCTCATAGTGCCCATATGCCCCTTTAAGCTCAGCGCGAGGCCCATAGTGGTCTCAAATAAAAGCACCATAAAGGTCAAACTACTCAGGAAGGGAAAGAAGGCCATTGCAGTTATTGACGGCCAGTATGAGGAGGAGATAAACCATATGGATGAGGTCATATTCAGGAAATCAGATAGCTGCGCCCATTTTGTAAGGTTGAGTAAGGACTTCTACCGTAAGGTCCGTGAAAAACTAATAGAGGGTGGTATAGATTCAATCAAGGGCCACTGACGCTTCAGCCAGCCCCCTCGTGGTGGACCTTACTCATGGCGGTGTTACAATAGCCCTTGAACTGAAGAGGGAATCTGACAGGGTGCTTGCCTGGGATATATACGGTACGCTTGGTGAGGATGACCTTAAACTCCTGACCGATAATGGCATCGAACTTGTAACGGGTCCTGATACCGGTTCGCCGGTCATAGCACCTGTCCACTGCCCCCTGGAAAGAACTGACATGACCCATCATGAGATAACTGGTCGTCTCCTTGAATCATGGAAAAGATCAGCGAAAATCCCTTTGGTGGAGGTTACAGGTGTTAAGGGCAAGACCAGCACCGTATGGATCCTCAGGGAGATCCTCAGGGACCTTCAGCCCCTCATTCTCAGCAGCCTTGGATCCTATGCCGGTGATGATCTCCTTAAAAGGGATATAAGCATAACCCCTGCAAATATGATTGAAACTGTACGCCTTGCAGGTGAATGTGACTGCAGGACCGCCATATTCGAGGTTTCCCTTGGAGGAACAGGACTTGCAGATGTTGGTGTCCTGACGAACATAGCCGAGGACTATCCCATAAGACAGGGCACCTCAAGTGCCAGCAGGGCAAAATCACAGATATTCAGGAGCAGGAGAGTCTGCTGTGAGTACGGAGCCTTCAGGAGATACTATGACAGGTTCTGGGATATTACAAACACCTTCTCTGTCACCGATGACCGTGCCTGTGTCCATGCATCCGATGTTGAATATGGCCTTGAATCAACATCGGCCACCCTGATTATCGATGGACTCGAAACACTGAAGGGTGATGTTATTGAAACCGAGTTCAGTGTAGAAACATTTGCACCTGCAGAACACCACCTCCAGAATGTCCTTGCAGGGGTGAGCGCGGCCCTAACCCTTGGTAAAGATCCGAAGAGGATTCAGGAGGGTCTTAGGAACTTCAGGGGCATACCTGGAAGGACTTCGATACGTGAGTTCAACGGCACAACCATCATTGAGGAGATAAACCCAGGCCTCAATGTCAGGGCAGTTGAGTACTCCCTTGAAATGGTGGAAAAACTCACAGACCCCGTTGTGATCATCGGGGGCAGATACGGGGTTACATGTGAAGAAATAGACGAGGAAAGACTTATCAGGACCCTCAAAGGAAGTGACCTCCAGTTCATTTTTGTTGATGAACTTGGATACAGCCTCATGAAGGGGATGGGAACCGATGCTGTTTATTTCAGGAGACCTGAAGACGCCCTCAGGATTGCGATGAAGCACGACACGGTCCTCATGATTTACAGGTCAGTGTACGGTGACCTTACAAGGAGGTGAACCCTCGGAGATAATTAGAAAGTGAAGGGTCCCTGATTTCACTCAGACAGACTTCAGCCTCTGAACCTGGATGCACCCTACAGTGCATTTAAAAAAAATTATTAAAGGGGACATCATAAATTCTTCAAGTGATTAATGTTTACCGGAGATGATTCATTGATAGTTGGAACACGGGGAAGCCGCCTGGCCCTGGTACAGACAGATCAGGTTATCGGGATGCTCCAGGAGATCTGCAGTGAAGACATAGAAAGGAAGATCATAAAAACGAAGGGTGACAGGATAAAGGATTCTCAGCTTTACAATATTGACTCAAGGGGCCTCTTCACAAGGGAACTGGACCTGGCAGTCCTGGAGGAGGAGGTTGACCTTGCCGTCCACAGCCTCAAGGACGTGCCAAGCGAACTGGACCCTGACCTTGTGATTGCAGGAGTCCCTGTGAGGGAATCCCCAAATGAGGTTCTGATATCACGGATGGACTGGGATGAACTTCCACCGGGTTCAGGTCTCGGGACAAGCAGCCTGCGGAGGGAGGCCTTCTGCAACCATCACCAAAAAAATTTTAAGCTCAGGGCCCTAAGAGGAAATATAGATACAAGGATAAGAAAGGTTATGGAAGGCGAGGTTGACGCCACCATCATGGCCGAGGCGGGTTTAAAACGTCTTGGGCTTGAGAGATTCATTAAAAGGAGATTCACGCTTGACTACTTCACACCCGCCGCAGGCCAAGGGGCCCTCGCAGTTATAACAAGAAGAGACAGTGACATCAGGGGTGATGTTGAAAGGATCACACACTACCCCTCAATCCAGGAGGTCACCGCCGAGAAAACCCTCCTGAGGGAGCTGGGTGCTGGGTGCCAGTGCCCGCTGGGGGTCATTGCAAGGGCCGTGGACAGAAAACTCAGACTCTACGCTGTCCTTTTAACCAGGGAGGGTGAGATACTCAGGAAGCTGAGTGTTGAAGGATCTCTGGGTGAAGCAGAAGATATCGGTAAAAAAGCTGCCAAGGAAATGGAGGATTATATTTGAAAAAGATAAATGTGGGTGTAATCGGTGTCGGAGCCATGGGTTACAACCATGCCAGAGTTTACCACAGACTTGAAAACGCGAATCTTATAGCTGTATCAGACATCATGAAGGGGACCCTTCAGAAGGTCGCCAACAAGTATGACGCTGTTGGATACGTGGACTATGAAAACCTCCTTGAGATACCTGAAATAGATGTTGTAAGTGTCTGCGTGCCAACCACCCACCACTACAGGGTAGTGATGGATGCCCTTGAACATGACAAGCACGTCCTTGTTGAAAAACCCATCGCATTCACAATAGAAGAAGCCATGGAGATGGTGAGCACGGCCCGTAAAAAGGGTTTGAAGCTTGGAACGGGGCATGTTGAAAGATTCAACCCTGCCGTGCAGAAGGCGAAGGAACTCATTGAAAATGATGTGATTGGAGACGTGGTTTCAGCATCAGCAAAGAGGGTGGGTCCCTTCCCCCCAAGGATAAAGGATGTTGGAGTTACAATTGACCTGGCCATACACGACCTTGACGTTATGCACTACCTCTTCAGTGAACCCGTTGCAGAGGTATACGCTGTCATGGGAAGCATACTTGAAAAATGTGAGTATGAGGACCATGCAGAGATAATGACCAAATTCAAAAGCGGGATAACCGGGATCCTTGAGGTTAACTGGTTAACACCCTACAAGAGAAGGAAGCTGGCCATCACAGGGACCGACGGCATAATCAATGTGGACTACATTGACCAGAAACTCGATGTTTACGGTAAATTCGCACAGGACATAGAGATAAAGCATGAGGAACCACTGAAGAATGAGATTAAATCATTCCTTTCATCCGTCATAAATGATGAGGAACCTGAAATCACCGGTGAAGACGGTATATATGCCCTGAGGACCGTGATTGCTGCAATGAAGTCTGCCAGGGAGCACAGACCCATAAAACTTAATGGAGATATTTAAGAGGTGCCTGCTATGGAAAATGAACTTATAAAGAAGGCCCAGGAACTCAGAAACAGGGGCTTTACAACTGGAGAGATTGCCGATGAACTTAACGTGTCAAAGGACACCGCAAGGTGGCTTACACTCCAGACAACCACCTCCATGTCAAAGAAGGAGGCCCCTATGGATTTTGCCATTAACTGGGAAAGCCTTGGTGGCAGCTCATCCCGTATGAGGTATGTTTCTGCTGCCATGGCCGACATGGCCCTCAAGTACGGTGTTGCTGATGTGGTCCTCGGTATCGCCATAAGCGGCGTGCCCTTCGCAACCCTCATGGCTGATGTTATGGGTGTTGAAACCGGACTTGAAACATCCCTTGCAGTATTTCACCCTGTGAAACACAGGAAGGATGAGGAAGCTGAGGGAGCCATAAGCAGTAACTTTGCAAGGGTTAAGGGTAAGCGTGTTGTTGTGGTCGATGACGTTATAACCAGCGGGAGGACCATAAGGGAGGCTGTTGAGGTCCTTAAATCCCAGGGAGCCACTCCTGTAGCTGTAACCGTTCTCATCGATAAGAAGGGCATATCCGAGGTTGCAGGTGTGCCTGTTGAGTCCCTGATAAGGGTCAGGAGACTGGGATAAACTCTTCAAATTCTAATTTTTCCAGAAACAATCCACTGAATCCACCACAAACCCCCTTCAAATTCTATTTTTCCGGGAATCATCCGGTTCACAATATGGTTCAGGCATGGAAGGAAAAGCTCATTCTAATAGATTTTTCCTCATTGAAGGGACATTAGAGACACCCCCTTCCCTTAACTTCCAGGCTCCAGTGAACATAAAGCATCATACCCTCCAATAAGGACGCCGACCGCACCCTAGAAGCCCCTGGACCAGGCGAACAGGCATCAAAATACCACCATAACCCTTAAAAAAAAATGAAAAATTTTCAGCTAAATTTATCTGCTGTTATAAGATAACTGCCAGCTGAGACATAGTTAATACTATGTCAGCAAACAGATATGAAAACCATATTCTTAAAAACGCCACCCCTTTAAGGGATTTTTTTATAACCCTCTGGAACCTTTTCCTATACGGAGGTTTCATCCCGGCCCTCTGGGGACCATCCCTTCTTGTAACATCCTCGGTGTTCATGGGAATACCATGCCAGCCTGTCACTGCAGCCATATCCTTCATGCTGCCCCTCACCGTCTACGCCTATGACTACCTCGCGGACCTTGAAGATGACGCTGCAACAAACCCTGAACGATGCGGTTTCATCAGCAGATGGGGCATGAAGCTGACCGTCACCTATCTCTTACTCCTTATAGCCCTCCTCATATGCTGCATGAACATATGGATGATCATCCTCTCGGCCGCCATGTTCGTAACAGGGATACTCTATGCAGGGCTCTTCAAGGGCCTTACAGAAAGGATCACCGGCTTCAAGAACATATACCTTGGACTTATCTGGAGTTCATGGGCGGTTACACCCCTCTTCATCCAGAACCAGTGTTTCCCTTGGCCTTCCTCACTTGCAGTGTTCATCTTCATCTTCCTGAAGGTCTACATAAACACAGCCTTCAGTGACTACAAGGACATTGAATCCGACTCCCTCATAGGTCTAAGGACGCTTCCTGTAGTTTACGGTGAAAGAAAGAGTCTGAAGGTGCTTCAGATTATAAATGGCGTTAATGCAGCCATATTACTCTCAGGGATCTTCCTTGCAGGGATACCCCTAGCTGCATCTCCTGCCGTGGTCCTCTGCCTATACACAGCACTCTACCTTCACTTTAAAGAGTCAATGGGCACAGAAAACGCAACCCTTGTGGCGGACCTTGAGGGGCCGCTGCACCTCCTTCTCCTGCTGGCAGTAGTTTAACCCGCGGTAAGGGGAAAACATGGGGCCATGGACGGTACCTTAGTAAGCACAGCAGCAACCTCACCGCAAAAAAAGGTAACGCAGGCAGGGACTATGGACGGTACCTTAAGATGGCCCCTATCCCTCCGAAGGCCCTGAGGAGCTGCATACCCTCCTCTGTTTCGGTGGATATTATCTCAACCTCGGTTCCGACCTCCTCGGCCATCTCAACAAGGTCGTCTATCATGTCGCGCCTCTCGGTTATCCTCATCTGATCGTTACACGCAGGGCACTTATCGGTGTCTGGAAGGTCCTTTCCTGTTTTTTCCATTCTATGTCCGCATGAAGCACACTCATAGGTCCCCCTCTGATATTTAAGGTCCTCCGAGAGGAGCAGGATCTCAACCGCACCCATCTGGAGGTGGTTCCTGACCTCCCTCTCACCGTAGGATGCCAGTCCATCCTCATTTATGAGTTCCCGGAGGAACCTCTGGACGAGCTTCTTCTCACGCATGACATCTATTTCACTCAGAACATCCATTGACTTGTCTATAACCTCCCTGATACCAAACTCACCGGTGTAAGATGTGTCAACGGTTGTGATTACCTTCTTCTTCAGCTCATGGTGGAGGTAATCACCGTTAAGGAACTCATCCTTAGTATGGCCAGGTCCTCCAAGTATAATCCCCTTAAGGTCCTCTATCTGAAGGAAGGCCTCATTCATATGGTCCCCTATCCTCTTGAGGAATTCATGGGCCGCCAGATCTATCAGACGGTCAAACCTCCTCTGTGACTGTCCGCCTGCCTTGTGCTTACCAGGCACCCCGCTTGCGAGGGTCTTGAGTATGTCGATCCGTTTACCCTTCAATGTGGCTATGGTGGCCTCCTTCCTGTCAAGGACGGCTAGGCCGTAGGTTTCCTTCTCCTCAAGCATCTCCTGGAGGGGTTCAAGGTAGAACTCTGAGTTACAGTGGTAGATGTAAGTCTTGATTGGTTCAGGGGGCTCAAAGACGTAGGTCTCCATTTTCTCTGTCCCCGGCCCTCCCCGGGGTATCATGCCGACGAACATGACCAGGCCCTTCTCAGGGGGCCTCGGGAAGAGTTTCAGGCGCTGCATTATAACCTCGATGGCTGACTGGACATTCTTCTTTGTCTGTTTACTTTTAATGTTGGCGCTCTGGCTGAGCTCCTCCCTCATGTGCTTGGCAACATCACTGATCTGCCTGTCAGGGGGTATATAGACCGATACGAGTTCAGTCCCCCTCCCCTTCTTTTCTGAGAGTTCCTGGAGGGTCCTCTTGAACTCATAAAGTTCCTTTGATGATACTTCACTCACTGTGAATCACTCCTCATAAAAATGATAAAATAAACTGTAAGTGTATATGGAGGCCGGTAATTATAAAGTTTTGGTAGTCTGCAGAAAAAAGATATAAGGGGATTTGATCATAACTGAAATGAAGACAGCCAGCTGATTTTCACGGTGATTTAATATGAGGATTGTGATTACCATCGGAGGATCAATCATTATAAGTGAATTCACACATGAAATGTTCAGATCCTACGCGGATGTCCTGAATTCACTGCGGGATGAACATGAACTCTTTATTGTTGTAGGTGGAGGTAAACCCGCCAGGGACTATATAAGGGTTGCGAGGGAGCTGGGGGCGAGTGAGGCCCTCTGTGATGATATAGGTATAGATGTTACAAGGCTCAACGCAAGGATGCTCATAACAGCCCTAGGTGAAAGCGCATACCCCTCTGTTCCGGAGAACTTCAGGGAAGCGCTGAGGTACTCAACATCAGGGAGGATAGTTGTTATGGGTGGCACCGAGCCGGCCCACAGTACGGATGCCGTCGGGGCCATCCTGGCAGAGACGGTAGGCGCGGACCTCATGATAAACCTTACATCTGTTGATGGCTTCTATGACCGTGACCCTGAAAAGCACCCTGATGCAAGGTTTTACCCGGAGATAACAGCCAGTGAAATGCTGGAGCACCTTATTGGCTGTGATGTGAAGGCCGGTACCTATGAGTTCTTTGATCATACAGCCATACAGATGATAAAGAGGTCCGGTGTGAAGACACTTATAGTGAATGGGAGGGACCCTGAAAACCTTTTAAGGGCCCTTGATGGAGATATAGGTACTGCTGTTATTCCTGAATGATAATGGAGGTGTAGATAATGATTGACCCGCACAAGCACTGCCCGGTATGCGGTAACCCGATACCCCTGGATGAAAGGACATGCTCAGAGAGATGCCAGGAGATACTTTCCAGAAACCAGCAGAGGGTGAGGAGGACAAGGACGCTCTTCTACGTCGTGTTCGCTGTTTTTGTGATTGTATGGATTATATTCTCCCTGCGGGGGTAGGGTTCATGGTGACCTCAGCACCATAACCCCATGCAGTACGAGTATCAGGCCCACAAGGACACCGATGAAAACCGGGTTAAAGGCTAAAAAACCAGCTATTATGTAGATAAGGCCGAATATGGCGCTTATTATCCCTGCATTTCTTTTTATGTAGTTCTCGTACCCTGCTGAAAGTATCATGACACCCGCCACTATAAGAAGGACGCCTGTAACATAGAACCATGCCCCTGCAATCTGATTTATGAGTACAACTCTGAATGCCAGAATCATGCCAACTGCAAGGGCTATCAGCGAGAATACTATCCAGAGTATGCTGACTTCCATGTACTTCCTTGCCATGAGGCCATTAAGCAGCATCCAGACCCCCAGAGCCGTGAGTACAAGACCCGTGAGAATGCTTATCGCTGTAACCCCTAAGACAGGGGATATGAGAAATATTATACCCAGTATAAGAGAAAAGAGACCCGCCCATTTTTTCAGCAACTCAACACCTCCATTTTTATTATGTTCATTTTATTTTATATATATTGCTAAATAATGAGGATATCATCAGGAAAGCACTTCAAAGGATCCTAAGTAGCCAGAAACCTCCCGAATGCCACGGACCACCTTCAAGGTTTAAAAAATCATTCTGAGGCCCGTTAAAAGGAGCATGACGATGAAAAGATACCTTATGTACCTCACATCAACACTGTGGGCCAAGCTGGCCCCGATCCATGAGAAGGGTATGCTCATGAAGACTATGACCATGAACTGCAAGAGGTTCACGTATCCTGCAGAAAAGGGGAGTGAGGCCTTTCCAATGCCACTGTATATGTATGAGACCGTGCCTCCTGCTGCTGTCAGTGCGATGACAATGGATGATGTGCCCACCGCTTCAAGGACATCGAATCCCGCCATCATCACAAGGAGGGGTACAAGGACCACTCCCCCACCAATCCCCAGAAGGCCTGAAAGCAGGCCTGTAATGAATCCTAGGGGGGGTGCTGCGCCCCTCAGTTTGCTTCCCCGATCAATTTTCCCTGAGAATATCATCTGAAGTGCTATAAAAAGTAGCAGTGATCCGAAAAAGGATTTGAGGACCTCTGCACTGAAAATGCCTGCCGTGTATGCTCCTGCCATGCTCCCCAGAAATCCAAGGACCCCTATGGGTACGGCCTCCTTCAGGTCCAGAAATCCCCTCCGGTAATGTGACCTGGCACCGTTCAGGGCCGTCGGGAGGATCACTGCAAGACTCGTCCCGAAGGCTGTTCTTATGGCAGTATCCATGGGTATCCCCATGGATTCCATTATGAAGTAGAGGGCAGGGACTATTATGAAGCCCCCTCCCACACCAAGGAGTCCTGTTGCAAGGCCTGCTGTCGCCCCCGTGATGAGGAGTACCATGGTGTAGAGCAGTAAATCCATTTTAAACCCCGAAGTTTATAAGTGGAGAAATCTATATCTGTGTCTGCCGGTTAATAATTTTCTTCTAGGTGAATGACTGTGAGATCTGATAGGTTCATATTTACAGGTGTCGTTTTCATCGTGCTGGCCATCATCCTCTTTAAAACTGATGCCCTTGACTCCATCATAACACCCTTCACCCATGTGTTCCTGATGGGATCATCTGAGGGTAAGGATGTGATATTCTTTACGCTTATGGGCACCATGTTCATCCTTGCACCCTTCTTTGGAGATGGAGGGTCCCTTAATCGGCTCATGACCCTTGACAAGAACACCTACCTCTACGCTGCAGCCATCCTTGTAGCCATCACATACACCGCCGGCCTTTTAGTGGAGATCGTCATCAGAATGGGGATGGGCGTATCCCCCTTCACAACATTCATGGCACTTAACCCGCCTGCATCAACGAGCATCATCCATTCACATGTCTTCAAGGCTTCAATGAGCCCCCTCACATCCATAATAATCCCCCCATCATCCGGGATCCATACGGGCACTTCACTTGCAGGTTACATCCCAGGATTCGTCCTTCCATGGCTTGTTTTCACGGTTATTTCCATATACATCCTCGGCCTTCTTTCAGCAGGGGACAGGAGGGACTTCCATGTGGCGATAGTGATATTCGCCATAGTTTCAACCATAATAGGAATAATAGATGGCGGTCTATTCTCAACCCCCGCCCTTGTGGGTCTTTCAGGGATCCTGGGTATGAGCGCCCTGAGGGTGCCCTTCAGCCCATGGAACCTTAAAATCCCTGCAATAATAATAGCATCCCTCATAGTACTGAGGGTTGCGCTGGGAATGCTTGGCTCGGTGCCGGAGTACTATGAGGTCACCGTTATAGAGCCCCGGGGCGACCTAAACCTCCAGGGCCTCCCTGTTGTATCGGCTGAAGGGACCGGGGACAGGGTCATTCTAAGGCTGCCGCCAGGCCAGAATGAGATGGATGTTCTGGATGAACTCACATCCCGCCTTGAGGGCAGGTGTGATGGTTTCTTCATGACATGGAACTTCTTTTCATTCTTCAGGGAGGGATGACATGAAGCTCAGTATAAAACCGTGTGGAACTACCCTTCGCTGCACTATAACCATATGAAATCACCTCATCCCCCCAATGGAGGCTGATACATGAAGCTCAGTATAATCATACCAACCTACAATGAGGAGGAATACCTTCCAGGACTCCTTGAAAGTATAAAAAGGCAGGATTTCAGGGACTACGAGGTCATAGTTGCAGATGCAGACTCGACCGACAATACCCTAAGGATAGCTGAGGATTACGGTTGCCGTGTTGTTGACGGAGGACTGCCGGCAGCTGGAAGAAACCGTGGCGCTGCCGTCGCCCGCGGCGAACTCCTCCTCTTCCTTGACGCTGACCTTGTACTCACAGACGGCTACCTCAGGGACGCCGTTGAGGAGTTCGAATCAGAGGGCCTTGGAATAGCAATAACCCAGATGATACCACTTTCAACAAGGAAAAGGGATAAGATACTCCATGAATTTGCGAACAGGTTCATGATACTTGTTGAGTCCATAAAGCCCCATGGTGCCGGTTGCTACGGTATACTGGCCAGGAGGGATCTTCATGAAAGGGTTGGGGGCTTTGATGAGTCCCTTGACTTCGGCGAGGACACCGACTACATAGAACGGATAGGGAAAATAAGTAAATTCAAGGTCCTCAGAAAGCCGAGGGTGCTTGTATCCATCCGTAGACTTGAAAAGGAGGGACTCAGGAACCTTGCATTCAAGTACACCAGGAGCACGATATATGATTTCATGGGAAAAAGGCTCAGTGCAGAGGACCTCAACTACGAATTCGGTTATGATAAAAAGCCACGGGTCCTCTACTCGGTCTGCGGTGAGGGTATGGGTCATGCTATAAGGAGCGGTGTGATCCTGGAAGAACTTGTAAAGGACCATGAGGTACTCATATTTGCAAGTGACCGCGCCTACAGATACCTGAGCAGCAAATTCGATAACGTCCATGAGATATACGGTTTCAACACGGTCTATGAGGACAACTCCGTTAATGATGTTAAAACATTTGTCAGGGCCATGAGGACATTCCCCAGGGACCTGAAGGAGAACCTTAAGCTCCTCTACCGCACAGCAAGGGACTTTAAACCGGATGTTGTTGTCTCTGACTTTGAATTCTATGCCAGCCTCATAAGTAACATGCTTCGAATACCCCTCATAAGCATAGACAACATGCATGTTATAACCAAGTGCAGGATCGAGTACCCTGATAGGTTCAGGAAGGACAAGCTGAAGGCCGAGGCCGTGGTGAGGTCCTTTATCGTCAGGCCGAGGAGATACCTTATAACAAGTTACTTCTTCCCCGAGGTCAGGGACCCTGAGAGGGTGTCCATGTATCCCCCGGTACTGAGGGAGGAGATAAGGAACCTTAAGCCGTACTATGGTGACCATGTCCTGGTCTACCAGACAAGTAAATCCAATGAGAAGCTCCTTGAAATACTCAGAAGCATTGACAGGAAGTTTATCGTCTATGGATTTGATGTCGACAGAGAGGAGGGGAACCTCCTCTTCAGGAAATTCAATGAGGACCGCTTCTTCAGGGACTTTGAATCTGCCGCTGCGGTCATCACAAACGGTGGTTTCACCCTTATAAGCGAGGCCCTCCACCTTAAGAAGCCCGTCTACAGCGTCCCTGTCAGGGGCCAGTTTGAGCAGATACTCAATGCTGTTTACCTTGAAAGGCTGGGTTACGGTGAATTCCACGAGGAAATACGCAGGGAATCCATTGAAGAGTTCCTTGGCCGCCTGGACATCTACAGAAAGAACCTTGAAGGATACGATGATGGTAACAATGAGATAATAGATGCCCTTAAAAAAACAATAAGGGAGTGCGCAGGGGGATGTTAACAAATCAGTTAAAAATAAGTTAATCCTGGATGCTGATGAGTTAAATGATTCAAAAATCCTTTAAAAGGGGTTTGGTGCAGCTAGAGTGTTACACCAAGATCCAGCTGCTCTGTGAGCTCCTTGTATCTGTTCCTTATTGTTACCTCGGTTACACCCGCAACCTCGGCAACGTCCCTCTGGGTCTTCCTCTCACCCAGAAGAACAGATGCTATGTACAGTGCTGCCGCTGCAACACCTGTAGGGCCCCTTCCAGATGTTAAACCGTTCTTCATGGCCATTTCAATTATTTCGATGGCCTTGGACTGGACCTTCCCTGAAAGTCCCAGTTCACTTGCAAACCTTGGAACGTAGTCAACGGGTGATGTTGGGGGAAGTTTTATGTTCAGTTCCCTTGTGAGGAACCTGTAGGTCCTTCCAACCTCCTTCTTGCTTACCCTTGATACCTCAGCGATCTCATCAAGTGTCCTGGGGACGTTGCAGCTTCTGCATGCCGCGTAGAGTGATGCTGCAACAACTCCTTCAATGCTCCTTCCCCTTATGAGTTTGTTTTCCACCGCTCTCCTGTACACCATTGAGGCGGCTTCCCTCACACTTCTGGGGAGGCCAAGCCTTGATGAGTCCCTGTCAAGTTCACTGAGAGCAAATGCAAGATTTCTCTCTGTGGCGCCTGAAATCCTTATCTTCCTCTGCCACTTCCTGAGACGGTACCACTGGGCCCTGTTCCTTGCCGGTATGTCCCTTCCGTATATGTCCTTGTTTCTCCAGTCTATCATTGTGGAGAGTCCCTTGTCGTGTATGGTGTAGGTTATGGGTGCACCTACCCTTGTCCTCTTGTCCCTCTGTTCATGGTCAAAGGCCCTCCACTCAGGACCCATATCAACCAGGTTATCATCTATGACAAGCCCGCATTTCCCACAGACAATTTCAGCCCTTTCGTAGTCGCCCCTGAGATCTTCGGAGCCACATTCAGGGCATTTTGTTTCCTTCTCTATTTCAGAAACATCAGACCTCATTTTTTCCTTCGTTTCCTTCGCCCCCATTTTTTCACATTCTTTATACCCTCGTATAAAGTCTCTCCAACTCGGTTCTCAAACTTTTCTGTGTTTACTGCACGACTTGTTTTGATGGATATGTATGGTTTCCGTGTTGGACCAAAGATATCATGGACGCTTCCAATCCTCTTTCCATCAGAAGTAAAAACAGGTGCTCCAAGCTTCGGTGTTCTCTCTGAGCGTGCTATGATTCTTCCCCTGTTGGAGATATGTGAAATATTCCCTAAAATCTTCATAATCCACCGAAAATTTTATATAGAATATTCTCGATTTACTCATATATAAATGTTTCGATAATTATATATTTCAGTGGCTATCTGCGATGTGCCTTCCATAGTAGAGGGCCGCAAGAAGGCCCGCAAGGGTCGGTGCAGCGTAACTTGCAATCCTGTCAATGACACTTGCAGCCATCACATAATCAGCCCCTATACCTGCAACAGCAAATAGGGCCACAAGTATGCCCTCCCTGAGACCAAGGGAGCCTGGAAGAAGGGGAAGAAGGGATATGAGGATCCCCCCAGTATAGATAATGATAAGGGGGACCATGGGTGGTGAAACCCCCACCGCCATGAAGCATATGTAAAGGCGGCAGACATCAAGGAACCACATCATCAGGGATATGAAAAACCCCAGGACAAAGACCCTCCGGTCCCTGAGGGTCATTGAGAAACCATCCGTGAACCTCTTTATATAGAACATCACCCTGTCATGTATCCCTGAGAACTTGATATCCTCTGCCCTGAAACGGGATATCCATGAGACAAGTCTGCGGGTGACTGAAATGGCTATGCTCTGGGCTATCCTTGTGTTCATACCCGCATAGATGGCGAGGGAAAAGATGACAATGGTTGTGAATATAAGGAAACTGACGGTGAGCCTGGTCCATAAAGATATATCCCATGTCATTATGAGTACCGCCGAGAGTATGGATATCAGAGCAAAGGGCACGAATTCAAAGACCCTGTCAGCAGTTGATGATGCGAAGCCAATCTCAAAGGGTGTCCCTTCAACCTCCAGGAGGAGGTAAGCCCTCAGCGGCTCACCCCCTGCAGCCCCCGGGGTTATGTTGTTCCCGAATATGCTTGCAAGAAGCATCATAAAGAGCCTTGGAAAGGCCGGTGCCTCATCAACCAGGTTAAGTATAAGCCTCCATCTGAGGGTCCAGAGTAAAAGGATCATGGCCTCAAAAAGGAAATTCAGGGCCAGGAAATACATGCTGGTGCCCTCAAGGGCTGCCAGTATATCCCCGAAACCTGCAAAAAAACTTATAAGGAATATTATGACTGCGACGGCAAGGAAGGAGAATATTATGGTCTTCCTGTTCTCCCTCAGATATGCAAAGACATCCTTCTCAGCCATAAAATCAACTACTTCAAGCCAAGAATCTCAGAGAGGGTTAAACCCCTTCCATAGGCATCCTTTATGAGGATCTCCTTCTCCTTTATCTTGAGGGCCTCCTTAACAACATCACCGATGAGCCTCCAGGGTACAGCAACAACCCCTGATTCATCCCCCATGATGAAATCACCTGGCTCAACCGTCACACCGTCGCACTCCACCGCCATGTTTATGGATCCCTCTGCAAGGGGTTCCCCTGCGCAGGGAACATGGCTCCTTGAGAATACCGGGAAATCAAGACCCCTGATGGCATCAAGATCCCTGCATGAGCCATAGATAACCGCCCCTGCAATCCCCCTGTTCATGGCAGCCATTGATGTGAGTTCACCCCATACAGCCATTTCATCGCCATCGGTCCTTATGAAGATAACATCCCCTGAGTCCGCAGCATCAACCGCCAGGACTGAAGTGCCCCAGTCGCGGCTGGATGTCTCTGCGGTTACAACGCGACCGGCCACCATCAGCCCGTTAACTGATTTCAGAGATGTGATGGCCCTGTTTTCACCGGTTACACTCTTCACCGCATCAGAAAGCTGTGGGGTGGATATGTCCTTCAGGAGCCTGGTGGGGTCCCTCACAGCGCCAAGACCCCTGAGACGTTCAATGGGTTTTATACCCCTTCGAACCATAAAATCAGTCTTGAGGAGTTGTAACCTCTTCGACCATGGTTTTTCCAGCTACAACCTCATCAACACTGTGTATGGAACCACCATAGCTCTCGATTGCCTCTGTTATCTCATCAAAATCCAGGTCGTTCCCCTGAATCGTCACCTTAATGTTCTCTGTCTCCTTATCAATCTCCATGAGGGTTATATTAACACCCTCAACACCCCGCAGTTCACTGAGATACTTGGCATATTCAGGTATTATTGGTTCATGGGGTTTCAGTATATCCAGAACAATCCTTATAAGGCCTTTAGCCACCATCTTTCCTCCATTCTTTTATCAAAATGATATAAGTATTATGATGAAAAGTATATTTAAATTATAACCCCCCATGATACCGGAGAAGGGGTGCCGTAAAAATCATTAATTGTATTGGATTGCTTCTGTGATTATTTTATATATCAGTATCTCCATATAAAATATAGATATTATCAAGGTTATAAAAGGGCTTAAAATGTCTCTTATGAAGCTTCAGCAGATAAACGATGAGATTGATGAACTTAAATATCAGGGAGAGCAGGGAGTGCCCATTCTCATAGAAGGCCGGAAGGATGAGGAGGCCCTCAGGGAACTGGGAGTCAACGGACCCTTCATAAAGGTTTCAGGGTCCAGTTTGAATCTCTCTGAAATCGCCCTTAGGGCCGCCATGTCCTCAAGGGTCATAATACTCACAGATTTTGATAGGAAGGGCAGTGAACTTGCAAGGAGACTTTACATGGATATACAGAGCCTTGGATCATATCCGGACCTCAGCATACGCCGCAGACTCATGGGCATGACAAGGAGATACATCAAGGACATACAGAGCCTGCCTTCATACATTGAAAGGCTGAAGTTTCAGGTCAGCCCCTACCTCTACTGATAATATCTGACAGTTATCATTACATTTAATTTGATAACCATCATTCCTCAAAAGGAGGGTTTACATGGGAAAAGAAGAGATAAGTACAACTAAATACCTTATTCACGCTCAGATTAACGCTAATGGGATCGTTGAGAAACCCGACGTCGTTGGGGCGATATTCGGTCAGACCGAAGGCCTTCTCAGCAACGACCTTGACCTCAGGGAACTTCAGAAGACAGGGAGAATCGGTAGAATCAAGGTCAACATAACATCAAGGGGGGGTAAATCAAAGGGTGAGATCATCATCCCGTCAAGCCTGGACCGTGTTGAGACAGCCATACTCGCAGCCTCCCTTGAAACCATCAACCGTGTTGGTCCCTGCGAAGCCTACATCCAGGTTACAAAGGTGGAGGATGTCAGGGCCGTTAAAAGAAAAAGGGTGGTTGAGAGGGCCAAGGAGATCTACGCCAGCATGATGGAGGAAGTGACCCCTGAAAGCCTCAGGATGATAGAGGAAGTTAAGGAGGCTATGAGGGTCCATGAAATCACCGAGTACGGTGAGGAGAAGCTTCCAGCAGGCCCAAACGTTGAGACATCCGATGCGATACTCGTTGTTGAGGGCAGATCAGATGTGCTAAACCTCCTCAAGTACGGTATAAAGAATGCAATCGCGGTTGAGGGTGTCAGTGTACCGAAAACCGTTGCAGATCTCACAAAGAAGAAAACGGTCACGGCCTTTGTTGACGGTGACCGCGGAGGCGAATTAATACTCAAGGAACTGCTCCAGGTGGGAGAGATAGACTATGTGACAAGGGCGCCCCGCGGAAAGGAGGTTGAGGACCTTGAGAAGGATGAGATAATGATGGCCCTGAGGAACAAGGTCCCTGTTGAACAGTTCTACCATGAACTCGGAATGCAGCCCTCAAAGAAAAAAACAGAGGATAAACTGGTCCTCCTGAAGAACATACTCAAGGAACTTGAGGGCACAGGGAACGCGGAGATACTGGATGATGCCCTGAACATACTGAAGGAGGTGAAGGTGGAAAACCTCTACGATGAACTGAGCAGGGTCAACAACCACCCCTACGCAGTGGTCTTTGATGGGGTCATAACACAGCGCCTCGTGGACATCTCCTTTGAGAAGGGGCTAAAGTACCTTGTGGCCGTGAGGAGCGGGGACATAGTAAAAAAACCCCACAGCCTGAAACTGATAACAGGCCACACATAACCCATCCATGAAAGAAGGCATGAAAAATGTATGTTGATATGAATCGGGAGTATCTGAAGGACATAAATACCACAGAGGACGTCAGGATACCTGAGGATCCCCTTGAAAGGGTTATAGGCCATGACGATGTAATGCCAATGATAAAGATAGCTGCAAAGCAGCGAAGACACCTGCTTCTCGTTGGGCCGCCGGGCATAGGAAAGTCGCTCCTTGCCCAGGCCCTTTCGTTTCATCTGCCGGAACCATCTGAGGAGATAACGGTCGTTCATAACCCTGAGAGGCCCGAAAGACCCTTTGTTGAGGTTAAAAGTCGCAAGGAAATAGAAAATGAAATCCTTGAAATTGAAAGGGCTGAGGGAGAACTGATAGACCCTCAGAGTGTTCCGGATGCCGTTGCAGAGAGACTTGGATTCAAGTGTATACACTGCGGGGAGTACAGCAGTGCATACAGCAGTCTCTGCCCAAAATGTGGCGGGGACAAATTTTCACACATAAAGGCCAGGCGAAAGCATATAGGGGATCTCCTCGGAATGTTTGAGATGAGTTCAGGTCACCTAAGCGTTCCCCAGAAGCGGGTTACCACCACAAGGATCATTGATGGTGTTGAGGAGGTTGTTATCTATGAGAGGGTTGGTGGTGATGAAATCAAGGTCCTTGACCAGAGCGCCCTTGAAAAGAGAAGACAGATGGTTGAGGAGAAACCCAGGAACGTCATAGTACCCCTTGACCGGAAAACCTTTGTCCAAGCAACAGGGGCCAGTGAAACCGAACTCCTTGGTGATGTCCGCCACGACCCCTACGGCGGCCACCCGGACCTCGGTTCACAGCCCTATGAACGGGTAGTCCCGGGGGCCGTCCATGAGGCCCATGAGGGCGTCCTCTTCATAGACGAGATAGTCCATATTGCAGGACTTCAGAGGTTCATATTCAGTGCAATGCAGGATAAGACCTTTCCGATTGTGGGCAGGAACCCACAGAGTGCAGGGAGCTCGGTGAAGGTTGATGAGGTCCCCTGCGACTTCATATTCGTGGGTGCATGTAACATTGCAGATCTGCAGTACATACTCCCTCCGCTGAGGTCACGTGTGCAGGGTGAGGGCTATGAACTTCTCCTTAACACAACAATGCCTGATACTGACGAGAACAGGGCAAAGATAGTCCAGTTTGTTGCACAGGAGATTGAACTTGATGGGAGGATACCCCATGCACGTGCCGCTGCCGTTGAGATACTCATTGAGGAAGCCAGACGCCGTGCAAGGGTCATTGATGACACAAATGATGCCCTTACACTCAGACTCCGTGACCTTGGAGGCGTTGTCAGGATGGCCGGTGACCTTGCAGTTATGGATGGCAGCAAATACATTGAAAGCAAGCACATGGAGGTTGCCGTGAGGAAAGCTGTTTCCGTTGAGGACCAGATCATAAGAAGGTACAAGAGCTTTGAAAAGGCCCTTGAGAAGGACCTTTCAAGTTCACAGCGCATGTCACAGCACAGATACAGCAATGAAAACATAGACCGCAGTTACATGTAATCGCAAGATTTAAGTTGGCTTTCTGGTAGATACAATGAACATGAATGGAGCTGCAGAGGAAAACCAGAGCCTTCTTGAACGTTATAATTTCCCTGAACTCATTGAGGAGTATCTAATTGAACTTGAAATCAGAAATTATTCCCCCAACACAATAAAAACCTATAAATCAATTATTAAAAACTTTTATGAATTCTTAATGGATGAGGGTGACCTCTACGACGACAGAAGGGTTCTTCGATCATTCAAGAGGTACATACAGTATCTTAAAAGGGATAAAAACGTCACCCAGAACTACATATATCTTGTAACCGTTGTTGTGAAGAAGTTCTTTGAATTCAGTGAAATAAACTGCCTTGAGGAGGTCCAAGCTCCCAAGAGGACCAAGTCGCTACCAAAGTCCCTCAGTGAAGAGGATGTAAGGAAACTGATAGATGCTGTTGAGGTCTCTGATGACGGCTCAGAGCTTCATGTGTTCATCAGGACCCGTGATCGTCTCATACTTTCACTCCTCTATTCCTCGGGACTCCGTGTCTCTGAACTCGTCTCCCTGAGGATAAATGATATAGACCTTCAGGACAGGACCATCAGGATAAGAGGTAAGGGGGATAAGGACCGTATAGTCCTCTTTGATGAGAACACCAGGCATCTGCTTGAGGACTATCTCCAGAAAAGAGTCTATGAAAGTGATTACCTCTTCTTAAACCGCTTCGGCGACCCCCTGACTCCAAGGTACGTTCAGATGATGATAAAGAACTATGCCCGTAAGGCGGGTATAAACAAGAAGGTCACTCCTCACATCCTGAGGCATTCCTTTGCAACCCACCTCCTGAAGAATGGTGTGGATATAAGGGCTATACAGCAGCTCCTCGGCCATTCAAACCTTTCAACCACGCAGATATATACGAGTGTGGACATGCAGACCCTTAAAAATGTCTATGACCGTGCTAAACTCCTTTAATTGTTTTTTATTAATACCTTATATTGATTTCAGATTCATCCAGATAAAAAAAGTTTATATGTAGCTTCAGCTACAATATATCCATGAATTTGAATATTTGAATGGAGGTTAGCGGTTGCTACAGGAATTTGCAGACTACGTCACATACAGCCTCATCGGGCTGGAACCATCATCCCACCTTGGAAGTGCGGTTAACTTCTTCATCTATGACACCATAAAGATATTCCTACTGCTCATAACCCTAATATTTGTTATATCATTCCTCAGAACCTACATCCCCCCAAACAGGGTGCGGGAGCTCCTTGAAAAACGCCATAAATATACCGGAAACTTTCTGGCTGCTCTCGTAGGGATAATCACCCCCTTCTGTTCATGTTCAGCTGTCCCCCTCTTCATAGGATTCGTTGAGGCTGGTGTCCCTCTAGGCGCGACCTTCTCCTTCCTGATATCCTCCCCCATGATAAATGAGATAGCGATAATACTCCTCTCGGACTCTTTGGCTGGGAGATAACAGCCTTCTACATAATATCCGGTTTCATAATCGCCATCCTCGGAGGAATACTTATCGGGAAACTGAGGATGGAGAAGGAACTGGAAGATTACGTCTATGAAACTGTTGAAAAGATGAAGGCCCTTGGAGCCGCAGATGTGGAGCTACCTCAACCGGATCTGAGGGAAAGATACATCATTGCAAAGAATGAAACAGTGAACATACTGAGGAGGGTTTCACCCTACATCATCATCGCAATAGCCATCGGCGGCTGGATACACGGATATCTCCCATCAGACTTCCTCCTGGATTATGCTGGAAGTGACAATATCCTCGCGGTCCCCATGGCCGTGCTCATAGGCGTCCCCCTCTACTCGAATGCCGCCGGGACCATACCACTGATATCGGCCCTCATAGAGAAGGGTATGGCTGCAGGGACGGCCCTTGCACTTATGATGTCAATAACAGCCCTATCACTCCCTGAGATGATAATCCTCAGAAGGGTTATGAAACCAAAACTCCTCGCCACCTTCATAGCCATACTGGCAGTTTCAATAACGCTAACAGGTTACATCTTTAACCTTATAATCTAGAGAGGTGAAAATATGAAGATACAGATATTCGGCACTGGATGTGCCAACTGCCAAATGCTTGAGAAAAACGCCAGAGAAGCTGTTAAGGAACTTGGAATCGACGCTGACTTTGAAAAGATAAAGGACATGGATAAGATACTCGAAGAAGGACTTACAGCCCTGCCGGGACTTGCGGTTGACGGTGAACTTAAGATTATGGGGAGGGTCGCATCAAAGGACGAGATCAAAAAAATCCTCTCATAATCCATTTAATTTTGAATCATGTTAATGCTGATACCCTGATAATCCATTCAAGGTGAGAATCATGGTTAGTGATGAAGAGAAGGGCTTTGAGGGTAAGATAAAGGCCATGATTAACTCAAGGGCCTGCGCCTGCCAGACAGGTATCCTTGAGAAAAAGAAATCAGGCCTCAGATACGTGAACTGTAAGGGCTGCGGTAAGCTCTTCAAAACCGACAGAGACACAGAGTACTGTTATGACTGTGAGAAGAAACTGAAGAGCAGGTGAAGACCTTCCCTTTTATAACCCTGGCATCAGAGCGCTGATACAGCCAAATACAGGCGGCCCCTGATTTCATGCCCTCAGCATGATCTTCATCCCCTGGACACGAAAAAATGGAGGTTTTATAATTGTACAGGAAGATATTGCTTGCTACAGATGGATCTGAATGTTCCAATATCGCAGCGGAACACGCCATCAGGATAGCTGAACAGAATGATGCAGAGTTAATAGTCCTGACAGTGACTGAGATATACCCTGTTGCGGAACTGCCGGTTGAAGAACTGACCCGTAAGGTGATCAAGCTCTTCAGGGAGGAATCAGAAAGAGCCCTGAAACACGTAAAAGAAAGGATAGAAGAAAAAGAGTCAGGTCTGAAATTCACTTTAAAGAGTGTTGAGGGAAAGGCAGCTGATTCAATCCTTAAAGTCGCAGAGGATGAGGATGCCGACCTCATCGTTGTCGGATTTTCAGGCAAACACGCCCTTGAAAGATTCATCATGGGGAGCGTGTCAGAAAGAGTTGTGAGGAATTCAAAGGTCCCGGTACTTGTAGTTCACAGAAAATAGGTTAGAAATTAAGGTAATTGTTATGACTTCATGTAAACCAGGGAACCCGAACCCTGAAGATATAAGGCTCCTTAAGGAGAAACTGAAAAAACTATCTGAGGACGATATAGCCCGAAAGTCTGAAATTCTGAAGGCCCTTGCAGACCCCACAAGACTCCTTATAGTCCACCTCCTATCCAGTGGGGAGCTCTGCGTATGTGAGATAATGGCCGCCCTTGAAAAGCCACAGCCAACAGTTTCACACCACCTAAATGTATTAAAGCAGGCCGGCATCCTTAAATCACGAAAGGTTGGTGTATGGGTCCACTACAGCCTTGCAGACGAGAAGCTACCTGGAAAGATAGATGAGATTCTTAATATGATATAAAGATAAAGGACAGTTACAGTCTGAAATGGCATGTAACTGTCCTCTCCATATCCCTGAAACACCCCCCCCTTAACTATCTATCCCCTCCACTACAGCAAAAAAACCCAGAAACATCCTCAAGTATCTATCCTCTCACTGTAGACCTGCTCACTGAACTCAAATATAAATATGGTCCCCCTTGGAGGTCTCCTGATTTCAAGGTGTCCGCCGAGCTGTTTTGAAAGATTATCAATCATCCTGAACCCGAAGGATCCTCCATCCGGGAATTTAACGTTTTCTGGCAAGCCCGGCCCGTTGTCGGCGAATATTAGTCTGTATCTTCCATCAAGTTTTTCAAGTTCAATGGAGATCTCACCTCCCCCATCAGTGAAGGCATGTTTGAGTGAATTTGATATTAACTCTGAAATCACAAGGCCCATGGGGACTGCTGTGTCCATGTTAAGCTCCACATGATCCCCATGGATTCTTATTTTAACATCGGATGTCCTGCCGTGTGATTCCAGTAGCTGCATTGAGAGACTCCTCACATAATCAATAAAATCAATAATATAGCTGCCCCCTGAGGGGTAGGCCCGTTCATGGATCATGGAAATAGAACGTAACTGGTTGAGGTAATCAATGAAAAATTCCTCCATCAACGGGTCGCCGATGTACCTTATCTGAAGGGAGAGGAGACTTATGATTAGCTGGAGGTTGTTCTTAACCCTGTGATGGAGTTCCCTGAGGAGCTGCTCCTTCTCGGCTATGGATTTCTTAAGGTACTCGTTTATGGTCCTCTGCTGTATAAGTCTCAACCTGTTCTTCTTCGCCTCATGCTTGTAGAGGGCCATCTCAAGGTTGACGCGGATGTCCCTCTCATGGAATGGCTTGAGGATGTATGAATAGGGCTCTGTCTCCATGGCCCTCTTAACTATCTCATCACCGCTGTAGGCCGTGAGGTATATCACCGGGACATCATGCTTCTTCCTGATGATACCTGCAGCCTCTATGCCATCCATGGATCCCTCAAGCATTATATCCATTATCACAGAGTCGGGTTTTATCCTTTCAAGGTTATCAATCAGATCCTCTGCAGAATGGAATATGGCAGGGACCTCATAACCATAATCTTCAAGGATGGCCTTTATGTCCTGGGCAACCAGCTCCTCATCCTCTACAATAACCACCCTCTTCTTCATCATAAACCACCGTTCCTGAAGGTGACCACAAAATTACATCCATCACCATCTTCAAGGCTTATACTTCCATTTATCCTTTCAAGCATGAACCTAACGAGCCTTAAACCGAAGCCCTGAGATTCATCAATATCAAAGCCTTCAGGGAGTCCCTTCCCTGTATCTGAAACTTTAAGAATAGCTCCATCATCCATAATTTCAAGTTTAACCGTTACAGCACCCTCATAGGAAATCCCGTGCCTTATGGAGTTTGTTACAAGTTCATTAACGATGAGGCCTATGGATACCGCCACATCTATTTCAGCATCCATGTCCTCCAGCTGGAGGTTGAAGATGATGTTCTTACCGTTACACATCCCCCTGATTTCGTTAACCAGTTCCTCAAGGTATTCGCGCAGGTTAACCCTGGAGTTATCCCTTGAACCGTAGAGTTTTTCATGTACAAGGGCTATTGATTTAACACGGTTCTGGCACTCCCTGAATATCTCAAGGGACTTCTCGTCATCTATGTATCGTGACTGCAGTCTCAGGAGGCTTGATATGAGCTGAAGGTTGTTCTTAACCCTGTGATGAACCTCAGAAAGAAGAAACTCCTTCTCCTGCAGGGATGCCTCAAGGGATTCCCTTATCCTTTTCTCCTCAGTTACATCCTGTTTTATTCCAATCAGGGTTTCCGGATTGCCGCCGGGTCCCCTGATAACCTTGGCCCTGAATAAAAGGATTTTCATGGAACCGTCATCCATCAGAGCCCTGTATTCACCTTCAAAGGATTCCATTGACATGACCCGCCTCCTGAAGTCCTCCCTGTCATCAGGGTGTATCCTGTCAATGAGTTCATGGATGCTGCCACTGAATTCATCGGGCTTTATCCCCAGTATCCTCATCCCCTCCTCGGAACATGAGAGTCTGTCGGCTTCCATGTCCCAGTGCCAGCTTCCAATTTTACCTATCCTCTGGGCCTCCCTGAGCTGCCAGTGACTCTTAATCAGGGATTTTCTCGCCCTTTCAAGTTCCTTCTGCTTTTCAACCTCCCTTAAAGCCCTTTTTATGGCTATGGGGACCTTTGAAAAGTTGCTTTTCAGGACATAATCCGTCGCTCCCCTTTTAAGGGCTTCAACCGCAAATTCTTCCCCTATCTTACCGCTGACAAAGATGAATGGAACGTTCGGACACCTTTCAAGTGCAATTTTCAGGGCTGAAAGGCCATCAAAGGATGGGAGCGAATGATCGGCGAGTATAACATGAGGTTTGAAGTTTTCAAGGGCTTCAAGGTAGTCCTTCTCATTATCAACCGTCATTGATGTGAATTCTATCCCTGAAAGCCTTATCTCCCTTTCCATGAGTTCGACGTCAAAGGGGACGTCTTCAAGTATGAGTATTCTGCATGTCATTTTATCAGCTGAAGATCTCCCTGGTGAAATTTATCTATCATATTAGCTAAATATACTTTCATGAGAAAGTTCAGAAGACCCCTCATCGTCCTGAGCCGGTGCATAGAACATGACCACTGCAGGTATGATGGGTCCATGATTTCAAGTCCCTTCGTAAGGCAGTTCTCTGCATACGCTGATTTTATAACGGTATGCCCTGAGGTGGAGGTGGGCCTTGGCATCCCGAGATCACCGATACATATAACTGAAGAGGATGGTGTCCTGAGGCTCGTCCAGCCGGAAACCGGTCGTGACATCACCGATGACATGAATTCATTCATAGACTCCTTCCTAGATTCCCTTGAAATTATAGATGGATTCATATTAAAGAATAAGTCGCCTTCATGCGGGATAAAAAACGTTAAGGTCTACCGTGATGATAACCCCAGATCAAGAACCGATGGGATGGGTTTCTTCGGCAGGAAAGTGAAGGAAAGGTTCCCGTACCTTGCAGTTGAAGATGAGGGGCGCCTGAGGAACCTGCAGATAAGGGAGGACTTCCTCATCAAGATATACCTCATGAGGGACTTCAGGGCCGTTGGCAAACTCAGGGACCTTATAGAATTCCACACAGAGAACAAGATGCTCCTCATGTCCTATGACCCCGCCATCCAGGCGAGACTTGGCCGGATAATAGCAGAGCAGGACCATGAAGACTTCGATACCGTGCTCTCAGAGTACCGGAAGATGCTCTGCATGGCAACCAGGAAATCCCTGAAGCCTGGTAGAAACATCAACACACTTCTTCATGCCTTTGGCCATTTTTCATCAGAACTGACCCATGAAGAGAAGAATTACTTCCTTGAATCCCTTGAGGGTTACAGGAAGGGTTTGCTTCCCCTCATAGTACCCATAAGTCTCCTTAAATCATGGATTATCAGGTTCGATGATGAATACCTTAAGGGTCAGACCTTCTTTGAACCCTACCCCCGGGAACTGGTCCCCGTAACCCTCATAGTATGAGGGCACTTCAGGCTATAATGGGACAGCCAGTGGCGGGTTAGCCAAAAACTGGAAAGCCTTCACTGACGAATTCACTTAAGGGTATAATGGTACAGCCAGTGGGGGCAGCACCCCATGAGAACAGAACACTATGAGGGTCCGGTGATGATAGAGAAGGAAAGGATACGGCACCTCAACAGCGAGGCCGTGAACAGGAAGGGTGAATACGTCCTCTACTGGATGCACGCATCACAGAGGACGCACTGGAACCCCGCCCTTGAATACGCCATTGAAACCGCCAATAATCTGGGAAAACCCCTCATAACCCTTTTCGGACTTACTCGGGATTTCCCTGATGCCTGTCCACGCCACTACAGATTCATGGCCGAGGGCCTCCTGGAGGTCAGGGCCTCCCTTGAATCAGTGGGGGTCCCCCTTGTTGTGGATGAGGGCGACCCACCGGATGTGGTCATGGAATACTCTGATGAAGCGGCCGCGGTTATAACAGACATGGGGTACCTTGACATCGAGGATGGCTGGATCCATCCTTTAAGGGATGGCCTTGAATGCCCCCTTGTCCAGGTTGAGGGTAACATAATTGTACCCGTTGAGGAGGCCTCAGTCAAGGAAGAATACTCAGCAGGGACGTTCAGGCCAAGGATAACCCGGAGGCTTCCTGAATTCATGGTCCCGATGAAGAAAGGAACACCGAAATTCCAGACAGACCTTGACCCTGGTCCTGACCCTGAAGGGGTGCTCAGGGGTTTCATTTCAGGGGGTGATGCAGGGTCATCATTCTTCAGGGGCGGCACCTCAAGGGCCCTGGAACTCTTTGATGAATTCCTTAAAACAAAACTGAGGTGCTTCAAAGAACACCGCAATGACCCCACTAAAAACTGTCTCTCCAACATGAGCCCTTACCTTCACTTTGGACAGATATCCCCCCTTTACCTTGCACTTAAGGCTTCAAAGGCCGGGAAATGTCCTGAGTTCCTTGAACAGCTGATTGTGAGAAGGGAGCTGAGCATAAACTTCGTCCATTACAGTGATAACTACCATTCAATAGAGTGTCTTCCAGACTGGGCCCTCATGACCCTCAAGGAGCATGCAGGAGACCCCAGGGAGTACGAGTACAGCCTCAGGGAACTTGAGGATGCCAGGACACACGACCCCTACTGGAACGCAGCCCAGAAGGAGATGGTTATAACCGGGAAGATGCATGGATACATGAGGATGTACTGGGGTAAAAAGATCCTTGAATGGACAGATCACCCTGAAAAGGCCTATGATATTGCACTGTACCTTAACAATAAATATGAGCTTGATGGCCGTGACCCCAATGGCTTTGCAGGTGTTGCCTGGTGCTTTGGAAAACATGACAGGGCCTGGGGTGAGAGGGAGATATTCGGTAAGGTAAGGTATATGAATGACCGTGGACTTGAGAGAAAATTCAGGATAATGGAGTATGTGAAGCGGGTTGAAGGCCTGGATGGGTCCTGATGATCCATCAAAAAAGTTTTTATCCTATCCCGATCAACTATTTTAGGGATATTCATTAAGCTTTTATCCATAAATTCATGGAGGTTTTCATCAATGAACATTAACCTGGAAGGATACTACGGGATACGTTACAGTCTATTCAGATGGAGAAATGAACAGACATTCATCAACAGGACCATAATGGCATTCTTCATGGCATGCGTTACCGGTGTGATGGCCCAGATCGTCATACCCCTCCCATGGACACCGGTCCCGATAACCGCCCAGACATTTGCTGTTCTCATGTCAGGTGTTCTCCTTGGAAGGTACTGGGGTGGCCTGAGCCAGTTAATATACATTGCAGTGGGCGCCGCAGGCATACCCTGGTTTGCGGAGATGAGCGGAGGCATCGACGTCATAATGGGTGCCACGGGAGGATATCTTATCGGCTTCGTACTGGCAGCCCTTTTCCTGGGCCACCTTGTTGACAGGTACATACGTGCAAGGAAGTTCATGCCCATGCTTGGACTGATGCTCTTTGCAAACTTTGCCCTCATATACATACCAGGACTCATGGTCCTTGGCCTCTGGATGTACACCACCACAGGGTCATTCCCAGGGGTCTGGGAACTCCTGGTGATGGGTCTTCTGCCCTTCATAGCAGGCGACCTTGTCAAGATAACCGGTGCAGCGGCACTTACAAGGGCCATAACACCCAAAGAGCCCTACGGTGAAGAGGTTGACATTGAAAAGGCGGCTGAATGGAGATTGCCCTGATATTACCATCAGGGCCCATCACCTCCTCTGTATTCAGGGCTTTCAGGGTTACGGTTACAGTGAGGAATTTACTGAAAACATGGAGCTGGTTATCAGAAAACTCAGATCCCGGCCCTCAGTATCCGTAATGATCGTTGATTCTGCCGATGAAATCTGCACTGCCTGCCCCTTCATGGATGGGGAAGCATGCATGATGGGGGATGAGTCCGTTAAGGGGATGGACAGTAAACTCATGGAGATCCTTGGAATCAGGAGCGGAGATATCAGGGACTACAGTGAGCTTGAATCAGAGCTTAAAAACATGGAAGCCTCCCTTATACGGGAGGTCTGCGGTGACTGCTCCTGGATTGATGTCTGCCTCCTGCACAGTGACAGGGAAAATTGATTCTGAAGGCCTTAACTCAACCAAGAAGCGTGAAAGGACTGTTAAAGCTGTCAATTCTGAATAAGTGGTATTCATGAAGTACAGGACACTTGGTTCAACAGGCATCTCTGCATCCATACTCGGGATAGGGGTTATGCGGTTCCCTGAAGTCCATGGAAGACTGGACCTGAAGGCCGGTGAAAGGATACTGGGCCGCGCCCTTGAAGGGGGTGTGAATTATATAGACACGGCCTACCCCTACCATGGGGGTGAAAGTGAAAGGTTCATAGGCGAATTCCTCAGCAAACACCCTGAACACCTTGAGAGGGTTACGGTTGCAACCAAGCTACCGGTATGGCTGGTCCGAAAGAAGGATGACATGTACTGCTATTTCAAGGAGCAGAGCAGAAGATTAAAGGGTAAAATTGACATATACTTACTCCATAATCTTAGGGAAGATTCCTGGAGGCACCTTAAGGGGCTGGGGGTCCTTGATTTCCTTGATGAGGTCAGGGGTCAGGGTATATATACAGGTTTTTCATTCCACGACGATGTCGGTGTATTCTTTGACATAATGGACTCCTATGACTGGGATATCGTGCAGGTACAGCACAACATAGTTGATGATGAACAGGCAAATCCAGAGAGCATAGCATATGCCAGGTCCCGGGGTGCCGGTACTGTTATAATGGAACCCCTCAGGGGAGGTTCGCTTGTAAGGAACATTCCAGTGGAGGTCCAGGAGATATATGACCTTGCAGAGGATCCCATGAAACCTGTGGAATGGTGTCTCAGGTACCTGTGGGATATGGATGATGTGGATGTTGTCCTTAGCGGTATGAGCAGTGTGGCTGAGGTTGAGGAGAACACGGCCCTGGCCTCTGCAGATTACCACCTTACAGATGATGACAGGGAGATTCTCAGGGAGGTTAAAAGGGCCTACCGTATGAGGAAGAGTGTCCCGTGCTCCGGCTGCGGGTACTGCATGCCCTGCCCCGAGGGTGTTGACATACCAGGGAATCTAAGGCTCCTGAATGACATCTACAGGTTCAGGAGCAGGAGGGGTGCTGAAACCAGGTACCGTAAGATAATGAAGGATGAGGAACGTGCCTCCAACTGTTCAGGTTGTGGTTCATGCATGCCCTGCCCCCAGATGATAGACATACCCTCTGAACTGAGAAGGGTGCATGAAAAGCTGGGTTAAAGGTGATGAATTGCTTGATAGAATCCAGTACTCCCTTAAAATATCACTGATAATGGCTGTTCTCGGGTCGCTGACCCTCTTTATCTGGGGCATGATAGGTAAAATGGCCCTTGACTGGGAGGTCCTTGGCTCCGCCCTTGAGGGTTTTATAGGATTTGGGATATTCGGTTTTATACTCGGATTCTTGATATATGACCTTGAACCATGAGGAATAAAGCCCATCCTTTACATCAATCCGCACCCTGGAGATCTGATAAAACCCTGTAAAGGGCATCATACCCCCATGAGAAATAGATAATGACTTATGTGCATAGATATAATATATAATGGGGGTGATCTTTTGAAGGTTCCGGATGATTTCAATCTCCTTGTGACCCTCAGTGGCCAGAAGGGTGCCTCAGCAGGTGAGGAGATTGTTGGTCTTGAGGAAATAGAAATGGCACTTTCACAGTATGAGGGGGAGCTCAGGGTTAAGGATTCTGATTTTCCAAACGTTTTAAAGTTTGACCTTGACATGAATCCCCTTGAGGCAGTTAACATAATCAGGAACTCACCCACAACCGTGGTTTCCAAGGTTGTGCCTGTTGAGGCTGTGGTAAGGACCCGGCTGGATAGTATAGTGGAGAAGATCCTGGCACTTGCATCGGAGAAGGTTAAACCAGGCGAGACATTCCAGGTCATCTGCGACCTCCGCGGCCGCAGGTATATAAAGTCCCCAGAGGAGGTTACTGAAAGGGTTTCCGAGGCCCTGGCGGATAGGCTGGCCCTCAAGGAATCAGATTCGCCGGACTGGATAATTCAGGTTGAGGTTGTTGGTGATGAGACCGGTGTGAGTGTTTTAAGGCCGGGGGATGTCCTCAAGAAACCATAATACTTAAATAATTTTTTAATAAAACTAAAGTTAATTTTAATTTGATATTTTTTATATATCATATATTACTAAAATACTGGAATATGATGTAATAAAATAAAAAAAGGAGGTATGATATTATCAAGAGAAATATGGCAACTTTTCTGCTGTTATCCGTGGCCGTGTTCCTCCTCGGAGCCAACCATGCCGCGGCAGCAGATGATATCCTAACAGGTGAACTGCCAGGAGGGGGTACATCCGGAGAAGGTGATGTCTTCAGGGTGACAGCAGCCAGCCCTGACGGTGTATACTACACCATCGATGGATCCATACATCACGGAACAGTACAAAGTACAGTGCCCCGATCCTACTCAACAGGACAGTGAACATAAAGTACATGATCGTCAAGAATGGAACCGTGAAGTACGGTATACTACAGCACACCCTTACAGGCAACATAACAAACAGGACATACCCTCTGCTCATATTCAATGAAACACCAGTGATCCAGCTTGCCAATGGCACCTACTACCAGCTGGGTAACGGTAACATAACCCTCTACAACGGTACGGTCGCGCTGACAGGCAACACCATCATGAAATACCTTAGGACCAACAGTACCAACTCAACCATGGGTATAATCAAGAACACACCGGCAAAGCTCGTGAACAAGGTGAAGGTCAACAAGGTCAGGGTCAAAAAATGGTACAAGAAGTGGTACAGGTACAGGGGTAAATGGAGATACAAGTGGAGATACTACTGGACCTACAAACAGATAAAACAGCAATACCAGGAACTCCAGCCAGCCGCCTGAAACCTTTAACTTTCCATTTTTTTCTATCTCACTGAGTTAATTTTCTAAAAACTTATATCTCAGTGATAAACAATAACCTATTGTTATGAAAATCAAGAGGAGGTCTGATTATTAAAGACTCAATGAAATGGGGCTTCATTCTCTTTTTTGGGATGACACTGCTCAGCGGATCCAGTTACGGTGCAGACTACATCGTTGATAACACAACCTACCTTCAGGTATTCACACCCGGCGGGGTGCAGGGAACCTTCACCCTAAACGGGACCGAACACACCCTTGAGGACGGTGATACCTTCACCTTCTTGGAGGGCATCTATGATACGGTGAACATGGTGATCAACAGGACCATCTCCCTGGTTGCATCAGGCACGGTCCAGCTGAATGGTGTTATTGACGCCATTGCACCTTCCAGCATAACAGGTTTCAGTGTCAACGGGACAGTGAACCTCCGCGGAAACGGATGTAACCTCAGCAGCACAAACATCACAGGCACCCTGAATATCACAGGCAATTCCTCGCGGGTCAATGATTCAAGGATACTCAACCCTGCTTCAGCCGTGATGGTATCAGGGGACAATGTAACGATTACCAGCAGCTACATAAACGGTTCCGCATCCCATGGAATTGTTGTGAATGGCAGGAATGCCCGGATCCAGGGTAACAATATAACAAACAGCAATGGAAGCGGAATCCTCATCCATGGGGAGGGATGTCTTGCAGAGGGGAACACCATATACCTCTCAGGGGGTGATGGGGTAACCTCAGATGCATCTGGAGCCTCAATAATCAGAAACAGCATATCATTTAACTCAGGAGACGGTATAAGATCCTCCGGCAATAACTCGGTGATAACAAACAACACTGTTCTCAGGAACAACGGAACCGGCATATACTCCTCAGGAAAAAATGCAACCATAAACTCGAACACCGTCAAGTACTCAGGCGGTGACGGGATATACGTTGCAGGGAATGGCTCCACGGTACAGGGCTGCTATGTCCAGAACAACACGAAGAACGGCATAAAAATAACAGGATCTGGCTGCACCGTCAGCAGTTCCTACACCTATTACAACGGTGAAAACGGGATATACTCCACAGGGGATAACACATCATTCAGATACGTTGATTCCAGTTTCAACGCCAGGAACGGCATATACTCCTCAGGAAAAAATGCAAGCTTCTTCTATATAACCAGCGCATCCTACAATGGTGAGAACGGCATACTCTCAACCGGACCATCTGCAAGTATGCAGATCATCCTTGATGTGACCTCAAATTCACAGAACGGTGTCTCATCCCGGGGTGATAATGCATATATATGGTTCGTTGAGGTTAAAAAGAACGGAATGAACGGTATCCATTCTTCAGGAAAGAATCTATACCTATCATACGTTAAAAACGCCACCAACAACACCCTCAGTGGTATAAACTCGACAGGAATAAATGCAAGGATACTGGACGTCACTGTGAACCTCAACCGTGGGAACGGCATATACTCCTCAGGGTACAACACGACCATAGCCTACTTTGAAGCAATCAACAACCTGGGGAATGGTTTATGGATTTCAGGAGGCAGGAGTTACATTTTCGAGGGGAATACGACATCCAACCGCCAGAACGGAGTCAAAGTGAATGGTCCCGATGCCATTCTAAGGTCCTTGAATGCGACAGACAACACCGCCAGCGGGATAGCCATCTACGGTAAGAATGCCATCATATACAACTGCACATCCATGAGGAACACCGATGGAGTGTACGGAACAGCCAGCTTCAGGATGATCCTGAGCAGAACATCGGCCAACAGGAACTGCGGTGTGAATGCAAGGGGAACTGCAACGATAGAGCAGTGCACGGTGTATGGTAACCGTTATGGAATCTATGCTGGTGGCGCGAATTCAGTCATATACTCATCCAGCGTCAGCAGTAACAGGGGCTACGGTGTCTATGCAGCCGGTTCATCAGCAACCATCTACAGGAACACGGTACAGTCAAACGGTGGAGACGGTATAACTGCAAGGGGAAGCTATGCAAAGATATACTACAATACAGCAAACAGGAACAGGGGCTCAGGCATAAGCTCATCATCCTACAGGGCAGTTATAGCCTATAACAGGGCATCATATAACTCCTACTACGGGATATACTCTTCAGGTAAAAAAACGACGCTTGCAAAGAACAGTGCAACCGGTAACAGAAAGAGAAATATAAGAAGGGGCTAAGCCCCCTAATTTTTCATATAAGAAAACTGTCAAGTCCTGAGACTAATTTTCCCGATCACCCTTTTCATTGTGCAGGGTCAAGGACCCGTATACCCTCATCCTCAAAGATCAAAAATTCTTCCCGGTTCCTTGTGTGTATCGGGTATATTGACTCTGGCTCAATATCCCGTATCATCCCCATCAGGTCTGAGCGCCCTGCATGGCCAGATGAGTGGAACCTTCTGTACTGGTATATGCCGAAGTGCCTGAGCCAGTTACTCTCACGCTCTGCATCAATCTCCATTTCCTCATTGGAGGGTTCCGTCTTGGATTTGATGTAGGCTGCCCCCTCCGGTTTTATGTCTATGAACTCCTTGAATTCAAAGTAATCGCACTGGAAGAGGTACTCCTCAGGTTCCTCCCGGAGGTCCCTGCAGGTTATGATGTTGTCAAGTTCAAGGAACGCCCGCTCCCATCCCCTGTAGTCCTGTTCCATGTATTCCTCTGGAAGGTCAGCTGCAGGTATCCATTCCCCATCAAAGCATACGAAGGCGTCCTCAGCTATCAGTCCCCAGTTCCGCCGTGGTATGTAGACCGCCAGGTCCCTGAGCCGGGGGTAACCCAGGCCCTCGAAGAGTTTAATGATGTAGGCCTGTTTAAGGCTGACTGCGAGGGTCCTATCCGAGTTCTCGGCGGCTCTGTAGAATGTCAGGAAACGGTCCAGGTCCCTTATGGGATAATTGATGATCACAAGCCCCCTGTGATTAACAGCTATGTCTGAGGTCCTCCTCTCAATGTCCTCCTCAAAGGTGCTGTTATCCTGATCTATCCGCGTCCCCTCTGTTATCATAATGGTGGGGGAGAACTTCCTTGCCTTCTTAACGAATTTACGGGATTCCTGATCTCTCCGGCCCCTGAACCTGATATCCCCTGTGTATACGATGGCCTCCTCGGATTCTATCAGATAGGCGCATGACCCCGGCACTGAATGATCAACCGGTGCCTGTGTGATTTCAAATTCGCCCAGATCCTCAGCTTTATAGGGTTCAAGCAATTTTATGGGTCTTTCTATTTTGATGTTCTTGTCTCTCATGTGTGAGGTGTTTCCAGTTTTTCTTTTCTTTTCTTTGAAGTGGAATTTGGGTTTGTAGTGAAGGAGATCTGAACTCAATGCGGATGTATCCTCTATGGCCTTCAGGATGAGGAAACTCTCCTCTGTCATGTAGAAGGGTATATCGTGGCGGATGTATTTGAGACATCCTGCATGGTCCAGGTGGGGGTGACTCAGAAGTATGCCTGATACTGCAGGCTCATCCTCGAATCTCATTCCGAGGTACCTTACCTGGTCCTCACGGTAAAGTCCGGGTATCCATGGGAGGGCCTCGAGTTCAATGAGATCTGCGATCCCGCTGAAGCTCCTGGGCTGCAGGAATTCATCAAAGTACAGGTTTTCAATATTGAATCTTTTGCCAAAGTCAAGGAATATACCATCGCCATTGCAGGATACCTCTATCCTGTTACCGCCTATCTCATCAACTCCACCATAGAACCTGAAGTCCATATAAACCACCAGGGGTCAGTATGTGAGGAGTGCCAGGAGAATCAATAAGCCCACCATGCAGAGCATGCACCCAGCGACTCCACCACAGCAATCATCATCCATTCAATCACCTTTATGAGTACCCTACCCCATACCATCAGAGAGACAGCAGAGGCGAGTCCAGATTAAACCATGATGGCTCAATAATATTAATTAATATTAAGCATATTTTATAAATATTTTGCTCATCAGCTTTACATTTAAATGGTTTTATAGATCATGGCTGTGAAGGCGCCACTGACTGAACTTCGATTTTTTTATGCTCGAATATTCTGTAAAGCCTTCCGTCTATAAAAGGTCTCATCAGAAGGCCCCTGCTTGACCTGCGGGCGACTTCATGGGCTGGCTGTTAACAGCCTCGATGATCCCACCGGAGCTGAAACTCTTAGCATCTGGAGTGTGAGCTGGACCTATTTTAGCGGAGCAACTGGACCTTCTGGGATCAGAATGAACGCTGCCAGGGTCCCATATAGCTGCAGGTCAGTTTTTCTGCATTGGCCCCTTTTTAAGGAAGAGAGCATCAATCACTGCACATCATCCTGTGAATTAATTTTTTATATTCGTAATAGTGACCTATTACGAAGGTAGCTGTAGGTCCACACGGACATAAGACCCTGAAAATTAAAACTGACATCTGCATCATTCAGTTCATAAAAAAAGAAATAGGTGATGGATTATTTGCCCGGTTGCCATGTTGCCTCGTTGGATCTGCTGGCCCTTCTCCTAAAGAGGTACATGCCCAGACCCCCGACAGCCAGAATAATTGCCGCATACACAGGTATAAACCAGCTTGATGATGCACTGCCGGGATGCTCCGCTGGATTTACTGGTGATGATGTTCCCTGACCGGTAACCTCTTCGACCACAGCACTGGAGTCATCAGATCTTATTCTTTTCATGATCCACGAAATCACTGAAGCTTTTCCTGCTGTCACTGATCCATAGGAAACTTCTGGTGTGTTCTGAGCCTGGTTTTCTGGAACACTTATACTGCCTACCTGATGGGCATTTCCTGCAAGATCAACAGCATAGTAATAGACTGTCTTTACATGCTTACCCAGTTTGACAGGTGCACTGTAAACATTCCATGTTCTGCCATCAAAGGAATAGAAGATCGTCCCTTCCTCATTGATATCCATGTACAGTGTGGAGTCATCTACTCGCACATTTAAAGATGGTGCTGTAACATCTTCAAAGTCCTTAATATAGCTCACTGGATCACTGGCAGCAATTAATGACTTGAACTCTCCTGATGTCAGAGTTACTGATTTTGCAATGGAATAAGCAGACGTCACTGTACCATAGAGTTCTTTACCAGGGAATGCCTGTGTAATGTACCAGAGAGCCCAGTACATTGTTTTGTAGTAACTGTTAGATGCTGGCTGTATGGCGTTGACTGCATCTTTATTGTAGGATACAAGTATGGCCTTTCCCGTGTTCTTAACAGGATCCCACCTTATGGCAATACCAACTGCACTGGCATCTGATGCTGTTCTGGTTCCTGTCGTGAAATAGTTACCTCTCGCTGCTGAGAGTCCCAGGACCTCCATGAGCACCTGTTCCTTACAGTGAGCAGGCACACCGATGTATGCATAGTACTGCCCATCTGATAGAGGAAGCCATGATCGGATTATGTTGGCAAGCACGTATCCCTGTGCCAGACCGGACCCTGGACATCCACCCCCGGTGGCAGCCAGAGCGAACTCGTAGGGCATAGCATAAGCCCATTGGTTCGCCAGACTCACAATATAGTAGTCCTGCTGTGCGTACTGGGGAATGCTGTATCCATAGGTTGACGCGACTGCGAGGGATTTCTGATAGCCTTCGGTTCCCGTAGCACCGGCAAGGTTTACAGCGCTGATATCAAACACATTGAACTGTGTCCCTCCATATGTGACCGGTCTTATGGCTCCATTACCATCAACAAAAACCGCGTGGAGTGGACCTGTCGTTTCGTCTGGTTTTTTAACGAACACGTACCAGAGAGGTGTCTGCGTACCTCTTTTGAGGGAGTATATGTTTTTAAATTTTATGCCTGTTGCTGATATTATACCATCAATGGCGCCAGCAGAGATTCCCTGTGTCTCTGAGTAACCTGCAGATGTTATTAGAAGATCATCACTGTCAAGCGGTTCAAAACCAGCAGCTTGAAGGGCTCTATTGGCTACCATGACAGCATTAATACCACTGGCATACATTGCACTGTACTCCTCACGTGGGATGACACTGACTGTGCTTATCCACTCAATTGGAGTTACCGGGATGGATGAAATGTATTCGCTGTCAATTCCAGTATCCCATAGTGTTTTAAAGGTCTGATAGTCGATGTTTGTTGCTTTAAGTAACTTGTAGAGTGCTGATGGATTAGTTGCGAGCATTCCTATACACTGAGCATTCTTTATAAGTCCCTGAAGTGTCTCCCCACCATTATATGTCATATCTGAGAGGGTCCAGTAAAACATCACACCTGTCCTTGAGAGAGAATCCCATCTTATGTAAATGTTCTCATGGGAATCATCCGTGTATGCTGATTTGAAGTTATAAAATGTGTCTGAACCTACTGTAACCCACTTCAAAGGCGTTGAATCCATGAAAAACATTGGCAAGTCATCATCACCACCCCCAGTGGAGACTATCACATGATATGATGTTGCATTTGAAGTTAGTGGATAGTTGGCCATGAACTGTTTTGAAGCGGAGTATGCCCCTATAAGACCAGGGCTAACGTTTCCAGTCCACGCAGCCAACCTTTAAAAGATCACTGGGTGCGCCAGCATTCCATGCACTCAGCAGGCTCAGCACATCATAACCCAGATTCGCCTTTGCCTGCTGGAACTGGTTTTCAGTCATGTCAAGACCTATGTATACTACGGGTGTTTTTAGCACTTCCCCTGACTGAAGAACTGTGTATTTCCTTGCATAATATCCCTTGCTGTTTTTCACGGCAAATGTGAAGGTTGGGTCATGGTCCGGCTGGTTCATCTGAAAAATCTTTGAATATTTTATAGGAACTGTTTCCATCACGGTCTGTATCGCGTCTTCTGTTGTGGTGTTGGAATACCTTGCTGAACCGGCATTTGTTATAAGGATCATATCATCTGCGTTTGATATGTTCAGGGAAGTCTCCGCGTCATTTGAGATGTGGTGTGTAATATCTTCCAGTGGTGTCGCTGAGCTGATACCGGTAAAAAGAAACACTGTTAGCACTGGGATCACTAGAGTCAGAAGTTTGTTTTTCATTTCAATTTTCACCTCCATTTAAATCATAAATATCGAGTTACATTTTTATGTAATTCGTGTATAAATAGGTATGTGAATCCACAGAACTGCAGTACTCTGCCGAGGAGAAAGATCAGTTTTAAAAGAATAACTGGGTGTGAAATGCAGATATGATGATTCATGGATTTAAAAGACTTGAAAGTAAGAGAAACCATGTATACTTAATCCAATCAGGTACAGAAAGTTTCATCGTCAAAGTACACAAAACCAGCGAAAAATCTTACCTCGAATCAGAAAATGTGAAACTACTGAGGGATAAAGGAGTCAGAGTGCCTAGAATACTTGGTGTATCCAAGAATATCTTGATTGAGGAGTTCATCGAAGGAAAAACCATTGGAGACCTGATATCTAGGGCAGACACAACATGGACAGAAAGCCTTGGAAAGTGGTTCTCAGAAATCCACAGTATAAAAAAACAGTCAAAGACCCTTTTAAAAGGTGACTGCAATCTTAAAAACTTCATATTCACAGAAAAAGAAATTTTTGGGGTTGATTTTGAATATATACACTATGGGAATCCCTATGATGATCTTGGAAAACTATGCTTCTTCATAATGGATAGTAACTCACAGATGTCCATGAATGACAAAAAACACCTTATAAAAAGGTTTCTGAGTGCCTATGAAGATCACTCAAAAACTGTTGTAAATCCAAAAATTGTGGCTGAATACATGGAAATCGAGAAGAAAGGGGCCCTGATAAGGAGGGAACGTCATACTCCTAAATGGTTATAATTTGAATAATCGAGCTAGGAGGGATAATTCTGAGTAAAAAAACTTTCCTAACCGAAAGACAGAAAACCGTTCTTGAAATGAGGGAGAGGGGATGGTCCCAGAAGAAGATTGCAAGGGAATTGAAGACCACAAGACAGAACGTGTCAGCAATAGAAAGAAAGGCCATGGAGAACATAGAGAAATCCCGGAACACTCTAGATTTTGTTAAATTCCTAAAATCACCTGTAAGAATACTTTGCAGACGCGGGGATACCCTTGATGAAATTATAAAGAGATTATTGGAAGAATCAAATAAAGAGGGCATACATGTAATACATGACTCAATTACACTCGCATTTCTGATAAGGGAAAAGGCCAGCCACAGGATCGTTCACAGGGTTGTTAAAAGCGATTTTGAAATAGGAGTGACAAGGGACGGAGAAATTATCGTCGATCTAAATTCCTAGAATTTATAAAAAAATTTTTATAGTACCTCCCATATACAACGAGATGCAGATATATGCATATCGTGTGGTGATCAAAGGTGGGGCAGGTCAGAGAATACCTTGATTTAATAAAAAATTTCAGTGGGTTCGCAAGCCCGGGCAGTGTCATAGGAGCTCATATGTTACTAATAGCCAGGAAGGTCCTTGATTTTGAAGTCGATGAAGAAATTTATGTTACATGTGAAACGACAAACTGTTTACCCGACGCATTCCAGGCCATATGCAAATCAACAATAGGAAATGGGAGACTGAATATCCTGGACACTGGAAAAATGGCTGTCATCATCAACAGAAAGGGTATGCCTGGAGAAACAGTCCAGGCTCTTAGAATAATACTGGATCCTGAAAAGACCGTCAATTACCCGATCATACATGAATGGTACATGAACACCCGCAAGGTATCCGCAGAAGAAGTGAATCCAGAACTCATAAGAGCCGGTGAAAATCTATATTCCTGGTATTTTGTTGATGTGATCGTTCCAGAAAAAGAAAAGAAGATAATTGAAATCTGTAATCTTTGCAACGAACCTTTCATAAAAAGAAATGAGCTGGATCTCTGTCCAGCTTGTCTGAAAAGATAAACATGAGGTGAAAAAAGATGGGATTTGTGTTGGTACCAAAATCAGATTTCCAGATACCTCTGGAAGCAGATACCATAAGACCCGATCTGTTTGAAGGGCTGGATCTTGATGAAATTCGTTCCCTTCAAGTATACGAAGGGAACATCAAAAGACCCCTAGGCGAATTTTTTGAGATAGCAGAGACATCCCATGAAGATCAGTTAATACGGATCGATGGGGATGTCAGCAGGGTGAAGTATATCGGTTCAGGGATGAAATCCGGAAAAATCATCATAAACGGCGATGTCGGACTCCAGCTTGGCTGTGAAATGAAAGGCGGTGAAATAGAGGTAAATGGAAATGTTTCTTCATGGATCGGCATGGAAATGCATGGTGGCACCATAAAAATTAATGGAAACGCGGGGGATTATGTTGGCTGCGCATATAGGGGAGAGTGGCGTGGCATGAAAGGAGGTAAAATCATTATACAGGGTAATGCAGGGAACAATATTGGGGGTGGTATGATGGCCGGAGAAATTTATATAGGTGGAGATGCAGGTAATTTCTGCGGCATCCGAATGAATGGGGGTGAAATAACAGTACGCGGGGATGCTGGAAGGGCCCCCGGAGCAGAGATGGTATCAGGTATCATCAAAATTCATGGACGGATCTCCTCTCTCCTCCCGGGATTCAAGGAGATCTCAACATTCAAAGAAGATGGATCCCTTATGATCCTATTCAAAGGAGATCTATCCGAAAAAAATCCGGAGGGTAATCTATACATCAATTATAATAAGAACCTTCACATTCTAGAGAATGAGACCGATGAAGGGAGAGTCATCACAAAAAAGGGAATTAAAGTAATCTACAACAGTGGAAGTACGATCCGTGAAGGGCAGATAATAAAGGGAGGCAATAAACTCACAGATGATTATATAGATGAATGTGCACGCTGCTGTATTAGTCCTGAAGACTATAAGCTCCTAGGTGAACCCGAAAATGTTGTCGTATCATCACATGGAAATGAAGTTGTTCTGAGAGCTGTTGAGGACCCTGGAATCCAGATGGGAACAATATTCATACCCAGAGGTATATGGGCCAATGTGCTAACGCCACCGTATACCGAGTCAACCGGTTCCCCAATGTATAAAGGAGTGCCGGTTTATCTTAGAAAGGCTTCACAAGGTGAAAGGATCCTGAGTGCCGAGGAACTTGTAGAGGAATACGGGGTGGGAAAATGAGCGTCTATAAAAATGTGACATGTCCCGTCTGCGGAGGGTCTTGTGATGACATAGAGGTTCTCTATGATGGGAAAACAATAAAAACAAGGAATGCTTGCAGGATGGGGAATGCAAAGTTTCAGGAGATGGTCAGCTCCCACAGAATACTTAGACCCCAGATTAAAACTGAAAGTGGTTTCAGATCCGCAGAATGGGATGAAGCCCTTGACGCTGCAGCAGAGATACTTACAGAGTCAAAAAGACCAACCCTATTCATGGGTAGTGAGATGTCAACTGAAGCCATGGCTGCAGGTCTTGAACTTGGTGAGTATCTAAATGCCATGGTGGATTCAAATGCAACCATATGTCATGGCCCCACATTAATGGGAATCCAGGAAGCTGGACAGAGCGCTGCTACGGCAGGTGAGATAAAGAATAGAGCTGACGTCATCATTTATTGGGGTACAAATGTTATGGACTCCATGCCTCGCCACATGTCACGTTACAGCATATTCATGCGCGGATTTTTCAGAGAACGTGGTAAAAAAGATAGAACTGTCATCTCCGTGGATCCCCGTGAAACAGCAACAACTAAAGCCTCCGATATCCATCTGCAGCTGAAACCAAACTCAGATTATGAACTTTTTTCAGCACTGCTTACAGTTATAAGGGGCAATGAACCGCACAGGAGTATTGAGAGTATAACAGGGATATCAGTTGAAACCATAAAGGAAGTCGCAGACATAATGCTGAATGCGCAGTTTGGAGCCATCTATGGAGGTCTTGGACTTGCATCATCAGAAGGTAAGCATAGAAACGTTGAGATGGTTCTCAAACTGGTAGCTGCACTTAATGAACACACCAAATTTACAATAGGAGCCATAAGAGGTCATTGTAATGTTGCAGGATTTAATCAGGTGGCTTCATGGGAGTATGGTTTCCCCTTTGGTGTTGATTTTACAAGGGGTTATCCACGCTACAACCCCGGAGAAACAACTATAGTCGATCTTCTCCAGAGAAAAGAATCCGATGCGGTCCTCGTTATATGTTCAGATCTTGGAGCTCACCTCCCCAAAGAATGCGTTGAGTATATGAAAGAGATTCCTGTAATATGCATAGATATTGCCCCATGTCCAACAACACTTGTATCTGATGTTGTGATCCCTGGAGTTATTGATGCTATGGAGTCCAGCGGCACCTTCTACCGCTTTGACAATGTTCCCATCCACCATAAGGCATTCACAACATCACCATTCCCTGAAACAGAGAGCAACGAACATACTCTTAGACAGATCCTTGAGAGGGTTAAATCAATTAAAGGCGAATAAATATCTGCTAACCATTTTTATTTTTTTCTCCTATGATACAGACATTCGTGGCTTTAATCAGAACTTGAAACTCTTCGCCCGTTCTTATACCAAGCTCAGTGACTGCGCCTGGAGTTACAGCCGAGGTCAGAACTATATCCCCTATCCTCAAGTTTACATAAACAATCCTTGAAGTTTCTATAATGTCTTCAACTGTACCCTTGAAGATATTCTGTGCAGATGCCATAAACGGATCAGCTGCTATCATTATATTTTCTGGTCTGATGGAAAGTATCACAGACCCCTCCCCGCAGTCAACTGTCCTGAAGATATTTGAATTAACATTTACAGAGGTGAGCCCATTCACCTGGCCTTCAACAGTCCCTTCAAGTATATTAGCACCCAGAAAATCTGCAACAAAGTAGGGCGATGGTTTATTGATGACTTCCTCCTTTTTACCCATCTGAATGATTTTTCCATGGTTCATCACCGCCACCTTATTTGAAAGCCACCATATATCATCAAGGTCATGTGTAACATGGATCACAGTGGTTTCAAAATTATCCCTGATATCTGCGATAAGTTTTCTTAGGGATATCTTTGTTCTCTGGTCAAGGGCACTGAATGGTTCATCCATCAATAGCAATCGGGGATTCACTATGATTGCCCTTGCTATCGATGCCCTCTGGAGCTCACCTCCACTGAGGGTTCCAGGGTATCTATTCAGTACGTGATCTATACCCATCATAGCTGCGATTTCATGGACTTGTCTGTGAATATTTTCCTTCATCTCTGTCTGCTTACGAAGGCCGTAGGCTATATTCTCCTCCACGGTCATGTGAGGGAAGAGACAGTGATCCTGATATACTATGCTAACATCACGTTCCTCAGGTGGGAGGGTGGTTAGATCCGCCCCATCAAGAGATATCGTCCCCGAAATCGGTTCAAAGAACCCCATGATGGTCTCAAGAAAGATAGACTTACCACTACCAGTCGGGCCGATTATAACAAGATAATCTCCCCTCGAAAGGTGGAGTTCATCTACCCTGACTACGAATTCGCCAAGGTCGATTTCTAAATTATCTATATCCAGAAAACTCATTCCCATAAGCCCCCATTTTTTCAAGGAAAAATATTGTTATGAATGAAATTATCATAAGGAAGATACCGGATGCCACAGCCATCTCCACGTTTCCATAGGATAAATTAAGATACAGAGATATAGGCAGCGTATCTGTTTTCTGATAGGTACCTCCAGCAACTATCAGTACCGCTCCAAAGCAGCCTATGCATCTTGAAAAGGTAATTATTGTTGCAGCTAATATTCCATCCCTTGATAAAGGGATCATGATATTCCTGAATGTCTCAAATTCTGTATATCCAAGGGAACGGGAAACAAATTTGAGTCTCCTATCTATGTTACAGAATGTGGAGTAACATATTCTGACCGTATACGGTAAAGAGACAAAGAACTGTGCACAGATGACTCCAAGATCCGTGAAGACTATCTGAATACCGAGTCCATCCATCATATAATTTAGAGGGGTGTTTCCAAGAAATATGAGAAGCATTATACCTATAAGAATTTCAGGGAATGCTATAGGAATATCCAGCACTGTTTTAACAATGGATTTCCCTCTGAAGGAGTCCTCTGATAGTGAATAAGCAATGAGCAGCGCAGATAACATCACAATCACTGTTGTTATAGTGGATGTTAAAAGAGATAATTTCACTGAGTGGATCATATCAGCACTTGTGAATGAATTCAGGATGGATTGCGGAGAGGATACTGTCCAGAGTGAAATACATATTATAAAAAATGTGGCCACAAAGATGACCGCAAAGAATCTGCAAGTACCTCTGAAAATACTCACTCGCTCAATGGACAAAACCGTTCAACTCCCATCAGTGCTGCTAACCCTGCTATCGTTGTTCCATAAAATATTACTCTTTTATCTGATGCCATGGCCATGATATCCTCAAATGTACCGTTAGCTACAGTAGAACCGGTTACCACTAAAACATCAGAATTATGAATTATCTTCTTATTGCTTTTTTTTGCATCAAATACATCTACACCATATTTTTTACCCTTATTTCCAGGATTCAGATCTGTAACCTGCAATCTGTCTCCAAATGTCTCGTGAAGTTTCCTTACAAACGCCGGTTGAAACCCAAGCAAAGCAACTCTGTCATATCCCAGCAATTCAAGGTAATCTGAAAGTAATTCAGCACACCTTTCAGGAGCGTTTCCAGTGCAGTGAACTGTCCTATCAATGAAACCCTTCTTCCTCATGAGTGCATTGAAAGTAGCTATCAAACACGATTGTTTCCCTTTTACTAAAAGTTCCCCGAGGGTTCCTCTGAAATGAGTGGGAGTAGCTGTGAAGCACTCCCCTACAGTACCATCTTCAAGAGTCGCTCTGAGCATGACCTCTCTCCCCTCAACAAGAGGATAATCCTTGATGGTTGATGTATCAAGGAGAGGGTTCTTCACAGAGATCTCGACATATGTGGACTCCATGGCTGACGAATGTATCAGATAGTTCATTTTATCCCTGATAAACTCATGTATCATGGTATCAGATCCTGGTTTAAATCAGAAAATGACTTTGAACCCCCATTTTTCCCATATAACCCTGGCCTCATCTGATTTAATGTATTCAACGAATTCTTTTGATGTTTCAACGTTTCCTGAAATTGAAGTGACCGCTGCGGGTATTGTCTGGTTCTTTGCTCCCTCGATTTCAATCATTTCCAGCTTTGATTTACTGTTGTTCCATGTCAACATGTCCTCCCATATTATAACTGCATCTACCTGTCCTGAGAGGATGTATGTTAAGAGCTGATTAACTGTTGGAGTCTTTGCAACTAAATTTTCATTTATATTTACGCCCTCTTTATCAAGCATTTTCTGGGCGACTTTGCCTATCGCGCATGCCTTGGGATCTCCTATCGCAACTCTCACGTTTTCTTTACCCAGATCTTTAAGGGAGGTTATGTTCTTCGGATTTCCCCTTTTAACGGCTATGACGGGTTTATGTGAGGTTACATTCACAATGGTATCATTGATTATGTAACCCTTTTCTTTTGCCTTGTCCATTGTCGTATATTCGCCTGTTATGAGTACATCGCCCTTTTTTGATGTCATCAGTGTTGCAAGAAGTTCTCCTGAACCCCCATACTGAACATTAACCTTTTTTCCTGTCTTTTTCTCAAAATTAGTTATTATCTCATTCATTGGTTTCATGAGCCCTGCCCCTGCAAGGACTGTGATCTCTGATCCCTTCATAGTCTTTGAATTTCCTGTGATAAGATACGCTCCTGTAACCGCTGAAAGGATCAGCAACCCTATTACAAACGCCATTATCTTCTTATCCATGATCAGGCCTCCATTACCCTGTAGATTATTCCTCCATCTTTTTCATGTAACATGCCCTCATTGAACCTTATTTTCTTTAGAATATTAACAGGATCAGTTATTTCAACCCCTGCAATCATATCAACCCCGTATTCAAAAAAAACATCTGTCATTGGCGTTGTGGGTCCTATGATAGCCACAAAAGCATCAAGTTCTGCCAGTGCAAGGTAACGTTCTGTGCTGTGATTGACCAGTGTGCTGCCAGTCACTGCAAGTACATCAACCCGGGGGATAATCTGTTCAGCCGCTGTTTCAGGAAAAACACCCCTTTTAGGATTGACCTTAAATGGATTGATCTCCAGAATATAGAACTCGTCCGAAACCGTCCTTATCCTGTCAGTGTAGCGGCGTGGGAATTCACCCACCATAGCGATTTTTCGATTTCGGCATTCCTCCATCAGTATATCAAATGCATTGCATCGTTTACCACCTCCCTCGATCACTGAGTTAACAGTAGCAATTCCCAGGCTGGAATAAAATGGGTCCCATGACCTTGAAAGTTCAAGTAATTCATGAGTCATCTCTGGAATTTCAAAATCTCTGATGAATCCATTATTACTGGCTATACCGCAGGAGCTGCTCCAAACAGCCGTCCATGATCTGCCTATGGCCACATCCCTTACTCTGATTTCAGGCATGTTCTCAATCTCATCCAGTATATCATCAAGTATCATAATAGCACCAGTATAATGGCAATTTCGGGCATTTATTTCTGGAGTGCCGTCTTTATGATGTGTTCCCATGCCACTGACTTTAGATTCCTGATCCTTAGTTCAGACCTTTCAATAGAGAGGAGTCCATCGGGACAGACACTGGAGCATGCTCCGCAGAATACGCAGAATTTCTCATCGATCCGGGCAGTACCATTTATTATACTGATTGCATTACAGGGACAAACATCCACACACGCGTGGCATGACTCACCCCTGCATCGCTCATCTGCCTGGCCTATGGTTCCTCTGATGGGTTTTTTAACGGTGATCGCATTTGCCGGGCATATTTCCATACACCAACCACAGTGAGCACATTTTTCATCAATTGTTATGACAGCACCCTCAACAGTGGCCTTCAGTTCCTCCTTATACATGCATGTCAGACAGCTCATACGGATGGCGCCAACAGGACATATCCTTTTGCATATGCCGCAGTAGAGACATTTATCCTCATCCACCCGGATTCCATCGGCTATCGCCATATTTGATGAATCCGGGTCTCTCCAGCTTATTTCAATGGCTGATACAGGACACATAGCTGCACATTCACCACAATAGATGCATTTTTCCATTGATACATTTATCTCCCCTTTTACAAGGGATTTACGTTCAGGAAGATCCCTGATGGTTAAGAGTGCATTCCTTGGACATGCATCGGCGCAATTACCGCATAAAAAGCATTTTTCGTCATCAATTTCAAGTTTAAAGTCCCAGAACGGATATTCATCGGCGCCCCTTATGCTTTTACCATCCTTCTGGAGATCTATGGCTCCGAAGATGCATACTGAAGCACATAACCCACATAGAACACACTTCTCCTTGTTGAAGGACACTCTGTTCATTTTGATTAAACCCCTCGCTATTGGGAGAAGAGGAGCTATATCTATAGCGTCCACAGGGCATGTCTCTGAACATAACCCACAACCCGTGCATAGATCCGGATTGTAATTCAGTGTCCTCCTTTCAGAACCCATCCTTTCATTAACCAACATCAGTATCTACCTCAGAAATAGCGCCGTTTGGGCAGTTAGAGATGCAAAGCCTACAATTATCACATTTATCATTTATCACAAGGGGAAATCCGTTGTCCTCAATTATTGCATCCTTTTCACAGATGAGAATGCAGAGGCCTTTTCCCGCGCAGTTTTCAACACCGCTACATTTCTCCCTATTGATGACTATCATAGACCAACCTCGAAATGTAATTTTTTGCATATCGTATATTCCAAAAGTCCATATATAAATCTTTCTTAATGGACCTCATGAAAACAGTACTGTTTTACATGGCAGCTGAAGACCCCCGCAGTTATAATGGATATCCTCACATATTTCCTGAAAAATAAAAAATTAAAATTAATCTGTTCTTCCAGGTCCAAAGAAGTACCCCAGACCTAGAAGGCCCACTATCGCCACTATACCAACTATGGCATAGACAGGTAGCCCGGTCTCCGGGTTAGCTGAACCTGAGGCGCTGCTGACCTCATAGGCCTTACCCTGGTTTTCGCCCGCTGAGGAATGAGTTGCTGCCTCCACTCCAGGTGCTGATGTTGAAACATCTGAACCCTGTGATTCCTCGTGATGTGGCTCCCCCTTGTCTGCTGATGTACCCGGTGCCTGTGGCTGTCCTGGATTTGATGGTGCTGTCGGTGTGGATCCTCCATCGGGGGATAGTGCGAATGCTGAGCTCTTCGTGGCAGCGTAAAGCTTCTCCCTGACCCTTGAGAGAAGGTCCGGGTTCATGTACTGCATGACTCACTCATTAATACACGCATAATAAAGGTTAATCTGGAAAGCCCTTTAAATGTTCAAAAAATCGGAATCGATCAATCAACTGAAGAGGCCATTTAGTGCCATTCAATGCACCGGTTATGTAAAATTATATTTAATAAATTAATCACAGGGTGCTAGATCTCCAGGGTTACCCTGAGGGGTATATGATCAGATAACCTTGGCCTGGTCTCTATAATTTCACCTGCCGGAGGGTGCCAGACGTCAAGGATCTTCACTCCTTCCGGGACAAAGAGGTAATCAATCTGGTATTTCCCCCCGTTAGGTGTCATGAATGTGAATGGATCTTCCTCCTCCCTGAGAACATCCCTGAATCCAAGTTCAGAGAGTCTTCCGGTCATCTCCTCTGCAAGGAGTGCTAACCTCCTCAGGGATGGGCTGAAGTTTTTATTGATGTTGAAATCACCGCCAATTATGATCAGGTCCTCTCCCTCCTCAATGTAGTTATACAGGAGGTCAAGGAACTCAGAAAAGTCACTATCTGCTGGCCCAATGTAATTGTATATGCTAAAGAGGGAAAGACTATTTCCTCCGATTTCTATTCTGCAGGAAACATAAAAATCTTCTATACAGTGGTTGTCTGAGATTTCAAGGTAGTTCCTTTTCATGGAATCCAGCATGAGATCCTTATGAAGAAGTAATGTGTTCATCTCCCCGCGGAAGGTATGGTAATTCCACCTTACCTCATTGGGTATCATGTAGACCTCCTGGAAAAATCCTGCATCAAATTCCAGTTCCCCCATATAACTCCAGAGTTTCCTCCGCCTGTAGGATGCCCGGTTCAGGTTCCATGTCAGAACCTTAAGTTCCATTCAATCACCCCCAGGTTCAGGTTCCATGTCAGAACCTTAAGTTATCCTATAGAAAATTGTGATGCCCATTAACTTAAACACAACCGGAAACATTTATATGGGAAGAATGTAATATATTACCTAAACATGTAATATATTACCATAGGAGTTTTTGAGAAGATGAAAATAAATAAGATCCATACACTAACAGCCCTCATAACACTTATGGGGCTCTTTGCAACACTATCTGGCCTCCTGGACCAGAATACATACATCAACGACTCATTATCAGCAACTGCACAGATGATGGGCCAGGACCTCGTGACACTCACCACAGGGATCCCCCTCCTAATCATTTCAGCATACCTTAGCCGTTCCTCGGCCAAAGCCAGGCTGCTGTGGATGGGTGGAATGTTCTACTTCACCTACACCTATGCCTCCATGGCCTTCCTCGCATCCTACAACAGTCTCTTCCTCCTGTATGTGGGCATACTTGCCTTATCACTCTACGGCCTCATGGGAGAGCTGTTCACAACCACCTACAGGGTTAAGGTTGATGAAAAAAAATCAGGCTTCACAGCCATCTACCTCACCCTCACCGGATTAATGCTGGCAGCCATGTGGATCAAGATGATCACAGATTCCCTGATAACCGGCATGGCCCCGGGGGCCCTTGAGGGCTACACAACCCTCGTCATACAGGCACTCGACCTCGGCGTCGTGGTTCCAGCGGCCCTCCTCACATCATACTTCCTCCTGAAGAGAGAAGTGTGGGGCTACATACTTGCACCGGTATTCCTTGTCAAGGTATCATTACTGGGAACAGCCATACTCTCAATGGTGGCCTTCATGGCCATGGAGGGGGTCCCATTCAGCTGGGGGCAGGCTGCCTTCTTTATGGTCCTCACCTTCACAGGCCTGGCCGTCACCGGGATTTTCTACCGGGGAATGGCAATCACATCAGGGAGGTTGACACTGGATGAAGGATATGCAGGCAATACGGGATGAACACCGGGAGACAAGGGAGTCCATGGAGAGGTACATACTGGTAGCCCTCTTCCTCATCGAGCAGCGCTGGAGCTACATAGTGAGCCGCGAGTTCCGCGAAGATGGCATAACAGCAAAGCAGTGGCTCTTCATGGTGATCCTTGGAAACGTCTTTGAAAGGCCCCCCTCAATGCAGGAGATGGCTGATGCCATGAGCACCACCCACCAGAACGTCAAGCAGCTCGCAGTCCGCCTTGAGGATAAGGGGCTCATAAGGATAAAACCTGACCCTCAAAACAGGAGGATGCTCCGACTTGAGCCCGCAGAGGGTTTCCATAGATTCTGGGCCGGCAGGGACAAAAGGGACGCTGAAGCAGTGAAATCCCTCTTCGATTCACTTGACGATGAAGAGGTCAAAAGCCTCTTTAACATATTTGCAAAGCTTGAGGAAGCATCAAAGGAGAGGTACCTGGAATACTGTGGAAGAAGGTGTTCAAAATGAAAGCTGAAGAAAACCACAAGGAAAGAAGATGATAAGATGCTTGGAAAAAGATTCAGAATGGAAGTTGAAGAAGAACTCAGAAAAGGTTACGCGCAGGGGGATAGGGAAGTCCCCGGGATCCTCATGAGGTACCTTGACCTCTGCGGTCTACCCCCTCACCCCAGGAACCTCCTCATGAGGTGGGCTGATTCAAGGATAAGGAGGGGCTCGGGGTGGATGGATGTGGATATGCTGCAGTTCAACACCCCGACACCCTTCAGGAGCGTTTACATAAATGGACGCCTCTTCGGAATCCCGGTAGAGGGCCTCGATATCTACTCCGGGGGTCATGGCGAGATGATCATAAGGGCCCTGAAATTCCTTAAACTGGCCGATGAGGGCGGAGCCCCCATGGACCAGTCAGGCCTTGTAACCATCCTCTCAGAGGCCCCGCTCCTGCCATCACTGCTGTTTGCAGAATACATAGAATGGTCAGAGCTGGATGAGAACAGGGTTGAGGCCAGAATCCGGGACCATGGCACCGCCGCCGGGGGCATCTTCACCTTCGATGACAGGGGGCGGTTCATAAAGTTCTACACCGAGGACAGGTACTGTGCAGAGTTCAACATGGAACAGCACCCCTGGAGTGTTGAGGTGCTGTCCTACCAGGATACCGGTGGTTTCCTGTATCCATCCGAGTGCACCGCAACCTGGCACCTGCCTGATGGTGACCTGAAGTACTTCCATGGTAGAATTGGGGAAGCAGAATTCAACATAAACACACTTTAGTTATGAATGATAAAGGAGAACGTTATGAAAGAACTTTACCCCTTCATCTTCAGGAGGAAGTCCACAAGGAAGTACACTGGCCCCGTCGGTGAAGAGGAGCTGAACATGGTTTCAGCAAGCCTCAAGGAACTGGAGCCGCTCTTATCTTCTGAAGTTGAACTTAAAATTGTTGGAAGAGATGATGTCAGGACAGGGATGCAGCGCCCGGCACCCCACTATATTGCAGCCTTTGCAGATGGTGATGAAGGGAAAATGAATGCCGGTTTCATGCTCCAGCAGATGGACCTGAAGCTCTCATCCATGGGGATCGGGAGCTGCTGGCAGGGGATACCCTCACCAGGGGGTCACCTGAAATCTGAACTTGAATTTGTAATATTCCTTGCCCTTGGAGAGGCCGGTGAACCTGTTCACAGGAGCCGCTCAGAGTTCAGGAGGAAGCCCCTCTCTGAGATAACAGATATAACCGGGATGGATGATGTGCTTGAGGCCGTGAGGCTGGCTCCATCTGCAGTCAACAACCAGCCATGGTACCTTACAGGAGGTGATGGTGAGATCCACGTCTACTGCAGAATACCCGGACCCATAAAGAGGCGCCTTGTTGGCCGCTGGAACCCCATCGATATGGGTATAGCCCTGGCACACCTTCAGATCTCACTCCAGCACCACGGCTACAGAACAGGGTTCAGGGTGCTTGAGGATCCCATGGAACTTAAGAACTTCAGGTACACCGGGACCTTCAGCTACATGGAGTTATAAAAATGGGTAAAGACGTCCTGAGGGAATTTCTAAGGGACAAAGAGTTCAGTACTTCAGAGTTCATTGCAGCTTCACTGGCCAATATGGTGGTCCTCTATATCGTCAACAGTATCATGGGATGGAACCTGTCCTTCATTGACCCCTCCTTCGCCACCCTCATACCCCTCATAAACCTGGTGGTTGCTGCGGGTCTGGCCGTGAACCTTGTATTTATCTTCTTCAGGAAGCAGTGGCTCTGGTCATTCACCCAGATAATCCTGAACACCCTCGGCTACCTTATGGTTTCATCACTCTACAGTGTCTTCCCATTCACCTTCAGGAACATCTACATATTCTATTCTGTAAGGTTCGCCCTCTTAATTGCAATGATCGTTATGGCCGTGGCTGTGTTTCTCCATGGACTCAAATTCGTCCTTAAATTCATTGTGAAGTACGGGTGAATGTGTGGATAGGGTGATGGTTCCTGATGAATCATTTTGAAGTGCTGATGACCGCTGCATGGGGGCTCAAAGGACCTGATCAATCACGGAATATCCCTGCTGCGGTGTTCATTGCAGAACCAGCCCTTATAAGTGCGGCGAGTGCTGCCGCCTCTGCAAGTTCATCCTCCCCTATACCACGGGCAAGGGCCTCTTCAGCGTGCCTTCTGGTGCATGCATCGCATCTAACCGCAACCGCGCATGCGACGGATATCAGGAGTTTCTCCCTCTCTGTGAGTTTTCCCTCAGATCTTACAGCTTCTCTAAAGCCTTTGAATGCCTCTGCAACTGCAGGTAATTCTTCTAGGAATCTGTCTGCTCCTGTCTTCATGGTCTTAACTTGACACCCTTCCCTTAAATACCTTCAGGGTATGGGTATGCCGTGGGGGCACCTTGATGGATTGCCAAGGTACCTCATGAGGGCAAGCTCTGTCTCCCTGAAGAGCTCATGTTTCATGCGGGATGCCTCATCATAGGCGGATTCCAGGTCCATGCCCAGTACCTCATGGAAGAGGCACTCAAGCAGCATGTGTCTCCTCATGACCTCCGCTGCAAGCTTCCTTCCCTCATCTGTGAGTTCAGCTCCAAGGTAGGGGTGGTGGATTACAAGGCCCATCCCGTGGAGTTTCTTGAGCATCTGGGTTGCGCTGGCTGGTTTGACCTTCATCTTGGCCGAGAGGTCTGATGTCCTTATGATGCCATGGCTCCTTATCCTGTACATTTCTTCAAGGTAGTTTTCCATGCTCCTTGTAAGTCTCATGGTAATGAATATATATTCAAAACCTATTTAAGCTTTGTTGTTCATACTCCACCACGGGTGATGTTATGCTTGAGATACGGGTACATGAGATAAGGGGGAATTGCCCGGTGTACAGGGAGGGGGACCGTATAGTCATCGATGACCCCAAGATAGACCTTGAGAGGACGGATGCCCTCTGCACCCATGCCCTTTCAACCATCCTCCACTACACCACAATCCTTGAGAGGAACTGGTGCCCCCTTGAACTCGGACTCACTGTGGAGGGGGACGAGGAGAGCGCATACATGCAGTGCATTGACCCGGGCAGACCCTACACCCATGGCGGGACCGTCATATTCAGGTGCAGGAGGATCAGATAGTGTGTTCAGACAGGGCTAATTCCCTGACAGGACGTAGGATAAGATGTTCTCCAAAGTGCCTGGGATCGTTACTGGAACCATAGAACCAGGACAGGGGGTATGACGGCATGTTCTCTCACTGCAGCTTCGGGAGGGTGAATTTCAGGGGCAGGGAGTACACCCATGACCTTGTGATACACACGGATGGAAGGGTCAGTAAAAGAATGAAGGAGCTCTCAAGGAGAAGGTACGGGACATCACACATCCTCTCCGAGGATGAACTATCAGAGATCCTTGAAGAGGAACCCGATGTCATCATCGTGGGCACATGGGTCCATGGAGCCCTCAGGGTCCCTGATATGAACCTTGAAACCAGGATAATCAGCCTTCCAACATGCGAAGCCGCAGAGAAGTACAACAGACTCATAAAAAGAGAGAGGGTGGCTGCGGTGATACATGTAACCTGCTGAGATGCAGGTTCCTCATTCACCCTCATCACGGTCTATGGCGAACCAGTAAACCGAGAGAAGGTGCTCCATCCTCTCATGGGCAGGGTTAACTGATGAGACTATCCTCCAGTAGTCCCTGTTATGCTTCCTCTCAACTAGGTGTGCCAGTTCATGGAGGACAACGTACTCCACAAGCTCATCAGGGAGGTGGCGGAGGAGGGTGTTGAAGTTGAGGTTCCCCCTGGAGCTGCAGCTACCCCACTTTGTCCTCATGGTCCTCAGGGTTATCCTGCCATACTCAACCCCGAGCCTCCCTGCCAGTTCAGCTGCAAGGCCCTCTATGAGTTCCCTGAGCTCATCCACTGACCTGTCCTCGAGGCTGATACCCTCAGCCTCCCTCCTGGCGTCCCTTATGTAGGAGAGCTTCCTGTGGATCCATGCCTCGTGTCTCCTCAGGATGCCCTCGGGGTCATCACAGGAATGTGGGAGTATGAGTTTTATCCCGCCGTCCCTCAGTTCTATCTTTGGATGCTTGACAGGCCTCCTTATGACCTCATAGGCCGTTTCAATGTCACCTATTCTTATATTCCTCATTTTCAGACCTTATTAGTTGTACTTTAAATTTTCTGAATTCTATTTTTCGGGTTTCTGAGCTGTTTACTTGAACATCCCCGTAAATACCCTATATGTACACTTCAGTACACAAGACATATATAACTGTTCAGCAGATATTTTAGGGGAGTAAGTAAATTTAAGAGAACTGGAGTGTAACCTATGAATGTTCCAAGATGCATGAGCACACAGCACCCTGACAACGTGAACCCCCCATTCTTTGCATCAGGCCCTGAACTTGGAGGGGAGGATGAGATAAAGGAGGCCTACTATGTATTCTCACACCTTGGCTGTGATGAGCAGATGTGGGACTGTGAGGGTAAGGAGGTGGACAGTTACGTTGTCAAGAAGCTCCTCACAGAATACGAGTCATTCTTCAGGGAGAACATCCTCGGCGAGGACTGCAGACTGACACTCAGGGTCCCCAACCCTACGGTGGAAAGGGCCGAGGCAAAGATCCTCCTTGAAACCCTTGAGAGCATACCCCGATCCTATGATACGGCAGCCCTATTCTATGAAAGGGATGTGCCGCCGGTATTTGAGGTTATACTCCCCATGACGGCCTCAAGCAGGTGCCTTAACCGTGTCTACCACTACTACAGGGACTTCGTGGCCGGGAAGGAGAACCTGAAGCTCAAGGATGATGTGACGGTGGGTGAATGGATAGGGGAGTTCCGTCCAGAGGAGATAAACGTCATCCCCCTCTTTGAGGACATGGACGGTATGCTGGCAGCTGGGAGGATAACCGCCGAGTACCTTGAGGGCAAGGACCCTGAACATCAGAGGGTGTTCCTTGCAAGGTCCGACCCTGCAATGAACTACGGGATGATCCCGGCCACACTCCTCAACAAGGTCGCCCTCCAGTCCCTGGGGGAGGTTGAGGAGGAGACAAGTGTCATGATCTGCCCCATCATAGGTATGGGTTCAGCGCCCTTCAGGGGCAACCTGAAACCATCAAACACCCGCGCCGTTGAGGACTACCCTGGTGCCTTCACCTTCACTGTACAGTCCTCCTTCAAGTTCGACCATCCCCCTGCCGAGGTCAGCGATGCCGTGAGGCTGCTCAGGGAACATAAGCCTGGTAAACCCCAGGATGTGGACCGGGAGAGGATAATCGATATTGTGAACCGTTACTCCAGTGAGTACAGGAGGCATGTCATGAGGCTCGCTGATATGATAAACAGGGTTTCAAGGCACGTCCCCGGGAGGAGGAAGAGGAAGCTCCACATTGGACTCTTCGGTTACTCGAGGAGTATGGGAGGGGTTTCCCTCCCCAGGGCCATAACCTTCACCGCGGCCCTCTACTCCATCGGGGTGCCCCCTGAGATACTTGGTTTCAGCTCCCTCACGGACCCTGACCTTGACTACATAATGGAGATCTATCCTGGATTTGAGAGGGACTTCCATGATGCCCTCAGGTACATGAACCCCCATTCACCCCACCTGCCCCCTGAACTCAGGAGCTCAATTGAGGAGCACTTCCCTGACATCAGCCATGACCCTGAACATGTAAGGGTGACCGACGAGATCAACCACTCCCTTGCACTCAACAGGACCGGTAACCTGCAGGGCAGGATACTGGAGGCTGCAAGTATAAGGAAGTTCCTGGGGTAAATCACCGGCATCGGAGGATGCCCCCTGATCATGGCTGATGGTGGTGGGGACCGCAGGCTTTCTGGTTCCCATCAGATTTATTAATTTTATATGGGTCGGATAATATAATTAAATTGTAGGGGGTTTTATTTATGGACAACAGGGAAAGACTTGAAAGGATAAGGAGCTCCCCCATAACCTTTGAGGGGCTCCGTAAACTGAACATTGCAGCCGGATCCCTGCACCTTGTACAGGGACTCCTGATGGTTTTCCTGGGTTATCTGCTGACCTGGGACAGGGACATATACACCTTCTATCTGAAGTTCAGGGTGCTCTCACTGAACCCGCCGTCATTCCAGGTTCTGCCGAACCCTGAGGTGGTATTCACGGTGAGCTACCTTGGAGTTATACTGGCATCCTTCCTCCTGATATCTGCAGCCGCTCACTTCATAATAGCATTCTTGAGGAATGAGAGCTACATCGAGAACCTCAAAAGGGGTATGAACCCCTACCGGTGGTACGAGTATGCCCTCTCAAGTTCAATAATGATCGTTATACTGGCTACCTTCGTTGGTGTCTGGGACCTCTGGTCCCTTGTGATGATCTTTGTACTCAACGCCTCAATGATAATGTTCGGCTACCTCATGGAGAAGATCAACCAGTACACCGAGAACATCGACTGGTCCCCGTACATCCTTGGCTGCATCTCAGGTTTCACGCCATGGATAGTGATTGCAGCCTACTTCATAGCGGCCCTGAGTTCAGCAGAGACACAGCCGCCAAGCTTCGTCTACCTTGCACTCCTGATCTACTTCGTGATGTTCAACACCTTCTCCATCAACATGCTGCTCCAGTACAGGGGTGTTGGGAGGTGGAAGGATTACCTCTACGGTGAGAGGGTCTACATCATACTGAGCCTTGCTGCAAAGACCATACTGGCCTGGCTGGTGTTCATAGGGGTGTTCTCACCCTTCTAATTCTATTTTTCAAAAAACTGGAACCCCGTTCACATAACTCACTCCATGAACCTGAACCGCAAAGTATTTATACTGCTTCCACGTAACTATTCCTTGCTGATATCTTGTTTTACAGTGAAGTCCCGTGGGGTAATGGCAATCCTGATGGACTCTGGATCCATCGATAGCGGTTCGACTCCGCTCGGGACTATCTCCCCATAACACCCCATCGAAACCTATTTATGTCCAGCTCCACCACCTATTAACCATCAGCTAGTCCCGTGGGGTAGTGGTAATCCTGCTGGGCTTTGGACCCGGCGACAGCGGTTCGACTCCGCTCGGGACTATTCATCAACCTTTCTCAGGGTTTTAGAGATGTTCAGCCTCCTTTTAATCGGTGTTAACACACGGCCTGTTGCTGAGTCAGCCTTCCGCCTCGGCTACCAGGTCATCTCTGCAAGCTATTACTGCACCGCTGACTTCAGATCCTACACCAGGAGGCGGTGTATGCTGAAGCAGGAGCCCGGCAGGAGCTGCGGGAGGTTCCATGAGGAATTTAGCACGGAACGGCTCCTTGAGATTTCATCGGACCTCATAGATGAGGCCGATGGTATAATACCCCTCACGGGAGCGCCGGAACTCCCCTGGAAGAAGGTGATGGGCAACACCAGGACGGATCATGTGGAGGACAAGTACCGGTTCTACAGGAAGATAAGGGGCTCCTACCTCACCCCCGAGACGCACCTCCTGAGGGACCCTGGGGAGGCTGCTGAGATGGTCTCACCTGATAAGAGATACATCATTAAACCCGTCAGGGGGGCTGGGGGCTTTGGAGTCACGGACCTCCAGGAGTGTGGGGGCGAATTCCTCCTTCAGGAGTACATTGAGGGCGTGCCTGTAAGCGCATCCGTACTCTCAACAGGCCAGGAGGCGGTGACCGTCCTTACAAGCAAGCAGATCATCGACAGGGGGGTGCCGGGCTTTGAGGGTCAGTTCATATATGCCGGTAACATGACCCCCGGGCCTCTAGGTGAGATTGAATCCCTTGCCGAGGACCTTATCCTTGACTTCTCACTGCGCGGCTCAAATGGCGTGGACTTCATCCTGAGGGATGGTGAACTCTACGTTATAGAGGTGAACCCGAGGATACAGGGGACCTTTGAGTGTGCCGAGGCATCCCTTGGAATCAACATGCTCGAGGCCCATATAAGGGCCTTCCATGGTGAACTCATTGAAAAACCCGTCCCCAGGATGTGTGCCGTTAAGAGGATACTCTATGCCCCTGGAAGGTGCATTTTCCCGGGTATCAATCTGCAGGGTGTCCATGACCTTCCGGTTCCAGGTGCGGTTATAGAGGCCGGCGAGCCCCTCGTAACCGTAATGTCAGAGCATAAAACCCCTGAGGGGGCCTTTAGACTTGCATCCAGAAGATGCTCCAAGGTCCTGGGATCCCTTAAAATAATATGAAAACCCTGAGGATGATCCATGACCTCGAATTTCTGTGGAGAGGATTGATATGAAACATCAACTGATAGTAAAATGGTTAAGGGGGGCACCATAATTCAGGGGTCCTCCTTAAGCCCTGATGCTATATTATGCCAAGGAGGAGGAGTATCAGTATTATGGTGCCTATGGTTATGAGTATCGTGCTCAGTATCATTCCCCCGCTCATTAAAAGGAACAGTTTCGCCCTTCTATCCGGGTCCTTAAGGTACTCCTTCAGCGGATCCTTGCTCATCTCTTTAACCTCCCTAAAGCTCCCTTACAAGGAATATGTACTGGGTGACCGTGGGGAACCTCGCCCTTAAAACCCTTATCTCCGGTCTGTAAATGTAGATCTCATCACCCTCATCATCCCTTCCAAGGACCTCCGAGACAACCCTCACCTCGGTGGCCCCTGCAATCCTAGCCCCTGATGTTTCAGAGTCAATTTCAATGTAAATCGGGAGCCTGAGGCGCTTTATCTCATCATCGGTCAGCATACCTGCAAGCTCCTCGAGTTCCGCAATTTTAAACCTGTGCCTGGTTCCATCGGCGCCTGTGACGTGTGGCCTGTCCTCATTGAGGAGTTCGCTGAGGGTCTTCCTCCTTGATGGAAGGTGTCTGTTGAGGTTGAATATCTCCTTCTTCAGGAGCCTGTCTGACCTGTCGCCTCTCATCGTATAGGCTATGTTTTATATTCTATAAAATTATATCTAAGATCATGGAGGGGAGGATATTGGATATTGATATTGAACAGTGCCGTGAGAATGATAAGATAAAGGAGATAATCAGTAAGAGCGGGCTTCCGGTTAAGTACATAAAACTGCTTCTCAGGCTATCGGACGGTATATACATCAATGCAGTTAACTACAATGTAAGGATCACCGATGATGGTGTTTCCATAATCCTCATATCATCCAAGCCAGAGAACATCACAGGAAGATTCACCACAGGGGCCCTTACAAACATATTCTACCGTGTGCGTGAACTTGAAAAGGAGCATGAGGAGATCGAGACTGAGTGTCATGTCAGGGATAACCTCCTGGAGATAAGGATAAAATTCCGGTAGTAAGGGGGTGGATGATGGATCCCGGCGAATACAGGAAGATACTTCATGAGATCTCAGAATTCGGTGATATTGACACATCCACGGTATCCTCAACAAGGAGAAGCATAGTGAAACTCAATGAGAAACGTGAGGAGCTCCTCAGGATAAAGAAGAGTATAAAGAGGGATATCAGGGGCGTTGAACGCCAGTACCTTGAGAGTATGGCCGAGGTGAGGGATGAGGTGAATTCCATGAGAGACTCATCCAAACTGAGGAGGCTTCTCTCAGGAAGCCCTGCCGCCGCACAGGCCAGGGCCATCCGTCAGATAAGGAATAACCGTGACGCCCTGATAGAATCATACAGGGAGCTCCTTGAATACACTGAGGACCTCATGGTAGAGCTCTATGAATCAATCAGGTCCTTCCTTGGCTAGGACATTTTCTTAAAGCAGAAAAATTAATTTTAAAAAAAATTAATGGGTTAACTCCACAGGGAGAATTATCAGGACCCCCAGGAGGTCGTTCCTTTTTATTTCACCATCCCTCACCGCAACGAAGGTGGCGTGGTCGGTCTTCCGGTCCATGCTTATTGGGAGTGGTGTCTCCTCACCTGCTGCTATGGGGTGACCGTAGGGGTTCGTGGCGTAGGCACACATGAAGACTATGTGGTTTGCTGGTATGCTGACCTCCCTGATCTTCACTGTTACGGCCTCGCCTGCCCTCACATCAACGTCCTCATCTGCGATGATGGCCCTGAGGTTACCGTAAACCTCACCCATCCTGAAGTCAACAAGTTCCCTCTTGTACTTCTCCTCTGCCTCACGGACCTGGCCTAACCTTGTAAGTATTCGAACCATCACTCCATCTCCATGGATTTTTTAATCATCTTCAGCCTGACGAAGTTCTCCCTCTCCATCTCCTCGAGTCTCATCTCAATGTACTTGACCGTGTTCTTGAGCCTCGGGATTATGATGTGCTCGAGGGCGTTAACCCTTCGCTTGGTTGACTCTATCTCCCCTGCAAGGAGCCTTATGGTCTTCTCAATTTCACCCAGTTCTATTATAAGGGCCAGTGACTCCTCGAATTTCCTGGCTGCCTCGTCAAGTTTTACTGAAGTGTCAACAAGGCCGTATCCGCGTTCAACCACGGTCCTCCTGGTTGCCCTGGCATCAACCACAGGGACCACGACACCCATTATGCTCCTTGAGTCTATGTCAACCTCCACGGATCCCTTGACCGCCATGGCAGCCCTCTCAACCGCCACGTCACCCATCATCACCTGGGCCTCTGTGAGGTCCTTGAAGGCCTCCCTGAGCTGTTCCTCGACCCTTTCACGGGAACCCTTAACCCTCTCAAGGATGTTGAAGAACTCCATGATAAGGGCGTTCCTCTTCTCCTTGAGGAGACTGTAACCCTTGACAGCGAGTTTCTCCCGCTGTTTGAGTTTCAGGAGCTCCATCCTTGTGGGGTTGATCCCCTCGATCATTTCCTGTGCCATCAGATACCTCTCCTATAAAAAATTTATGGGGCCTATTCGGCGCCCGGGAGGTATTTGGGTATGTGCTCCTCACGGACCCTCTTGAGCTCGGACCTTGGCAGCAGTGAGAGAAGCTCCCATCCAAGGTTGAGGGTTTCCTCTATGGAGCGGTCCTCATCACGTGCCTGGGTGATGAACCTCTTCTCAAATTCATCCGCGAACTTGAGGAACTTACGATCCCTTTCTGTAAGGGCCTCTTCACCCACAACAGCCATGAGGTCACGGAGGTCACGCCCCTCGGCGTAGGCACTGTAGAGCTGGTCTGAGACACCGCTGTGGTCTTCACGTGTCCTGCCCTCACCTATACCCCCACTCATGAGCCTTGAGAGGGATGGTAGAACATCCACTGGCGGGTAGATACCCTTACGGTGGAGGTCACGGCTCAGCACGATCTGGCCCTCGGTGATGTAACCTGTAAGGTCAGGTATCGGGTGTGTTATGTCGTCCTGGGGCATCACGAGTATTGGCATCTGGGTGATTGAACCCTCCTTGCCCACTATTCGCCCTGCCCTCTCGTAGAGGCTTGCAAGGTCGGTGTACATGTAACCTGGGTAACCCCTTCTTCCAGGCACCTCCTCCCTTGCAGCTGAGATCTCCCTGAGGGCCTCACAGTAGTTTGTAAGGTCCGTCAGTATGACCAGGACGTGCATGTCATGTTCAAAGGCGAAGTACTCGGCGGTTGTCAGTGCCATCCTCGGGGTGATGATACGTTCAATTGCAGGGTCGTCTGCCAGGTTCATGAACACCGTAACACGTTCAAGGGCCCCTGTACGTTCAAAGTCCCTCATGAAGTAGTTTGCCTCTTCGTGGGTGATACCCATGGCCGCGAATATAACCGCGAATTCGCTCTCCTCTGCCAGAACCTTCGCCTGCCTTGCGATCTGGGCCGCCAGTTCATTGTGGGGGAGACCTGAACCTGAGAATATAGGGAGTTTCTGTCCCCTGACAAGGGTGTTCATCCCGTCGATTGTTGATATACCTGTCTGGATGAACTCAGCAGGAAACTCCCTTGCAGCCGGGTTCATGGGGCTTCCGTTGATGTCAAGCTCCTTCTCGGGTATGATCTCGGGTCCGCCGTCTATGGGTTTACCTGTACCGTCGAATATGCGGCCCATCATGTCAAGGGAGACGCCTATCTTGGCTGTTTCGCCTGTGAACCTTATCTTTGTTGTCTCTGTGTTGAGGTCGCTGGTACCCTCGAAGACCTGTACAACCGCAAGGTCCTCCTTAACTTCAAGTACCTGTCCCCTTCTTCTTTCACCTGTGGGTGTTTCAATCTCGACTATCTCACTGTAGGCAACCCCTTCAACACCCTCAACTATCATGAGAGGACCTGAGACCTCTGTGACTGTGGTGTATTCACGGGTCTTGATATTTACGTTCATCTTCACACCTCACTACATTCCTTGACGATCCTTTCCTGGATCTCCTTGATTCTTCCGGGGAATTCATCTTCGGGTATGTACTTCATACGCCCTATGTCCTCCTTGACAGGGAGCCCTATGAGGTCCGCTGCAGGCGCGCCCTTCTTGAGGGCTGCTGTTGCGTTCCTGTGGAACATTATGATGGTCCTGAGCATCTCGAACTGTTTTGATGGGGAGCAGTAGGTGTCAACCTCGTGGTAGGCGTTCTGCTGGAGGAAGTCCTCCCTTATCATCCTTGTTGTCTCAAGGGTTATCCTTTCCCTGTCAGGCAGGGCGTCAGGTCCCACGAGCTGGACTATCTCCTGGAGCTCCGCTTCCTTCTGGAGGAGTACCATTGCCTCGTCCCTCACGGACCTCCATTCAGGGTTCACATTCTTTGCCCACCAGTCCTCAACACTGTCAACGTAGAGTGAGTAGCTCTGCAGCCAGTCGATGGATGGGAAGTGACGCTTATCTGCAAGGGATGCGTCAAGTGCCCAGAACACCTTACATATCCTGAGGGTGTTCTGTGTAACCGGCTCTGAGAGGTCCCCGCCTGGTGGTGAAACAGCACCGACAACAGAGACAGAGGCCACCTTGTCCTCTGAACCCACGGTGATGACCCTTCCTGCACGTTCATAGAACTGTGCAAGCCTTGAGGCCAGGTATGCAGGGTAACCCTCTTCACCGGGCATCTCCTCGAGCCTTCCTGAGATCTCCCTCATTGCCTCGGCCCACCTTGAGGTGGAGTCTGCCATGAGGGCCACGTCGTAGCCCATGTCCCTGAAGTACTCGGCTATGGTTATACCGGTGTACACGCAGGCCTCCCTCGCAGCCACGGGCATGTTTGAGGTGTTGGCGATGAGCACGGTCCTGTCCATGAGGGGGTTTCCGGTCTTGGGGTCCTCGAGTTCAGGGAACTCCTTGAGAACCTCTGTCATCTCGTTACCCCTCTCACCGCATCCAACATAGACGATTATGTCTGCGTCGGCCCACTTCGCAAGCTGCTGCTGGGTGACGGTTTTACCTGAACCGAAGGGTCCTGGTATGGCTGCTGTACCGCCCTTTGCAACTGAGAAGAATGTGTCCTGGGCCCTCTGACCTGTTATGAGGGGCACGTCAGGGTCGAGTTTCTTCTTGTATGGCCTTCCCTTCCTTACAGGCCACTTCTGGAGCATCTGTATCTTCTCAACACCCTTATCTGTCTCAACCTCTGCTATGTCATCAAGGACCGTGTACTCGCCCTGGGGTGCTATGCTTAGGAGTTTACCCTCAACGTTCGGGGGGATCATTATCTTGTGTGTGATTGATGATGTCTCATCAACCTCACCGATGATGTCCCCGCCCTTAACCATCTGACCTGCCTGTGCCAGTGGCTTGAAGGTCCATTTCTTGTCCTTTGGGAGGGACGGTACATCCACACCCCTCTCGATGTAGTCGCCGGTGAGTGCCTTTATGTCCTCCAGGGGCCTCTGTATACCATCGAAGATTGAACTGAGTATTCCAGGTCCGAGTTCCACTGACAGGGGCCCGCCTGTCCTCTCGACGGTCTCCCCTGGCTTGATACCTGCTGTTTCCTCGTAGACCTGGATTGTTGCCGTGTCCCCTTCAAGTTCAATGATTTCTCCTATGAGCTTGTCTTCACCCACCTTAACCATTTCATACATCTGGGATCCTCTCATCCCCTCTGCGATGATAACAGGACCCGCTATCTTTATAATTCTTCCTTCCTGTGTCATTTTACCATCTCAACCCCAATAACTCTTTTAATCAGGTCCCTCAATGGATCGGTTTCGCGTTCTGAGGGGCCTGTTTTGTCTGGTATCTCTATTATCATTGGTAATGCGCTTGAACTTGTGGTTTCCTCAATAAATTCCCTCAGTTCATCACCAATGTTTTCTGTGATTATTATTATGGAAAAATCTTCCTTTATGAGATTCCTTATTGTTTCTTCTGCTTCGTCAGGGCCTTCAACAACGTATCCTTCCCTGACACCTCCAAGCCTGAACCCTGTTACCGTGTCCCTGTCACCAACCACTGCAATACCTGAAGTCATGCTAACATCTCCTTAACCATTGATTCAGGGAACCCTGGCTCCCTCTTGCTCCTTGCAATGACCTTGAGGTTCCTCACCTCAACCTCCTTCCTGCTCAGGAAGCCTATCATGGGGCCGACTCCGAAGGGCTTCTTGAGTGCGAAGTTCCTTGCCATCCTGTTGAGGTTCTCTTCAAGGACCCTTTCAAATACCGAGATTGATCCTGTTGCACTGTACTCTGAGAGGGCCTCTGAGAGCATCGGACCGTAGTCTGTCCCTTCAAGTCCGCTTATAACGCCGCTGACATCCTCTGCTTCCATGAGGTCCTTGAGTTTCCATTCCCTTAACTGGTAGCCTTCCTGTATCATGTAGGGGCTTATGTCATCGTAGCTGAGTCCATCTGCCTTTGCACGGAGTATTATCTTTATATTTGAGATGTCCACCTGTGTACCGAAGTAGGTGTGCAGGAGCTTCGTGTTATCGTCTGATGGACTTCCAACCGCCCTCATCATGTTTTCAAGGTAGTACCTGTCGAGGGCTGCCTCAAGGGGCAGGATCATGCCTGTTTCGCCGTACTCGGAGAGGGCGTCCTCCAGTACCTGGGCGTACTCTGTTCCCTCAAGTCCTGCCACAACATCCTGGACTGTCTCCGAGTCTGTTAGTGCCTCAAGGGTTTCGTAGATTTCACCGAAGGGCACCAGGAGGTTGAGTGTTTCTTCCGCGCCCAGACCTGCGTCTTTGGCTGTTATCAGACTCTTGATGTTCCTTATATCCCATTTTTTAAGGTTAACCCTGAAGGGCTCCCTTATTGAGGCCGGTGCAATCTTTGATACTGTCTCGTAGGTCTCTGCAAGCTGGCTTTCAAGGGCCTTTTCAACCGGGAAGCGGTCCACGTATTTTGCATAGTCAGGGAGGCCCCTGAGGTAGTTCATGAACTCCTCAAGGTTCTCTGTTTCAAGGATCTCTGAGAACTGTTTTTCATTTATTAAGCGTCCTATTCTTGCCCTGACTCTTGCATTAGGGTATGCGAAGGGGAATAAATCTAATATAGGCCTTATGGTTGCTATCACCACGATAGCACCTATTATTGCTCCCCCTACCAGGAGCAGGCCTATAAAAGATTCTACTGATGGGAATCCAAGCGCTGTTACAATTGTTGTGATGCTGTCAGCCATCTGTCATCTCCCCTCTTTATTCGAACAGGACCCTGGCCACCTCTGAACGTAGAGCCTTCCTGAACCTGGACATCCTGGCCTCTATTGTGTTGTTGACTTCCACCAGACCATCCCTGGTTTTTACTACTGCTCCTCCAATGGTTTTGATGCTGTCTCCAACTTCCAGAGTTGTTTTTTTACCTGTTTCAGCTTCCACTTCGGCTGCTATGCCATCAAGGTCCCCTACTCTTCCTGAATCCTCCTCTCTGAGGTTCACGATGAGGTCGCCGCCGCCTATCTCAACTGCAGCCTCCTTTATCATCTCCCTCAGGGCTTTAAGGTACTCCTCTGAGGACTCTGATGAGAGCTTCCTGAGTTCATCTTCAGCCTTCTCGAATGCGCTCTGTATTACTTCTTCCCTTGCCTCCAGCTCCGCCCTGCGGGCGTTCATCTTTGCCTCTGAGATTATCTGCTGGTACTTCATGTCAGCCTGTTTCCTGGCTGATTCAAGTATGCGTTCAGCAGCCATCCTGGCCCTGTTCTCGCCTTCTTCACGTATCCTGGCAGCTTCTTTTTCAGCTTCCTGAATGATAGCATCTCTCTTTGCCTGAGCCTCTGAAAGTATGCTGGAGACAATTTTTTCGGCTCCGGAGCTCATCTATTTAGCCTCCTAGGATTCCGCCGAAGACCATGAGGAGTATGGCTATCAGGAAACCGTATATAGCCTGTGTCTCAGAAAGGGCTGAGAATATAATACCCCTCGCAAACATGTCAGGGTCCTCAACAACCGCGCCGACTGATGATGCTGATGTTATACCCTGACCCATACCTGAACCAAGACCCGCGAACCCTATGGCTGCACCTGCACCCACAGCAACGAGCCCCGCGGTGACATCCAGTGGTTTTCCTCCTCCAAGGAGACCTGAAAACACCAGTAGGAGTATGGCTATCAGGAAACCATATATAGCCTGTGTCTCAGGAAGGGCTGAGAATATAATACCCCTCGCAAACATGTCAGGGTCCTCTGCAACTGCACCCACACTTCCTGCGGCTGCTATCCCCTGACCTAATCCTGATCCGAGACCTGCAAATCCTACTGCAACTCCAGCACCTATGGCTGCTAAAGCTGTTCCTAATGCTATTTCAACCATTCTAATTACCTCCTTATCTTAGTGAAGTTTCTTTCAGCACAAAATGCATTGAATTTGTTTTTACCGCCCAGATAGAACTGGGCAAAGAATTCTACGTAGTGTAGACGAAGTGAGTTTATGAAGGCACCGAGGCTCTGGAAGGCGTTGTTGGCCAGGTGCCCAAAGACGAATATCACCGGGGCCAGCACGGCTCCCACGACGGGTATCATGTCATAGCTGAGGCCCGTGAGGATGTTCACTGTCATGGCTATACCCCCCGTTGATAGACAGAGGGCCAGGAGCCTTGCATATGATAGCAGGGTCCCCAGGAACCCTGAAACATCCATAAGGCCGAAGAGCCCGTTGTAGTAGAGCAGCATTGCAAATGCCAGCACGATAAGCGGGGCGCCCAGCAGCATGCCTCCGAATATGTAGAGGATTATGCCAAGCTCAAGTATCAGCCAGACTATCTGGGAACCCAGGGCCTCCCTCATGTTCCCGAGCCTTATGTTGTTCCTTGCACCGATGATGAGACCGAAGTTTATGTGCAGCACCCCCACGGCCAAGGCCATTATGAGTATGTTCTGGGGGTTAACGAACGCATCGATGGCGGGGATGACCGTCGGGAGCTTGATGTTAAGGAACCTGGGGAAGAAGTCGCCGATGAAACCATTGGTGACCATTCCAAGGATGAAGGCCCAGACCCCGCAGGACATGAGTATTATACCGAAGTCCCTCATGAACCCGTTAACCTTTCCAAGTCCCCTGTAGAGTATTAAACCTATGAGTGCGTCGAATATACCGTATCCTGCATCTGTAAGGCAGAATCCGAAGAAGAATGGGAACACGAAGGCTATGAAGACCGTGGGATCTATCTCATTGTACCTGAGGGGTGAGTACATCTCAACGAAGTTCTCATAGGGCCTTGCAAAGCGGGGGTTATCAAGGAGCACCGGGACCTCATCAGGGTCGGGTTCCTCAAGCTCGGTGACGCAGTGATCCTCGGATGCCTCCTCGACTATGCTGATGGCCCTTTCAGCCTCCTTGAGGGGTACCCATGCCTCCAGCATCACAGTCTTCTCTGTTTCACCGAAAAGGGAGAACACCTCGTTCCTTTCCTTCTCGATTTCAAGCTGTTCCTTAAGGACCAGGAGTTCATCCTCCCATTCCCTGTTAACCTCTCTGAGCCCTGTGATGATCTCCCTTCGCTCCTCACTAATCTCTTTGAGGCGGTTCCTGGAGTTTGAGATTATCTCTGATGGTCTTCCCCTGAGTTCGCTGATCTCGAACCTCTCGAATTCCATTCTCCTGAGGAGTGCCGCGACCTTGTCTCCGTGTTTCCTGAGGGTTATTATGATCACCGTGCGCTCTGACTTTGTATCTGCCTCAGCATCAAAGATCAGGAACTCGTCTGTGATCTCCGATAGTTTCTCTTCAAGGTCGGCGAACTGCTCCAGGGGCATCCTGCCGGCTATTGCAGTTATGTACTTTGAATCATGGAGATCGCCAAAATCAATATCAAATGCTGTTAATTTCTCTGCAACGCTAAGGCCTGATTCAACGTTTGCCTTTTCTGAATCAAGCTCGTTCAGTTTTTCCTCCATAACCCTGGTCCTTGACTCGACCCTTCCCAGGATGTCCTCGGCCCTTTCTATGAGGGCCTCTGTGTCCAGTTCCTCAACTTCCCTCTTCTCAAATACCGGGGGGTTGATGAACTCCCTGATGGTATCCCTGAGACCCTTCTCCTCGGCTGCCACTGAGCCAAGGAAGTCCAGGATACCGCTGGTCTTCATGAGGAGGGATGATATTCTCCCTGTGTATGGTGTTGCCCTTGAGGGTTTCAGTATCTGAGCCCACTCTGCATCCTGCTGGATGCGCTCTGATATGTCGTCGATCTGGGTTATTCCCTCCTCATGCAAGGAACGAACCACTGAATCCGAGTACCGATCCAGGGTTATGATTTTGAGTTTTCGCATCCTTGCCGGTAGAAACATGTTACTCACGCTACAAGATACTTTTCACAATAAGACTGGCAGCCTCAGGGACCCTGCCCATGGCCGCGGATTTCATGGTTTCAACTTCACGCTTTGCCTTCCCTGAAATGCTGATGGCCTCTTTCCTCGCCCTTTCCTCTGCCTCCATTATGAGCTCTTCGCCCTTCTCAGTGGCTTCCTTCTCTGCCTTTTCCAGGAGCTCCTGGGCCTCTATCCTGGCACTGTCAATGAGGCGGGATGATTCATCTCTGGCATCATGTATTAACCCGTCAGCATCATTTTCAGCCTTTTTTATGGTAGTGATAGCTTCCGATATCGTTGTCATTTAAACCACCCTTATAATGCAAAGGTCTATTTTGTGGTATATTTATCTTTTACTATTTCATTCGGAAATTTATGATATTTAACCAAATTTATTTCATTAACAAAGCCTTCATAATCCCTCCCTTGGTTAATTAGATTATCAGATGAAATTGATTATCCTCCTGAATGATACTGAAGATTCTTATGGCATATGGTGACCCCTGGACCGGCACTGCATCATCAGGACTATTCCGGCATCGGCTCTGAGTCCGTGGTCACCGGGAGATCCTTCTCTTCTTCTCCGTCGTAGTGTATTTCTTCGATGTCGAAGAATTTCCTGAAGGCGGGTTCCCTGACCTTCTCCTCGTATACGTGGGATATGAGTCCTGGCAGGCGTCCTATCATGAATAATCCTGCTCCTGTCCTCCAGTCGAATCCCATGTCCGAGAGTATTCCTGCGTTGGCGCCGTCAACGTTCATCCGGACGCCCTTCTCCTCAACAAGTATCTCCTGGACCTCCATAGCCAGGCGGGTGTGGAGTCCTATGCAGCTGTACTCCTCGGCCAGGTCAAGGAGCCTGATGGCGCGGGGATCGGCGTTATGGTACCTGTGACCGAAACCAGGAATCCTCCGGTTCCTCCTGAGGTGGTCGTCAACCAGTTCCCTGGCAGCAGAGGGTATATCATCCTCACAGCTGCATTTTGAGATGGTGTCCTGGAAGAGCTTCATGGAACGCTCAATGGCCCCTGCATGGTTCTTACCAAAGGCCAGGAGCCCCCCGGCGATACAGGCATGCACCGGAGAACCGGCAGAAGCAATCATACGCGCAGCCTGAGTACTGGGAGGAGTAACACCATGATCACAGAAGGAAACCAGAACAGCCTCCAGCATCCTGGCCACATTCTCAGAGGGAAGCTCACCCCTGATCAGAAGATACACCATCTCAGAAAAAGAAACACCACCAATAAGCTCCTCCTGAGAATAACCCTTGGTAACAATACGATTAGGCTCAACACGAGTAATAGAAGTCCTCCACTTTGGGGAACCCACCCTGAATACGTTTTCCAGTGATTCCTTCCCTATCGCCATTCATCCACCTCACTGAGATTTAAAGTTCTATTGTAGCCCTTCTGGGTTCCACGCAGCACGCCAGTCTCATGGAGACTATTCTAACACCGCTGGCACGCTGCGGCCCGACCTTCACCATGGATCCCAGGGCTGTTGTGGATCCCCCAAGACCCAGGGGCCCTGTTCCCATCCTGTTAAGGGATTCTGTAATGTATTCCTCGATTTCTGATTGTTCATCAAGGTTTCCTGTTGCCATCGCCCTGAGCATCAGGGATGTGGCTTCAAAATGAGTCCTCCCGACACCCAGAACAGGTATGCATGGTGTGCATCCAAGCATCGGGACCTCTGTTTTCATCCATGTTAGAACTTCCTCAAATACTTTTCTATAACTGTGCCTGTGGAAAACCCTCCTGGTCCTCGCCCTTATCTCGGGGCCTCCTCCAAGCATGAGCACATGGATCCTGACGCCGTCCCCGGGCACTGATTCCACAAGGAAGGGCGCCGGCGGGAGTTTTGCAGGGTCATCATATAGGCCGCGGCTCTGCTCTATCCTTTCAATTTCATCCCCCCGTACAGCCATCGGCCTCCCCGGAAGGCTCCTCAGGCCCTCCTCAACACCCTTCCTGATGAAGTTGAAGAAGCCCGCCGGTAGAAGGGCGTCCTCCCCCACCTCAACCATCAGGTGGGGTATGCCGGTGTCATCGCAGAGGGGTCTTCCCTCTCTCTCTGCTATCCTTGCATTTTCAATCAGAAGCTCAAGTATCCACGCAGATTTATCATCTTCCTCCACTTCAAGGGCCCTCTCATATGCCCTCATGATGTCCGGGGAGTAACCTGTACCTGCAGAGATAACGGCATCACGCACCCTGGCTGCAAGGTCCAATCTATCATCTCCGTGAGGGTAATGCGAGCTCCCCCCCTGATGAAAGGACAGCCTCGGGGTAGTAGCGTTCTATCATGTCCCTTACAAGGACCACCTGCCTTATCCTTTCACGGGCCTGGCTCTCGGTGGTGTCCCATCCATGGTGCCCTGCAACGGATCCCCCTGTCTTCAGGTACACTGGTGAGGCGTACCTTATGATGTCAGGGACCTCATAGTGCCTTATGAATCCTCCTGACGACCTGGGGTTTTCGGTGTGCACATCGATAGATACGTCCACGGCCTGCCTTATTGATGCCAGCATAGGTACCTGCAGGTCCCTTACAGGGTTAATTGAATCGGCGCCAATATCCTGGAGTAAACGTGCGGATGCAGGGTTTCCATGGCCGCAGTGGGCTGAAACCTTAAAGTGCATGTCGCCTGGAAGCTCCCCGTCCCCGCGCATCCTTCCAAGCACCCAGAGGAGGCCCTCATCATAGACCACTATGCCCCTGACACCCAGGTCCGCGGCCCTCCTGACATCCTCCACTGCATAGACAAGGTTATCGTATCCCCTTAGCCTGTAGCCTATCCTGGCGCCTTCAGGTGTCCTTGCAGAGGCGCTGGTGTCATAGGTTGCCCTTGGACCCACGCTCAGGAAGAGCTCAACACCTGCATCAAGTGCAAGGTCCACCATCTCCTGGATCTCGGTGTCTGTCAGGAGCATTATACCCTTCGTCTGGGTGATCCTGTGGACCTTAACATCGTTCTCTTCCATTGCATCGATGAGGGCCCTCATGGCGCCCGGTTTCTGTATCCCTGGAACCTCAAATCTGTACTGTCCACCGTCACCGAACCTCTTCTCGGATTCAGCGAGATGAGGCTCCCCTATCCCGATACTGTTAAGGTATCTGCGGGTTTCTTCCAAATACTTCACCTCCATTTCATTCTAACCCTGCATCACTCCTGTAAAACATCAGACGTCTGAGGGAGTCTGCTTCAGTTCAAGTCCATCCATGAGTTCACGGACGGTTACTGATGGGTTTTCCTGCAGGATTTCAAGTTTCTCCATCCGGTAACCCGGGTTGAGCCGGGAGAACTTCTCAACCACGTCCTCCCATGTGAATGGCTCCTCTGGTTCACCAGCCGGCAGGTCCCTGCGGCAGGTGTGTACCTCGCCGTTTTTGAGTCTGACCGTGACCTCCGCGGGCCTCCTGTCACCGCACCCCTCCATCAGGGGGTCTTTCCTTACGGTGATCTTTGATGCTGTTTCACCCACATCAAAGGCGTCCTGAAGGTTTTCAACGCTCAGCTCCCCCCTCTCAAGGAGAACCGCCAGGGAGACCGGGAGGCTCTGCCTGACGGCTTCAATGGTGTCGGGTGAGTAGTTATCATGCTCCGCCGCAACATCATAGGTTGATACGGTGACTGATTCTATCTCATGGGCCATGAAGCCCCTGGCTGCCATGATGTCTGCTGCTGCATCAAGCGCCGGGTGCAGGTGCCTGCATACAGGGTACCTCTTGAGGTAAACACCCCTTATATGGAAGGCGCCCAGTTCAGGCATCCCTGCATCCGACCCATCCGACATGGCCCTCAAGAATCCTTCACGGCCCTCGATTGCTGATTCTGCGCCTGTAAACCCTTCGGATGCCAGTAGGGCTGATATGATTCCTGACTGGGCCGCCCTCCCTGCGTGCAGGTGTTTCGCCATTGTCCCTGCATGGTCGGATTCCAGGAGCCCTGCGGCCTGGGTTGCTGCAAGTCCAAGGGCGCATGCTGTTTCATCAGCGTCAAGGCCCATTACCCTTGATGCTGCTGCTGCAGCGCCAATGGCCCCGCAGGTCCCTGTTGTGTGGAATCCCCTCATCCTGTGAGCAGGGTTTACAAGTATCCCCATGAAGATCGTCGCCTCATAACCCGCCACCATCGCCGTGATGAGGTCCCTGAATTCAAGGTCCATGTACTCTGCGGCTGCGAGGGCTGCCGGGATGACGCATGCGCCGGGGTGCATCCTTGCCAGGCGGTGGCCGTCATCCAGGTCAAGGTTGTGGGCGGATATCCCGTTTATGAGGGCTGCCCTTTCAGGTGCCCCGGATCCATGTCCGATGATGGTTGATTCACCCTCACCGGGGCCAAGGGCCTTCATGGCTATCCTGCTGCTCCTCTCACCGGAACCCCTCAGCGAGACGCCAAGGAAGTCCAGGAAGCATGTGATGGCCATTTCAGTGGCATCTGATGGTATTTCACTGTATGAGATTGATGATGTGAACTCTGCAAGCCTTCGGGTTATCATTGGTCCTACTATGTTGCCTTTAAATATAACCGTGATTGTTATGAATGCTGTGGTTTTTTATTAACACCGCATCCCCTGATCCCCATCCTCACAAGCTGCTTTGAAAGGTGCCTCCTTGCACATGTGGGGACCTCATAGTATCCCTCCACCAGTGACCTTTCAAGGACCCTCTTAACCTTTCTGGAATTTCTTACCCTCCTGCCGCAGGAAGGGCACTTGAATCCCTTGTCCCTGCCGGCGGACTTCATCCTCCTGCCGCAGGTGCAGAGGGGATTCTCCTCAACATAGAGCTCGGCTGCCCTTTCAAGTTTCATCTTCTCAATGTTGAGGGTCCCGTGTCTCCCTATACCCCCGTAGACCGTCAGGACGTCCCCGGGTACAAGTTCAAGGACCACCCTCCTGAAGTCCTTGGTGGGTTCATAGGCAGCACATTCAATCTCACCCGAATCATCGGCCAGGGTGAAGAAGACATGACCCCCCTCGATGACCTTGGGGGTGTCCCTGACCCTCCCACTGACACGGTAACATCCGAAGGCCTCCATTTCAGATATCCTGTCAGCCTCCTGGATGTGCTGATCGGTGTGCTGGTTTGTCTCGAATATGCAGAACCTCTCGATCTCCTCGCCCACCTCAACAAGTTCCATGGCCTTCATGAGGACCTCAGGGGACTCCCCCCTTATACCGTAGAGTATGGGGCAGGGTGTGTGGGGTTCGATTGCAAGGTAATCACCGTCAATGTTATCGAAGGTTTCATCCCCCGTGATTTCATCCATCCTCCTCACAGAGTCGGGGTCGATGCGGCGGGGCCTGCCATAGTTTTCAGGGACCCTGTAGGTGAGGAGTTCATAGGTCCTGTCATCCAGGGGGCATCCTATGGCTGCAAGGGCCCCTATAATACCCCTTCCCTTCTTGAAGCCATGGACCTCCGCCCCTGCCTTCTCTGCAACACGCCGGGCATCATCAATTTTAAGTATACTCCTTATTGCCCTGAGGGAGAAATCCCTCATCTCATGGGTGATCTCCCCTGTATGGAAGACTACGCCGGGGTTGGTGTTCTCGTTCTCAAGTTCAGCCAGCCCCTCCACCTCCCTGAGGACCAGGTCCCTTATAACTTCCAGCTCCCCTGATGACGCTGCCAGCACAGTGAAAGCAACGGCGCCGTTACCCCTGGTCTTGTGGGGTGCGAAGGGGTTGAGTCTTATGAGGCGCGGGTAGCCCTCAAGAGAAAAACCGCAACTTTTAAGTTTCTGGATTATTACACATGATACATAGGTAGTGCACATTCCCTGGGGGGAATCTGTGTCATCTATACCGACATGAATTCTGCACATCACATCACCTGGTGATCTGAATTGGATAAATCTGTTAGAAGGGAACATGTATTAAGGGAAATACATGGGCTCCTTGCCAGTAATGGCTTTGAAACCTCCGGTATATATGAGCGGAGCTGCTTTGACCTCATGGCAAGGAGGAAGCTGTTACTATTATTGCTCAAGGTCCTTGTAAATATTGATGGTATAAATAGTTTGCAGGCCCATGAGATAAAGACCATCGCACACACCTTCCTTGCATCACCACTCCTTGTGGGTGTTAAGTCAAAGACAGAGTATCTTGAAGAGGATGTGGTCTATGAGAGGCACGGCATCCCCGTCGTTGCACCTGAAACCTTCAGGAATATGGTTGTTGATGGTGAATACCCTGAGATAATCGCCGACAGGGGAGGGTACTATGTGCACATCGACGGGGAGACCCTAAGGAGGGTGCGTGAGGAGTACAACCTTTCACTCAAGGACCTGGCAGACCTTGCCCATGTCTCCAGAAAGACCATATACAAGTATGAGAATGGTCTTGCACGTGCCTCGCCTGAAACAGCCATGATACTGGAACAGATACTTGATATAAGGATAACGCTCTCAATAGACATCTTCGGGGCCCCTGAAAGGGAGGATATTGAGATAAAGCCATCAGGCAAGCTTGCGGATATAGGGTTTGGCATGATCGAGACCCGTAAAACGCCCTTCGATGCCCTAGCAAAGGAACTTAAACTTGACAGTACGGTTATAACAAACCTTGAAAAGGAGAGGGACCCCAGGACCCTTAAAAGGATGGCAATCCCCCTCAGGGACCTTTCACTGGTCAGTGGATCCGACTCGGTTTTCATAATCGACAACCCCAGGATAAAGGAAAACCTTGAGGGCATCCCGGTCATTAAGAGCTGGGAGATCAATGATATGGAGAGCAGCAGGGAATTCCTCAAAGCCCTAGCAGAGAGAAAGGATTACAACTGACCCCCCAGAAGGAACACCCTCAAAGCCATAGCAGAATGAAATCAGAGCTGCCCGCTGCAATTGACTTTTCCTGATTTTTAAGCTGAGTTCTGGTCAGCTGATCATTAGATAACCTGGATGATTTTAAGGGTTCCATCAGCTTAAAGGAGTTCACAGGTTAACAGTACATTTCTACCTCCCGAAGAGTTCTCCGAAGGTCTCAAGGGCCTCGGCAGGTGACGCCACACCCAGGGTCACCATGTCAACGTAATCTATCCCTTCAAGGAAATCAAAGGCCTCCACCGGTGACAGTATCCCTGCTGCAAGGACCTTCTCTGCAACAACCGTCCGGCCGATTTCCCCCAGGAGTTCCCCGAGCCTTCTTCGTTCATCCTCAAGGAACATGGAGAAGTCCATCATGTAACCGAGACGGTTCAGGGGTATCATGTAGAGTTCAAAGTTATCAACACCCTCCTCAAGGAGCCTCACGGTGGTCCCCGATGGCATGGTTGTTATAAGGCCCCTGAGCATCCCATCAATCTCATCAAGGAGCTCCGACACATCTGATGCCGGCATGAGATCAGTGTAGTGTTCATCAAGGAGTGCTGCTGAGGCTCCGAGTTCAGAGAGGACTTCAAGGTCCTCCTGGAAGTGGTCGGGTCTCAGGGTTCCCATGATCTCAAATTCACACCCGGCATCAGCCGCCATCACAAGGGCCTCAAGGACAGGGTCCTCCGGGATCAGCTGAAACCCCCTCACACCGGCCTCATAGGCCCCTAACATGACATTCGCAATGTTTCCAGGCCTCCTCTTAAGATCCATCTGGTACAGCCTTGAACGGTGTCCGAAGTACTCTGCAGCGACAAAGGGTGCGCTTCCAAGGAATGCCTCAGGCATCTCCACTCCGTCAACTCTCACCGAACCATTGAACATTAGCCGCTCCTCCAACCAAAATTATAATATACACTACCTCTATAGATTCTATCCATATCATTCTATATGTCTATCACTGTGATAAGTGTGGTGAATAATTATGCGTGAGATGAAAGTGCTTATTGCTGATTCCATCAATGAAAAGGGAATATCAGAACTTGAAGAGGTGGCGGAAGTTGTTGTTAACACCACCATAACCCCTGAGGAACTCCTTGAAACAATAAAGGACTTTGATGCCATCGTTGTGAGGAGCCGGACAAAGGTTACGCGTGAGGTTATAGAGGCAGCCCCCAGGCTCAAGATAATCGCAAGGGCCGGTGTTGGCGTTGACAACGTTGATGTGAAGGCCGCCACCGAGAGGGGTGTGATGGTGATAAACGCCCCTGAATCAACCTCAATAACGGTTGCCGAACACTCAATAGGCCTTATGCTGGCCCTTGCCAGGAAGATATCCCTTGCAGATAAATCCGTTAAGGAGGGTAAATGGGAGAAGAACAGGTTCATGGGTATTGAGCTCAACGGAAAGACCCTCGGGATAATAGGCATGGGCCGTATAGGTTCACAGGTCGTTGTAAGGACAAAGGCCTTCGGCATGGACATAATGGTCTACGACCCCTACATAAGCCGTGAGGCTGCCGAGGAGATGGGTGTCACGGTAACAGACCTTGAAACCCTCCTCAGGGAATCCGATATAGTAACCATCCACGTGCCCCTCACACCTGAAACAAAACACCTGATCTCGGATGAAGAGTTCAAACTGATGAAGGAATCCGCCTTCATTGTGAACTGTGCCAGGGGAGGTATAATCGATGAGGAAGCCCTCTACAGGGCCCTTAAGGATGGTGAAATAGCCGGCGCAGCCCTTGACGTCTTCGAGGAGGAACCCCCTGAGGGAAGCCCCCTCCTTGAACTTGAAAACGTGGTCCTCACACCCCACATCGGCGCATCAACCTCAGAGGCCCAGAGGGATGCTGCTATAATCGTCGCGAATGAGATAAAGACGGTTTTTCAGGGAGGAACCCCCAGGAACGTCCTTAACATGCCGGTGATGGACTCCGAGACTTACAAGTTAATGAGGCCCTACCTTGAACTTGCAGAGAAGATTGGAAGCATCCTTGTGCAGGCCCTACCAGGTAACATAGAAAAGCTCGACGTCACCTACTGCGGTGAACTGGCGGATATGCAGTTCGACATCCTCACAAGGACCATGCTCCAGGGTATACTTAACCCCATACTCACAGAGCCCGTGAACATGATAAACGCGCCCTCAATTGCAAAGAAGAGGGGAGTCATGGTGACGGAGGCCAGGAGGTCCGAGTCAGATGGTTACAGGTCCATCATAATGGCCAGGGCCGTCTCTGACAGGGGCGAGTTCAGTGTTGAGGCCACCCACATCAAGGAACCCACCATCATAGGTATAAACGGTTACAGGGTTGATGTGAAGCCCGAGGGCACCATGATAATAGCACGCTACAGGGACCTCCCGGGTACAATCGGTGCCATAGGCACCAAGCTCGGTGAGCACGGCATCAACATTGCAACAATGCAGGTGGGTAGAAGGGAAATCGGCGGCGAAGCCGTCATGGTCCTCAAGGTGGATCAGAGCGTGCCATCTGATGTCATAGAGGAGATCAAGAAACTGGAAAACGTTGATGACGCGGTATCAATAGAGCTTTAATTACCCTACAGCTGATGGTGCATCATTCAACATATAATTTATTTTATAATTCTGAAATCCATGGAAAGGGCCCGGAATCACCTGCATTTGATGAATGCCCATGAATCAATGAAAAATACTTTTTACTGGCCGAATCCATTTTTTTAACTGCTCATTTTCAGGTTCAGTCAGCAACCTCAAAGGCAACCGGGACTCCGTTCCTGGTGTAGGCGGCCACAGTCTCCCTCCTGTAGGGGTAGGCTATTATCATATGGAATATGCCATTTGATGAGAAGAACCTTATATCGGCGGGTGATGGTGCGTTTGATGGTCCCGGGTGTGAATGCACGGAGCCAGCAGCCCCTGTGAATGGTGGCAGCATGAGGACGTCCATAACAGCGCCCTCATCAGATGTCTTGGATGGAAGGAAGATTAGACCTGTTACGTGGAGGGTGTCGCCCTCCCTATGGCCCTCAAGTAGGGCTGCGAACTCCCTTGGATGTGAATTCCTGGCAATTTCAAGGGCACCCTCCATAACTCCTGAATCCACGATGACCCGTCTTACCGGTTTGAAACCAAAGAGTGAAGCCATTATTTTATCAGTTAAACCCATCCCAATCAATCGACCCTGATAAGTTTTTTTCTGTAACAACCCCAAAAAAAATCCAATCAACCAGTCCTGATAAGTTCCCTGAAGAATTCTCCTGTGAAGAGGGGTAGGTCCATGTCAACAATGGTCCTCATCCGGGACGCTGTGACCCTCTCATCACGGAGGGGGTTGTATCCCTCAACCTCAACAGGCCTCCTGTAGACACCTATACCCCTCCTCTGCCATGATGGAACCCTCGAGATATTTATACCCCTCTCAAAGAGCAGGTCATGGATGCCCTCAGATTTAAGGCCCTCAAGGGTTCTGACAGCCTCTTCCTTTCCCATCTCAGCCCTCAGGGTCCAGTAGGCGTATCCGTTGAGGCAGTTCCTCCATGCCTCGCTCTGCCTTGACCTGAAGTACTCCTGAACTGCACCACCTGCAAGGGGTATGGTCCTGCAGTCAAAGGAAACCGCCTGGTCCAGTTTGAATCCGAGGCTCAGTGCTTCAAGGGTGAATGAGGATGATGCGAGGGCTGCGAATACAGAGTCAAGCTTCTCCACCCTCCCTGAAAAGGGGACCTCTGAGAGGAGGATGTTTATCTCATCTGAGAATGTGTATATGAATGCCGGGCTGAACTCCTCCATGATGTCCATGGAAGTGGCCGCCATGATGTCCCGGAAGTTTTCATCGTAGGGGCGGGTGAATCCAAGCTTCTCTGTGAGGCCATGGAATCCTCGGCCGTCAAGTCTGAGCACAACCTCTGCTGATGGCGGAACCCTGAGACTGGAATAGGTTTCATGTGAACGCACATCAAAGACCATGAAAGACTCCCCTCCTATGTCCCCACATGCATGTTCTCACTGAGGGACTTGAGGAGCCTTATGGCAGAGTATGCTGCCATCACGCTTGTCTTCGGATTCACGGAGCACCTGACATTCTCGGTTATTGTCTTGAATTCTCCGAAGTCCCCCCTGACGGTCACCTCATGGACGTTGCGGTCAACTACCGGGTCAGCGATGATCTCAACCTCTATATCCCTGTCACATGCAAGGCTAAGGGCGGCTGCCACGTTTATGTTGAGAGGGAACCTTTTAACTGCCTCCGAGGCCCTCCCCCTGTAGAGGACCTTCTTTTCATCCATACTTATCCCGAGGGACCTTGGGGGCTTCCTTGTGACAAGTTTAACAGATTCTATAGTTCCCACGGAGGCTGCCTTTAAACCATCAAGGCCTACGATTGCCCCTGAGGGTACATGGATGGTTGCATTGTTGCGTGATGCCGTCTCCTCCAGCATCTTCCTGAGTTCAGGGTCCATGAGGGCCCCGACGCTCATCACCACAACGTCCCTTCCTGCCTCCAGGACCACCGGGACCAGTTCCCTCACCGCCTCCGGTGAAGCGGCCTCAACCACAAGGTCAACCTCGGGTAGCATGTCCCTCACATCAAGGACCGCTGTTCCATCAACCATTGAGGCAAGGTTCTCAGCCCTCTCAAGGTCCCTGTCATAGAAAAAGCCCAATTCCACAGGTACCCTGCCATCCCTCACGAATCCCGTTATAAGGTTGGCTATGGCACCGCAACCAAGTATACCTACAATCATCCATATCCCGGAAAAAATGAATTATGATTCAAGGGGGCTTGCAGCCTTCTGGACAGAAACATCAGGTGATATTATGAGTATATCCCCAACTGCCTGGACCCTGTCATAGTTTATATCTATTATACCCTCCTCCTGGATGGACCTTATCTCATCGGATTCAGGCACTATCCTTATACTGGTTTTCAGGACATCCTTGATTCCAACGTTCTTCTTATCATGCCTCATGGGACGAACCTTGAGTGTTGAGACACGTCCCTTCTTTATATTCAGGACGACATCCTGAACCCTTCCAACATACTTGCCCCTTGAGGTGTATATTTCAAGTCCATAGAGATTGGATAATTCAACCATTTTTCCACCACCAGACAGTTAAAGAGGGATTCACCCTGAATTAACCCGTAAACTCTTAATTTATATTTCTGTTCATAGCTTAAATACTTATAGGAAGATTAATAATCAGCTGACAGGATAGTCCGCGAAAATATTAAGGACCTGTTTATGGGAAAATAATAATCATCTAAGAGGACTGTCCATGAAAATGATTAAAAACATGTTTACAGGAAGACAACCCATCCAATAAGGACCGTCCATGAAAATGATTAAGGACCGGTCAATAAGGTTTTCTTATCATGAAAGGTGAACTGTATGTGGGATACCAGCAAGGATTACAGACTCATGGTTGCACTGAAATCGGTTGAACTCTTCAGGAGAACCCTTGAAACAGGTAGCTTCAGGGGGCAGTGGAAGAAGAAACTGGCTCTCACCACAGCCGGTGAAATCGAAAGGACGCTGCAGGGCATCCTCTACTCCTACCTTGAACCCGGGGAACTTGCAGGGTCCCCTGAAATAGAGGGGGTCATGGAAAAACTTGACGTCATCGTGGAGGCCCTTGGTGGTGAGGACTGGGCCATGAAGTTCGCCTCTGAGGCCGGAAAGGATGACCGGGAAAAGGTTGAGGAGAACATTGCAAGGGTCAGGTTCTTCCTGAACACCATCGGCAACCTGAAGAAGAGGCTCATGCTTGGAAAGATAGCCGACCCTGTGATTGGAGTTGATATCCTTGCAGGTGAGGTTATGAGTGTTGGGGGGCATCCCGGGGCGGATAAGCTGCAGGTCTGCAATGTAAACATTGGGGGAAGGGCCCTTAAGGTCGTTACAAATGACCCTGACGTCCGTGAGGGTGACCGGGTGGCCGTTGCCCTCCTGCCCCCTGAGAACTTCATGGGGATAACAAGTGAGGGCATGTTCCTGGGGGTTGAAGGCGTCCTCAGGGACGTTAAGGGGGAACCCGGAGAGATGCCCAGGGGCATACCCCTAGAGGCCCTCAACGAGGCAAGGAACCTTGTGGAGGAGTTCCTAAAATCCTAACTATCCCTCCAGGGCTCCCTGACCATCGCCCTGCAGACTGTGTGCCTGCAGCTTCCACAGTCCCCTGGGAGGTCACAGCCCTTCCCCCTGAGTATGGATTCAAGGTCGGCCTTAAGGAGGGGATAGTGGCCTGAGTAGTCAACCCTTTCCAGTCCCGCAGCCCTGCATTCCTCAACGAGTCTCTCCATGAGCCTCCTTTCAGGGCCCCTGTGGTAGTAGAGCATGAAGTTTGGTCTGAATCCTATGAGGCGGTAGGGGACCTCAGGGTTTATCTCTGCAAGGAAACCTGCTATTTCAGGTATCTCATGGTGGTTTATGCCCGGTATCACAACCGTCCTGAAGATCCTGATCCTTTCAGGGAACTTCCCTGCAAGGTACCCTGCATTCCTGAGCACCGGTTCTGATGGTGCGCCGGTAAGGTTCCTGTGGAGTTCATCTGACAGTGCCTTTATCTCAAAGCTGAAGAGTGATGTGAAATCAAGGAGCCTCCTGAGTGTTCCGGGTGTGCAGAATCCATTTGTGGCGAGGATGAACTCCGCGTCGGTCCTCTTTCTCTGGATGTGTCTGACCATCTCCTCGATGTATGGGTGTGTATGGATGGCTCACCCCCGGTGAAGCTCACCCCTGAAAGGTTCCTGTATTCAAGCTGCTCAATGGCCTCCCCTGCAAGTTTTTCAGGGCTAACGTGGCCACGGTAAATCCATCCTGATTCAGGGTACTGTGATATCCTGTAGGCGTTACAGTATGCGCATCTGAAGGGGCATGAAAGGAGGGTTACTGAGAAGGTCCCTAGACCATCGCTTATGCTTGTGTAGGCTATCTCTGTCTCTGAGGCCCCGCAGACTCCCTTTCACCTGCGAGTCTGTCAGCACCACACCTCCACCCACAGAGTCTGCAGCTCTTAAATTCATCCATAAAAAGTAGTGTGCAGATGATGGTTAATACATTTTCCTGAAAAAGTAAAAAAGAGTTGGGGTTAGGTCATCTGCCAGTAGGTGCTGGTCCTTTTAACGTACCTGTAGGTCCAGTAGTATCTCCACTTGTATCTCCATTTACCCATGTACCTGTACCACTTCTTGTACCACTTCTTGACCTTCACCTTAACGTAGTAGGTGAGTGTCGCTGGCTTCAGGACTGTGTATTCTACTGATGAAACGGCTGATGATGCACTGTTAGCAACTGCTATGAATTTGAGTGTTGCTGATCTGCTCAGGACGATGGGTGCCGTGTATTTATTGCTTGAAACGGTTGGTGTGGATCCATCGGTAGTGTAGTATATTGTTGAGCCTTCAGGTCCTGTGAGGGTAACGGTTACATTGTTGAGGTAGGTTCCTGATGCAGGGCTTGCAGAGGGTGCTGCTGGAATTGATGTGACGCTTACCGGTGTTAAGTCATCGACGGTGACGTTGTAGAGACCTGCAGGGAGTTCGTATGTGAATATCACTTCCCTTGTCTCACCGGTTGCGAGGTTAACAAGAGTTGTTGTGTTCTTCACTTCACCGTTAATTTTGAGTTCGGCTGTGTAGTCATCTGCAACGCCTGTATTGGTGACGTTGACTCTCACCATTACTGTGAGGGGTGCGCTGCCACTGACCGGTTCAACTTTGAGGTCTGAGAGTGAGAAGTGTGGCTGAAGGTCCACAGTTAGTTCCTCTGAAGCAAGGACTTTCACAACCTCAAGATTATCATCTACCATCCTGATGGCTGTTGAATTTGCCCTTATCTTGAAGACCTTGCCCCTAGCATTTTCAACTACAAAGAGCCATGTGTATTTCCGACCGTCCTCATTGTAGAGCTTTGCCTGTCCCTGCGGTACAAGTGCACCTTCAAATGAGCTGAGCCATGCCTGTTTTACATCTGCCAGTACTGTGTAGTTTGCGTATGGTCCATTAAGAAGATCATCTGTGTAGTACCATTTGATGTTTGCACCTGTAATGTCACCCTCGAGGATTTCAAGCATTGCATCGACTGCAATGTCCTGGGGGACATCCTGAAGCTCATCACTGTAGCTAACGTTAACGATTATCTGTTCTGGGTCAGACAGGTTCTGCTGCATCGTCAGGTTAACGGCGTTATCTGGTAGGGGCGGTACTCCATTGCCATCTCCTACCGCCGATGCACTGGAGATTCCGGCCATGAAAGCAAGTAAAACCAGCGCTGAAAGCAAAAATCTCTGGTTCAATATTTTACCTCCTTATTACTTTCAATATCTTAATGTGTAAATTTTTAATATATAAAATTTTTTAAAAATATAGAATAAAAAATTTTATATGAAATTGATTATTAATTATTGAATTTATTGATTTAAATTAATTATATTGGTGAATAAAACCATATAATTAGATAAAAATCGAATATTTTGGTTTTATACTAGTAATATAAAAATTTCAGTGTGCTCGAGTAATTAGTGTGTGTAGAGTCCAGAGAATTTTAGAAAAAATAAAGGTTTAAACAAGTAAAATAAGAGCCCATGATCTGCCTTCAGATTTCTGAGGATAATGACTGGGTGATGGAACATCGAAAACGATAAGAGAATAGAATCTAAAAATCCTTAAAAATCCTGATGCGCTGAAGCTCCAGAAATGAATCTCCGATGCAGCTTCCTCCTAAGTAAATGTGGTGAAAGTGAAGTATCAGCTCCCGGGCCCATCACCGGGTATTGAGGACTATGAGTTTGGTGCGGGTCATGTCCCTCACAGCATATTTAACGCCCTCCTTACCCATACCGCTGCATTTGAATCCCCCGAAGGGCATGTGATCAACCCTGAACGTCGACTGCTTGTTAATAAGAACAGTTCCCGCCTCGATTTCAGAGGCGAACCTCAGGGCGGTTCTTATATTATCAGTGAATACCCCTGCCTGGAGGGCGTAGCATGTGCCGTTGGCTATCCTGATGGCCTCATCAGCATCAGCAACCCTTATTATGGGTGATACCGGTCCAAAGGTTTCACTGGAAACCAAGTCCATTGATGGATTCACATGGTCAAGTACCGTGGGTTCAACAAAGTTACCCCTCCGCTTCCCGCCGCAGAGGATTTCAGCCCCTGAATCTGCTGCATCAAGTACTGCTTTCTCAACACCAATGGCAGCCTCTTCATTTATTAGGGGACCTATATCCGTCTCTGGATCCATGGGGTCCCCCTCCCTCAGACTCCTGGTCTTCTTCACAAGTTTATCAGCAAATTCATCTGCCACGTCCCTGTGGACAATGAGCCTCTTCACGGCTATACAGACCTGACCCGAATAGAGATATGAACCCCTGACTGCAGACTCAACCGCAAGGTCAACATCGGTATCATCCATAACAATAAGGGGGTCGTTGCCTCCAAGTTCAAGGGTGACCTTCTTCATAGAAGCCCTCCTTGATATGTAGCGCCCCACCTCAACGCTGCCCGTGAAGCTGATCTTATCCACAAGGGGACTGTCAATTATAACATCCCCAATCTCAGAGGCCCTCCCTGTTATAACATTAACAGCTCCAGGGGGTAAGTGTTCATTCATTATCTCAACGAGTCTCATTGCAGAGAGGGGTGCCTCAAGAGAAGGTTTAAGTACGGCGGTGTTTCCCGCCGCAAGTGCCGGTCCCACCTTGTGGATTGCAAGGTTAAGGGGATAATTGAAGGGTGTTATGGCTGCCACCACACCCAGGGGGAGCCTCACCGTGAAACCATAGAGGCCCCCTCCACCTATACCCGCATCCATGGGTATGGATTCACCGTAGAGTCTTCTGGCCTCCTCAGCACATAGAATAGCAGTTTCAACCGATCTTCGGACCTCATCCCTTGAGAAGCGTATTGGTTTTCCTGATTCAAGGGTTATCATCTCTGCAAGGGGATCCATCTGAGCCTTCAATTCATCGGCAACATCATATAGTTTATCAGATATTTTACGTGCCGACAGGCTCCTCATTGAATCTCTGGCACTGTGTGCCGCCATAATGGCGCTTTCAGCCTCAGCCCTGCCTGCAAGAGGGACCCTGTCGACGGTGCTCTCATCAAAGGGGTTGGTGACACTGAACGTATCGCTGCCGGATACCATCTCCCCGTTGATTATCATATCCAAGTCGCATCACCTAAAACTTGTTTTTAAGGCTACTGATGGAGTTGGTGACATTCTTAACATCGGAGGTCATTGCATTCTCCGCACCTGTAACATAGTTACGGTACCATACCACTGCAAAGGTTACAACAACTATGACCCCTCCAAAGAGGAGTATGAGTTCAACTGAACTCTGTCCTGATTCATCACCCCTTAAATCCATAAAAAATCCTCCTTAATTAATCAAAATGATCTCATGGTGCCATACTGCTCACGAGTGTCATTCCAAAGTTTCCAAGGACATAGAATATCCCGTAGGCAACTATTGCCAAGGGGATGGAGAACTTGACACCCTTCCTTGCACTCCCGTACATTATTATTCCTATAAGGAGTCCTGCGATGATTGAATGTATTATAATATAACCTGCTGCAGCGGTTTTAGCTGCCCCAAGCATGGGGTTCGGCTGCCCTATGGACTCCATGAACCCTGAATACACCATTATCATCCCGAGGGCAAAGGGAGCTGCGATTATGGCGGCAACAACCAGAAACATTACTGACATCATCACATTAGCCTTCCTCTCCCTTTTAAGGGCCAGCACAGCCCTCAGGTCCTCTGCAACCGTCTCGATGACATCTGAAAGACTTCCTCCTGCCCTCCTGCCCTCAAGGATCATCCTGAAGGTCCTGTCAAGGTTTTTTGATTTCAGACGTTCACTCATTGAGAGTATGGCATCATCAAAGGTTCTTCCAATCTTTATCTCAATAACAGCCCTCTTGAGTTCATCATAGAGGGGTCCCTCCCCCTGCTTTGATACGTCCTCAAGGGCTGTTTCAAGGCCCACACCTGCCCTAAGGAGGGATGCTATCTGCCTTAAAAAGTCGGGTGTGCCCTGTTCAATGGCATCAATACGTCGCTCCATCATTATAAATATGTATGCCCCAAGAAGGATAGATGGTGTGAAGAAACCAATTAAAACTGCCAGGATTACATTTAAGCCAAGGACAGCCGCTGCAACGGATCCAAGAATTGCAAATAACACCCCACCAAGAAAAGCCAGTGTTATAACATCAGATGCCTTAACATAGAGCCCCGTCCTTATAAGTATCTCCTGCACGCTTATAAGGAACTTGTCAGGGATTATACTCTCAAAGGCATCACTTACCGGTTTTAACGCGCTGGGTAATACAGCCATCTTTCCACCATTTCTCCATGTTTCAGTTTAATGTTCTGTTCACCCTATTATTTATATGGTGATGTCCGCACAGCAAGGAAGATTAATACAGAAGCACCTGTAATGTGATGATCCGTGCAAGATAAGGAAGATTGCGGACAGGAAACGCTCAAATCCAGTTATAGTCTGGCAGCCTGTTTATGACCTCAGCACCATTTCCAACCACAACCATGTCCTCCATCCTAACCCCGAATTCACCGGGAAGGTATATGCCGGGTTCCACCGTAACTACCATGCCCTTCCTGATAACCGTTTTATCCCCGGGAGCCAGTGATGGTTTTTCATGGACCTCGAGACCAACTCCATGACCAGTTGAATGTATAAAGTTCTCCAGGTAACCGTAATCCTCCATAACACTCCTTACGGCCCTGTCAACTTCACATGCCCTGACACCATCCTTTATTGTCCTTAAACCCTCCTTTTTGGCCTCAACCACTATTTCAAGTATTTCCTGTTCCCTTTCAGTCCATGCAGCCGTCCTTGTTGTGTCTGAATGGTAGCCCTTGTAAACAGCACCCCAGTCTAGGAGTAACGGTGACCCTGCTGGTTCACCCGTCGGAGTGGCATGTGGTATGCTTGACCTCGCCCCTGAAGTCACAACAGTATCGAAGGACGCCCCCTCTGACCCTTCAAGCCTCATCAGGTACTCGAGTTTCGCTGCAATGGATGATTCTGAACCCTCAATTTCAAGTTCCTTCAGGGCCTCCTCGGCAATCTGAAGCGCCCTCCTGATATTCCCTATCTCATCCCTGTCCTTTATCATCCTGAGCTCCGATACAACGTCATCCACTTCAAATGACCCTATGCCAAGGCTCTTCATGAGCCCAACCGTCATTGATGGCTCCACAACCAGATCCTCTGTGTCAGCAAGAACCTCCCTCAGGTCACCCATCCTACTGAAGGTCCTCACCTCAACGGTTGAGTTTTCAGTGGCGGCCTCGCGGTCCATCTCATTTACAAGGAGGAATGGTTCATCCTCCAGGATCAGGATGGATAGTGATGAGGGCATGAAACCCGTCAGGTAGTAAATGTTCTCCCTTTTTGTTATGATGTGTTTACCACCTTCGGTGGATTTATTCAGTGCCATTTCAATCCTGTTCAAGGTATCACCTCTAAATACCAGGGATATGACCCGGTTGAATGCCTGCTGGATCTACCGCCCTGATTAAGGTATAAAGGTCCTAGAGGCCATTGAGGTTATTGTAGACCTCAAATCTACTCTAACCTGATCACTATAAACCTGGTTTACCCTCTAAGAGCATCCTTCAGTGCGCTTTCAAGTTTATCCATCACAGCCTCACTCACGCGCCCTACAATGGGAAGTGGTATGTGGCCAAAGTCAGGGTCAGTGAAACATTCACCTGCAAAATGCACCGGTCTGCTGTAGCGTGGTATGAAATGCCAGTGTACTTCAGGGTCAGGTTCCGGGTCCCTGAAGGCCGAATTCTTAAAGCAGCTCCAGTTAAAGAGGTCCGGACTGAAAAGCATCCTTAATGCAGCTTCAAGCATCCTCAGGGCTGATGAGAAATCATTCCATTCGGCCCTGTCGAGTTCCGAGAGGTCCCTGCACTTTCTCTTCAGTGCAAGGACACATGTCCCAAGGTACCTCTGACTCGGGGCAAGGTATATTATCCAGTGCCCTGTCCTGAGGATTTCACGGCCATAGTAGCCATCAATACCACAGTATTCACAGAAGCTCATTCTAAACACCAGCAGTCAAGGTTTATATCATCAGGAGTACACTAATGTATATTACCGTTAGTTGTTTATATCATCAAGAGAGTATTATACGTATAGGGATGCCCTTCAGTGGTCGCCTCCAGCTGGTGTTAACCATGGAACTTAGAAAGTTCGTGACAAGCGAATTCGTCTTCAGGAACGGGGCAAGGTTCCTTGCAGGAAGATACGCCTCAAATCTTGGAGGCGAACATGTTTTCATAGTAACAGACCCCGGCATAATGGATACCGGGCTTCTTGATGACCTGAAATCCAGTATGGATGATGAGGGTCTTGAATACTCTGTTTATCATGAGGTCACACCGAACCCCAGGGACCATGAGGTTATGAAGGGCGCCGAGGTCTTTGAGGCAGAGGAATGTGACATCATCGTTGCCCTTGGAGGAGGGAGCCCCATTGACTGTGCAAAGGCGATAGGTGCGGTTGCATCCAACGGTATGCATGTAAGGGAGTTTGAGGGTGTTGATATGATCCCTGTCCCATCAGCACCGGTGATATGTATACCAACAACTGCAGGTACCGGTGCCGATGTATCCCAGTTTGCAATCATAATGGATACAGAGAGAAGTGTCAAGATGGCCATAATAAGCAAGACAATGGTCCCTGACGCCGCCCTCATAGACCCCGAGACAACGGTGACCATGGACAGGGAGCTGACCGCTGCAACTGGAATGGATGCCCTCGCCCATGCAGTGGAGGCCTACGTATCCAATGCAAGCTTCCATATAACAGACCTGAACGCCCTTGACTCCATAGGGATCATAAACAGGTGCTTGCCCGTCGCGGTGTCTGAACCCAAAAACCTTGATGTCCGTGAATCCATGATGCTTGCAAGCCTCGAGGCGGGCCTCGCGTTTTCAAATGCCAGCCTCGGACTGCTTCATGCCATGGCTCACAGCCTTGGAGGTAAACTCGACATTGCCCATGGGGAGGCCAACGCACTCCTCCTTGAACATGTGATGGACTTCAACTTTCCTGCTGCCAAGGAGAAGTACTCAAAAATCGCAGGGGCCCTCGGCCTCGAAAGCGCATCAAGGGATGAACTCACAGGCTACATACGTAAATTCAGGGAGGACATCGGGATCGGCAAGACCCTCTCTGATCTTGGTGTGACACCCGATGAGATCCCTGAACTTGCAGAAACCTCAATGAATGACCCCTGCATTGTCACAAATCCCATGAAGCCCAGGGTGGAAGATGTTGAGGAGATATTCAGAAGGGCCCTTTAACATTGTCACTAAAAAGTCCCGTCCGCGAGAACGGGGTAGTTCACTATAAATGGTGTGTATTGATGCCTGGAAAGGACTGGGAAGAACTCCGGAGGAGGATAATAGGCTTCGGTGAGAAGTCAATAAGGAAGAGTTATTACCCCCGACTTCAGGAGTCCCTTGCAGAACTTGAAAGATTCAGGAAGCTCCTTGACTGTACAGACGACGCCATATTCCTTGTTAAAACCCCCACAGGTGAACTTGCAGATGCAAACCGTTCAGCCTGTGAGAGGTTGGGGTACTCAAGAAAGGACCTCCCCGGACACACCATCCATGATCTTCTACCCGAAGGGTTTCACAGTGAATTCTCAAGGATCCTCCAGGGTGAAGATAAAAAACTGAAACTCGATGGGGCTCTCAGAAAAAGAAACGGTGAGGAAATCCCGGTTGAAATAGGAATGGATATGGTGGACTTCAGGGGCGAGAGATACGCTGTCCTTGTTGCCAGAGACATAACCGAGAGGCTTGAAATGGAGAAAAAGCTCAGAAGGTCCCTCAGGGAAAAGGAAATCCTACTCAGCGAGGTGCACCACAGGGTCAAGAACAACCTCCAGATAATATCAAGCCTCCTGAGCCTCCAGGCACATAACATGCATGACCGGACATGCAGGGCGCTTCTTGGCGAGAGTCAGAACAGAATAAGGTCAATGGCACTCATACATGAGCAGCTCTACAGGTCAGGAGACTTCAGTGCAATAGACTTCAGTTCATATGCCTCTGAACTTATCCGGAACCTCAGGAAGTCCTATTCAACCGATAAGAACATTGAATTTTCACTTGAAATCGATAAGATAAACCTTAACCTTGAAACCGCCATCCCCCTTGGCCTTATACTTAGCGAACTCATAACTAATTCCCTGAAACATGCCTTCAAGGGTATGGATGGTGGTCTTATCACCGTCAGATTCACCCGGGAGGACCTGTATTATGTCCTTGAAGTGGTGGACAACGGTACCGGTTTCAGGGAGGAAGGCCTCAGAAACAGTGACTCCCTGGGATTCAAGCTCGTTGAAATTTTAACAGATCAGCTTGATGGGACCCTTAAGGTCTCGGGTGAAGGCGGCGGCTACTTCAGGATAAAATTCAGGGGTCCGGTTTACAGGAACCGGATGGATATGGAGCCATAGGAAACCCCATGAAGTCGGCATGATTCCGGTTGCAGCACCGCACACCAAAAGGCCATGAACAAAAAACTCCCATGAAACATCACCGGTAGAAACCATTATAAGTGGAGGGCTGGGTTATATAAGAGTATGGTCAGATTCAGCAGAGGGGAACTCAGGGACATCCTGGTTTCCATGATTGTGATTGCCGGAGTATTTGCCTATGTTTTCTCAGGGAGGAATATCCAGGCCACGGTAATCCTGTTACCTGTAACCGTCTTAACCGTGGGGCTTGGATTCGTCCTCCATGAAATCGCCCACAAGCTGACGGCTATACATTACGGGTTCTGGGCCGAGTACAGACTGTGGGTTGAGGGACTTATACTTGCAGTTGTAACAGCCTACTTCGGATTTGTATTCGCAGCCCCCGGTGCCGTCTACATACATGGGAACTACATTGAGAGGGATGTTAACGGTAAGATATCAATTGCAGGGCCCCTGACAAACATAGCCCTCGCAATCATATTCCTTATGGCATCATCGGTACTCCCCGGCCCCCTTGGCTATGTGGCGATGCTCGGCTATGCTGTTAACAGTTTCCTGGCATTATTCAACCTGATACCCATCGCGGTCCTTGACGGTGCAAAGGTCTTCAGGTGGAACCCCCTCATATGGCTCGCTGCAGCTGCAGCCGCATTTACGCTCACATTTAACAGCATGTTCTAGAATGGAGCTGGATACAATCTTAGCATGACCCAGAGTGATAGGATGTTCAGGGATATTCCTGTTAAATATGTTGGATGCACGCACCGTGCCCTTAAACCCGCCGAGACCGTGCAGGAGTTTAAGGATAAACTACCGGCAATAGGCGTCACGAGGATAACCGAGATAACCCACCTTGACAGGGTTGGTATACCGGTATTCTCTGCAATAAGGCCCACTGCAGAGGAGGGGGCGGTTAGCATATACGCGGGTAAGGGTGCCACAAGAAACCAGGCAAGGGCATCTGCCATAATGGAGGCCTTTGAAAGGTACTCTGCAGAGAGAAAAAAAGGGGATAGGACCATCCTCGCCCATCAGGATGAGGCTGAAAACTGCATAGACCCATCTTCACTCATACTCCCAGGGGGCAGTGCCCCTGACCATGAAATTGAATGGATTGAAGCTGAAAACATTGAAACAATGGAGAGGGTCCTTGTACCCGCAAATGCTGTCTTCCACCCCTACAACCCGCCAGTGGATGGGATCGGTCTTTTCAGGTCAAACACCAATGGTCTTGCCTCAGGGAACTTCACCGAGGAGGCTGTTTTTCATGGACTGATGGAAGTGATTGAGAGGGACGCATGGAGCATCTTTGAAGCCAGAAGGGGGCCTAAGATAGAAATTGACTGTTCAGGGACCGATAATGACATCATAGCCGGGCTTCTTGAAAGATTTGAGAGGGCGGAGATAGAGGTAACCCTCCTGGACCTTACATCAGATACATGTATTGCCACCGTGGCTGCAGTTGCAGATGATGTTAAACTAAGGGACCCGGCGCTCCTCACAATGGGTGTCGGGACGCACCTTGACCCTGAGGTTGCCGTTATAAGGGCCCTTACAGAGGTCGCCCAGAGCAGGGCCACCCAGATACACGGGACCCGTGAGGACACCGTAAGGGCCGTTTTCATGAGGAGGGCAGGGTATGAGCGCATGAAACGCCTTAACCGGCACTGGTTCAGGGAGGCCGATGAAACCATCGGAATCTGTGATATGGAGGACCTCTCAACAAGATCCTTCAGAAGGGACCTTGAGGTGACCCTTGAAAGGCTCAGAAGGGTGGGGCTCAGGGACGTCCTCTTTACGGACCTTACAAGGGATGTGGGTGTTCCAGTGGTTCGTGTAATAGTACCCGGCCTTGAGGTGTTCTCTGTTGACCCTGAACGTGCCGGTCCCCGGTTAAGGTCGGCTCTATGAAGCCTCCATTATCACCACCAGGAGAGGCCCATTGAACAGGGCCACACTCCACAGCCACGATCAATTTACGCGGATCATCACAAGCGAAGGACTCAGAGAACAAAACCCACACACACCTTTATGGGCCCTAATGGATCATCACGCGCATCATAGGTCATGTTCAACTTACTAGAAGAGTTAATGATTAAACCTGAAAAAGGAGGGCTGATCCCTCATGAAGAGAAGGATAATCATCTTCACAGGCCCCTCACTTTCCCATGCCGAGGCATCAGAGATCCTCAGGGCCGACTACAGGCCCCCTGTGAGGAGGGGTGATGTTACAGATGCTCTTTCTGATTCTCCGGATATAATTGGAATTATAGACGGTGTTTTCCATCAGAGCCCTGCTGTGGGGCACAGGGAGATCATTGAGGCCCTGCAGAGTGGTGTTACGGTTGTTGGCGGTGCGAGTATGGGTGCCCTCAGGGCCTCTGAGCTGAGTGAACTTGGAATGATAGGGGTGGGGCGCGTATTCAGGGCATACCTTTCAGGGGAGATTGAATCAGATGATGATGTTGCGGTTGCCTTTGACCCCGAAACCCTTGAGCCACTATCTGATTCCCTTGTGAGCATGGATTACAACTTCAGACGTGCCCTCAGGAAGGGTCTGATATCCAGAGAGGGTTACAAAAGACTGATTACCACTGCGAAGAACCTCTTCTATCCCCTCAGGAACTACAGGAGGGTGCTGAATGATTCTGAGATGGAGGAAGGGAAGAAGGATGCGCTCTCCGAGTTCATTAAAGGGGAGGGTGTCGATATCAAAAGGGAGGACGCCCTTGAAGTTATAGGTTACATCAGGAAACTCCTAAGAGGTTAACCGTGATGGTTACACGAACAGGTTCTCATGAGCTGCATGGAAAGATTTCTCCTGCCATAACCTAAGTAATGTGATGTCCATGGAACTTGATGAAAAGATTGGAAGGGTTAAAGAATCCCTTAGGGGGAGGCGTGTTGCCGTTGGATTTTCAGGGGGAGCCGACAGCACGGCGCTCCTTGATATTGCAGCGGGAGTCGCAGAGGAGGTGGTTGCATTCACCGTTGATACCGGTGTCATGCCCCGGGGCTTTACTGAAAGGGCCTCAGAAATCGCAGCCAGGATAGGGGTCCCCCATAAAATCATAGAACTTAACCTCCTTGATAACCGGGAATTCCGTGAAAACAGTGCGAAAAGGTGCTTTGTCTGTAAAAACATCATATACAGTTCCATAATGAGTGAAGCGCATGCCATGGGCCTGGATGTTGTTGTGGACGGGACAACCGTAAGTGACATGTTCGAGGACCGGCCCGGGGTTCTTGTGAACCACCTGCTTGGAATAGAAAGCCCCCTTCTAAATGCAGGGATGAAGAGGAGCGACGTCCTGGAGTACCTTAAACTGAGGGGGCTTGATTACTCGGAGAACACGACATGCCTTGCAACGAGGATAAATACAGGTGAGGAGATAACCCCCGAGAAGATAAACAGGGTTTCATATGCTGAGAGTCTTATAGGGAGCATCTCAGATGCCGGGGCCGTGAGGGTGCGCCATGACGGGAACAGTGCGGTCATCCAGGTAGAGGACCCTGAAGGCCTCCTGAATAAGAACATCCTCAGGCACATTGAGGGTGAACTCAGGGCAATCGGATTTGAAAGGGTTCTGCTGGACCTTTCAGGTTACAGTAAGGGGGAGGAGGAGCTTGTCCTCTACAGGCCATGCCGTGAGGCGGATTCAAGGATAATGTTTGAGGTTAAACTCCCCTACCCGATTGATGTGAAGGAAACCTGCAGCAGCCTCGAATCCATGAAGCCGAGGTGTTCAGAGAAGATGGGGGTCATCATGCTTAACCTTGACGGCAGGAACGTGACCATCTTCAGGAACGGTAAGATAGTCTCAAGGAATGTTAAGGACAGGGAAGATGCAGAGGACGTCCTCCTTAAAGTCCTGCCGCATATAATAAGAAGACTTGATGACAGCAGTCCCGTTACTTAATCATGATCTGCAGAGAAAACTGATGACACATGCAAGAAAATCCTCAGACCACAGACAATAAACCGACGAAAACAAAAAAGAAAATCCTCAGATAACCCTGATTATATTCTCATCAGTCCTTCTTCTGAATGCCGTTATCCTCTTTAGAAAACCCCTTGAATCCTCGCCCATAAGAAGGAGGTCGCCTGAGACCTCAAAGGGCACTCCATCAGCGCTTACCCCATTGAAGATTATCTCAACCTCATTTGAATCATCAGGGATGTCATTCGTCCTCAGGGTGTATTCAATGAGGAGTTCATCATGTGGCATCACATCATACACCGTCTTCTTAAGTGTGGATTCAACCACATCCAGCACCGTTTCAATAACAGGAAGGTTGTTCCACCATGCGTAGGCCAGTAGAGGCTTCAGGTGTATTTCATTTATGGAGACCTCACCCTGGTTCCTGGCAGCCACCGTGAGGAGGTCCCCTGATGCCTTGAGGTGTACCCGCTGGTCAGTCATTTCCATCAATCAGGGCTTTTATAAGGTCACTGGCCCTTGCAAGGCCCACGAGGTCACCCTCATAGTCTATGATCGGTATCTGTTCAATGTTCCTCCTCTTCATCTTCTCTGCGCAGGAGGTTACCGTTGTTGATGTGGTTGCCGTGACAATATCTGTGGTTGCAACCTCCCTGACCTCCTTATCAGGGAACCTGAGCTGATTCTTTATAACGTAGAGGACGTTCTTGCTGTCCCATGACCAGCGGTCGCCCTCGGTACCCACTGAGGTGTTGTGGACGGTGCTTTCCGAGACTACTTCACTCTCATTTATGAAGTCCGTCTCTGTAAGGACCCCTGAGAGTTTACCCTGACTGTTAAGGGTCAGGAGGACCTTTAACCTGAAGTACCTCATTATCTCAAAGGCCACGCTGAGGGGTGTCCTGTCCCATGTCGTTGGAATGTTCCGTGTCATGTAATCCTCAACAGGGTCAGATATATCCATCTCTGCTATGGCACCGGCAACAAGGTCGTAGCTTGTGACAATACCCACCAGTTTAGATCCATCAACCACCAGGACCCTGCGGATGTTGTTCTCAAGCATCCTCCTGGCAGCTACCCTGACGTCATCATCAGGGGATACCGTTATGGGGTTCCTTGTCATTATGAGGGCTATCTGCTCCTCATCAGGATTCTCAACAAGGTCCGTCCTTGTTATTATACCCACAAGTTCCTCCGTGCCCTTCTTAACAACTGGAAGTCCTGATATGTTCTCCTTCCTCATCAGTTCAAGGGCTGTTGAACGGTTCCCTGGAACGGTTACATAGTGTATTTTCTCTGACATTATCTCCTTTACAAGCATGATCAACACCGGTGATGATCCATAAAAAAAGTTTTTAGTGAACAACGAGAACAGGGCACCCTGCAGACCTTACAACCTTCTCAGCCACGCTTCCAAGGAGGAACCTGTCAAGTCCGTGTTTGCCTGATGTCCCCATAACAACAAGGTCCACCTCTTCCTTCTCTATGGTCCTGAGTATGGCGTCTGCGGGTGAACCCTCATCTGTCCTCAGGGTTATCTTCACACCTGCTCCTGATTTCTCCACAAGTTTCTTAACGGCTTCAAGGGATCTGGAGGCTTCCTCCTCAAGCATTTCCTTAAGGCGTACTATAAGGTCGTCTGCCGGGAGACTCACCAGTGATGATGTCTCCATGACTGTTAAAGCAATTATTTCAGCTCCGCTTTTTCTGGCAATCCATATCGCATGTTCCGCGGCTTTGTTGGCATGTTTTGAGCCATCGGTTGGGAGCAGGATTTTACTGTACATAGAACTCACCTCTTAACTAATTTACCTTTTATTATTAAATATATTATATTTTTCGATTCAGTCCTGTTGATGAGGGAGAGATAGGGGTTAGCTGATGGTTTCTCGGTGACCATTATGTCTGCCTGGAAGCCCTCCTCCAGGCACCCTGTCCCTGTCAGTTTGCGCGCATTTGAAGTGGCCATCCTGAGGACCTCCACCGGCGGGAAGTACTCGCCGGTGATGCCCCTTGTAACCCTCAGGGTGTACTCCATCTCCCTGAAGAGGTCGGGTGAGGTGAACATTACGTTATCCGTGCCTAGGAGGAGGTTTATACCCATCTCATGCATCCTCTTTACAGGGGGGATCCCTGCCGCCAGTGCACCGTTGGACCGGGGGCATATCACAACGTCTGCCCCGCTGGACCTGACAAGTTCAAGGTCATCCCTCATTGGGTGTGTGAGGTGGACGAGGAGTCTGAAGCCTGCCCTGAGGGCCCTTTCAACCTCGGTCATCCCTGTCTCTTCAAGGGAGCGTATCTGGGATTTCCTGTGTTCCGCCACGTGTATGGATGCTATTTTACCCCTTCTCCTGCATTCTTCAGTGATTATCATTGCCGTCTCATCGGTGATCTCACCCATCCCGCTTGGCGCTATTCCATCGGCAACCCACAAGATCCTCCGGACCCTCCTCCTCACCTCCTCGGGTGATGCATCTTCATCAAAGATTACAGGGTCCCTGCCGAGTATGAGCCCCTTCACTGGACTGGGGTCCGTGGCCCGCCTTATGGCCTCAACACCCCCGATGCCGCCTTCCCTGTAGTCCACGAAGGCGGATGTGCCATGGTCCATCATGAAGTCCACTGAGGACCCCATGGCCCCCTCAAGTTCATCGGGTGTGCTTGACTCCAGTATCCTGTGTTTGATGCCATCAGGGGGTCTTACTATCTCATCGAGTGGTCTTCCATCCCCTTCGTCCATTGCAACCGTATCACCAAGGTGTACGTGGGAATTCACAAGTGCAGGTGCCACTATAAGGCCCGATGCATCTATTCTGTCCCTGCAGGGGATCCTTTCAGATGTTATTTCCTTTATTACACCATCCTCTATTACCATGTTGCCCCTTTCGGGTTTCAGGTGGGGGCCCCTCAGGATGGTGCCGTTCTCAATGACAAGCATGATGACCTATATGTTGGGGGCTCTATTAACAGTTTCCAGTATATGATGGGTGCGGAAAAAACAGAAACTGATTAAGAAATTAATAAAAAAAAGGATTATTAGAAGGTCCTTATGTTGTTTGTCTCTGACTTCTCAGGGACCCTGTTAAAGTAGTCCACCTTAACCGTGCCCCGCCGGTATCCGTAGTATGTCTTAAGTGTTACGCTGGCCCCAGGGGTGAGTGTTCCCGTGTATAACTGTTTATAGTTCCTTGTGGAGTATTTACCGTACCATACACGGGTGTAGAAGTTCCTTGCCGTGTCTGTTCCCTGATTCCTTACTGTGATGTAGAGCGTGCTTCCTGATTTCCTGACACCGGTGACTACAAGGTCCGGCCTGGGATATCCGACCTTAACCGTCTTCCTTTTACCTGATATGACTCCTTTGCTGTCTGTTACTGTAAGGGTTACCGTGTAGTAGCCCTCCCTTGCATAGGTGTGCGTTACCGTGGATCCTGTGGCTGTTGAGCCGTCACCGAACTTCCATTTAAGTGTGATATCGTCGCTGTCCGGGTCGTATGCTGCTGACTGGAATGTTAATGTCCTGATACTTGTTGAACCTGAGTAGGCGTATGTGAAGTCACATACCGGTGGCCGGTTATCGGTGAAGTTCGGCCTTGTCTTTGTGGCGTACCATTCCTCTGCAGCCGCATCATCATAGCTTGTGGTCTGGTTTGCCCTCGGAAATGTACCGTTCCAGTCACCTACAAATGCAGCGTATCCATGTTCATTGCGCCATACCCTTGTTCCATTGTAGACTGAGCTGTTATTGATAACCTCCCAGTTCCTCTGGTTGGCCTCCTGGAAGTTTGCTGCTCCATTGAGGAAGTCGTAGATTATCTCTGCGCCGTCCCATGCAGTCGCATAATAGTTGGCTCCTGAACCCATGAACATCCTTGAGAAGTGGTATATTGTCTCTACTGGATTTTTAACCTCGTATTCATCAACCCATCCCGTTGAGAAGCATGCATGGAGCAGTATCACAGGTATGCCATCCTTGAATGGGGCATAGAATGATGTGTTCCCGACTCGCATCATCTCACCGTCTCCCCATATGTAGCCGTCTGATGCCACAAGGGAGAAGGGTGGGCTTGCATCTCCTCCATTATCATCATAGTTTCCCTTCATGTAACCGCCGTGCCCCGCGTATATCACGGCATCAGCACCGTACATGCCCTTGAGTATATTCTTTACGGTTGCACTGCCATTATAAAGTTCAAGTACCTGGTATCCCTTATTTTTAAGGGTTGTTGCAACCTTCCTGGCCTCATCGTAAGCTTCGCCCATGTCTGAACGACTATTGGCTATTATAAGTATGTGGGCCTCTGCCAGTGGTAATGTGATTATAGAAGAGAGTATGAATACTGCGAGGACTATTTTTCCATATCGTATATGCTTCACCGATCACCCATATAATGTCACATTATATTAAGTTTTCATGGGGAGTTTGTGTAGCACATCACAGTTTCTGTAAAGTTAAAAAAAAGTAAAAATATATATGGCCTTCCTGCCTGTTAGATGGGTCCATCAGCTACCATGGTATTCCCCAAGGGATTTGACCGTTATCCTTCCAAGGCGAACAGCCTCAATTGCGTTTAAGGCCGCCCTTGCACCTGCAAGTGTCGTTACGTAGGGTATTCCAAGTTCAACGGCCATCCTCCTTATCAGGTAACCGTCATCGGCTGACTGTTTACCTGATGGTGTGTTGATTATGAGGCCAACCTCACCCCTGAGTATGGCGTCCCTTATGTTGGGTGACCCCTGGCTGACCTTCCTCACGACCTCAATATCGGCAACACCCTCAACTGCCCTTGCAGTGCCCCTGGTGGCCATGATCTTAAAGCCAAGCTCATGGGCCTTCCTTACAATATCCTCGATCTTATCTTTATCCTGGTCCCTAACACTGATGAACACCTTGCCCTCTGTAAGGAGGTCCATGCCTGCTGAGAGCTGGGACTTGTAGTAGGCTATCCCGAAGTTCTCATCTATCCCCATGCTCTCACCCGTGGATTTCATCTCAGGGCCCAGGACGGAGTCGACGCCCGGGAGCTTTATGAACGGGAAAACAGATTCCTTGACTGCAACGTGTTCCACCGTGCCTTCACCTGTAAGTCCAAGTTCCCTGAGGGTTGAACCCATCATGAGCCTTGCGGCCATCTTTGCAAGGGGCACACCGGTTGCCTTGCTCACAAAGGGAACCGTACGGCTTGCCCTGGGGTTGGCCTCCAGTATGTAAACCGACGGGTCAGAGCCAGGTTTAACGGCATACTGGATGTTTATAAGGCCCACCACATCCAGTTCAAGGGCCAGCCTCCTTGTGTAGTCCTTTATGGTTTCAATTATATCCTCAGGGATTGTCTGGGGCGGTATTACGCATGCCGAGTCACCTGAATGGACGCCCGCCTCCTCTATGTGCTCCATTATACCCCCAATGTAGACGTCCCTGCCATCTGCAAGGGCATCAACATCAACCTCTATGGCATCCTCAAGGAACTTGTCCACTAGTATGGGGTGCTCCGGGGAAACCCTCACAGCCTCCTTCATGTACTCCTCAAGTTCACCCTCATCGTAAACTATCTCCATGGCCCTTCCGCCAAGTACATAGGAGGGCCTCACCAGGACAGGGTAACCTATGCGCTCAGCCACCTCCCTGGCGTCTTCAAAGGACTTTGCGATTCCATAGGGGGCCTGGGGTATGCCGAGCTTATCAAGGACCTTTGTGAACCTTTCACGGTCCTCAACCCTGTCTATGCTCTCATGGGGGGTTCCAAGTATCCTCACACCCTCCCCTGCAAGCGGCACCGCCAGGTTGATGGATGTCTGGCCGCCGAACTGGACAACAACGCCTTCAGGTTTCTCCTTCTCTATGATGGCCATGACGTCTTCAAGTGTCAGGGGCTCGAAGTAAAGCTTGGCGGATATATCATAATCGGTACTCACTGTCTCCGGGTTGTTGTTAACCATTATGGCCTCATAGCCATCATCCCTCAGGGCCATTGCGGCGTGGACACAGCAGTAGTCGAATTCTATCCCCTGACCTATCCTTATGGGTCCGGAACCTATTATAATGACCTTCTTCCTGTCTGAAACCTCCACCTCATCCTCAAGGTCATAGCATCCGTAGTAGTAGGGTGTTCTGGCCTCGAACTCTGCAGCGCACGTGTCCACCATCTTATAAACGGGTTTTATATTATTTTTGAGTCTCAGGGACCTTATTTCAGACTCATCCATCCCTGTGATGCGTGCAAGGTTTGAATCTGAAAAACCGAGCCTCTTTGCCTTCAGCAGGACCCTTGGATCTGTGATGGATTCCCTGTTAAGGCCGGATTCGAATTCTGCGATGTTCCTTATCTTCTCGAGGAAGAACCTGTCGATGCTGGTTACCTCGTGTATCTCATCAACACTCATCCCGTCCCTGAGGGCGGTGTAGATCTGGAAGAGCCTGAGGTCAGTTGGTGTTTTAAGGTCATCCATGGTGTAGGGCACCCTGACGAAGCCATCAGCACCCACATCAAGGGACCTTATGGCCTTGTTAAGGGACTCCTCAAGGGTCCTGCCTATGGCCATGACCTCCCCTGTTGACTTCATCTGAACCCCTATCTCCCTGCTTATCCCCTTGAACTTGTCAAAGGGCCAGCGGGGTATCTTTGTCACGATATAATCAATTGTGGGTTCGAATGATGCTGGGGTTTCCTTTGTTATATCATTCTGTATCTCATCAAGGGTCATTCCCACCGCTATCTTGGCGGCTATCTTTGCTATCGGGTACCCTGTTGCCTTTGATGCCAGGGCACTGCTCCTGCTGACCCTCGGGTTAACCTCTATAACCTTGTATTCGCCGGTCTCCGGGTGGACAGCGAACTGTATGTTGCAGCCCCCCTCAATACCCAGGGCCCTTATGATCTTTATGGTCGCATCCCTGAGCCGCTGGTTGTCCTCATCGCTTAGGGTCTGGGCCGGTGCAACCACGATGCTTTCCCCTGTATGTATACCCATGGGGTCGATGTTCTCCATGTTACAGACTATTATGCAGGTGTCGTTGCGGTCCCTCATAACCTCGTATTCGAACTCCTTCCAGCCAAGGACGGACTGGTCTATGAGGACCTGGTTGATGAAGCTCATCTCCAGGCCCCTTGTTGCTATCTCAACGAGTTCTTCACGGTTATGGGCAACCCCCCCGCCTGTACCTCCCAGGGTGAAGGCGGGCCTCACGATGACAGGGTATCCTATCTCCTCAACCGCCTCAAAGGCCTCTTCAACTGAATTAACAGCCCTTGCTGCGGGTACTGGTTCGTCCAGTTTCTTCATGAAGCTGTCGAAGAGGTCACGGTCCTCAACGTTCCTTATTGTTTCAATGGATGAACCTATAACCCTTACACCCTCAAGGGCCCCTATCTCTGCAAGTCCCGTTGCAACGTTGAGGCCTGTCTGGCCCCCCATGGTCGGGAGTATGGCGTCGGGTTTTTCCCTTTCAATTATCTTTGCAACGATCTCAGGTGTGAGGGGTTCAATGTAGACCCTGTCAGCCATATCCATATCGGTCTGGATTGTGGCAGGGTTTGAGTTAACGAGTACCGTCTCTATTCCCTCCTCCCTGAGAGACTTGCATGCCTGAGAACCTGAGTAGTCAAATTCTGCTGCCTGCCCTATCTGTATAGGGCCTGATCCTATGATAAGTACCTTGTTGATGCTTTCATCCCGCGGCATTTTATCCCCACTTAAGGTCAGTATTCCTTCATCACATTCACGAATCTGTCAAAGATGCTGTCTGTATCATGAGGCCCCGGCCCTGCTTCAGGGTGATACTGGACACTGAACACGGGCAGTTCCCTGTGCTCTATGGCCTCGGGTGTTTTATCGTTGAGGTTCATCTGGGTTATCTCAATATCGGTGCCCTCAACCGATGATGGGTCAACCGTGAAGCCATGGTTCTGGGAGGTTATTGAAACCTCACCTGTCCTGAGGTCCTTGACAGGCTGGTTCACTCCCCGGTGCCCGAATTTCATCTTGTAAATCCTTGCTCCGAAGGCCAGGGAGATTATCTGCTGTCCAAGGCAGATCCCGAATACCGGGAGGCGGCTGGATAGTCTTTTAACAGCCTCTATTGCCTCCCTGACCCTTGTTGGGTCCCCTGGTCCGCTTGAAATCAGGAGGGCGTCGGGGTCGTGGTCCATGATCTCTTCGGGTTCCATGGTGTAGGGTACGATGACAACACCCACATCCCTCCTGAGGAGGGCGTTTATACTGTTCCTCTTTATACCGCAGTCAACTATAACCACCCTCCTTCCTGCATCCTCATTCATGAACACGGGTTCCTTCACACAGACCTTATCCACAAGGTCAATCTCTGTTATGTCCGGCTGGTTAACCGCAAGTTCAAGGAGCTCCTCATCATCTATTTCTTCAGTGGCCAGGGCCCCCTTCATTGCCCCCTTGTCCCTGATTTTTATTGTGAGCGCCCTTGTATCTATCCCTGAGATCCCTGGGATCCTGTACTCCTCCAGGAACTCTGAGAGGGTCTTCTGGGAGAGTTCATGTGAGGGTGCTCTGCATTCCTCCCTTACGATAAGGCCCTCGGCCTTTATACCGTCTGACTGGTACCATTCCTCTGATACACCATAATTACCTTGAAGGGGATAGGTTGGCATGAGTATCTGGCCCTTGTATGATGGATCCGTGAGCGACTCCACGTAGCCCGTCATGCCTGTTGCGAAAACAACTTCCCCTGTTGTGACTGTTTCGAATCCGAAGGCTTCTCCTCTAAGTATAGTGCCATCTTCCAAGGCGAGTTTTGCTTCTTTAAACATTTCACCACCATAATCATGATTCTTCCTGGTTTAATGATGATCGTAACTGATCTGCGCCTGCAGACCTCCTCTTAACTCCTGGTTCAGATATATCCATTGTCATTACCACCGCATCCTCCCCATCCTCATAGTAGTCCCTTATAATCTTCTCCTCCCTGAATCCAAGGGACCTGTAGAAACTTATGGCTACCCTGTTCTCTGCCCTTACCTCCAGCTTAATATTTTTAATGTGAAACTTTTCAAATATACTTATGGTCATCCTCACCAGTTCCCTTCCAACACCCCGGCGACGGTAATCTTTATCCACTGCAAGTGAAATAATATGACCTTCATCCTCAAAGCGGATCCAGAAGATTATGAATCCCACTACCTTACCGTCCTCCTGAGCAACCAGAAAGCCTGCTCCAAGGTTGTAGATGTCCCTAAGGAGGTTGGCGGGGTACGGATCCCTGAAGGATGCCTTCTCGATCTCAAGGACCCTTTTAAGGTCCTGGGGCTTGAATTCTCTTATTATCATCTGTATCTCCGTTGGTACCATGTGGAAAGACCTTGCAATCTACATAATCAGAAGCTGCGAACCCGGCGCCCGGGTTGTTGAGGTTGGTGCCGGAAGGTTCCTTGATGTTTCAGAGCATATCCGGAAACATTCAAAAATTGATTTGATACTAACAGATATTAAACCTTCCCATGGGGGCATCATTGAAGATGATGTAACATCCCCGAGGATGGACATTTACAGGGGGGCGAGCCTCATATACTCCATAAGGCCGCCGGCTGAACTTCACGCCCCCCTCATGAGGGTTGCCGATGCTGCAGGGGCCCGCCTGATAATTAAACCACTTACAGGGGAGGATATAGTCACCCCTAAAAGGATGAAGCTTGTGAACTTTCAGAGAACATTCTTCTATGAGTACAAACCGCTCCCTGAAAATCCCCGGGCTCATCAGCCGGGTGCAAATAAGCCATGATGAAACCCCTGAAATATTCTTCGGTCTATCTTGGAACTTCCTCGGCGGCACTAAATAAGCCATGATGAACCCAGTATCCACCCAAGATATAATACATATAATTGATAATATTCATGATGCTAAACGCAGAATAATTCTGCTTATCAGTTTTCCAGAAAAAAACACATTCAAGTGTTCAAAATGAAATGGGCTAAGATGAGTATAAAGGACGTTCTGAGGGAACTTGAAACATCAGAGGATGGTTTAAGCTCCCTGGAAGCCAGTAAAAGACTTGAAAGGTATGGTAGGAATGAACTGGTTGAGGAGAAAAAGGCCGGACCACTGAAGCTGTTCCTGACCCAGTTCATGGATATACTTATAATACTGCTTATTCTGGCTGCCGTGGCATCATACCTTGTGGGTGATGTGCTTGACTCTGCAGTCATACTGTTCGTTGTGGTTGTTAACGCCACTGTAGGGTTTATACAGGAATACCGTGCCGAGAAGGCAATGGAAAAATTGAAGGGCCTCGTATCAACCGAGGCTGTTGTCATAAGGGATGGTAAACCCGCAAGGATACCCTCCTCTGAACTGACCATCGGTGACATTGTTGTCATAGAGGAAGGGGACAATGTGCCTGCAGACCTGAGGCTCATAGAGGCCTATGACCTCAGGATAGATGAGTCAGCACTTACAGGTGAATCCATACCCGTCCAGAAGACCTGTGAAAACCCTGAAGACGAGAGGGATGTACTTGCCTTCATGGACTCCAACGTTGTATCCGGGCGGGGAAAGGGTGCCGTCATCGCTGTGGGTATGGATACATCCATCGGTAGGATTGCCGAGATGATACAGGAAGAGGAAGGTAGAACACCCCTCCAGGAGAAGATAGCATCCCTCGGGAAAAACCTTGGATTAATAGCTGTGGTCGTCTGTGCCCTTGTCTTCGGTCTTCAATTCCTGAAGGGAATCCCCCTGGTGGAGACCTTCATGACAGCGGTTTCACTGGCCGTTGCATCCGTACCCGAGGGCCTCCCTGCAATACTGACCCTCACCCTTGCACTGGGCATGCAGCGCATGGCAAGGAGCAACGCCATTGTAAGAAGGCTCCTTGCAGTTGAGACCCTTGGCTCCTGTTCTGTGATCTGCACTGACAAGACAGGTACACTCACCCACAACCGGATGACCGTGAGGGAATCAGAGATCACCTCAGAGGAGATGGGTCTCCTTATATGCGCCCTCTGCAACAACGCCACCATATCAGGTGAAAGGGCCATAGGGGACCCTACAGATGCAGCGATACTCATGTTCGCAGAGGAACACGGTTACAGGAGGGAGGAACTTGAGAAGAACTATCCCAGGCTCATGGAAATCCCCCTGGACAGTACAAGGAAGCGTATGAGTACCGTAAACCGGTTCGAAGATGGGCGCTACCTCCTTGTCAAGGGCGCCCCTGAGATCGTGCTTGAAAGGTGCAGCTACATCGACGAGGAAGGTGCTGTAAGGCCCCTTGAGGATAAAGAAGTGAAAGAATGGCTCTCAAGGCTTGATGAGATGACCTCAAAGGCCCTGAGGGTCCTTGCCCTTGCATACAGGAGGCTCCCTGATGATGAAGAGGATGAAAGGAACCTTGTATTCGTGGGCCTTATCGGCATGATGGACCCCCCAAGGAAGGAGGCTGCTGAGGCCATAGAAACCTGTAAGAAGGCCGGTATAAAGGTTGTTATGATAACAGGTGACCATAAGGACACTGCAGTGGCAATAGCGAGGGAACTGGGCCTCATGGAGAACGGCCTGGCCCTTACCGGCAGGGAACTTGACGGGATGGATGACCGGGAATTCATGGATGTTGTGGAGGATGTGAAGGTCTATGCAAGGGTCTTCCCTGAACAGAAGGTCCGGATAGTTGAGGCCCTTCAGGGCAGGGGACATGTTGTTGCAATGACGGGTGACGGTGTGAACGACGCCCCGGCACTCAAAAAGGCGGCGATAGGTGTTGCCATGGGGAGCGGCACCGATGTGGCCAGGGAGTCATCTGACATGGTCCTCCAGGATGATAACTTCGCAACCATAGTCCGGGCTGTCAGGGAGGGGCGGACCATATTCGACAACATAAGGCGCTTCGTTAAATTCCAGCTCTCAACAAACGTTGGGGCCATACTCACAATAGTATCCGCCTCCCTCGTCAACATACCGGTCCCCTTCAACCCCATACAGATACTCTGGATAAACATAATAATGGATGGTCCCCCTGCACAGTCCCTGGGTGTTGAACCCCCTGAAGCAGATATAATGTTAAGGAAGCCTGAACGCGAGGACATACTCCCTGGAAGGAACCTCCTGAGGATAATCCTTGCAGGTGCTGTTATGGCCGCGGGTACACTCGGACTCTACGGTTACATGTTGTCCACTGGTGCAGGGACAGCCAGGGCCATGACCGTTGCATTCACGGTATTCGTAATGTTCCAGATATTCAACGTGTTCAACTGCAAATCAAGGACCGGACTGTCAAACAGGACCCTTATCGTCGCTGTTGCGGCATCCCTCATCCTCCAGCTCCTTGTCGTTTACCTGGGACCCCTTGAGGGAATCTTCAGGACCGTGCCCCTCACCGCCATGGACTGGGTCCTCATAGTCCTTGTGGCATCCCTCATCCTTATAATGGAGGCTGTCCTGAGATTCGCTGATCAAAGGTGAGAAGATGAGGGTCATTGTAATGGCAGGGACCGCCGATGCAAGGAGGATAATAGGGAAACTCAGTGAAAGGGGAGTTGAAGTTACAGCAACGGCAACAACTGACTACGGCGCCGAACTTGCAGGGATATCCGGTGCATCAGAAACTGTATCCCGTCCCCTCACTGAAAAAGAGCTCTGTGAACTCATAGAGGAGAAGGGGGCGGGTGTTCTTGTTGATGCAACCCACCCCTTTGCTGTGAGGGCCACCTGGAACGCCCTGAAGGCCTGCCATGAAACAGGGGCTGTGTACGTGAGGTTTGAGAGGCCCCCTGTGGACGCCGGGGAAGTGATAAGGGTCGGGACATTCAGGGAGGCTGCTGAGCTTGCATCATCACTACTTGATGATGGTGAGGTTGTGATGCACCTTGCAGGTGTTTCAACCCTTCCTGAAGTAACCGGGGTCCTTGGACCTGAAAGGGTCGCTGTACGTGTACTCCCCTACACCCCATCCATTGAGGCCTGCAGGAAACTTGGCGTCCCCGGCAGGAACATCATAGCAATGCAGGGGACCTTCTCGGTGGAGCTGAACAGGGCCCTCCTCAGGGATTACGGTGCCGGTGCCGTCATAACAAAGGACAGTGGAGAAACAGGGGGTCTTAAGGAGAAGGTGCGGGCTGCGAATGAGCTGGGGATACCCGTGATACTCGTTGAAAGGCCCAGTGTCGATCTTGAGGGTGAAGCCGTGTTCAGTGACCCTGAAGACCTGGTGGAGTATGTTGAGGGTGTTCTCTCATCCCTGAAGGGCGATGGGCCCTGAGATCCAGTCCATCAGCAGGAGATGGGTCCGTGGGGCGCAAACCCCATGAATAAAATGATACTGGGACTGGAACTGCTATCGGTTCCTGGCACAGCAAACACGTCCTGAAATCATGACCCTGCTATTCAAAGAGGAATACCTGGACATCCTCCCCCTCATGTAGTATCTCAACGTTTTTTGGTATCTCAATGTACCCGTCTGCCTGTGCAAGGGATGCTATGGCGCCTGAGTCCCTGAAGATGGGGTGGGCGTATCCTCCATCAACCCTTACAAGGGCATACTGGACCCGCCCCTTGGATGAATGGAACCTCTCAGAGAGTTTGAATGTCTTAACTGATTCCTCTGAAGCTTTCATCCCTGAAAGCTTCCTCAGGAATGGGTCTATGAGTGATTTGAAAACAAGGAGGGCTGCCACAGGGAACCCCGGGAGTCCTATCACAATCTTCCCGGATACCACACCCACTATTGTAGGTTTACCTGGTTTCATGGATATGCCGTGGATGAGGACCTCCCCAAGTTCCTCAAGGACATCCGAGAGCACGTCACCCGTACCTGCAGATGTGCCTCCTGAGGTTATAACAAGGTCTGCCTCCTCAACGCCCCGGGAGATGGCTTCCCTGAGTTCATGATGATCATCCCTGACTATACCTCCATGTATCACGGAACACCCTGCCTCCTCCAGGGCCGCTGCAATTCCCGCTGAATTGGAGTCAAATATCCTTCCCGGTTCAAGTGTTTCTGATGGCCCTATAAGCTCGTTCCCTGTGGATATCACGTAAACAGATGGCTCAGAGATGACCCTGACACTGGAGATGCCTGCAGCAGAGAGGGCCGCCACCTTATCCGGGGAAAGGAGTGTTCCTGAATGGAGCAGGATCTCCCCCTCCTTTATGTCGGAGCCCCTTGCACCTATATGCTGTGAGGGGTATGCGGGGCGATAGATGAAGACATCATCGCCATCGGCTTCGGTGTACTCCACCATCACGATGGCATCAGCACCCTCAGGCACCGGTGCCCCTGTACTTATACGGGTGCAGAACCCCTCCGTAACCCTGAGGGATGGTATTGACCCTGCCTCAACCATCTCGATGCACTTAAGCCTTACCGGGTTCTCATCCCCTGCCCCAAATGTGTCTGCTGCCACAACAGCATACCCGTCCCTGGATGCCCTGTCAAAGGGTGGAAGGTCAATGGGGCTTTCCACGTCCACTGCAAGGACTCTTCCTGCTGCATCACCGATTTCAACCACTTCAGAGCCTCTGCTGTAGAGTTCATCCACCAGTTCGCCTATGATCATCCTTGCATCATCAACATCAATTATTTCAAGAAATTCTGTTCCCATGTAATCACCATGAATGAGTTGTACTGAATACCTAAGCAATTTATTTATATCTTGATGGGTATAAATTATAGTGTCTATTTCTTTGATTGGCAGACAAGGATTTTAATTCCCCTAATCAAAGTTAATCAACTAAAAAAATCAGGAGGAGAGTATTTGAGTAGAGGACATCAGACACAGGAAGTCAGGCGTGTTAGAACACCCAGGAAGGGTGAGATACCCGGAGTTGTTGAACAGATAATGGGGCACGGTAAACTCAAGGTAAGGTGTGCGGATGGCCATATCAGGCTTGGCAGGATCCCTGGGAAAATGAAAAAACGTATATGGATCCGTGAAGGCGATGTTGTACTTGTAAAGCCCTGGGAATTCCAGAGCGATGAAAAGGCAGATGTTGTATGGAGATACACCCGTACAGAGTCAAACTGGCTTGAAAGGAAGGGCTACCTTAAACTTTAATGGTTTCTTTTAGAAGTTGATTTTGATGGATCCTGAAAAAGCTGGAAGCGCACCTGAATTAAGGGCCCTTAAGTCGAGGGCTGTGGACAGGGCTGACTCTGACCTTGGAAGGATGGAGGCCGAGAAGAGGCTTAAGAGCGTTGAAGACAGGCGTGTTGGAAGCGAGGTCTTCGATGAGCTCACCCTCAAGACACTCTACAAGCTTGCAAATGCAGGTTACCTGTCGGTCCTCAACGGTGCCGTGAGCACCGGAAAGGAGGCCAACGTCTTCAAGGGCATCACCGAGAGTGATGAATTCGTTGCGGTTAAGATCTACAGGGTCTCCACATCCGACTTCAGGAAGATGCAGTATTATATCCAGGGCGACCCCCGCTTCAGGGTGAGGACAACAAATAAACGCCAGCTTGTCCAGGCATGGGTCAACAAGGAATTCCGGAACCTTAAAAGGGCCCATGAGGCCGGTGTCCGTGTCCCTGAACCCACTGTTGCAAGGGACAATATCCTGATAATGGAGTTCATAGGGGATGACGGTGCTCCTGCACCCACAATGAGGGAGGCCCCGCCTGAAGATCCTGAGGGAGTCCTTGAGCGTATAGTCGAGTACATGCACCTCCTCTATACACGTGCTAGGCTTGTGCACGGTGATCTATCATTCTTCAATATCCTCAACCACGGGGGTGAACCTGTAATAATAGATGTATCCCAGGCAATGGTGCTTGAACACCCCCTGGCCCCCGAGCTCCTTGAAAGGGATGTTGAAAATATTGTGAGGGACTTTGGAAGGATAGGGCTGTCTGTAAATGGCAGTGAGATAATGAAGCAGATAACCAGAAAGGATTAGTTACCCTAACAGTTAATCATTTATTTCATTGAGGTGAATCAAATGCCCAGCGAGGAATATCTTAAAATACCCCGCGAAAGGGTTGGAGTTTTAATAGGTAAAAATGGCGAGGTTAAAGCCAGGATAGAACGTTTAACCCAGACAGAACTTGAAATTGACAGCGAAACCGGTGCGGTTACCCTCATACCCCAGGATGAACTCGAAGATCCCCTATCACCCTGGAAGGCCAGGAACATCGTTAAGGCAATAGGCCGTGGTTTCAACCCGGAAATAGCCCTCAAGCTCCTTGATGATGACGTTGCACTTGACATCATAAAAATCACCGACTATGTGGGTAAGTCAAAGAAGGCCATAGCAAGGCAGAAGGGGCGTGTTATAGGCCGTGGTGGTATAACACGGAAGATAATTCATGATATGACAGGCGTGGACATGTCGGTCTATGGAAAAACCGTTGCACTGATAGGGGAGTTTGAAAAGCTTTCAGTTGCAAGGGAAGCCGTTGAAATGATACTCAATGGGGCCAGGCACAAATCTGTCTACGCATTCCTTGAAAAGAAGAAACAGGAAATGAAGATGAAGGAGTTTCAGGAAGGCGTTAAGTTCATGTGAAACTTCTATTTTCATGGAGGTTATCTTCAATAATTTTAATCGACACCTCCAGAATGCCACAACCTAAACAGCCCCATATATAGGTATAAGTTTATATGTTACATGCTACAGAGATATACATATGAAGAGTGCATACTGCAAGTATTAACAGTTTTAAAAATAATAAGGAGGCAGCTTTTTGGCTAGGCAGGCTTTAGATCTCTTTGATGAAGGTTTTCAGGAACTCACACCATCAGAATTCTTCAGGAAAAACAAGCAGATGCTTGGATTCTCCGGTAAAATAAGGTCACTGACGATAGTGTTCCATGAACTGATAACAAACAGTTTTGATGCTGCCGAAGAGGCAGGTATACTCCCTGAAATAAAAATAGACCTCAAAAGGGTGGGTAAAGATCACTACATCCTCAGACACCAGGACAACGGACCCGGAATACCCGAGAAGTACATACCAAAGGTGTTCTGTACCATGTTCGCCGGGTCAAAGTTCCGTAACATCCAGTCAAGGGGACAGCAGGGGCTCGGGTGCAGTGGATGCGTCCTCCTGTCCCAGATGACCACAGGTAAACCGGTAAAGGTCATATCAGGTACCAGGGAAAACGGGGAGCTACGCGGGGTCAAGATGTCCCTCAAGATGGATGTGAAGAAGAACCAGGGACTCATCCTTGAAAGGGAGGATGTGGAGGTTGAAGGTACGGGTGTGTGCATAGAACTCCACTTCAAGGACGTTTCATATTCACTATCAGAGCAGGGCGCATATGAATACATAAGAAGGACAATGATAGCCAACCCCCATGCAAAGATAGTGTTCAATGACCCAGCAGGAAACCGCTACGTCTTCAACCGGGCATCAGACATCGTCCCACCCCTCCCCAAGGAGGTCCTGCCGCACCCATGGGGTGTGACCGCAGACGACCTCATATTCATGGCAAAGCACACCGAGAAGAGAAGATTCAGGAGCATGCTAACAAGCAACCTCTCAAGGATGTCTGCCAAGAAGGTGAAGGAACTTGAGGAGCTGACAGGGATAGACCTCAACAAGAGGCCCAAGGACATGAAGTGGGAGGAGGCCGAGAGGATAGTTGAGGCCTTCAAGAAGATGAACTTCATGGCCCCTCCGACCTCAGGCCTCATACCCATAGGTGAGGACCAGATTGAGAAGGGTATGCGTGAGATACTGGACCCTGAATTCACGGCCACAGTAACAAGGAAACCCAAGACCTACAGGGGTGGTATTGCATTCATAGTCGAGGCGGGTATAGCCTACGGCGGTAACTCAGGAAGGCTTGTGGGTGACCAGAGGAAGGCCGAGATAATGAGGTTCGCCAACAGGGTGCCCCTCACCTTTGATGCGGGTAGCTGTGCAATAACAGAGGGTATCAAGAGCCTTGACTGGAAACGGTACGGTATAAGGGACCTTGAGAGCACACCCCTCACCATCTTTGTGAACGTTGTCTCCACCAACGTCCCCTACCTCTCAACAGGTAAACAGAGCATAGCACCCGAGCCTGAGATACTCCATGAGATCAGGCAGGCCACCATGATCGTTGCAAGGAAACTGCAGAAGTACCTCAGGAAGAAGAAGGCAGCCAAGGAGGAGGCCCAGAGGGCCAGGGTCTTCGAGACCTACGTCCCCGTTATAATAAAGCAGGCAGCGCTCCTTGCAGAACGTGAAGCACCCGATTACAGGGAACTCCTTGATAAGGTTACAAGAAGAGCAAAACTGGAAATACTGGGGGAATCACTGAATGAATAGACGTGAAATTGCCATTAACAAACTCAAAAGCCTCGGTGACATGATACTTGAGGATGTCCAGGCTGGAAAGATTCCAAAGATAAAGGTCCCCTCAAGGGGCACATCAAACATCATCTATGATGAGAACAGGAGACACTACGTCCTTGGAGACCGTTACGGTACAAGGTCACTTGGTAACGTTAAGCAGATAAAGAAGATAGGTCAGATGCTCTACACTGCAAACTTCTGCAAGGACCTTGTAGCCAGGCAGAAGACCGCAACCCTCAGGGAGCTCTACTACATCTCAGAGGGATGGGAAGTGGACTTCGCAGACCAGCAGGAGTCAAACATAGTCGGTGAGGACCTGGAGGTCACCCTGGGGATGACAAGGGAGGACCTGGGCCTCATGCCGGAAGAGGACGGGGCATCAGTTTACGGGGAGCTAACGGTCCGTGAAGGCGATATCGAGATAAACGCCCTCAGGTCAGGTAAGTCAGGTTACAATATATCCCCGACAATTGATGAGGTTGAATTCGTTGACCATGACGTGGAACGTGTGATTGCAGTGGAGACAATGGGTATGTTCCACCGTCTGGTCCAGGAGAAGGCCTACAAGAAGTTCGATGCCCTCATAGTCGGACTCAAGGGTCAGGCTGCAAGGGCAACAAGGAGGTTCATCAAGAGGGTCAACGAGGAACTCAACCTCCCGGTATACATCTGTAACGACGGAGACCCCTGGGGATTCCATATTGCAATGGTTATCATCTCAGGGAGTGCGAAGCTTGCCCACGTCAACCATCAGCTTGCAACACCCGATGCAAGGTTCCTCGGTGTTACAGCAAGTGACATAATAAACTATGACCTTCCAACCGATCCCCTCAAGGACATCGATGTCCTGCGGCTGAAGGAACTCCTCAAGGATCCGAGGTACAGGGATGATTTCTGGAAGGTTGAGATCAAGAAGATGCTCAAGATAGGTAAGAAGGCGGAACAGCAGTCCTTCTCAAAGTACGGTCTTGAGTACGTTGTGGACACATATCTCCCCGAGAAACTTGAAGCCGTGGAGAACCAGTAACCATCCACAACCCCACCCTTTATTTTTTTTCTAAAAGGGTGCACGGTTACATCCCGAACAGCATGTAACCCATCAGAACCCTGGCGCTATTTTTTGAAGTATAATTTAGGGGAAGAATCAGCATGGTATAAGGGCAGCCGACACCCGAGATAACAACATTCAAACAGCATGTATGGTATCCATAAGGCAGCTGCCGCTGAGATAAAATTATATAAAAGAACCCGTCCAAATATTTATTAAACTGAACCTTTAAACTGAAAGAGGCTCTCCTGGGATCAGAGAGGTTTCAGGAGGCAGGAGGTTTTTTTAAATGATATCTGTAGCCATTAACGGGTATGGGACAATAGGAAAGAGAGTTGCTGATGCCGTAGCTGCCCAGGACGATATGAAGGTTGTGGGTGTCAGCAAGACAAAACCTGATTTTGAGGCACGGGTTGCAGTTGAGAAGGGTTACGACCTCTACATAAGCATCCCTGAACGTGAAAAGCTCTTTGATGAGGCAGGGATCCCTGTAAGCGGTACCGTTGAGGATATGCTTGAGGAAGCCGACATCGTCGTGGATGCAACACCCGAGGGTATAGGTGCAAAGAACCTTGAGATGTACCGTAAGAAGGGTATAAAGGCCATATTCCAGGGCGGTGAAAAACATGATGCCATAGGACTCTCCTTCAACTCCTTTGCGAACTATGAGGATTCCCTTGGCGCCGAATACACCCGTGTGGTCTCATGCAACACAACAGGACTCTGCAGGACACTCAAACCCATAGACGACCTCTGCGGCATAAAGAAGGTCCGCGCAGTCATGGTGCGAAGGGGGGCTGACCCTGTGCAGGTGGGTAAGGGACCCATAAATGCCATAGTACCCAACCCTCCAACAGTGCCATCACACCACGGACCAGACCTTAAAACCGTCATGAAGGGCGTGAACATCCACACAGTGGCCCTCCTGGTTCCAACCACACTCATGCACCAGCACAACATAATGGTGGAACTGGAAGACCCTGTGGATGCCGATGAGATAAAGGCCCGGCTCGATGAAACAACAAGGGTGATGCTCGTACGGACATCCGAGGGTCTTGCATCAACTGCTGAGATAATGGAGTACGCCAAGGAACTCGGAAGGTCCAGGAACGACCTCTTCGAGATACCTGTATGGGAGGAATCCATAAACGTTGTGGACGGCGAACTCTTCTACATGCAGGCGGTCCACCAGGAATCAGATGCCGTCCCTGAGAGCGTGGATGCCATAAGGGCCCTCCTTGAAGTTGAAGATGACAACATGAAGTCCATCAGAAAGACCAACAGGGCCATGGGCATACTCTAACCACCCTAATTTTTTTGGTGTCTGTTTTGATAAGAGTAGGGCCTGCAGGAAACCCTGTAGGTTACCGGGGCAGTGCAGTGGATGTTTTCAGAAGGCTAAGGTCAATGGGACTGGACGCCTATGAATACCAGGCCACCTACGGGCTCAGATTAAAGAAAAAGAATGCGCTCCTTATCCATGAGAACTCCAGAAGGAATGATGTCCTTGTTTCCATGCACGGACCATACTACATCAACCTGTCCTCCCACCAGGAGGAAACCGTTAAAAAATCCATTGAAAGGCTCTTTGACTGCGTGGTTGCAGCTGACTGGATGGGTGCCTACAGGGTTGTGTTCCATGCAGGGTTCTACGGTAAACATGGCAGAAGGAAGGCCCTTGAAATGTGCAGGGAATCCCTAAGGACCCTCATCGATGAACTCCATGATGCCGGTCTAAGGGACTTCACCCTTGCACCTGAAACCACCGGTAAGAAATCACAGGTGGGGAGTCTCGGTGAGATAATAGGGTTCTCTGAAGAATTCGATAACATAAAACCCACAGTTGACTTCGCCCATATACATGCAAGGGGTGGTGGCTGTATAGAGGGTGCCTCAGATTACCTCAGGATACTTGATACGATAGAGGACCGCCTCGGCATGGATCACCTCCACTGTCACTTCACGGCAATAGAGTACACCGACGCCGGGGAGAAGAGGCACCATACACTCAGAGAGGACTTCGGTCCGCCGGTAGAGCCCCTCATCAGGGTCCTGGTGGAGTGCGGATGGGATGCCACCATAATCTCAGAGACACCCCAGAAGGACAGGGACGCTGTTAGAATAAAGGAGATCCTGGGCGGATACCTCTGATAAAAGATAAAACCATGCCACCAGATAGAAACCCTCACAAAAAACCTCCAATAAGAAATAACACCCCCAACATCCAACCTTAATGTTTAATTTTAAGAGCCGTGCCCCGACCTGTGACTGCAGCAATTGCGGCATGAATCTCTCCATTACCTAAAACTTTATACACCACCAGCAACAATTTCTATATGATGAGTCTATTTCTTGAGGATATCACAGTATCAGAAGCTTCTTCTGAAGAACAGGTGATGTGGTGAAATTCAATAACATAATCCATGAATCCCAGCTATCTGATAAAAAGTTCCCTGTTATGGCCCCTGAACCTGAAAGGGAGGCCAAGCTGATTGTGCTTCAACCGGTTGGATACCCCTTTGTATGCAACCTTATGGAGGCCCCGAGGATAGACGTGGTTAACAAGGAACTCTTTGAACTCTATGCCAGGGACCAGTGGGAGGGATTCACTGCAAGGGAGGGCTCCTACCTCTTTGACCAGAAATTACTCCCTGATTATGCATTCAAGATTATAAGGGCCCACCCTGACGGTTCAAAGATCACAGGGAACACCTCAATAATACTCCTTGAGAATGAGAAGGAGGAGTTCCATGAGGTCAGAAGCAACATAAGAATGGATGATGTCATCGGACAGGAGGACGCCAAGGTAAAGTGCCGGATAATCATGAAGTACCTTGAGGACCCTGATCGCTTCAGGGACTGGGCCCCCAGAAACGTCCTCTTCCACGGGCATCCAGGTACAGGTAAAACCATGCTTGCAAAGTCCCTTGCAAACGAGTTAAAGGTCCCCCTCTACCTCATAAAGGCAACGAGTCTTATCGGTGAACATGTGGGTGATGGTGCCAGGCAGATACATGAACTCTATGAACTGGCATCAAAAACAGCCCCCTCAGTGATATTCATTGATGAGATGGATGCTGTGGGCCTTGACAGGAAGTACCAGTCCCTCCGGGGGGATGTTTCAGAGGTTGTAAACGCCCTTCTAACCGAGATGGATGGTATAAATGATAACTGGGGTGTTGTAACCATCGGGGCCACCAACAACCCCGAACTCCTTGATAATGCTATAAGAAGTCGCTTTGAAGAGGAGATAGAGTTTAAACTCCCGGGGGATGATGAAAGAAGGCTTATGATTGAGAAATGCATTGAAACCATGCCCCTGAGGGTTGAGTGCCCGGTTGAACGTCTGGTGAAACTGACCCGCGGCATGTCAGGAAGGGACATCAGGGAGCGGGTGCTTAAAACAGCCCTCCACAGGGCCATTGCAGAGGACAGTGAAACCGTGCGACCTGAACATATTAAATACTCACTCAAAGAGCGTAAAAAATCAGATGAACCCAGGCACATGTTCGCCTGAAGATCATGATGCCGATCAAAGAACACCTATATCAGCAGTCACACCAGGAGGCTAAACAGAATCACAGCCGAATATATCGGCACAGGCCCTCAGAAACTCAACATCATCCCTTTCAGCAGCCTCCCTGATGCTGATGGCGACATCATGGAAGATCTTATCAACTATTGACCTTGTGAGGTCATCCATAACCCTGTCAGCATCAGAATTTTCCATCATTTTCACGGCCTTCTCAAGCTCCCTCCTGCGGAGCTCCTCCATCCGGCTTCTTATCTCAGCAAGCAGGGGGTCTGCAACCATGCGTTTAAGGGACCTCAGGAGGAGTTCAAGTTCGTCCTCAACTATTCTCTCGGCCTCCCGGGCCTCGGCTTCCCTTCTTCTTCTGTTCTCCTCTGCCACACCCCTGAGGTCATCTATACTGAAAACCCTTATCCCGAGTTCCCTTACAGAGTCCTCTATATCCCTTGGGTTTGCAATGTCAACCATGACAACCCTGGATCTGCGCTCAGGGGGTACAGCCTCCCTTACACGTTCAAGGGTGAGGATGTGGTGTGGTGAGCCGGTGGCGCTTATAACAACATCAGCATCCCTGAGGGACTCGTTAAGGCGGTCGAAGTGTATTGCCTCGCCTCCAAGTTCACATGCAAGGTTATATGCCCGGTCATAGGTCCTGTTTGCAACCATTATGGCTTTCAGGTGCTTCTCTGCAAGTGCCCTTGCAACAAGGGTCCCCATTTTCCCGGCCCCGATAACAAGGACCTTCTTACACCTAAGGTCTCCATGTATGGATTCTGCAAGTTCAACTGCTGCGGATCCTATGGACACAGAGCCCCTGTTTATCTCCGTCTTCCGCCTTACTGCCTGTCCAACATGAATGGCCTTGGTGAAGATCATGTCAAGGAGGGGGCCGCAGGTACCATCCCTGAGGGCCCTGATCCTGGCGGTCTTTATCTGGCCGAGTATCTGGTCCTCACCTATTATCATGGATTCAAGGCCTGAAGACAATCTCAGGAGGTGTCTCAGGGCATCCTCATCGGTTTCAACGGTGAAGCCCCTGAAATCAAATCCCTCAGGGATGTTATCGGCAGAGAGATAGTACTCCACACGGTTACAGGTCACCAGGGGGATCTTCTCCTTAACGACCCCTGCAGCCTCCAGTTCAGCCACAAGTTCCTGGATATCCCCCGATGCATGTTCCATTTCCTCCACATCCGAGGTCTTATGATCCACCCTTATGTTGAGAATCATCTTAAAACCCCCCTCCTGAATTCATCTATCATGGTGTAAGCCCTTTCAAGGGCTGCTTCGGTGTCCTGCTTCTTCAGATACTCCTTTAACTCAGGGTCCTCTGATATCCTGTAGAGTATCCTCCTCCTGACCCTGTGATCATCGAATTCTTCCCGGATCTTCCTCCTGACCCTATCCTGGACCTCTATCATCAGTAGATCCTCAGTTTGGATGGCATCCTGAATCCTCTCCCTGAGGTATCTTGCCATGAGGGGACTCCTTGTCCCCGTGAATATTGAAATGGAAACATCCCCCACCATGAAGGTTGACGGGACTATCACATCCCCCTCCAGTGGACTGTCTGCACGGTTCAGGAGCCTCTTACCTGCAAAGGATGCCACCCTATCATTCAGTTCCCTGTCAGGACTTGCAACCACCACCAGGTCCGCCCATTCAACCCAGTACTCAAGGTTATCCATTTCAACAAACCTTGCTCCTTCAAGTTCTGCCGGCGGGCCCGCCACAACCACCTCTGCACCTGCCTCAAGGAACCTCCTGGCCCTCCTGATTCCAACCTCCCCTGAACCAAGGACGAAGACCCTCTTCCCGTCCATGTCCATGTATAGGGGAGTCCATGCCATTTTTACCATCCATCAGAGGGATTTCATCCGCAGTATCTTCATGGCTGTTCTGAGGTCGTTGTCAGCCTCCCTGATGGCATCCATTGCCTCATCCATGGATACATCAAAGGCCTCTGCAAGGGCCTTCACGCTTTCAGTGTCGGGTCCTGCTGTTCCAACAAGTGCCTCTGAAAGCTTCTTCTTTAGTTCCATGTACTCCTCAACCGTCATGTTGATCCTCTTCATTGCCATGTCCCTGAGGGGGCATGGTTTTGACGGCTTGCAGCACCATACAAGGGACCCGAAACATGTGCCCTGACCTTCACCCAGCCTTGTCTTCCTGGCGAACTCCTCCTTTATTTCAATGTAATCCTGCGGTGTTAAATCAGCCTCCTCAAGGGCTATGGTTATTGGACATGGTTTTACTGGTGGGCAGCAGAATGTGAGCGCCCTTTTATCGCCACCCCTGCATACATGGGATGGTGCATCGCTCCATACCAAACAAAATCCTCCTTTATTAATTATACCAAATATGTTAATAACAGTTCATGAGAATCCTTTTAATCCATATAAGGATTGGCAATAAATAAATTGTGGTTCTGAATTTAAAAAAGAATAGGGTTTATTCCTTAAGCATCTTCATCTTCTCGTCGGGTGTGAGTTCACCGACAATTTCCTCAGGGTCGCCTGTCTTGAGGATCCTGCCACCCCTCATGAGGGATGCCCTGTCGCAGACGTCCAGGACAAAGTCCATGTCATGGGATATTATAAGGAAGGTCTGGTTAAGCTCCTCCCTGGCCCTAAGAATTGAGTCCGTGACCTGGACCCTTGTTATGGGGTCCATGGTACCTGTTGGTTCATCAAGGATTATGATCCGTGGCTCCTTTATAAGTACCTGGGCCAGTGCAACCCTGTGCCTCTCTCCGCCTGAAAGTTCATCAGGGTACTTGCCGAGGATGTTCTCAGCATACTCCTCATCAAATCCAACGGCCCTGAGTACATAGAGTGCCTTCATCCTGGCGAACTCTGCAGGGAGTTCAAGGCTTATGGCCTCTGTGAGGTTGCCCAGGACGTCCCTGTGGGGGTAAAGGCTGTACTCCTGGTGGAGTATTCCAAGGTAGGGTGTTACCCTGCCACGGCCAAGGGGTCCCTTCTCTGTCATGTCGATCCATTCATCACCGAGCCTGACGCAGACCTTTCCACTGCTTGGCTCAGTTATACCTATTATTATCCTGGAGAGGGTTGTTTTGCCTGCGCCGCTCAGGCCCACCACTCCGAAGATTTCACCCTCATATACGGTGAGGTCCACACCATCAACGGCCTTCACAACACCCCTGTCAATGGAGTAGTAGTGCTTCTTAACATCAACCATCCTTATTATGGGGTTTTTCTGTTCAAATTCCTTTGATTTTTCAGGAGCCGGGACCTGCTCCATGAATCTGGCAACTACGGTTTCAGGATCCCCCTCCTCCACTATTTCGCCCTTATCAATCCATATGGCGTAATCAGAAAGGTCGCTCATGACCTCGGGCCAGTGGGAGGTTATTATCATGGTTATCCCCTTATCCTTAACACCCTCAATGAGGGCGTCGTGTATGAGCTCCGCTGTCCTGGGGTCAAGGGTACCTGTTGGTTCATCTGCAAGGAAAAGCATCGGTTCCTTGGCAAGCTGCCTTGCAAGGACAACCCTCTGTTTTTCACCACCACTGAGGTCCCTGGCAATGTGGGTTATCCTGTGGCTCATCTGGGTCATCTCAAGTAGATCCAGTGCACGGTAGAGGGCCTCCTCGTATTCGAGTTCAGGCATTGACTTTATGACGTTATCGATTACCGTGTCATCCTCATAGAGGGCGAAGGTCCTCTGGAGCATTATGGCTATTCTTCTCCTCACAGCCGCAAATGTCTTTTTATCGCAGTTCCAGAAGTCCACTTCCTGGAGGGCGAAGTTTGCTCCGCACTGGCAGGGCCTTCCATCAAAGGATGGTGGCTCCACCCTGAGGCATTCAGGGCACACCGCCACCCTGTAGATTACGCGTCCGCTGTCGGGCCGGTAGTCCTTCATACCACGGAGCATGTTTATGAGCACAGACTTTCCCGCACCGCTCCTGCCGAGTATACCGAGGACCTTGCCCTCCTCGATCTCAACGCTGATATCCCTGAGAACCTCAACATCCTTAAACTTCTTTGTGACGTTTTCCAGCTTTATAAAAAACATTTGCTCACCCTCTGCTACCAGAATCAATATGATCCATTAAACATGAACTGTATATTCCTTTGATGGAAATCCCTATTAAAATTTTCCTAAATTTTTAGTCGAAATTAAATTTTCAGAGTTTGCTGAGGCTGAAGGATAGTCTCCCTGAGAGGGCTGCCCTTGCAACCGATACGCCGTCTGCCCCGGCATCAAGCATTGCCCTTGCAGATCTCAGGTCCCTTATTGAGTTGTTGCCTATAATCCTTGCCCTCCTGACCGCCCCTGAAACCCGCGATACCAGTTCAAGGTCGGCTCTATCAACACCGGGTTTCATGGCATCAAGGTGTATGTAGCTGCAGCCCTCCTGGTCAAGGATCTCAGATATCAGGACCGTATCTGCCTCTGGAACGTTTCCCCTTATCTTCACCGACACCTCTGAGGCCGCCTTCCTTACAACCTCACGGGTGAAGTCGCCCAGGAACTCGGGTTCAAGGAGCATTGCCTGACCCGCCCCGGTGCGGGTTATCTCGGGCTGCCTGCAGTGGGCATTGATCTCAACAACATCAACCGGATCCAGTCTGGATATCTCTATGATCCCCTCAGGTTCTGTGGCCCTGAGGTTCACGGAAACCCTGACATCAAACCTGTCCTTTATCTTTGATGCTTCTTCAGCAACCACCGCGGGTAGTTCATTGAAGTCAAAATCAAATTCTGGTCTGCCCCTCCCAATTATGAGTCTACCTGCCCTGCAGGTCTCCATGTCTGCATTGTATCCTCCGAGGGTGACCATGTCAAAGCCATAGGGGATGAGTTTAAGGCAGAACTCTGCATCAGAGATTCCTGCCATGGGTGCCAGTACCCTCAGACAGTTCTCACGGGTCATTCCTTAATCACATGGACAAGGTCGTAGGTGAATCCACCCCTGATCTCCTCAAGGGCCAGATCAGCAAGGTTTGCTGCCTTCTCGGCGGTTGGGGCCTTACCGATCCCTGCTTTAAGCGCAACGTTTATCTCATCATCTATCTCATTGATTATCCTCAGTAGTCCCTGGGGCTCCAGACCATTACAGGGTGACATGAAGTTATCTCCACCTATAAAGAAGAGAAGAGCCCCCTCCTTGATGAGCTTCTTCATTAAGAAGTGCTGAACCCTGTTCACAATGAAGGAAGTGTCATAGGCAGGGACGATGTCAGTCATTGTCTCGGTTATACCGTTTATATCAAGGTGGGCGATCTGAACGTATCCCTCATCCACAAGACCGTCTATGGCGAGCACCTCTTTTCTCTCCTCTGACTGAGCCCCCCCATGACTCTGCAGGGCCCTTGAAGCGTTCTTCTGGGCATCGTAGGGTGTCTCAGCCGCACCCACACCCATACTTACGGTTATGGGGTAACGGTTGGCTATTGAATTCTGTATCCTCCTGTGGTCCTCAATATCCATACCATTTGTGACTGCCAGCATGTTGTCAAACCTTGTGAAGAAAACAAGCCCCTGATGGGCTGCAAACTGCCGCTGGAGGTCAGCGTAAAGCTCTGCCTGGAGTATCTGGAGATCCGCCTCATTTCGTGGAGCTGGTGTGACCGTCCATGGCCCGTAGTTGTCTATCTGAATTAAGGTCATCTGTATCATAATATTTCACCCAAAAGTATTCTGGCCAGCATTATTTTATCCCCTATGTTTTTCATGATGGTCTTTGTTATTTCCACATCTTTTATTAGTTTTTCTATTTCTCCCTTAAGGTGAGCGTCAACTTCATCTATTATGAGCCTGTCAAGGAAGTCCCTGTAGATTTCTGCAACACCCAGGCTTGACGCACTGTAACCCCATGCCCTCATGAACTTACCTGCAGGACCGCTGAAGGGCTTATCCCCTGCAAAGGGGGATACTGCATAAACAGGGGAATTTTTAAGGGCCTTCCTCACGCCTGAGGTACCTATTATCGGTCCGATGGATGTGACGGGATTTGATGGTCCTATTATGACCAGGTCGGCAGATTCCACTGCATCAATAACACCCGGTGCCGGTTCAACCTCACTGAACCTCACATCAAGGACCCGGGGCTCCGAACCTCTTTCAATGAGGAAGGTGTGGAACCCCATTTCACCCTCATCCGTAACTATGGTTATATCCGAGTCCTGGTTGCTCATGGGGAGGACCCTTGACCTCACACCCAGGGCCCTGCACTGTACGTCAACTGCCCTGTGAAGTGGATGGTCCTCAAGGAGAAGTGTTTTCTGAATCTTGAATGCCCTGTCCCTGTCACCGATCCTCAGGAGTTCAGGGCATCCGAGTTCCGAGAGTGTCTCATGGGTTATGAATGTATCGTCCTTCACACCGTACCATGTATCCTCGTTTATGATGCCTGCAAGGGTGTAGATGACCGTGTCAACATCTGGTGCAACGTATACCCCTGAAAAATAACCGTTCTCAACCGTGTTTACAACAACAGTGATATCCTCAGGGTCAACGAGCCTTACAAGTCCCTGGAGGAGCTTGGGTGTTCCTGTTCCGCCCGACAGTACAGTTATCATGAATTCACACCCTGCAGATCACCGGAAAACATCCATTTCCCTGGGTCTCAGGAGGTCCCTGATCCCCCCGTCAGCCTTGAGGTGGTCCCATCTGTAGCCCCTGATAATAACTGCAGGCACACCCTCATCTGCCTGCCCCATCACCATTGATGCTGCCGCCGCCATTTCATCTGCCACTGCAATCTCCGTTGTCTGCAATCTCCGACCATAGAGGTCCCTCTCACCCTTACGGTCCCAGAGGGGAGCCATGCCTGCAACCCCCACGGCAACCCCCACGGCTCCCACCCTGAAGGGCCTTCCCTGGGTGTCCGAGATTATCACAGCAATTTCCCTGCCTGACCTTTCAGTTAAACCCCTCAGTATCCGTTCTGCGCTAAGATCAGGGTCCGCTGGCAGTGGCGTTGCAAGTCCCTCACTAACATTTGATTCATCAATACCTGCATTTGCACATACAAAACCATGCCGGGTCTCTGATACTATGAAGTTATGGCCGACCCTTATCACGTCAGCGGACTCTGAGAGGATGGCCTCCACCAGATGCGGATCCTTCCCTGTCTTCTCAGCCATCTCAAGGGCCTTCTCTGATGGACTTATTTTATTCAGATCAATGGTGTTGCCCTCTGCCTTTGACACTATGGTTTCTGCTATTACTATGATGTCGCCGTCCATGAGTTCCTGGCCGCTGAAATCAAGGGCCCTGACTATGAGTTCAGGGATATCATCCCCGCGCTCTACAAGTGGCATGCCCTGAATACCGATTAATTTGATCTCCATTCAAGCACCTGATTTTTTAGGGAGTAAAGTTCAGACCCTGCTCAGTTTCCATCCGTCTCCACTGTTAAATGCTGCCGCGGCTGTCACCGGGTGGGTGAAGCCTGCGAATTCACCCCCTTCGAGTATGAACTTTGCTGCTTCGTCTGCATCAGCAGCCTCGAATTGTGTGGGTGCCGGTTCTATCTGTTCATAGGTGGAGATGTACATTGATTCATTATCAGGGATCCTTTTAACGGTGATGCCGTCGGCCGTTACTATACCGATGAATGCCTCCCTTGCATCGATGGCCGCTGCTATCCTTGGTGTGTTGAGTTCATCCTTCTCATAGTCCATTGCAAGGAGGGAGAATCCCATTGCATCCTTGAGGTTCATTCCAAGGGCTATCTTATCTGCAATGGTATCGGTGTGGGCTCCGTTTGAAACAACCGCCGTATCATCCACTATGCGGATGCAGTTGTATGCTATGTAGGGGTTCCTGAAGACATCACCCTCATGTCCCTCAACGGGTATCACGGACACCCTGTCCTCAAAGACCTTCGTGGTCCTGTTGGGGAAGGACCTGCTTGAAACCCTGTAGGCCACAAAGGCTCCTTCACTGTTCCTTCCAGCTGCAAGAATTCTTCCAAGATACATAAACCAACCTCCAGTTTTATTTGTCATTTGATGACCTTATGTGAACTATCCCTCCTGATGGAAGGGATTTCCCGCCGAAAGAGTTAAATCCCCTGAGCAATCCGTTGATGATCATGATGGTGTTCTCACAGCCCTCTCAACAGGCAGGTCTGGAGGGGTCGTTATGATTATAGCTCCTTCCTTCGGCCTTATGATTATCTCGCCCTCATCAATAACCCTTGTATGGACCGCCACGGCACTGTTTTTTATGTGCCCTGACATGTCAACCCCGTTTACGGTAACCTTACTTAAACCTGCAACAGGTATGAGGTAATACTCTGATGGTCCTGTGTTCTCGGCTATCTCGGGTTTTCCTGAGGATCCCTGCCCTCCACCACCGAAGGTTGCGGTGACTACAAGGAAAATCAGTATTGTGAAGAGTATGTCGATGAATGGGACCATGTTAAAGCGGGGTTTCCCGTGGATTTTGCGCCTGTACCTGTCCGTGTCAAGGGGCATCTGATCACTGCCTCAGCTTGCTTTCAATTATCTCGGCGCTTCTACCGCACCTTTCAAGTATTATATTGTTTATGCTCTTCTCAAGCATGCTCGGCTTGAATGCCACTGATAGGTTGGCATCATCATCATCCAGTTTCCTTACACTAACCACCCCATCAGACTCCATCAGGGCCTCGACGACCTCATCAACGTCTCCATCGACCCTTATCCTCATGACGGCGTATCCCCAGTTTGTCATCTTCTTTATGAGTTCAATCTTATCGATCTCATCATCTATCCGTGATGTTATGTAGGAGTAGAGCGGCATGAGGATTATTGCAACTGCAAGTCCAAGTATTGTTGTTATGAGGGCCACGTAGATCCCCTCAGCCATTGCAGCGGGGTCAGCATTCACACCCAGGGCCCTGAAGGTGTACCAGATCCCTATCACGGTCCCGATGAGTCCCAGCATCGGGGCAACCTCTATGATGGTCCTGAGGGTTCCCAGGCCCTTTGTCATGTTGCTCATCTCAACGATGAAGACGCGTTCCATGGCATCCTCAACCTCTGACCGGTTCCTGTAACCTATCTTTAGGGCCTCGGAGATGATGCTGGAGACAGGGTTCTGGTACTGGCCGATCTCCCTGAGGGCCTCGAGGGCACCGCCCCTCTCCATTGAATCGTTGACTGTCCCTATTATCTGGGGTGTGCTTATCCGTGAAATCCTTCTGAGGTAGTTTATCTTCTCAACTGATGTTATGAAGCCGTAGATTCCCATGATGGCTATTATATATGTTATTGCACCGCCGCTCCTGAACATCTCAAGGATGGTGGCGAAGAAGTTGATGATCTGATCAGGGAACATGTTAAACATCACCTGGAAGGGTATTTGCGAAACAGGGATATTTAAAAATAGTGGTCTTCATCACATGTACCTGGAAAGTGTTAATCATGGCCTTCCTTCTTTTTCTTAACAGTTGCCCATGATTTCCTGACAAAGTCAGGCAGTTCATCGTAGCTGAATCCCTCAAGAAACCTCTTCGTCCTTGGATCGCTTGGGTAACCTGAACCTATATCCCCGAGTTTGCGGTTTTTCTTCCTTATCTTCTCTATCTCAAGGTCCCTTTCAACCTTGGCTATTATTGATGCTGCTGCAACAGGGTAATAGCGGGCGTCTGCACCATGCTCGGCCTTCACCTCCATATCCTTGAAGTGTGCCCTGATCTCATCCTCAAGCCTTGAGGGCTTCACATCAACCGAGTCTATTATGACACGGTCCGGCTGGGCCTCCATGATTATCCGCCTTATTGCTATCTTCTCTATTTCATTGAGGTTGAATCCACGGGCACGCATCGCATCGATATCTGAGGCGCTGATTTTCACCGTGAAGACCCTTGCGATTCTCTGTATCTTCCTTGCAAGGAACCGTCTCCTCTCAGGGGTGAGTTTCTTCGAGTCTTTTATACCCATCTTCCTGAGTATCGAGAATTTCCTCTCAGGAACCATCACCCCGGCAACCACAAGGGGTCCTATGACCGGGCCCCTGCCTGCTTCATCAATTCCAAGGACCTTCATGCAATCAAAAAAATAATTTTATTTCATGGCCTTCAGCCTTACCTCCGGCTCAAGGGCCCTTGGTTCAGCTGCGACAATTGCGGCTCCCTTTGCAACCACGGTCATGGGGTCGTCGGATATCTCAACAGGGATGCCCACCTCTTCAAATATCCTCTCCTTAATGCCTCTGAGCTGTGAGGTTCCACCCACAACCACGGTCTTATTGTAGACACCAGAGATCAGTTCAGGTGAGAGCCTTTCAAGCACGGCGGCTATGGAGTTGACTATACCTTTAACAAGTGGTTCGGCGGCCTCAGCAACCATTTCAGAATCTATTTCAACCTTCTTGGGTTTGTTTGTTTCCATGCACTTCCCTATAACTACCGTCTTGAGATTCTCAAGGTCTTCGCTGCATTTGACCATTCCAACCTCTATCTTGGCCTTCTCTGCTTCATGTATGCCTATTTCCACGTTGAATTTTTCCTTTACAAGTTCAACTATGTTGCTGTCTATATCGTCACCGCCAATCCTTATGGTCTCGATGTCGGTGATTCCTCCAAGGGATATTACAACAATGTCACTTGAACCCGCACCTATATCCACCACCATGGTACCTGAGGCCTCTGCTATTGGTAGACCCGCACCTATGGCGGCTGCCAGACCCTCACTTATGACAAGAACATAATTTGCCCCTGCCTTTCTCCCTATCTCTTCCACAGCGTTCCTCTCAACCTCTGATGCATCCCCAGGTATGCCTATCACAATCCTATCTATGGATTCAGAGTCCCCTGCACCGAGCTCCATTGCATATACAAGCAGGGCCTCCGCCTGGGCCACACTCTCAATGACACCCTTCCTGAGGGGTCTTACTGCTATGATGTCTTCAGGGGTCCTTCCAAGCATCATCTTTGCCTCTTCACCCACTGCAAGGACATATGAGGGGTCCTCCTTCTTAACAGCCACGACTGAAGGAATCTTGTAAATATCAAATTTGTCCCCTGCTGGCTTGGCAACCACGGTATTGAGGGTACCGAGGTCTATGCCAAGGGTGTTGGCAATGGCCGCCCTTTTTTCATCTTTTTTTTCCTCGTTCTTCTTTCCAAATGAAAACATTCTACTCCTCCTCAACGATATCTTTAAAGTCAACTGCAAATATGTTATTTCTTGATGCTATCTCACATATCCTCCTGACGTCATCCCTTTCATGAACCGAGATGAGAAGGGTTACAAGGACAACATCGGTGACCTTGAATAGGGGGTCTACTATGTTCCTTATGAAGCCTGAGAGTTTCTCTGTCAGATAAACATCAGTTTCTATGAAACCCGTTGTCCTGTCTTCAAGGATGAATGAGAATCCTATGCTGTTTTTTTCAGCTTCACCTGCAAATTTCTTCATTGCATCCTCTGGTGCTACTAGAAGTACAAGGTTGGGTTCATTCTCCACATAATAGGGGGCTATCTTGATGAAGGCGCCCCCGTTATCCTTACATATAAGTGAAAGGTCCCTTATCTTGTTACTGTCACCATAGACCATTATAAAATCAAATCTTTTTCTTACAAAGGAATCCCTGATGGTAACGTGCTCTCTGAAAAGTATCTTCACAAGATCCTTTGAAGCAATCGACTCGTAGGCAACCGAGTTAACCATGTCCTCGTTACCTGCAATGACCGCCCACAGCTTATCTGAACTCTGGGTCGTTGAAACCTTCGCGGCCTTCCTGAGGACCTTTATCTTGCTTTCTATCATCACCATCACGTCTTCAATATGAAAGGAACTTTCTGGAGAAATCCAATGAAAAAATGTGTTTGGAGCTGATTAGAATAATCTTCAGTGAATCAGTATATATATATTTCACTGATAATTAAAGTCCATAGAACCCCTCTCACATGACCATGTTCCCATTCATGTTGAGTTTCGGGGGAGTCTGCAGGTGATGATGTGTTCGTTAAGGGTGTTGCAAAGAGGGTCAGTTTTCTGATAAGCGTGGCAACCATCCCCTTCCTTCTGGGTTATCACGCGGTGAGTATACTTATGTTCACTATTATCGCATTCATGATGCAGTTTTTCAGGGATCCTGAGAGAAGGTCGCCTCCTGAAAGAGACCTGATCGTAGCCCCGGCAGATGGCAGACGATTCTCCGGGAAGATTGACCGTATAGAGGAGGTTGGACCTGACTATCCCCTCATCGACAGGATATTTTCTGATGGAAGCGGTGGTCTCCTCATAAGCACCTTCATGTCACCCTTCGATGTCCATGTTAACAGGTCCCCCGTAACCGGGAAGGTTGTATACACCGAGCACCTTGACGGTAAGTTCAGGGTTGCCAGGTCAAGTATACTGACTGAGAACGAGAAAAACTTAATTGTAATAGAAACAGATTACGGTAACGTTGGAGTTATACAGATAGCAGGTTTCGTTGCCAGGAGAATAGTCCAGTACGTTGAGGAAGGGGATCATGTTGAGAAGGGGTGCCGTATAGGTATGATAAGGTTCGGTTCAAGGGTGGACCTTATACTGCCAGGAAACTGTGAGGTCCTTGTTGATACAGGTTCAAGGCCAAAGGCCGGGGAGACCGTTGTTGCAAGGTTCAGAGAAAACATTTAAGTCCTTAATTATAAACTTAACTTGGACAGGAACAGGAATCAGATTCAGGATATGAAAACGTTTAAGGATGAAAACCGACTAATGTCATGGTTCAAAGAAAGATTCTCAATGGAAAATCACCTTAGATTTAGTAGTTTATTAATTGAAAAATGACGCGGGGTCATTATGAAGGATTCATTTAACAAGGAAGAAAGAAGGATAACATCGTTTATAGGAATCCCTGATATTATATCCATGCTCAACGCTTCTTCAGGATACTTATCAATTATTTTATCCATTAACGGGTTCTTTGATGCTGCATGCATACTTATGCTCACAGCCATGATCTTTGATTCCATGGATGGCTGGTTTGCCAGGAGGAGTGGAAGGACCGGGACCGGATTCGGAAAGAACATCGACTCCCTTTCAGATATAGTTTCATTTGGTGTTGCCCCGGCCATCTTTATCTATTCAGCAGGCGCCAGCTTTAAATATATTAATATATCAGTAGGTCTCTTAATAGTATTATGTGGTATACTGAGACTTTCAAGGTTCAATGTCCTCACAGGGGGTGTGAAAAACTTCACGGGTCTGCCAATACCCGTAGCGGCACTGATGCTATCATCATTCTATCTCACAGGATTCTACAGTGAAACTGCTGCAGCCATTCTGATGCTGGCTGTTTCTATCCTCATGGTGAGCAGTGTTGAATATCCCAAGGTTAGTGGGAAAAGTGCCTTGATGGTGCTTTTGCTGATAATGGTGGCAATCATAACGGGTCTTATGACAGGCGCCATTTCAGGCCCCGTTTCGACCATGCTTTTCATTGCCACGATTATCTACATTATAATACCCATAACATCAATGAGACGTGATCTAAATGCTGGACAAAATTAAAGGTGATGACCGGGATAAGAAAAATCCTCCAGATCTCCGTAAAAACATCAGAAAAGAAGGATCAGATGTTGGGGATAAGTTAAAGGGACTTGTAGGTAAATTTGGTGGTGGAGAAGACGGTTCAAAGAAAAAGAGGGAACCGCGTCCCATGCCAAGGCCCCGTTTAAAATCACGCGAAACCAGGAAACCCGAAAAGGCGCCTTTAAAATCAGAATCAGGTGAGAAACCGAAACCTAGACTTACTCCACCCCCCAAGAGACCAGGAGGGTCATCTGGAGGTATAGGAAGACGCATCCCCGAGGAGGATCAGAAAACCATTGTGGGTGCGGTTGTTTTTGGCGTTATACTCATGATACTCGTAGGTGCCGGTTACTACTTCCTTGTGTACCAGCCATACCAGGAGGTCCTCCAGAACGCCAAGGCAACGAAGATCGCCGAGGTGGATGCACTGTTCAAGGGGCCCCTTGCAACAGATCCACAGAAACAGGCCATCCTTGCCCAGATAGATGGTGCCACGACTCCAGAGGAAGTCCTTGCCGTGGACGTGGTTGGGCCGGCTACACAGTCCTGGAGAACCTATCAGAACCAGCAGATAAACCTGAAGAAGGATCGTGTTAACAGGGTAATGGTGAACTACACCGACAATGGTCAGGAAAAGCGCGTTATAATGAAGGTTGATGATGCCAAGAAGTTCGTGAGCCAGGCAGATGCAACGGTTCTTGCCAATACCCAGATCCAGACCCCTGACACGGTGGCGGTGCCCATAATGATCACACGTCTTCAGGCTGCAGGAGGCCTGATAAGTGTCGGTAGCATGGTGGACGTCTACCTCAGGCAGAATAACACAAATAACACAGCACCATCATCATCGACACCAAAGATAAGCGGTGCCACCGTGCTTGCAATCCTGCGTTCAAAGGACAGTGGAACGGTGGATGCCAGGATACTGAACACCCAGCGCCTCACACTCAACTCAATAACGTCCCAGAGTGAAAATGAAAGGACATCATCAACTGACGTTGAACAGCTCCTTAGAGCAGCGGCATCAGGAGGCCTCAACGAGGCTGAAATCAATGCAATACTTCAGAATTATGGTATACGGCTTTCAGATTACGAGAGATCCTCAAACCTGGGTGAACTGGAAGCAAACTACCTCATAATCCTTGAGGTGCCCAGAGAGGACGTTCTGTTCCTCATACAGAACATGGACAGCGTAATCCTTACCGTGCCGACACAGAACGCGCCTGACTGGATGATAAGGGAGCTGCAGAGGATATACGGATAAATGAACCTTTTTATTGGGGGGATAATTTAATTTATTATTGATAGGTGGGGAATGTCATATGCGAAGAAGGTTGTGTATTCTTATACTTGCTTTAATGCTGCTTTCTGCTGCGGTAGTCCCTGAGAGCGGATCAGCAGCAAAGGAAACATGGGTGAAGGAAAACCCTTCTGCAACAAGCTTCAGACTGAAGGACCTTACAGCCGTTATAACCGTTAAGATAAAAAACAACGACAAAAACGTCCAGTACTTCAAGATAGGCCATGTCTATCAGGGAAGCCTTCAGGAGAACAGCACGATAAAATGGATAATCCAGTGGACGGATCCAGCAGCTATTAAGATGGTTAAGTCAAGGACCCCTGAACTTGGAGGTGACTATGGATGGAAGATCAAACCAGGGGAGACAAAGACGGTATCCTTCGGTCTGCAGGCAACAGGGGAAATGGGTGAGATCCCGAGTTACATAGTAAATGTTGAGTCAGATGACAGTAACTACTGGCCGATCCTAAATGAGCCGGGATTAATGTCATCATGGTTCATACCAAATGAGATAGAAGTCCTGAACCCATCCCTTGATCTTAAGTACTGGAAGGGAACCTTCGGCTTCACACTGATAAACATCGATGATGAGAGGGTTTCAGGTATCGTCAGGGCCCCCATTGCACCTGTAAATTCAAGGGTGATCTACAGCAGCCCCCAGGCATTCTCCGATGACAACCTGTTTGTCAGCACACAGGTCGCTGCATGGGATGTTACCATGGATCCTGAAACATCCCAGAGGTTCATCTACACCTATGAATGGCCTGCAAAGATAACAGGGGGTATGCCTCAACAGGCAGCGGCGGTTACTACCCACCGGGAACCCTCTACGGGACCACAGGTTCATCATCAGGGTTTCCAGGTCAGAAAAACAGGGGCGCCCTACGGTCCGCTGGTCATAGGGGCCCTTGTAACAGCGGCAGCAGTGGCATACACGAGGCTAATGCGCTGACCCATTAACCTTTATTTTTTTAAAGGGGGGACCTCTTGAGGCTTAGCACGGCTCTTGTAATCACTGGTATGTTTATAATCTCACTCTACGCCCTTATTGAGGTAAGCTTCTACTCCTCCCAGATAACGGTCCATCAGAGGGATGTTGATTCACCGGTAGTTGAGATACCCTCCCTCAACCTTACAGAGAATATAAACAACAGATCAGTATTCTACGGGGTCTACCATGAACCAAGATCCTACACCCCCGGGAACAGAACCGTGATACTCTTCGGTCACAGAACCCTCTATGGATCACCCTTCCTCAAACTTGACAGGTTAAGGGCTGGGGATGAGGTTTACCTTAACTGGCCGGGTATAGGGCTTGCAGAGTACCGTGTAAACCGTTCATTCATTGTCCCTGAATCCTACCAGATGTCAGTGGAACAGGGAGCCCGGCTTTTCCTCATCACATGCCACCCGCCGGGGTCAACAAGGGAACGGCTCATAGTTGAATGCAAACTTGTGAGGATAACGCCCTACCAGAAGAGCCTTAAGGTGGAAAACCCCAGGAGGTACTATGCCCTCCTGATAATCACAGGTTTTCTAATCGGAGGGCTTTTTATCACCAAGATATACCCTGTTTCTGAGGATAAAAGGATTCTCCTTGCTGCTGTAATAGGACTTACACTATTTCTTATCCTGGGATACATCTTCCCTGTTCCACCGGAGTTCATATCCGACAAACTCTCAGAAATCAACAGCATGATGGGGATCTGAGCCTGTCTAAAAAGGTTCTGGAAGGATGGAATCTGACAGAAATAATATGAAAAAATTCCAATGATGGAAAGTCATAATAACTGAAGGAGTAATCAGAAATGAAGGATGCTGACAGTAAATACTTCTCCAACCTTACAGATAGAGAAAGGGCCATATTTGAAGGCGGAATCAGCATGGGTGCTCTCTTCCATCAGTTTACCGGAACACCCGTGAATCTGAGAATCGCAGAGGACCTTGAAAGGGCCATCGCAGAAGCCATAAGCCTGCAGCCCGCCATCAGGGATGTTGAAGTCCATATAGACAGGGAACGCCTCATGGAGGCGTCAGGAGAATTTGGATACACATCACTCACAGGGGAAATGCTGGATGTCACCCTGACTGTGGAGTACGGCTCAGCAGTGATCAGGGTCCGCCTCGAGTACATTGAGGAACTCAAGTACCCCCTCATGTACGTCCATGATGAATAAATACAGGGATAGTTATTATCCTCCCTGATTAATTATTTATAATTCAGAAACCAAACTCTGGATATAACACTCAATGGAAGATTACCATGATAAGGATAGACTCGGAGCTCTGTAAGGGATGTGACATATGCAGAGAATTCTGCCCTGAAGGGGTTTACGCAAGATCAGAGAAGCTGAACCGGAAGGGTGTCCATGAACCCGTCCCAAAAAACCTTGAAAGGTGCACCAAGTGCAGGCTATGCATGATGATGTGTCCAGATCAGGCAATAGTGGTGTATGAAGATGAGTGAAGAATATTTTATACAGGGAAATGATGCCTGCGCCAGGGGAGCCCTCAAGGCAGGGTGCAGGTTCTTTGCAGGTTACCCCATCACACCCTCAACAGAGATAGCGGAGGAAATGGCAGCCATCCTGCCACGCGAGGGCGGAGTCTTTGTCCAGATGGAAGACGAAATAGGAGCCCTTGGAGCTGTTATCGGGGCTGTCTGGAGTGGTGTTAAGGGGATGACAGCAACTTCAGGGCCAGGATTCTCCCTGATGCAGGAGCACATTGGATACGCTGCAATGACAGAGACACCCCTTGTTATCGTCAATGTCCAGAGGGGGTCGCCATCAACCGGCCAGCCAACCATGGCATCTCAGAGCGACATGATGCAGGCAAGGTGGGGGTCCCATGGCGACTATGAGATAATAGCATTATCACCCTCATCGGTCCAGGAGTGCTTTGACTTCACGGTTAAGGCCTTCAACCTTGCAGAGGAGTACAGGGTGCCCGTAACCGTGCTCAGCGATGAGATCGTCGGGCACATGAGGGAGAAGATCACCATACCCGAAAGGGTCCCTGTAAGGAAAAGAAGGGCGCCTGAGCTTCCCCCGGAGGAATTCCTTCCATTCAAGGCCCCCGATGATGGTGTCCCTGAGATGCCGGCCTTTGGGGACGGCTACAAAATCCCTGTAACAGGACTCACACATGATGAACGGGGATACCCCGACGCCTCAAACCCCGAGGGACACCATAAACTTGTTAAAAGGCTCTGTGACAAGATACTGAAAAAAAGGGACCGGATAGTGGATGTGGATGAAAGGTACACCGAAGACGCTGACATAACAGTCATATCCTACGGTGCACCATCACGTTCAGTTGCAACCGCAGTTAAAATGGCAAGGGAAAACGGCGTCAAGGCGGGTTACATGAAGATAAACACACCATGGCCATTCCCCGAAGCAGAAGTCATGGAGGCGGCTGAAAGGTCCGGAAAGTTACTTGTTGTTGAGATGAACCTTGGTCAGATGTTCTATGAGGTTCAGCGGGCTGCTGGTGGAATGGCTGACGTTGAACTGCTCCCGAAGATAGGTGGAGAGATCCACAGGCCAGGGGAGATCCTTGAAATGATACTGAAGATGAACAGATAGGAGTGTTAGTATGGATGGAAAAGAAAACCCCTACCTTAAGTATCTGAGGAGGGAAAGGCTGCCACACATATTCTGTGCAGGGTGCGGTAACGGGATAGTGCTCAACACATTCTTCAAGGGCATGGAGATGGCGGGCCTTGACTTCGAAAACATTGCAATGGTCTCGGGTATAGGGTGTTCCTCAAGGATACCGGGTTATGTGAAGTGCGATTCCCTCCACACCACACATGGAAGGCCAATATCATTCGCAACAGGTTTAAAACTTGGAAACCCGTCTCTTGATGTGGTTGTATTCACCGGGGATGGTGACGCCGCCGCCATAGGCGGAAACCACCTGATACACGGTGCAAGACGGAACGTTGACCTGACGGTTATCTGCATAAACAACAGCATATACGGGATGACCGGTGGACAGATAAGCCCGACATCACCCGAGGGGAGCTTCGGGACCACGGCACCCTACGGGGCGCTTGAAGAACCCTTTGACCTTGCAGAGCTTGTGAAGGCCGCGGGTGCAAGCTATGTTGCCAGGTGGACCACAGCACACCCCCTTCAGCTTGCAAACTCCATAAAAAAGGGACTTAAAAACAGGGGTTTCTCATTCATAGAGGCAGTCGCCCAGTGCCCGACATACTTTGGGAGGAAGAACAGGATGCGTTCACCCGTTGAAATGATGAAGTTCATGAAGGAGAACAGTTTAAACCGGAGGAAGGCCCTTAAAATGGACCCTGAAGAGGTTGAGGGCAAGCTTATAGTCGGTGAGTTCTCAGATAACCCCCGACCTGAACTCTGCGAAAGGATAAATGAGATGGTCCGTGAAAGGTCAGGATCGGATCTCAGGATAATCAGATCAGCCTACAGAGATGATTGAAGTGAGAAGAGAAATCAGAATAGCTGGATTTGGTGGTCAGGGAGTTATACTTGCAGGAATAGTTCTCGGGAAAGCTGCAAGCCTCTATGATGGTTTATACGCTGTTCAAACCCAGTCCTACGGGCCTGAGGCAAGGGGCGGGGCTTCAAGGGCCGAGGTGGTCATAAGTGATGAGGAGATAGACTACCCCAAGGTCCAGAGCCCCGACATCCTCGTTGCAATGTCCCACGAGGCCCTCATAACCTACATGCACGACCTTAAAAGGGGGGGTACGCTCATCGTGGACCCTGACATGGTCGTTGAGTCTGAAATAAAGGATTTCATAAGGGAAAGGAATGTAAGGTACTTCAGGGCCCCTGCAACAAGGACCGCCGAGGAGATGATAGGTCTAACCATAGTCGCCAACATGGTCATGATGGGAGCCCTTACAGAGGCCACCGGTGTTGTGAGTGTTGAGGGCGCCGAGAACGCCATAAGGGACAGTGTACCCCCTGGTACGGATGAAAAAAACCTCATGGCATTCAGGGCTGGGCGTGAGGTAGTCAAGGAGGTGTCCCCATGAAACTATATGAGTACAGTGCCAAGGAACTCTTCAGAAGGGAGGGAATACCCACACCGAGGGGTGGTGTCGCAGAAACACCCGAGGAAGCTGCAGGTATTGCAGAAAAACTTGGATGTGACGTTGCAGTGAAATCCCAGGTGCTCACGGGTGGACGTGGAAAGGCCGGGGGAATACTTTTCGCATCACCATCAGATACTGCTGAAGTCGCCGGGAAGCTCCTTTCATCAGAGATTAAAGGGGAAACCGTTGAACGGGTGCTCATTGAGGAGAAGATACCAATAGACAGGGAACTCTATGTTAGCGTTGTCCTTGACCGGGCAGAGAAGATGCCCCTTATAATTGCAAGCATTGAGGGCGGCGTTGATATAGAGGAATTGGCAGAGAAGTCTCCTGAGAAGATAGTGAGGTACCATGTAAACCCCCTTGATGAATTCCTGCCATACGAGGCCAGGGAGATAGCAAGGAAGATGGGCCTTGAAAGTGAACTGATACCCGGGGTCGGGGGTGTTATATGGAAACTCTACAGCCTCTTCAGGAAGTATGACGCCCGCCTTGCCGAGATAAACCCCCTTGTGATCTCGGATGGGGAAGTTGTTGCAGCCGACGCCAAGGTGGAGGTTGATGATGACTCCATCTACCGTCACCCTGAGTTCAGGGAGATGGATGAATACGAGCCCGAGGAGTTCGCATTCGTTAAACTCGATGGTGATATCGCAGTGATAGGTAACGGTGCCGGGCTTACACTGACAGCCATGGACCTCATAAAACTTAAAGGCGGAGAACCTGCCACCTTCCTGGATATAGGTGGCGGTGCATCAGAAGAGGTTATAAGGAGGGCCCTTGAACTCGTTATTTCCTATCCAAGGGTAAGGGTCATCTTTCTGAATGTCCTTGGGGGTATAACAAGGGCCGATGATGTGGCCCGTGGAGTTGTGAATGCCCTGAAAGACGCAGGCAGGGAGGTCCCCCTGGTAATACGCCTTACAGGTACCAATGAAGAGGAGGGTCAGAGGATCCTTAAAGAAGCAGGCATCCCCTTTGAAACCTCCCTTGAAATGGCTGCTGAAAAGGCTGTTGAAATTTCAAAATAATTTATTTTTTTTTTTTGAAAGAGTTGATTTCCTTATGATATCCTCCCTTTTCAAAGGTTATTCTCCTGGCCACATCACAAACCCAGAGAACTCCACAAGAAAGTGGAAAAAAAACAATCACTGAATGCTCCTCTTAACGGTAACCGTGTGTGCCATGACCATGGCGGATATTATAATATACGTAAGGAGGGCTGATGAGTTAAAGGACCTGTTGAATATAAACAGTCCAATAAGGCTCTGGGAAAGAAAAGCCGCCAGAGAACCTATCAGGAGGGCCTCCCTTCCAAGGTACATTCTGCTTCCATTTAACCTCTGCTCCTGGTACCTCTTAAGAACCTTCAGACCCGAGATGGTTACTATCATCACCCATGAGAGCAGGAAGATGAGGCCGAAGAATCCTGCATCAAATGCCACCGCAAATATCCCCGGGAGCATGTAGTCTATGTAATCCTTCTTAACAACAAGCACGCCATAGAATATGTGATAGGGGAGCCCGAGGTTCTGTATCATTGTAACCGGTAGCGTTATGTATCCATCGGCGCCTCCGAGGCATGCCGATTTCCAGTAGCATGACCCCTGCACATGGCCCCAGAAGGTCGTGTTCTTGAGTACAAGGGACAGGCTTGGGATCGTGTTTTCTTCAAGCCTTGTTATCCTGAGCATGGGGCTCAGAACACTTTTATTCAGAACCTTTGATAGGAACTCCAGAAGGGCGAAGGCCCCTGCCCCTGCAAGGAAGAATGATGCAATGGACTTCGGGGTTATCTTTGTGCTTCTCCTGAAACTCCGGGACATGAGTATGTATCCGAAGGCCCATCCGGAAAGCCAGAGTATAAGGAATGATCTGTGCATGATTCCCCCTGCAATTGCTATGATGAAGAAGAGGAGGAGTGATAGTTTCTTAATGGATGTTGACCTTATACCTGCCTCTGTCAGGAGGTTTAATGATGCCACCATGGTAACCCAGAATAACACTGCGAAGGGTCCGAAGGGGTGTGTGAACTCATGGTGTGAGAGAAGCGGAAGTAAGAGGAATGCTGCGTCGAGTGCGAAGACCAATGCAATTATAATCGTGATCAGTGTTCCAAGGAACATCACGAGGCTCAGTGGAACTGCCACCACGTTGAAGAGCAGAAGCACCCCAACATGGATTATCACTGCAACTTTCAGTATGAACTGAAGGTTATTCTGAGCTATCAACATGTAGGAAATATTGTAGAGCTCTAAATATAAATATAATTGTAAGGCAGTCAGAAAAAATAAACCTTATGGGGAAGTCATCCCCACTATGTAGTTGTAGATACCCACAAGGAAATCGTAGATCTGCTGCAGTATATCTGCACCTCCAGCCTGCTGGCTCATACTTTCAAGTTTCTGTTTAAAGTCCGTGAGGTTTCCCTGAACCCTCTGGGATGCTGCAACCGAATCAGCAACCTGCTGGACCTGGTTATCTGAAAGGTTGATGTTCATGTCCTGTGCAACATTAACAACGACGTTCTGTATATCAGCAGGGTCCTGAAGGTTCCTGTTCTCTGTCTGGTTTTTAACTTCCCCGAACAGCCGTGCTATCTGGTCCCCTGTTGCATTGGTATCATTTGCAAGCTGACTCTGGAGGTATATTTCCTCTATGGAAACCTTTTTAGCCTCCTCAGGGATCTCCTGACCCACAGCAATCTCATATGACCTGAGAACCCCTGCAAGGGCGGCCTCACCGGATGCAGGGACTGGTGATGTTACCACCACGTATCCACGATCTATACCCGAGGACCTCAGGGCATTGGCGTACATTTCAGGTGTCACCACCCTTATCTTGCTTGCATCAACCGAGACCTTTATCCCCTCCGAGTAGGAGAGGTCCACCATTGCACAGGAGAGGATCTGGGATGGTGAATAGACAAGGCCCGTGATGCCCTTTGAGACCTCATTAACCTCAGATGCCCTTATAACCCTTATGTCAGCACTGTTAATATCCCTGTCTGTCTTTGATTTGAAGTAATTCAGGACAGAGTTCCTGTAGGCAGGGTTGCTGTCTGTTGCCTCACCAAGTGTTATTGAAAACCCGGAGGCAGCAAATACTGGTGCGGTCACCATGATGACGATGAGAAGTCCCAGAACTAGTTTTCTCATAGATACCACCTCCATATTATTATGGTTCTCCGGGTATTTATACCGGTATGGGTAACCTCAAAGGACGAATAGGGTCCTCCAGGCCGTTAACCATGAAAGAATAAGCAGACTTCCTCAATAGGGTCCCTATACCAATAACCATGAACATCCTGAAGCTTGATGCCCTAGATCCTGGTGGTTTTCAGTATCAACTATACCAATAACTTCTAGGTGCATGGGATATCAGATGAAAAGAAATGTATGCAGATCATCCCAGAAGGACGACCCGGCTTTCCCTTGACTCATCAACTATATCCATGCCGGATTCGGCTGCGATTTTCTCTGCAAATTCGTAAACCTCATAGAAGAGGGGCATATTATCTACCTCAAGCCTCCTTCTTGAGTAACCTATGTACATGTAGGCCTTGATCTCAACAAAATCTGGGCGGGCCCTTTCTATCATATCCGCGAAGAGTTCCGGTCTTTTCATGTTAATGTTCCTCACCGCGGTGATCCGCAGAACCCTCCTGCACCTGAAGGAGGGCATGAGTTCAAGGGACTGGTTCATGAGTTCCCATGCCCCCTGAATCTGAGGCCTGCACAGTTCTTCATATGTTTCCCTGTCAGGGGCGTCCAGGGATATGTAGAGCTGTGTTGGTTCTTCAGAAAGGGACTCGAGGTTTTCAGCTGCAAGGCCATTTGTGACAAGGAAGGTTGTGAAGTTTCTCCTGTGGAATTCCTCAAGGAGACCGTCCATGTCCGGGTAAAGGAGGGGTTCCCCTGCCAGTGATATTGCTGCGTTTGATGGTTCCTGTGCCTCAAGGGCCTTCCTTTTATCGGCTTTCTCGTTACCGAAGTAGCCGCAGAGAAGGTTCCTCTGGGCCTCAACCGCCCCGTCTATTATCTCTGAGGGTTCATCCCACGGGCCTTCCCACTGAACACGCGTTGATGAGAGGTTTCTCCAGCAGAAAAGACACTTTTGCTGGCAGAAAGGTACTGCCGGGGACATCTGAAGGCATCTGTGGCTTTTAATCCCGTAGAATTTCTCCTTATAGCAGACTCCCTCATTTATTATACTCTTCTTTGTCCAGAGGCACGTTTTAACGGCTGAGTGGAGGTTGCTTCCAACAAAACGGTACCCCATTCTCTCCATTCTTTGCCTTGCTTCTTCTGAATACATCCATGACCCATCTTAAATTTTGATAAGACTGCTCTAATTTATAGGTTGGACGCCCTGATATAAAGATAACTTTCATCATACTAAAATCCTGATGGTTATTATCATAGCAGGGTATTCATGGACCCTTAAACGCCCCTTTAATCCATCAGGGGGCTTTGCATGGATTTAAATACTTTTTAACGCCTTAAAACATATATTTAATCTACAATGTATTTGAATGGATTTTAAGGGCCTTTAAGTATCTTTAAGGCCCTCTGTTTCCTTTGCTGGATGAACAGGGCCCTCCAATAGCTAGTTAAAACCTTATCCTCCAATTCAGTCTGAGAGTCCTCCAAATCAAGAGAAAGGCAGTATATAAGCTTTGTTGTCTTCCTCTGGAAACAAAGATTTATATATATCTGTGATGTTGATTAAGGTTCATGGTAAGGTCGGCAGGATATGACCTGCCATCAGCGGAGGCGGTAAGATTAAGAGACACTCGCGTTACCTCGCTCTACTTGCACTTGCAGTAGCAGTGAGTACCATACCTCTAGGACAGATGGAATCTCAAGATTCCACTGGCGAAAAACCAACTTTAATAAAGTCAGAACAAGCAGTTAAGGTAAGTGCTGTTTACACAAAGAAGTACACCAAGAAATCCAAGAGCTACACCAGATATACAAAGAAGAAATACACAAAGGCCGCCTACAGGACAAAGGTCAAGAGAAAGTACAGGTCAAAGGCCAGTTACAGGACCACCACAGGGAAGGCCTACACCCGTGCAGCAGGCTCAGAGGGACTCAATGACCTCCAGGGCGATGAGGGCCTTGAAAGACTCGCTGGCTACATAAACAGGAACTTCAACCACAGGTCCGGTGGTCCGCACACAGCAGAGGGTGTTGAAAAAGCAGGGTACGGTGACTGCTGGGGCCTTTCAGACTGGGCCGCCAAGAAACTTGCAGCCAACGGCTACAAGGTAAAGGTAGTTCAGGGTGCAACATCAGCTTCATCAAGGCACAGGTGGCTCCATGTCTACTCTGAGGGACGATGGACAAGCTTTGAACCGTCACTGGTAACAAAGAGATATGGAAGTAAACATTATACTGCAACCTGTGGGAAGACAAACACCGTTGTCAAAACCTACAACATGTAGTATAATAACCTACAACATGTAGTATAATGTTTACACATCTTTTTTTATATCATCATCCAGTACAGGATCATCCCTCCAGTCACGCCCAAGCAGAGTTATAACTGACACATATTATTATAATAGATACCCTCCATACTATCAGATAATTCTCATTAATCATCCGGAGGATTGGAGTTGAAGGAAGACACACCCATCGTTATACTGAACTTTAAAACGTATCTTGAGTCAACCGGTGAAAGAGCCGTTGAACTGGCATCAGCCTGTCAGAAGGTTGCAGATGAAACAGGCGTGAACATAGCGGTGGCGCCCCAGCACATGGACCTTTCAAGGGTTGCGGGAGCCGTTGAGATCCCTGTTATGGCCCAGCACATTGACCCCATCAGGGCAGGGGGGCATACCGGCAGCGTGCTTGCAGAGTGTGCCCTGGAGGCAGGTGCTAGAGGCACCCTCATAAACCACTCCGAGAGGAGGATGCTCCTTGCGGACGTGGAGGCTGTTATATCAAGGGTCAGGGAACTTGATATGGTATCTGTTGTCTGTACCAACAATGTGCAGACCACTGCTGCTGCCGCAGCCCTTGAACCTGACTTTGTGGCTGTTGAACCACCGGAACTTATAGGTTCAGGGATACCTGTGTCAAAGGCGGAACCTGAGGTTGTTACCGGAAGTGTGGATGCTGTGAAGAAAATCAACCCAGACGTTAAGGTCCTCTGCGGTGCCGGAATATCCACGGGTGATGATATGAAGGCCGCCAGAGACCTGGGAGCGGAGGGTGTGCTCCTTGCATCGGGTATAATCCTTGCAGATGACCCTGAAAGGGCCCTCCTTGACCTTGTAAGTAAGATATGATGGGGGGTCTTCAATGTCCTTTAACTTTAAGACCATCGATGACCTTGAGGTGTCAGGGAGGACCGTCCTTGTCAGGGTGGATATAAATTCACCTGTTGACCCACAGAACGGGACCATACTGGATGATACAAGGATAAGGCTCCATGCAGAAACGATACGTGAACTCTCGGACAGGGGAGCCAGAACCGTTGTGATGGCTCACCAGAGCCGGCCCGGGAAGAAGGACTTCACCACCCTGGAGCAGCACGCCCACGTACTCTCAGGGATACTTGAAAGGCCAGTCAGGTACGTGGATGACATCTTTGGCTGCGCTGCAAGGGAGAGTATAAGGGAGCTTAAGGATGGTGAGGTGCTGCTCCTTGAGAACGTGCGCTTCTACTCCGAGGAGGTCCTCAAGAGAAGCCCATCTGAACAGGCCGAGACGCACCTTGTAAGGAAGCTATCACCCCTTATTGACTTCTTCATAAACGATGCATTTGCAGCAGCCCACAGGTCCCAGCCTTCCCTTGTTGGCTTCGCAGTTAAGCTGCCATCCGCCGCAGGGCGTGTAATGGAGAGGGAGCTTAAAACCCTTTACAGTGCCCTTAAGGATGTTAAGAGGCCCTGTGTCTATGTGCTGGGCGGTGTGAAGGTGGATGACTCCATCATGGTCATGAAGAATGTCCTTGAAAACGGGAGCGCCGACCTCATACTGACAACTGGACTTGTTGCCAGCATATTCCTTGCAGGTTCCGGTGTGAAGATAGGGAGAGTGAACTGTGACTTCATTAAAAGCAGGGGTTACTGTGACTTCATAAAGGTTGCGAGGAAGCTTAAGAAGAAGTTCGGTGACCGTATACTTGTCCCCGTGGATGTTGCCGTGTGCAGGGATGGTAAAAGGGTGGATGTCCCTGTTTCAAAGATACCGAACCTCCAGATACAGGACATTGGAATGGAGACCATCAAGGTTTATGCCGAGAGGATCCGTGAAGCAAGGACCATATTTGCAAATGGACCTGCAGGGGTCTTTGAAAACCCTGATTTCAGTATCGGGACCCAGGACATCCTTAATGCCATCTCATCATCAGATGGGTTCTCGATTATAGGTGGAGGTCATCTTGCTGCTGCTGCGGTTAAGATGGGCTTTGAGGACAGGATAGGTCATATAAGCAGTGGTGGTGGTGCCAGCATAAGCCTGCTTGCAGGTGAGGAACTGCCTGCGGTGAGGGTGCTTGAGGAATGCACGCACCCCTAACCACAAACTATATAAGGGAGTAGTTACTAACATTGGAAATGCCTCGGTAGCTCAGTCTGGTGGAGCGCGAGACTTGTAATCTCGTGGTCGCGGGTTCAATTCCCGTCCGGGGCTTTAAATGATACTCATAGAGGGACCATAGGGTAGCTTGGTCGATCCTTTGGGCTTTGGGAGCCTGAGACCCCGGTTCAAATCCGGGTGGTCCCATCCACAAAGCTTAAATATACATCACCCCCAATGATGTATATCACCCGCCTTAGCTCAATTTGGCAGAGCATCGGACTGTAGATCCGAGGGTTGCTGGTTCAAGTCCGGCAGGCGGGACTTCACCATCGGTGTGAAAGCTTTAAATACTATGAAAATATACATTTAAAACATGTATGTCATACAGCAATGGTAAAGTATATAAGCAGGTAAAAGAGAGAACAGTGGTATGCTCTCATTCTGGAGACCTGCCCTGGTGGTGTAGGGGCTATCATGCGGGCCTGTCGAGCCCGCGACTCGGGTTCAATTCCCGGCCAGGGCGTTCCTTCAGGGCCCGTAGCTCAGTCTGGCAGAGCGCTTGGCTTTTAACCAAGTGGTCGCGGGTTCAATTCCCGTCGGGCCCGCTATCTAATTTTACGGTGACTTTTTATCTGGAGGACTGAATTGTGAAGAAGGATATCTTGAAACACCAGCTGGTTCCGGAACATGTTGTTTTGAATGATTCTGAAGCAAAAAGGGTGCTGAAGGAGCTGGATGTGCATCCAGAACAGCTGCCCAAGATAAAAACAACTGACCCTGTGGTGAAGGCCATAGGTGCTAAAAGGAGGGATATAGTGAAGATAATTCGTAGAAGTGCAACTGCAGAGGAATTCATTACATACAGGCTCGTTCAGGACTGATTTTCCAGATTAAGATAGGGTCGGCATGATAATTATTCATCATTTAATTTGTTTTGGAGGAAGTCCATGAAAAAAAGTGCATGGGGATTGGTAGACGCGTTTTTTGATAAGTACGACCTGGTGGACCACCACATCCATTCATACAACGACTTTGTGAGTAACAGGATACAGGAAATAATAGACACCAGCGAACCTATAGAACTTGAACAGGGCCAGTACACCGTTGAGACCGGGAAGGTTACCATCGAAAAGCCCTTCATAAAGGAGGCTGATGGTTCCAAGAGCAAGATATACCCTACAGAGGCAAGGCTAAGGAACCTGACCTACTCCGCCCATATGAGCCTTGAAATGAGGCTCCTCAAGGAGGGCGGCTCCGAGACAGAATTCGAGAAGGTCTACATCGGTGAACTGCCTGTTATGCTCAAATCAGAGATATGCCACCTGCATGGTCTCGGAAGAGATGAACTCATTGAAAAGGGCGAGGACCCGGCAGACCCTGGAGGCTACTTCATCGTCAATGGATCAGAGAGGTCCATTGTAACAATGGAGGAGATAGCCCCCAACAAGATAATCCTTGAAAGGATAGGTGAAGAGGATGAGAACAGGGCAAGGGCCATCGTCACATCCCTAAGGAGCGGTTTCAGGGCAAGAATATCCCTCGAGTACAGGAAGCCCCGGAAGACAGGCGTCTTCCTGAGGATATCGTTCCCCTACGTCCCGGGAGAACTTCCACTTGTAATCCTCCTGAGGGCACTGGGCCTTGCAACCGACCAGGAGATCATCACAAGCATATCAGATGACTTCAACTATCAGATGATAGCTGCAGACGACATCCAGGTATCCCTTGACAAGCTGAAACTTGACAGCGATAAAATGGAAGAAATGGATGAAGAAGAGAGAAGGGAATACCTCATAAGAAGCGCCATAAAATACATCGGTAACCGCGTTGCCAAGGGCATGACCGAGGATTACCGTATAAAAAGGGCCGAGGATGTTATTGACCGTTATCTTTTACCGCACATAGGAACAGAACCCGATAAGAGACTTGAAAAGGCAGTGTACCTTGCTGAGATGACAGAGATGCTCCTGCAGGTCATCTCAGGGGAGCGCAAACCCCACGACAAGGACCACTACACAAACAAGCGCCTCAGGGTATCAGGAGACCTCATGGAGGACCTCTTCAGGGTTGCCTTCACAAGTCTAACCAGGGATATGAGCTACCAGCTCGAGAGGAGCCTTGCAAGGGGAAAGGAACCCTCTGTAAAGCAGGCCGTGAGATCCGACGTCCTGAGCGAAAACCTGAAGCACGCCATCGCAACAGGTAACTGGGTCGGTGGAAGGGCAGGTGTGAGCCAGCTACTGGACAGGACAAGTTACATGGGTACACTCTCCCATATGAGGAGGGTTGTATCACCACTGAGCAGGAGCCAGCCCCACTTCGAGGCAAGGGACCTTCACCCGACACAGTTCGGTAAGATCTGCCCCAACGAGACCCCTGAAGGTCCGAACTGTGGTCTTGTCAAGAACCTCGCCCTCATGGCCAAGATATCCGAGGGCTCAGACCCTGATGAAATTGAAGAAGTCATCAAAAAAATGGGGGTTATTAACTAATTTTTTCCACCGGGAGGCTGTTACGTGAATAAAACCAAGATCTACATTAATGGAAAACTTATAGGGACCTGCGACAATCCTGAAGAATTTGTTGAGGAGATACGGGCTAAGAGAAGGTCCGGAGAAGTATCCCATGAAATGAACATAACCCACTACCCTGAAAACCATGAGATATACATCTTCACGGATCCCGGGAGGGCCAGAAGACCCCTGATCATCGTGGAGGACGGCGAACCCCTCCTCAAGGAGGAACACCTTGAAAAACTCAGCTCCGGTGAAATGGAATGGGACGACCTCATATCACAGGGGATTATAGAGTACCTTGACGCCGAGGAGGAGGAGAACACCTACATAGCAATGAGCCCCGAGGAGGTCACAGAGGAACATACCCACCTTGAAATTGACCCGTCAACCATGCTGGGTATCTGTGCAGGGATCATACCATTCGCAAACCACAACTCATCCCCAAGGAACACCATGGAGGCGGGGATGACAAAACAGGCCCTTGGTCTCTACGCATCAAACTATGACCTCCGTACGGATACACGCGCCCACCTCCTCCACCACCCCCAGGTCCCCATAGTCAAGACAAGGATAATCGACGTGATAGGCTACGATGAAAGGCCATCCGGTCAGAACTTCGTGGTGGCAGTCATGTCCTACGAGGGCTACAACATGGAGGACGCCCTCATCCTCAACAAGGCATCCCTTGAAAGGGGCCTTGCAAGGTCATCATTTTTCAGGTCATATGAGGCAACGGAACGCAGATACCCCGGGGGGCAGGAGGACCGCTTCGAGATACCTGAGAAGGGTGTCCGGGGTTACCGTTCAGAGAGGGACTACAGGCACCTTGACGAGGACGGTATAATCAACCCAGAAACAGAGGTGTCATCAGGCGATGTGCTCATCGGTAAAACATCACCGCCCCGTTTCCTTGAAGAGATCGATGAATTTGGAACGGTTGCAGAGAGAAGACGTGAAACATCGGTAACCGTGAGGCGCGGGGAAGAGGGAATCGTTGACGCCGTTCTCCTCACAGAAACCGTTGAGGGAAGCAGACTTGCCAAGATAAGGGTGCGTGAACAGAGACAGCCAGAATTCGGTGACAAGTTCGCATCAAGGCACGGTCAGAAGGGGGTTGTGGGCCTCATAGTATCACAGGAGGACATGCCCTTCACAGAGGACGGTGTTGTACCCGACCTCATAGTGAACCCACACGCCATACCCTCAAGGATGTCGGTGGGACAGGTCCTTGAGATGCTTGCAGGTAAGGCCGCCTGCATGGAGGGGCGGCGCGTGGACGGAACACCCTTCACCGGTGAGGAAGAGAAGGACCTGAAGGAAGCCCTGAAGGCCAACGGATTTGAAAGTGCAGGTGTTGAAACACTCTACAACGGCATAACCGGGGAAAGGATAGAGGCCGAGATATTCATAGGCGTTGCATACTACCAGAAACTCCACCACATGACAACAGATAAGGTATACGCGCGTTCAAGGGGTCCGGTGCAGGTCCTTACAAGACAACCCACAGAGGGAAGGGCGAGGGAAGGAGGTCTCAGATTCGGTGAAATGGAAAGGGACTGTCTGATCGCCCATGGAGCAGCTCTGGCCCTGAAAGAGAGGCTTCTTGATGAATCAGACAAGTACGAGGCCCTCGTATGTGCGGAATGTGGTATGATAGCCATCTACGACAAGATCAGGGACAAGAAGTACTGTCCAATATGTGAGGACTCTGAATCATTCCCTGTGGAGATCTCATACGCATTCAAATTACTCCTGGACGAGCTTAAAAGTCTATGCATCTTCCCAAAGCTTGTACTTGAAGATAAGGCATGATAATGGATTTAAGGGAATAAACCAAAGGAGAGAATACCTTGAGAGGAATTTTAAAGAAAATTTCCCAGATAAACTTTGGGCTCATGTCCCCTGAGGATATAAGGAAGATGTCCGTGGCCCAGATAGTGACACCGGACACCTATGACGAGGACGGGTACCCCATCGAGAACGGACTCATGGATCCAAGGTTAGGGGTTATAGATCCAAGTCTGAGGTGCAGAAGCTGCGGTGCCAAGGGTGGTGAGTGCCCCGGGCACTTTGGAAGCATAAACCTTGCAAGGCCCGTGATCCATGTTGGTTTTGCAGACACCATACACAAGATACTCAGATCCATCTGCAGGAAATGCAGCAGGATACTCCTGACGGAAACAGAAATCCAGGACTACCGGCAGAGGATACTTGAAGCCATGGAGAGGGAGGAAAGCCTCACACCCATAATAAAGGAGATATACGCAGAGGCAAGACGTGACAGGTGCCCCCACTGTGAGGAGGAACAGGAAGAAATAAAACTTGACAAACCGGTTTCAATCGTTGAGGGCGACTACAAGCTAACACCAAGTGAAGTCAGGGAGCGCCTTGAGAGGATAACCGACAATGATTCCCTTCTCCTCGGAGTCAACCCGGAGGTTGCAAGACCCGAATGGATGGTCCTCACCGTACTCCCGGTCCCCCCGGTTACCGTGAGACCATCAATCACCCTGGAGACAGGTGAAAGGTCAGAGGACGACCTCACCCATAAACTCGTTGATATCCTCAGGATAAACCAGCGCCTCAAGGAGAACATGGAAGCCGGAGCGCCCCAGCTCATCGTTGAGGACCTCTGGGAGCTCCTCCAGTACCATGTGACAACCTACTTCGACAACGAGGCATCAGGAGTGCCGCCTGCAAGGCACAGGTCAGGAAGGCCCCTCAAGACCCTGGCCCAGAGACTGAAGGGTAAGGAGGGTCGTTTCAGGAGCAACCTTTCAGGTAAAAGGGTTAACTTCTCAGCCCGTACAGTCATATCCCCTGACCCCAACATAAGCATAAACGAGGTGGGCGTCCCTGAACTGATAGCAAAGGAGGTCACGGTACCGGTCTATGTCACCGAGTGGAACATAGACCGCATGAAGGAGTACATAGAAAACGGACCGGACGTCCACCCCGGCGCAAACTACGTTATAAGACCCGACGGCCGGAAGATAAGGATCTACAATGAGACAAAGGATGTTGTGCTGGAAAACCTCAAACCCGGCTACATAGTTGAAAGGCACCTCAAGGACGGGGACATAGTGCTCTTCAACCGTCAGCCATCACTCCACAGGATGTCAATGATGGCCCATGAGGTCAGGGTCCTCCCCTACAAGACCTTCCGTCTAAACCTCTGCGTCTGCCCCCCATACAACGCTGACTTTGACGGTGACGAGATGAACATGCACGTGTTCCAGACAGAGGAGTCCCGTGCAGAGGCCAAGACCCTCATGCGTGTCCAGGAGCATATCCTTTCACCAAGGTTCGGCGGACCCATCATCGGGGGTATACACGACCATATCTCAGGAGCATACCTCCTCACAAGGAAAAAGGCTGTTTTCAGTGAGGAGCAGGCCTTCCAGATCCTCAAGAAGGCAGGGCTCCCCCTCCCCGACAGGGAGGGCCGCGAGTGGACAGGTAAGGAAATATTCAGCATGGTCCTCCCGGACGACCTCAACATGGTTTACCGTGCGGAGATCTGCAGGAAATGTGACGAATGCCTTGAGATGGACTGTGAAAACGACGCCTACGTTGTCATAGAGAACGGTCAGCTGGTAACAGGTGTCATTGACGAGAAGGCCTACGGAGCATTTGCAGGTAAGATACTTGACCAGATAGTGAAGGAGTATGGAAGCGAAGCCGCCAGGGAATTCCTCGACTCCGCCACAAAACTGGCTATTGCCGGTATAATGCATGCAGGTTTCACCACCAGTACCAACGATGAGGAGATCCCTGAGGAGGCCAGGGAACGCATAGAAGCCCATCTCAGGAATGCCGAGGCCCGTGTAGACCAGCTCATCGAGGCATATGAGAACGGTGAACTCGAACCCCACCCCGGAAGGAGCCTTGAGGAAACCCTCGAGATGAAGATAATGCAGGTCCTCGGTGAGGCCAGGGACAAGTCAGGGGAGATTGTAGAGAGCTACTTTGACATGGACGAGAACCACGCGGTTATAATGGCACTTACAGGTGCAAGGGGTTCCATGCTTAACCTGACGCAGATAACCGCATGTGTCGGTCAGCAGTCTGTCCGTGGTGGTCGTATAACAAGGGGGTACGACAACAGGACGCTTCCCCACTTCAAGAAGGGAGAACTCGGTGCTAAGTCACGTGGATTCGTGCACTCAAGTTACAAGGAGGGACTCGACCCCATTGAATTCTTCTTCCATGCCATGGGTGGAAGGGAAGGTCTTGTGGACACCGCCATCCGTACAGCCCAGAGCGGTTACATGCAGAGGCGTCTTGTGAACGCCCTCCAGGACCTCACGGTGGATGAGAATGGAAGGGTCGTTGACAACAGGGGAGTTATCATACAGACCCGCTTCGGTGAGGATGGCGTGGACCCGGCGAAGAGTGATTACGGTAAGATAGTTGACCTTGACAAACTCGTGCAGGAGATAAGGCTTAAATCAGGGAAGTGAAGGGGTAAGGTGATTCTGTGCAGGACGTTATTAAAAAGATAGAGGATTACTCCTCCAGGAACGGGATTATGCTCCCGGACCCTGTCACCGAATACGTGGCAGGGATTGCTGAGGAGGAAAAACTGAAGGACCCCGAGCTCCATGACCTTGTAAGGCTCTTCAGCAGGATATGTGAGAGAAACAGGGGCCTTGAAGGAGAAGAACTGTTAAAGGCCGTGGAGGATGAATACCTCAGGATACTGAAGGTCAGGGAGCTCGTCAAAAGGAAGAGGGCCAAGTTCCCCCCGAGGCTCATTGAAGAGATAGCTGAAGCAATTAAAAGGCACGGCCTCAGTGACGATGAACTCGATGAACTTGTAAGGGGTGTCAGAAGGGCCTATGAACGTGCCATGGTTGAGGCCGGTGAAGCCGTTGGTACAGTGGCCGCCCAGTCAGTCGGTGAACCAGGTACCCAGATGACGATGCGTACCTTCCACTATGCAGGGGTGGCTGAGCTCAACGTTACACTTGGTCTCCCCAGGCTCATCGAGATAGTGGATGCCAGGAAGAAGATATCCACCCCAACAATGAGCATATACTTTGAAGGCGACAGGAAATACGATGAGGAGTTCGTGAGGAAAAAGGCCAACAAGATAGGTAAGAGCACCCTCAACGATGTCCTTAAAAATTTCAGCATCCAGTATGCCGACATGTCAGTTGAAGCAGAGCTGGATGATGAGAAAATCCGTGAAAAACACCTTGAATATGATGATATAATAGCCAAGGTGGAAAAAACTTTTAAGAAAGTAGAAATAGATAACAACATACTGAGATTTGAACCCCCCAAGCCAACCATAAGGGAGCTCAGACTGCTTGCAGATAAAGTAAGGAAACTCCAGATAAGCGGGGTTAAAAATATAGGCAAGGTGGTTATCCGTAAAGAGGATGATGAATGGGTAATCCATACAGAGGGTTCAAACCTTGGAGCTGTTCTTAAAGAAGAGGGTGTGGATAAGGTCAGGACGACCACCAACGACATTCATGAGATAGAAACAGTCCTTGGTATAGAGGCAGCCAGAAACGCGATAATTCACGAAGCAAAGAGAACCATGGAGGAACAGGGTCTCACCGTGGACATAAGACATATAATGCTCGTTGCAGATATGATGACTGCCGATGGTTCTGTCAAGTCCATTGGAAGACATGGTATTAGCGGTGAGAAAGCGAGCGTCCTTGCAAGGGCTTCTTTTGAAGAAACCGGGAAACACCTTCTAAGAGCAAGTATCAGGGGAGAGGTCGATCATCTCACCGGTATTATAGAGAACATTATTATAGGGCAACCTATACCCCTGGGTACAGGTTCCGTTAGTGTTATAATGAAAAAATAGGAGGCAGTAGATGGACATAGATAGAGGAATACGAGTCGCTGTAGATACTGGTAATGTTATTCTTGGATCAAAGGAGACAGTCCAGAACCTTAAACTGGGTAAAGGAAGACTGGTTGTAATGGCCAGTAACATTCCAGAGGACCTGAAGGAGGATATAGAATACTATGCTGGTCTATCAGAGATTCCAGTTTACACTCATGAAGGCACCAGTGTCGAATTAGGCTCTGTATGCGGTAAACCATTCACCGTGGGTGCCCTCCTCATCAAGGACCCCGGTGATTCAACAATACTGGAAATTGTGGGGTAGGTTCCTGTGACCATCAAATTCACCACCAACGAGATAAGGTACATTGCACTATTTGAAAGCATGACCGGTGCAATGGTAAAGGACTGCATCGTTGACGACGATAGCGGCAGGATAACATTCCTTGTTAAGAAGGGAGATATGGGTCTTGCCATCGGTAAAAAGGGAAGCACAGTTGCCAAGGTTCAGAAGGCCGTTGACAAGGGCGTTGAGGTTATCGAACACTCAAACGACCCTGTGGAGTTCATAAAGAACCTCATGGCACCTGCAAAGGTGAGGAGCATAAGGATACTCCAGAAGGAGAACGGTGAAAAAATAGCCACAGTAGAAACCGATCCCAAAAACAAGAGAATCGCCATTGGAAGGGGCGGGCAGAACATTGAAAGGGCCAGACTACTGGCCAGGAGACAGCATAACATAAGCAACATAATAATAAAATAAATTTCAGAGGAGGAATTTCATTTGCCAGGACTTTTCGCAGCAAAAAAGCTCAAGAGTAAAAGACAGAATTTTAGATGGAAGGACACACATTACAAGAGAAGATCACTGCGCCTTGACGTGAAGACAGACCCCCTTGAAGGAGCACCTCAGGCAAGGGGCATCGTAATAGAAAAGGTGGGTATAGAGGCAAAACAGCCCAACTCAGCCATAAGGAAGTGTGTGAGGGTTCAGCTCATAAAGAACGGGAAGCAGATCACGGCCTTCGCACCTGGAGACGGCGCCATTGGTTTTATCGATGAACACGACGAGGTCGTTGTTGAAGGAATAGGAGGACCATCAGGGAGGTCCATGGGCGACATCCCTGGTGTTCGATGGAAGGTTACGAAGGTTAACAACGTGTCCCTCCAGGAAATGGTTAAAGGAAAAATAGAAAAACCAGTGAGGTAATCCCTATGAGTTTAGTTTTTGACAGATGGGAACTTAACGAGGTGAAGGTCGAAGACATGGGCCTCGCCAAGTACATATGCCTTGATGATATCCTCGTCCCCCACACCATGGGAAGGCACGTGAAGAGACAGTTTGCAAAGTCAAAGGTCTCAATCGTCGAGAGACTCATAAACAAGGTTATGAGGACCGAGAGAAATTCAGGTAAAAAGAACAAGGCCTACAAGATAGTCCAGGAGGCCTTCGAAATAATAAACCGGAGGACAAAGGAGAACCCTGTTCAGATCCTTGTGAAGGCCGTTGAAAACACATCCCCCAGGGAGGAGACAACAAGGATCAAGTACGGTGGTATAGGGTACCAGGTTGCAGTGGACATATCCCCCCAGAGAAGGGTGGACCTATCCCTTGGATTCATAACCAAGGGCGCCATGCAGGCAGCATTCAAGAACAAGAAATCCATAGAGGAATGCCTTGCAAATGAAATCATGCTGGCTGCAGACTACGATACAAGGAGCTTCGCAATCCAGAAGAAGGAAGAGAAAGAAAGGATAGCCAGATCCGCACATTAAACTTACAGGTGGTTTTAGTGAGCAGACGTGCAAAAATGATTAGCAAGATTAAGGAGCTCATGTACCAGCCGGACTATATCCGTAACATCGGTATAGTGGCCCACATTGACCATGGGAAAACAACACTCTCAGACAACCTCCTGGCTGGTGCAGGGATGATCTCAGCTGAACTGGCAGGGGATCAGCGTTTCCTTGACTTCGATGAACAGGAACAGGCAAGGGGTATAACCATTGACGCTGCAAACGTATCAATGGTCCACTCCTACGAGGGAAATGAGTACCTAATAAACCTTATAGACACTCCAGGTCACGTTGACTTTGGAGGAGACGTTACAAGGGCAATGAGGGCCGTGGATGGAGCAGTAGTTGTTGTATGTGCAGTTGAGGGTATAATGCCCCAGACAGAAACCGTGCTGAGACAGGCCCTCAAGGAAAACGTAAGACCGGTCCTCTTCATAAACAAGGTGGACAGGCTTATAAATGAACTTAAACTGGATGCCAATGAACTCCAGGAGAGGTTCATAAAGATAATTGCAAACGCTAACAAACTCATCAAGAACATGGCCCCTGAGGAATTCAGGGAGAAATGGCAGGTGCGTGTTGAGGACGGAAGTGTTGCATTCGGTTCCGCATACCACAACTGGGCTATAAACGTTCCAATAATGCAGGAAACCGGTATAAACTTCAATGACATCTACAAGTACTGTAAGGAGGATAACCAGAAAGAACTGGCCCAGAAGGTCCCGCTGCACCAGGTCATCCTTGGAATGGTCGTTGAGCACCTCCCAAGCCCTGCAGAGTCCCAGGCCTACAGGGTGCCCATCATATGGTCCGGTGACCTTGAAAGTGAGGAAGGTCAGGCCATGCTCAAAACAGACCCTGATGGCCCCCTTGCAGTGATGGTGACAGACGTAAGTATTGACAAGCACGCAGGGGAAGTTGCAACAGGCCGTGTCTACGGTGGTGCCATAGAGAAGGGAAGCGAAGTCTTCCTTGTGGGTTCACACAGCAAGGCACGTGTACAGCAGGTCGGAGTCTACATGGGGCCTGAAAGGGTTAACACGGATAAGGTCCCTGCAGGTAACATCGTTGCAATAACAGGTGCAAAGAATGCCGTTGCAGGGGAGACCATCTGCGACGTCGGAAGGAAGATAAAAGCCTTCGAGGGTCTTGAACACATCTCAGAACCCGTTGTTACAGTTGCGGTTGAAGCCAAGAACACCAAGGACCTGCCAAAACTCATAGAGGTGCTTAGACAGGTGGGTAAGGAGGACCCCACCGTCAGGGTTGAGATCAATGAGGAGACAGGCGAACACCTCATATCAGGTATGGGTGAACTGCACCTGGAGATCATAGCCTACAGGATAAATGAGAAGGGTGTTGAGATAGAAACCTCAGAGCCAATCGTTGTCTACAGGGAGACTGTCTCAGGCACCGCAGGTCCTGTTGAGGGTAAATCACCCAACAAGCACAACCGCTTCTACATAGAAATCGAACCCGTTGAAGAATCTGTTATGAAGGCCATACAGGAAGGTAAAATAAAGGAAGGCCGTGTTAAAGGTAAAGAGATGGCCAAGACCTTTATAGAGGCGGGTATGGATAAGGAGGAGGCCAGAAGGGTCTGGGATGTATATGAGAAAACCCTCTTCATCAACATGACCCGTGGTATCCAGTACCTTGACGAGATCAAGGAACTCCTCATGGACGGGTTTGAGAGCGCCATGGACAACGGTCCAATCGCAAAGGAAAAGGTCATGGGTGTTAAGATAAAGCTCATGGACGCCAAGATACACGAGGACGCTGTCCACAGGGGTCCGGCACAGGTGCTGCCCGCCATAAGGAAGGGTATCTTCGGTGCCATGATGTCTGCAGAGCCCACCATACTCGAGCCAATACAGAAGGTGTTCATCAACGTTCCTCAGGACTACATGGGAAGCGCGACACGTGAAATACAGAACAGGCGTGGACAGATCGTTAACATGACCCAGGAGGGTGACATGGTAACGGTGGAATCAACGGTGCCTGTTGCAGAGATGTTCGGATTCGCAGGCGACATCCGATCAGCCACAGAAGGAAGATGCCTATGGTCAACAGAGAACGCTGGATTTGAGAAACTGCCAAACGAACTCCAGCACACAATCATAAGAGAAGTGAGGACAAGGAAGGGTCTCAGCCCAGAGCCATACAAGGCAGATCACTACCTGGGTTAACCCTCCCATTAAACTTATATAATTAAAAACAATATAGGAGATTACCTTAGACAAACAGCACCCATTGTGCTGGACTGAAATCAGGCTAATCACATACAAAATGGAGGTATATTAATGGCTAAAGAAAAAGAACACATGAACCTGGCGTTTATTGGACACGTAGACCACGGTAAAACCACATTAGTGGGACACCTGCTCCTGCAGGCCGGAGCAATCGCCGAACAGCAGTTAGCTGACGGTGAAGACAAGTTCAGGTTTGTTATGGACAGGCTCTCCGAGGAAAGGGAAAGGGGAGTTACAATCGACCTTGCACACGCCAAGTTTGAAACAGACAAGTACGAGTTCACAATTGTGGACTGCCCAGGACACCGTGACTTCGTTAAGAACATGATAACAGGTGCATCCCAGGCAGACGCAGCAGTACTGGTTGTTGCAGTTGATGACGGTGTAATGCCACAGACAAAGGAACACGTCTTCCTCTCAAGGACCCTCGGTATAAACCAGCTCATAGTCGCCATCAACAAGATGGACCTTGTTAACTACGATGAAGAAAAATTCAACGCACTCAAGGATGAAGTCTCAGCACTCATCAAGACAGTGGGTTACAAGCCAAGTGAAGTTGAATTCATACCACTCTCAGCCTTCGAAGGAGACAACATAACAAGCAAGAGTGAAAACACCCCATGGTACAAGGGCAAAACACTCGTTGAAGCACTTGACGACCTTGAAGCACCTGAAAAACCAGTGGACCTCCCACTGAGGATCCCGATCCAGGACGTGTACTCCATCACAGGTGTGGGTACTGTTCCTGTGGGACGTGTTGAAACAGGTGTCCTCAAGAAGGGTGAAAACGTTATATTCGAGCCTGCAGGTGTCAGTGGAGAAGTTAAATCCATTGAAATGCACCACGAGATGATCGACCAGGCCGAACCCGGTGACAACATAGGTTTCAACGTCAGGGGTGTAGGTAAAAACGACATAAGAAGGGGAGACGTTGCAGGACACCTCGACAACCCACCAAAGGTTGCCAAGGAGTTCACAGCACAGATAGTCGTCCTCCAGCATCCAGGTGTTATAACCGTGGGTTACACACCTGTATTCCACTGCCACACAGCACAGGTTGCATGTACCTTCCTTGAACTGGTGCAGAAGATGAACCCTGCAACCGGTCAGGTGGAAGAGGAAAACCCTGACTTCCTCAAAACAGGTAACGCTGCTGTCGTGAAGGTCAAACCAACCAAGCCACTTGTAATCGAAAAGATAAAGGACATCCCACACATGGGAAGGTTCGCCATAAGGGACATGGGCCAGACAGTGGCTGCTGGAATGTGTATAGACCTTGTGCCAGCAAAATAAACCCCCTTCCCATTTTTTATTAGGAGGATTTAAATGCACAAAGCAAGGATTAAACTCACAGGGACAGACCCTGAAAAACTGGCATACGTCTGCGACCAGCTGAGGAAGATCGCTGAGAGGACAGGCGTTGACATGTCAGGCCCGATACCGCTCCCAACAAAGAGGCTTGTGGTCCCGACAAGGAAGTCACCTGATGGTGAGGGAACCGCAACATGGGAAAAATGGGAGATGAGGATCCACAAGAGGCTTGTGGGTATAGAGGCTGATGAGAGGGCCATGCGCCAGGTTATGAAGGTGAATGTGCCTGACAATGTCAGTATTGAAATTGAACTCAAAAGTTAACTGGGGTTAAACCCCCTATAACTAAATTACCCCAAAAAAAACCAAAAAGTATATAAGATACTGTTTATCAATCTCTTTTATCCGAGAGTGCCGGGATAGCCTAGCCAGGTAAGGCGCGGGACTTGAGATCCCGTGGAGATTCTCTCCGCCTGGGTTCAAATCCCAGTCCCGGCGTTTAAAACTTTTTCTGAACTGTTTAACATGCTCCCCTGTGCCGGGATAGCCTAGCCAGGTAAGGCGCAAGACTGGAAATCTTGTGGAGCTTTGCTCCTCCTGGGTTCAAATCCCAGTCCCGGCGTAAAAAATCAGATTTATAAGGCAGTATCATGTTCTGGTTATGATTCCATGACGGTTAAAAATAAGACATCAGGCCAATTAAAGGAGGAAGAGGCCGACCAGTGATTCGGCCGGACCCCATAAAAATAGGTCTAGGTGTTCTGCTCCACCTTTTTATCCTTATCATCTTCCTTGATTTTCAGTATCAGGGTTTCTTCTTCCATGGCCCCGGAATCCTTGATTACACATTCCTTTATTTCTGAGCTGATAGCATCCATGTCCTCAACATCCACCATGTCAACAAGTTCCACCTGCTGGCGGAACCTCTCTATTGCCTCATCAGGCATGTTCTCTATGTAGGGGATGGCGCCGGTTGCATTGATTATCCTTCCGCTTTCAGGGTCAACACCGTTGGCATGGAGCGCCTTTATACTCTGACCTGTTATGTGGCCCTGGACCTCAGCACCGCACACGACTAGGAACCTGAGGTTTGGATTTGCAACAACATTCCCGACAACCTTTTCTATGCCAAGGTTTTCGGTGTGTAGTGGTCCTGCAATGGCTGCTCCTGCCTTTACAGGTGAATCACCCATATGGGACCCGAGGGTTACAACTGCAACCGGGCTTTCTGAGTCGCCAACCTCGTAATCTCCAACTATGTGGGGCCATTCCTCTGGTACCTCCCTTTTGTTGACCATAGAAATACCTCCTATTTAACCACCAGTTAAATTTTAACTAATGGTTAAAGTTTAACTTGGAGTTAATCCTATATAAGGTTTTCGATGCAATAAGTGTTTTAAAAGAATTAGAATATACCATAGAACAGCAGCATAGAGGTGAAATCCGGGCATGTCCACCAATTCCAGGAGAGAACGTGAAAGAAAAGAAAGGCGAAAGGAAATCATAAAGGCTGCAGAGAAGGTCTTCTTTGCAAAGGGATACGACAGGGTTACCATGGACGAGATAGCCAGGGAGGCAGAAGTCAACAAGGCCCTCCTCTACTACTACTTTAAAAACAAGGAGGCCCTCTTCTTTGCAGTGAACCTCTACGGTGTCAGGATACTCCACGACATGTACAGGGACTGTTTAAGGCTCGACACCGACGGATACGGTAAGGTCAGGGCCATGACCAAGGCACTCTACGACTTCTCAAAGGAACACCCTGACTACTTCCGAATCTACTGTTACAGCGGTACAGAAAGGTTTGAGCTCAGTGAAAGCCCCGATGCAAGGGAGATCGTGGACCTCAGGACAGGGATGTGGAGGATCATGGTGGAGGCCATAATGGAGGGAATGCAGGATGGGAGCATCCGCAGTGACCTGGACCCTGTGGCGCTATCAATATACATCCATACACTGACCATAAATGCACTTAACCTTGACCTCCCATCAAAGATGGTGCTTAAGGCCAGGAACATCCCCATGGACAGGTTCTGGGATGACCTTGAACTCTTTCTTGAAGCAGCACTCAGACCCGGGAGCAGGGAAAAGGTATAGGGACGCAGGGACCTGAATTTTATCAGATATCCCCCCTGCCATGGAAGATAACAGCCGGTTCTCAAACACGGTACCGCCAGAATGTACCGTCAGCCCATAAAGAACCCCTGGACAGACTTAAGTATATAAACTTTTAGATACATAAAGGTATTAAAAGTAAATCTAATCTAAGTGAGGAAAAAAAATGAAGATTCATGATGAACTCGGAGAATACGTGATAATCCATAACAGTATAAAGGACATGAAAAACCTCGGGCTCCTAGTGGACGGCCCGAACATGCTCAGAAAGGAATTCTGCTCAGACCTTGACGTGGTGAAGAACCTCCTAGTTGACAGGGGAAACCTGAAGATAGGTAAGGTCCTCCTGAACCAGTACGCCTCAGACAAACTGATAGAGGCAGTTGTAAACCAGGGGTTCTCCCCCATGATAGTTGCAGGTGACGTTGATGTGCAGCTCGCCGTGGAGGCCTTTGAACTGATACACAACCCCAACATTGATGTGGTTGCCCTTATGACAAGAAACGCGGATTTCCTCCCCCTCATAAACATAGCAAAGGAGAACGGTAAGGAAACCATAGTAATAGGGGCGGAGCCAGGATTCAGCGTGGCCCTGCAGAACTCGGCGGACGACTCAATAATACTTGAAAGTGAAGGTGTATAGCGGTGTACCGGAAGATAATGATACCCACCGACGGCTCCAGGGACGCTGAAAAGGCAACAGACCATGCCTTCACCCTTGCAGGGTACAGCAATGCAGAGATACTCGGTATAAGTGTTGTTGACACATCCTACCGTAAATTACTTGAAGATAACGTTAATGCAAGGCTCGAGGAGATACTGAGGAATCAGGCAGAGAATGCTGTGAAAACCCTCATGGATAAATTTAAGTCCATGCAGAGGGAAGGCCACATGGTGGGCTGCAGCCTGGAGACCCGTATACTTGAGGGTAACCCTGCAGAGGTCATCCTCGAAGTCATGGAGGACGAGGAGGTTGATCTTGTCGTGATGGGGAGCTCCGGAAAGCATGGCCTTGACAGGATAATATCCGGGAGCGTTACCAGGAAGGTCCTCAGATCAGCGGAGACCCCTATAATGGTTGTAGGATGATGATGGTGATGGATATGATAAGCAAAAAAAGGATTGATGATGAAAAACTTGCACTCATAACATTCACAGGTAAGCTTGTTGAAGCAGAAGGACTCCTGGAGGAAGTCTCAGAGTTCATAGAGTCAGAGAAACTCGCTGTGGACGGTGATCCCACCGTAATATTCTACACAGCATCCCTGAAGGATGAAGGAAGATACGATGTTGGGTTCCCTGTGAAGGGAGAAGCCACAGGTGACGGAAGGGTGAAGATCGTGACGGTACCCGGCCACACCGTTATCTCAACAGAGTACTCCAAGGACAGGGAGAGTGCATATGAAGAACTTGTAAATTACGTTGAAGAGAATGAACTTGATGTTATAGGTGCTCCAAGGGAGATCTACCATGAAAAGACAAGGGAAGTGCAGTTCCCAGTGGTCCTGTAACCCCTCCCTTTTCAGGTGCGTCGGCAGTCAGTCCCTGTTTTCCTCAACGATCTCCCTGAATGAGTCTATGATGTACTGGACCTGCCGGTCAGTCATCCCGTATACACTGCACTTGAACCACCTGGTCTGACCCCTCCTTATACCGACTATCCTCCTCTTTTTAAGTTCCTCGTAAAGGAAGAAGCCCCTCCTTGGATGTGAAGATGCTATCTCATGGAATACAGGGGTTTCGAACCTGACAAGGTCATGCTCCTTGGGCCTTAAACCTATCTGCCTCACACCATCCATCTTCTCAAGTTCAGACACCAGGTACCTTGTCCTCTCAACCTCCTCATCCCATCGTGAAACCCTCTCCCGTACATAGGGGAGGGATGCCATGAGGGTTGCGAGGGGCGCCCCCCTGCTGGTGCAGCCAAGGAGCTCAACCTCCTTCTTCTCATGCCTTGGGGACCTCTTAAGGAGAAGATCCTCCCATTCAGCACCCATCCCCAGGACCCCTATGGGCCCGGAGGCCGCCATGCTCTTATGTCCGCTGCCAACAACAAAGTCCACCTTCAGGGTTTTAAGCTCCACCGGCATGCGGCCCATGGAGTAGGCGCAGTTCAGGAGCAGGGGGACCCCCAGTTCCCTGCATATACCCGCAATAGCAGCTGCATCGGTGAGGTTGCCGTAGTTCCCATCAACATGGGTGAGTACAGCCAGTTTAACCTCAGTCTCCTCAAGGGTCTCCTCAAGAACCTCCCTGTAGGTTTCAGGTTTTATCTCATAATCAGGGTGCCCGGTTGACGGCACCTCCACAATTTCAAGGCCGTTCCTCTCAGCAGCCAGGTGGGTGGTGTAGTGGGCGTTGCCATCAACCACGATTGTGTCCCCCTCCTCACAGAGGGCGTGCATGACTGCAAATTTTCCCTCCCTGGCACCGTGGACCGTCCTGACCGCATCCGCCTTTATGAAATCTGCAAGGTCATCAAGGAAGCTGTTAACATGCGGCCTTGGGATCTGGTCCAGGCGGCCCTCACAGTAATCGCAGACACTGTAACCATCACCAAACTCATACAGCGCCTTCCTTGCCGCGGCTGGCAGGACACCGCCACGCTGAAGCGGGTTCAGGTTGAGATTATCCCTTTCAAGGGTCCTTGTAAGTCCATAATCAGAGCATTCCATGAGCATCACCCGAGTAAATCGATTATCTCCCTGTAAATATCATCACGGTTTTCAGGGTTTATTACAAATAACTTTATGTCCCCCCTCTTTTTTATACTTTGAACGAGGCCCCTGTGGACGGCTGCGATGACATTAACCCCTGATGAGAAGAGCTCATCAACCAGCCCCCTGAACTCCTCACTCTTAAGTTCCATTGGGGCTATCTCATCAATGATAACGTATTCATCCTCCTCCATGGCCCTCCTCAGTGCGGGTACAGCCACTTCATCAACCGCCTCCACACTGACACCATACCTTCCAACGCGGGGCCCCCTGATATCTAATGCTGCAAGAACAGCCCTCCTCCCTGATTTAATATCCACAATCTCAAATCCCCTCCGGGAGGATCCCTCCCTGATTTCAGGTGTTATGATACCCCCTGTGGATCTATCGGTCTCCTCAAGGTAACTCCTTATCCTCCAAACCAGCGTGCTCTTCCCGCTACCATGTCTGCCGGTGATTACAATCTTCACAGAGAAACCTCCATACACACTGAAACATCATAGAATGTTCTCAAAGCCAAGCTTCAGCGCCCATCTCCGGGCCTCCCTTATCTCAGCCATTGACGGGTAACGGTAAATATCAGGGTGTTCAGCTGCACGGTAGAGGGGCCGGTACTGGGCCATGATATTTATAACCGTCTCCTCCCCTAGGTTCTCTGCTATCCATGAGAGTATGGGCTTTGTGCAGCATTCAAGGTGCCCGGGGAGTACAAGGTGCCTTATTATCATATCCTCCGATGATACCATGAGGTGATTCCCTGAGACAACCTCAAAGTAGTCCCTGACCCCTGCAAGCCTCTCTGCACAGTCACTGTTACCGAACTTGAAGTCGGTAAGGTAGAGGTCAGCCACCCCCAGGATGAGCCCCAGGGCATCCCCTGACATGTACATGTTACTGTTCCATACCACCGGGACATTGACCGATACCCTCGAGAGGACCCTGAGTATGTAAGGGATGGCGGGGGTGGGGTCTCCGCCAACGAAGTTGACGTTAGCTGATCCATCACGCCTTCTCTCCTCTATGACTGATGCGAGTTCATCCTCCGGTATGTATCTCCCGGCTGATGGGTCCCATGATATGTCCCAGTTCTGACAGAAGACGCAGTCCATGGTGCATCCGGCGAAGAATATGGTGTGGCTTGGCACCAGGGGCTCCTCCTCACCATGGTGGAGGAACTCGGATGCCACGTGGGGGTCTCCAACACCACAGTGCCCCCTGCCCACCGAACGGTCAACGCCACACATCCATGGGCACAGGGAGCATTTACTGAAAATTCGTCGGGCTATCTCAATTTTAAGGTCGAGGAATGACCTTGTGCAGTTATCATCGCACCTCCCCCCGCGGGCTATCCTCTCATGTTCAAGCCAGAGCTCTTCAAGACCCGAATCTGGATTGAATGATGCAGGTGTCCTTGCTGCAACAAGGAACCTTGCCTCCTTAAGGTTATCCCTCACCGCAAAGTAGTGACCGAGCACCCTCCTAACAGACATTTCACTCAACCAGACCTGCAGCTGACCGTAAATCAGTGACGGGAACAGGTTAATCCACCTCAACCGGTCACGCGCACACCCTCAACAAGTAATGGTTTCAGTATGAAGGGGCCTATCTGCCTCTCCTCCATTTCAATGCATGAGACCCCCTCCATTAGACTGAAGATGTTCCCAGATATCATGGCCTTCTTAACCGGCCTGTATTCCCCTCCATCCAGTAGGAAGGCATTGTTTGCCTCCACAGAGAAGTCACCGGATATGGGGTTTGCCGTGTGGGCCCCCAGGACATCGGTTACGAATATCCCCCCGCAATCCTCAAGGGGTTCAGCATCATCAAAGTCAAGGATGAAGTTTGTAAGCGATACCCCGGGTATGTCAGAGTAATCCCTGAGGCCGTTACCAGTGCTCTCTGCTGATGCACGGGACGCGGTGTAGATGTTATGGATGTAACCGGCAAGAACACCCTCATCTACAAGCACAGTTCGCTGGGAGGCCGTCCCTTCACCATCAAAGGGTCCTGATCGAAGACCCCCCTGGAGGGTGCCGTCATCATACACCGTGAGTCCCGATGATGTTATCCTGGATCCAAGTTTATCTGCAAGGATGGATCTTCCCCTCTGCACGTTTTCTGCGCTGAAGGACTCTGCAAAGGTCCCGAGTAAGCCTGCTGCTGCATGGTAATCAAGAACGGCCTGCATGTCCCCTGTTTCAATGGCTTCACCCCCCAGTGAGTTCCATGCTATCCTGCAGGCCCTCCCGGCTATCCATTCAGGGTCAAGGTCAAATTTGCATGATGAATCAGATTCATAGGCCGTTGTCTTCACACCGCCCTTCTCTGCATTCACGGATATGTGGGCTGAGAAGCCCGTTGACCTGGATGATGCTTCAACACCCTCCGAGTTCACGATGAATGTTTCAAGCAGTGACGCTGAGAACCCCCCGCTTGTGGGGGCGCAGCCATCCTCAAGGACCCTGTCCACAAGTCTCCGCGCCACATCCACGTAGTCATCAACCTGAAGGTCCCTGAATGAGCCGTCAAAGACCCCCTTAACCGAGGGGTAATCTGATGGTTCTGAGATGCCGAAGTTTTCATCGGGGTCTCCTATGCCGAGGTTATCGATGGCCCTTCTTACCGTTTCATCCACACCGGAGGGGTCCGAGGTGTATGCGAAGCCCATCCTCCCATCCCTTATGACCCTCACGCCGATACCCGTGATGGTCTCTGTCTTTGCAAAGTCTATTCTTTCACGCTGCACCTGCAGTTCAACCGCGTCCTCCCTTTCAATGTAGACCTCAGCCATTTCAGCATCCCTTAAAGCTAATCTAAGAGTCTTTTCTCCGATTTCGAACATCAGATCACCCCTTAAGTATAAATTTATGGATGGCCTCCGCCACACCATCCCCGTAGGGTGCAGCTGTCACGTAATCAGCCACCTCCCTGAGCTCAGGGTCCGCGTTTGCAACAGCCACCTTTAACCCTGCCGCTTCAAGGAATTCAATGTCATTTTCACTGTCACCGATGGCCATTATCCTGGAGGCATCCAGCCCCATTGAAGCTGCCACCATCTCAAGGCCGGACCCCTTGCTGACGGCAGGGTCGGTGAGGTGTATGGCAAACCCTGTATCATAGACCTCGACGTCAAAGTCCCTGAGGGCCTCCTTTATAGCCTCCTCAGGCACTTCACGGGTGAGGGCGACCTCAGAAACCCTCAGTTCAGAGAACTGAACCTTCCTGACAGGGTATAAGCGCCTTAGGTGCCCATATGCATCCAGCGCCTTCTGGATGTTCCCGAGGACCCTTACCTCCTCATCAGCGTATATGACTCCACCGTTCTCCGCCACGATGCCTCCGCTGGTGCCTATAAGTACTGAGGCCGCCCTTGCATAGCAGAGGATGTTCCCTGTGGCGAGTATCACCGGTATACCTCTGGATTCAAGCATCCTTATGGCCTTTAATGCTTCCGGGCAGAGCTTCCTGGCGGTATCCGTTATCGTGCCATCGATGTCCACTGCAACGGCCTTCAACCTGACGCACCTCAGAGGGAACTGTAACGGTAGGCTATGTTACAGGTCCCCTCCCTTGAAACCATGCATGCGCCTACAGGGTTGGTGGGGGTGCAGGGGTCCCTGAAGAGTGTGCAGTCCTCTGGCCTTGCAACACCGCGGAGGACTGCTCCGCAGATACACCCTGAAGGTGTGTCAACAACCTCGTCAACTTCTATATCGAATTTCTCCCTTGCATTGTACTGGGAGAACTCATCCCTTATCTCATATACAGAGTCGGGTATGGTCGGGAATCCCCTCCACTCCCTCTCGGTGATATAGAAGACCTCATCCATTACCTCCTGGGCCTTCAGGTTACCCTCCGGTCTGACAGCCCTCTTATACTCATTCTCAACCCTGGCTTCCCCCCTGTTGATCTGGCGGAGTATCATGTAGACCGCCATGAGGATATCCAAGGGGTTGAAGCCTGCTATGACCTGGGGTATCCCGTAGTCCCTTGAGAAGGGCTCATATGGCTTCATGCCTATAATGGTTGATACGTGTCCCGGTTCTATGAGGGCGTTCAGGTTCACCTCACCAGACTCTATAAGGAACCTGAGGGCTGGTGGTATCAGCCTGTGGCATGAGAGGACCGAGAAGTTCTCAGGGGGCCCTGAGAGTATCTCGGATGCCGTTGTGGGTGCTGTTGTTTCAAAGCCGGCTGCCATGAAGACCACCTCATTATCGAGTTTCCTTGCTATTTCAACGGCGTTGCTGACACCGTAGACTATCCTTACATCCGCCCCATCGGCCCTTGCATCTGCAAGTGAACCCTTCGAGCCGGGGACCCTGAGCATGTCACCAAAGGTTGTTATGGTGACCCCCTGTTCTGCGAGTTTAAGGCATTCATCGATTTCCCTTGAAGGTACACAGCAGACAGGGCAGCCCGGACCCGCGACCACCTCAACCTCCTCCGGCAGGAGGGACCTGACGCCGTGCTGCATTATGGTGTGTTCATGTGAACCGCAGACATGCATTATCTTCACTGGTCTGGCTATTTCATTTATCCTTGAGACTATCTCCCTTGCAAGATTCTTCATGTGTTACCCACCAAATTCCACTTAAGGGTCTATTTCTCATGATCCATATATATAGAATTGTTTTCATAACAAGGACATCCACAGAGGTATAGAAAGCTGTTTCAGGAAGCTGGCAGCAGAAAAAATATATCGTTGATGGTGAGTAAACAGATTATACATGTCAGTCATCATCCTCATATTTCTCTTCATCGCATCTCTTCTCGGTGTCATAAAATCAGCGGACATCTTCGTGGACAGCATAGTTGATATTGGAGGAGCCCTGAGGATACCCCAGATCATGCTGGGTGTTACGGTGGCTGCTGCAGGCACCTCACTGCCTGAATTCGGATCTGCAATGATAGCCGTTCTAACAGGAAACCCTGACCTCGGTGTTGGTGTGGTTATAGGGTCAAACATATGGAACATAGCAGGGATAATCGGGATATCCACCACCCTGTCGTGTGCCGTGACAACAAACCAGGATGAGATCAAAAGGGACGGCCTCTTCGGCCTCCTGAGCATAATCCTACTCCTTATTTTCATGATTATGGGGATGGTTGGATTCCTGGCCGGTGCCGTGCTGCTTCTGCTCTACGCCATCTACCTCCGGATACTCATAAAGAAGCAGAGGAGATACTACTTGAACCACCCCCAAGTGGAGGGTGAGATTAAACCAAAAACCGTCCTCTATGCCATTACAGGATTTATAGGGCTTGTTATCCTGTGCAGGGTTCTTGTTTACAGTGCGGTTGAAATTGCAGAAATAGCCAGCGTCCCCGAAATGATAATCGGTCTTTTCGCCCTTGCAATTGGTACAAGTCTTGCCGAGCTGGTTGTTGCAGTTAACTCCGCACGGAAACACATGTGCAGCCTTTCCCTCGGCACCGTCCTCGGCAGTAACATATTCAACATACTCATAGGTATTGGAATACCCTCCCTCTTCGTTAAAATCCCCGTAGAGCCCCTTTCAGTTATCCTTGACGCCCCTGTGCTCATAGCCGTGACACTGATTCTGATGTACTTCATGTGGACGGACATGGAACTTAGAAGGACCGAGGGGGCCTCCCTCCTCATAATTTACATCCTGTATGCCTCAGTAAGAATATACCTCACATGAAAACAGAGAAAACCTGCATGGTCCCCCCCAATTATTCCATCTCACTGAGAATACTTCGCATGAAAACTATCGGCCATGCTACAGTATCAGAGCCTTAACTTGGGTAAGCTCTCATAAGGTATTCATGAAGAAAACTAGCACAATTCAAGGGAAAAAAATATAAAAAAGGAAAGTTGTTTTTTTATTTTCTGCTGATGACTGATCCTGCAGCAGCAAGCAGGAATCCCGCTATGAGGATGAGTACAGGGACACCTGTTGGCTGCATAGGAATCTTGCCTGGTTCTGGCTGAGGTTCCGGTTCTGGTTCTGTGACATCAACGATAACCTCGGTACTGTTCTCATCAGCTCCTGATCCAGAACTCACCGTAGCTATGTTGACGAACCTTCCCCTTTCAAGGACCTGTACAACGATCTCAAGGACGGCTGTTGAACCTGCTGTGAGGTCTCCTATTGTCCATAGCTTCGTTGATGGGTTGAATGAACCCATACTTGCATTGGATGAGATGAACCTGAATGAACCTGATAGGTTCTCAATTACCGTGGTGTTCAGTGAAGTGTCGGGTCCCTCGTTGGTCACCGTGATGGTGAACTTCACGTTCTGGCCAACACGCACAGCACGCCTGTCAACAGACTTGGAGATGGTAAGCTGAGCCCATGGACCAACATCAACAGTTGCCGTTGAATTATTGTTCTCAGGGTCAGGATCATACACATCAGATGAGCCGCTCGCATTGTTCACCAGTGTAGTGTTGGAAGCATTCACAAGAGCCGTGATATTAAGCACAGCCACGTCACCATTCAAGAGGTCACCGACGTTCCAGACACCAGTCACAGAATCATACACACCCTTAGTAGCCACGTAACCCTGATAGACAAGACCAACCGGCAGGACATCACTCACCACAACATTCATCGCAGTGTCAGGTCCAAGGTTCCTCACAGTCACAGTGAAAGTGACGGTGTCATTGTAATTGGCTGAAGTCACATTAGCAACCTTCTCAACCACAATATCAGCAGCCGGAGGAACATTGGCCGTTACATTTGCTGTGTTGTTCTCTGGGTACGGATCGAACTCTGATGCCACAACCTGGACCCTGTTTACAAATTCACCTGTAGCGTTCACAAGTAAAGTGACGTTCAGGGTTGCGGATGAACCGCTTGCCAGTGAACCTACAACCCAGAGGCATGCCAGTGGGTCGCATACACCCTGTGATGCCACATGTGAGATGTGCACAAGTCCAGCAGGTGGAGACTCTGTTAAGGTTACGCCAGTCGCATTGTCAGGTCCATTGTTGGTGACCGTGATGTAGAATACTATGACGTCACCATAGTTTGGTGTGCTGTTGCTCACCGTCTTGGTTACCGCGACGTCCGCAGATGGGTTCACAGTAAGTAGAGCCGTTGCATTGTTGTTTGACAGTATCGGGTCATACTGATATGCTGATGCATTCACATAGTTTATGAATACACCCACGGCATTTGCAAGGACCTCAAGTGTCAGTACAGCTGATGATCCATTTGCAAGGCTGCCAACATCCCAGACGCCGGTTAAGCTATCAAATAAACCCTGCGTGACCGTGGAGGACACTATTAAGAGTCCGGCTGGTAAGAAGTCGGTTACAACCACACCAGTTGCGCCGCTTGGTCCGTTGTTTGTTACCGTCACCGTGAAGTTTGTGGTCTGCCCGTTATTTATGGGTGTCACGAGAACCGTCTTCTGCACCGCGATATCAGCGATCTCCTCACCATTCATAACCTCTGAAGCGAAGTTATTTGTGAGGTCAGGGTCGTATTCAGCACTTGTTACTGAGACTGTGTTTACTAAGGTACCTGTCGCATTTACAAGTACCGTCAGGTTAAGTGTCTCTGATGCTCCCGGTGAAAGTACAGGAACTGTCCATACATTGAATTCAGGGAAATAGACCCCTGCTGATGCCTGATGAGCCAGATAGACCAGACCTGAAGGTAGAGTGTCAACCACCCTCACAACAGTCGCATTATCCGGTCCAAGGTTTGTCACCATGATGTAGAATGTGACCTCCTCAAGGTAGTATGGTGAAGTGTTATTCGCTGTCTTTGTAACCATAACGTCAGCTGAAGGCATCACGGTAACAGTTACAGCATCCACATTGTCCTGAGGGAATGGGTCAGGTAGTTCAGATGAAACATTGACGATGTTTGTCTGGAAGCCTGCCTGCGTGGCCCTCACAAGGAGCGTCATGGTTGCCTGGAAGAGTGCGGGTAGTTCTCCAACAGTCCACACTCCAGTTGTGTCGTTAAATGAACCCTGTGTGACCGTGTAGGATAACAGTGATAGGCCTGCAGGTAAGAGATCCGTTACAGTGACATTTGATGGTGTATCAGGACCTGCATTTCGGACTATGATGGTGAACGTGGCGGTCTCACCGTTATTTATAACGGGCCTGTCAACGGTTTTTCTGGATGTTCAGATCTGCAGATACAGCGTTCAGGGTTGATGCAGCGTTGTTGTTTGTCCTGTCAGGGTCATATTCATTACCCGTCACTGAAACCGTGTTATTGGCATCCTCTGTAGTGTTAACAAGGACCGTGAGGTTAAGTATTGCTGCTTCAAGGTAGTTCAGTGTTCCTATAGTCCATACTCCAGTTGTGCTGTTATAGGTACCCCTGGTGAGGCTGTGGCTGATGTATTCAAGGCCCTCTGAGAGTACATCTATGACCGTGACGCCAGTGGCCGTGCTTGGTCCAAGGTTGGTTACGGTGACCGTAAAGGTCACGTTTGATCCATAATTGGGACTTCTGTTATCCACGTGTTTGACTATCCTGAGGTCTGCTGAGGGTACACCCTCAACTTCACATGTTGCGTTGTTGTTATCCGGGTTGGGGTCGAAGTTCGGTGATGTGATGTTGGCGAAGTTCTCAAGTACACCCGTCGCGTTAACCCTTGCAATTATTGTCAGGGTTGCGATTTCAAGGTAGTTCAGTTCACCCACGTTCCAGACACCGAGCAGGTATGTGCCCTTTGATGGCGTTGCACTTACTGGTATAAGGCCTGCCGGTAGAACATCCTCCACCACGACATTGGCTGCGTTATCAGGTCCCCTGTTACTTATCGTGATTGTGTACTGGATTGTTTCACCCACGTAGGGCATAGGATTGTTCACAGTCTTGTCAATGGTGAGGTCTGATGCCGGTGGAGAATTGATGGTTGCTGATGCATAGTTATTCTCCATGTTGGGGTCTGAGACGTTACCCGTGATGTTTGCATTGTTAACTATGAGTCCTGTTGAGTTAACGATGGCTGTTATGTTAAGGGTTGCTGTTTCAAAGTAGTCAAGGTCGCCGATGTACCAGATTCCCGTTGTGCTGTTGTAGGTGCCCTTTGATGCTGTGGCTGACTGGAATATGAGTTCCGGTGGTAGAATATCTGTCACGTATACTCCTGTGGCATTGTTTGGTCCGTAGTTAACCGCTGTTATGGTGAACTTAACCTCATCGCCGAGGTTCGGTGCTGTGTTGTTAACGGATTTTGCTATTGCAAGGTCAGACTTAACCACAGCGACTATTGTAATGTTCTCCCCATAGTCTGACTTGTAATGGTAGCTTGAACCGCTTCTGTCGGTTATGAGTCCAAAGAGCCTTGTGACACCAGCCCCTGTTACATTGAAGAGCCATACAGAGACGAAGTTGGTCTGTCCCGGTGAATCAATACGTATATTGTTGCTTGTGTTCGGCCCGTAGGTTACTGTGACATTGATGGGTTGGAGTATTAAGGGGTTGTAATTTGTGAGCGGAAGGTTAACGATGTCATAGTTGCTGATGCAGTTGTTGATACAACGGTAACTGCAATCACATCCCCTATGGCCGGTGTTGGGTTGCTTACACTTATTGAAACCACGTCATTACGGTTCTGTGAGTTGAGTCTTTCAACGTAGAGGATTCCATCTATGGTGTCTGCTGATCCTGTGTTGGTTCCGCCTACGGTCACGGTATAATTCCTTGATGTGAGATGGGCTAATGGTGTTCTTGTTATCTCCACAAGGTAGAATACGTCCACAGTTACCCCGGGTGGTATGTCACCAAGGTACTTGATTGCTGTTTCATTCTGTGCAAGGTTAATGTATGGGTTGGCTGTTGTGAATGTGAGGTTTGCAGTTACATTGTTTGCGGTGGTCAGGGCATCGTTCCTCACACGGATCTGTATGAGATACTGGTTCGGACCGGTATTCACATCGTTGCGGTCAAGTCCTACTATGTCCCATGAACCCGTTTAAAGCTCAGCTAACCTTAACCTGCAGCCAAGTGGGTCAAGTCCTACTATGTCCCATGAACCCTTTGTTAGATTGAGTGTTCCCAGTTTAAAATCAGCTGTGGCCCTCCCGGAGTCATCCAGTGTGACTGTCCTTGAGGGTATAACGTGGCCCGGTGCGACTGCTGAGACGATAAATGTCCTCTCAGGTGAGCTGAAGGATACGCTGTAGGTGCCGTCAGGTCCTGTTATAGTTGATGCAACTCTATCACCTGCCGTGGAGGTAACATCAATAACGACTCCTTCGAATGGCTCTGAATCGTTACAGTACGTCACCGTACCTGTTATAAGAGAATCTGAGTCATTTTGATCGTCATAATCTGCAGCACTGACGCTTCCCACTGTAAGTAGCAGCAGTAAAACCGAAAGTGCCAGTGTAAATCTTTTCATTTTTCACCCCCCCCTTTACATTTTTTTTACACATCTGTATATTATGTGAATTCATTTATTTATAATATTCCATCAGAACGGGAATTCTGGAAGTGTTTTCAAAAAAATTAGAAAAATCTCTCAATCTTAATGGTCATATATACATTGATTGATGTAAATCCTGCCATTTAGAGGAATTAATTTATATAATAAAATACATGTTAGATGTATGAAGCCCATTGTTTTCATAGGTAGGGGTCTTTCAGAGTACAGGAAAATTGTCCATGAGATGTTCATCAGGGACTACCGTAAAGACCCTGATGGTTACGTTGCCGGTGAACCTTCAGTAGCATTTCAGGGTGTTTCTTTGTTTTTCAGAAGACCCTGATGGTTACGTTGCCTGTGAACTGCCCGCCCTACTCTTCGATGACGGGGAATTCGACCTTGTGCTCTCATCAAACCTCCTTTTCCTCTATGAAGATCGTTTGAGCTACATGTTCCACGTTGAATCCATCAGGGAGATGTTGAGGGTTGGAGGGGAGGTCAGAATATTCCCGGTGAATAATGTCCATAAAAGGAGGAGGTCAAGGTATCTGAGTGGGGTTCTTGATGAATTCAGACTGTGTAACACAGAGATTCAGAGGGCATCCTACCGCAGTGAGACCGGGTGCGGTGAGGTCATGATAATAAAGTGATGTTCGTTATAGTCACATATAACGAAATAATTTCAGGGGATCATCATTGAACGTGCTTAAGAGATTATTTTACTCTATAAATTATCACAATCTACCTTTATAACATCCCCCGTCTCATAACCTTTTTTATGAGACTCTACAATTATTGCCCCCTCAACACGAGGGTCATAGGTAGCGATGAATGATGTGGGATGATAATAATGGACAAGATAGCAGTGAAGCCATATTGGGCCACACCCACTTATTACCACACCCTTTGAGCACCTTAAACCTGGAGGATTCATGTTTTTTAGGATATTAGGAGTTACTTTATCCTTCAGTTCAAAATGAACTACTGTATAATTCTTCTTTTCTATAATTTTGAAATCAACAGACATCCTCAGACTCCATGAAACCTTTAATTTTGATCACTGAACGCACAGAAACGCTTTATAGTGTTAATCATACTGTCCTCGTATTTAAGGTACACTTTGCCCTCAAATTTCTTAAGTTGAACCATGTTCCTTTCAAATCCAGAATGTGCTAGGAAATTTCTTAGATCAGGTTGCTGTTTACCGTGTTTTCTTAGATCAGCTTGCTTACCGTATTCACCATAAAATTCATTATAAGTTTTCCAATCGAAATTATCTTCCTCCCCCGTATCTCTTTCAATCCTAGAAATGTCATTACTAATTCTATTCTTAAACCTTCCATCGAATTTGAACAAATCATTGGCTAATTTCTTTATTTCCTTAATTTCTACTTCACTCTTCCGCGAAGAAATCAGTTCCCTTTTTTTCAGCAAAACTGAGGTCAGATAGCTGAACAGATACGCTTCGAAATCCTTTCCAAATCTTAACTTCCTCTTTACATTAAGTTTTCCATCGCCATTTTCTATACATGTATATTTCTCAAAGTTTTCAATGACATTATCAATCAAGGTTTTCAGTTTATCCCTGTCCGGATAGAACCTAAATAAAGCCAGAGGTAAACCATTATACATGGCCCCAAGAAAAGCAGAAATCTCAGATTTACCTATTTCTCTTAAAAACTTCAAATCTTCTTTATAGAGGTTTTTTCTCTCTTCTGGAGATAATACTTGTGGTTCCAGGACTCTTTGCCCAGACCCCCCCTTTAATTACCCCAGTAAAGGGTCTTGGAACTACCTTTACGTCCTCAATAATATTTATTTTGAGGTTGTCTGTTGATCCAAAGGGATCCGCGTTATAAGCTTTAAACTTCACATCCCCAAAAACTGAAAATACTTCTGATATATCCTTGACAGCCTTATAGGTAAGTACCGTAGAATAGTTCAGCCCATGTGTTAAGTCAAGATGGATCTCTATTGAATCATCAAAAAGTTCCAATAGTTCTAATGAAATGGCGGTTAAAATGTAGTAATAATAATCAAGAGCTTCCCCAATAAAAGCACCGTTTTTAAAAACCCCGATGCCGGGAGCCACTAGGACACTGAGATCTTGGTTAAAGTTAACTGAAGATTTAATAGGTTCCTTCGCATTTTCCTTTACGCTTAAATAATCTAAACCTCCCTCTGCAAGAGTATCTAAGCCAATTATAATAACTTTATCTGGATTTACAGTCTCCTGAAGGAGTGCTAATGAAGTTTTAGATTTTAGGTTATTCCCTTCCAGACTGTATGTTACTTCCTTCCAACGTGTAGGATTTCCCCACGGAGCTATTAAAACTTTCATTTATTACACCTTACCGTAACAATCTGCAGGAATGGCTTCGCCCCCCAGTTTATATTCTTGATAAGTACTAAATAAAATGAGTTGCTGTTTCAGGTACATGGAAAAGGGCTTATGACCGAGTGTTAAATATTAAACCCTTGATCCTAAACTCAGAACTGAACAGGTAAGAAGTGGCAGATGAATTAAAATATTATATGTTTATGGGGCTTGCTCTGAAGAAAGTGGGTAAAAATGGGTAGTAAAAAAAGATTTGTTCGCGCCGAAAGTTTCTCTGCATTAGTGCCGCGCCCTCATTGTGATTCTGCCACATCTCCTACCCGCCATCCCAAAAAGCGCCCAGGAATAAAAGAAATAGAATAAATAATATTAAAAATAATAGGCGTCCCCCAAGATAAGACCATAAAATTAAGATTAGAACAATAAATACCAGAATATAAGTCAGGAAAGGATACATCTTCAGGAGTATTATCATTAAAAAGAGCATTAAAACAGGTAACCCTACCGTTGGGACCAGAATCGCTGCGACGATCAAAGATAGTAGTAATAGTGATAACTCATCCATTATTCTCACCCCCCTTCTCCTTACACATGACCCATCCAGCCATAAGGGTGTCCCCCTTTAACTTCAATTAGGCTTAAATGATGATCTGATTTTAACTCACCGATGCGTTTCAGCAGGTCGCACATCCACAGGGAACTTGACATACCCAGACACCATCTGAGGATCCGTCGCGGGTAGGTTGACCAGGAGCCCGCCCTTCTCACCCACAACCATGATAATTGCACTTGAAAGGAGCCTCGCTCAATTCCTTCATATTATCCCTCCCCTTTAGATCCCCATGGATGGTGTAGGGGCCAGCACCATCACAGTGATGCAGACCAAACCCTGATGATGAAGAACAAAAACCCCCCCTCAAATCATTTCATCCTCACAGGACCTTCCAGGAACTGATCCTCCGCAGATCCTCCAATTTAACCCGTTAAAGACCCCGCCCCCCATGTCACGATCCCGGACCTCCCCCGATTACTCCAGATCCTCCTGAAACCCCTCCAGGAGGAGTTCACCATCCTCACCGTCAAGTGTGAGGAGCGCCTCAAGGACCAGGAGCTTATCATCCCCACCCATCCTATACTTGAGGATGGTGCTCCTGAGGGCGCCGCAGAGCCCCATATAGTCCTCCATATGGTCACCTGTCATAATTCACTGGATAATTAAAAAATTATTAAAGCTGGGGGAATGTGGCATCCTCTATCTTCGAATCTATATCTTTATCCAGGATCCTTGCATAGTAAAGAACCCTATCATAGAACTTCTTATAATCATCCCTGTTAACAGGTTCAAGGCCGTGGGCCAGTATGGAATAGTTCCTAACGGTAAGAAGATCCATCACCCTATTATCCTCAATGAAAGCCTTTCCAATGTCATAATCCTCACATGCAAGGAGCTTATACGCATCCCTGAGGGCTACACGCCTCTTAGCATTGAGCTTGAGCGTTGACCTTGTCCCCATACTGTACTTATCAGGTGAGAGGCTGTCTGTCTCATCACCGTATTTCTCCTCGATGATCACCTGTGCTATCAGTTCAAGCGCACGGTAAAGCCGGGCCGCTGCATCATCATACCTGCCCTCAGAAGCCCTTCTCCTGGAATTTGCAAGGAGGTCAGGCAGGAAAGGCCTGTACTTGAATTTCCGTTTCCCGGTCCTTGAACTGACAATCTCCCCCAGTATCCTCTTGTTCCTCTTTATAACATCCTCGAGTTCATCCAGGGACCTGACCTCTTCACTGTTAAGGTAATCTAACGCCTTCTCATGTTCAAATAGGTCCCAGTGGAGGTACGCCCTTGTGAGGTTCAGGTAGGCGTCCCTTCTATTATGATTAACCACATCATTCTCAAGTACATCTATGGCTGTTTCAAACCTGCCAAGGTTGAAAAGATCCTTGAAGCGCCTTATGCTCAGTTTATCGTATACCTGGTACATGTTCTGGGTTATAACCTGCTCCGTTCCCCTCTGAACTGTTCCGTTTTTATCCCTGAACCCTGAAACCACCGAAACCTCTTTCCTGTAAAGGATTGCCATGACAAAGGCCGCCGAGGTCATGGTCTTGGTCCCTGATGTGTAATCCACCACCACATCGTAATCCCTGTACTTCTTCATCTGCTCCTCAAAAACCTCGAGCCACTCGTTGACCCTGTCAACTTCACGTACCTCAATGAACTCGTATTCAGGTATATCCTTCTCCTCCCTCTTAGCCTCCTCCAGAAGGTAATCCAGGGTCTCCCTGCTTTTATCAGACCCGAAGAACACTATTCTATCAGGTCTTCTATGGTATATTGACTGGAGAAGTCCATGGGCAAGGCTCCTCACCCTTTCATTACTGTCACCTGTCCCTGTCCCGACGGTCATGAAAAGTACCCTACTCTTCATTGAAGATCACCTTAACCCAGCCAGGAGGTATCTCCCCATCTATAAGCTTTCTTGTCTTTGGAAACTCATCTTGATAGCTTCTTCCCCTCTTAAATTTCCTTATGGATTCATAGGTCATGGGATCATCCTCCTTGAATCTGAGGCCTATCGTGGTTGCAAGGAACCCGCTTCCGTGACCTATCCTCATGAGGGGGGCATCAGGAGAGTTCTGCTTCCCAAGCTTTCTGTATATCTTCTCAAGGAAATCCACACCATACCTTGATGCGAACTTCCTTTCATGTTCTATGTAATCCCTGCTGAAGGTGTACAGTGACTCTTTTATGGTTTCAGGGGTGACCAGGCGGCGCTTATTCCCCAGCCCGATACGATCATACCTTCCATTATAGGTGAAGTTCATCTCAAATTCCAGTTTTCTCTTTGTCTTCGGTAGGAACTCCATGTAAATTAGGAAGTTCTCATAACGGAATCTCTTATAACTGTTATCCGACACTTTCAGAACCTTGACGGGATAGATTGCGGGTGATTTAAATGTGGTGGTATCTGTGACCTCAAGGAACCTCATTATGCTCTTCTTTGCGGTTTCTCTCCCATCCTTCTTTGCGGTTTCTCTCCCATCCTTCTTTGCGGTTTCTCTTCTGTCAGATGCAAAAAAACTGTCTATTATATCCTTTATTTCTTCTTGTTTTTTCCTCAAAGTCTTCCAGTTCCTCTTTCTTTTACTTTCAAGTGCTTGTGAAACTGCCTCTGAGATACCCTTGAGTTCATCACCGCTGAGGTGTTCATAGAGAAGGGCTGTCCTTATGGAGCCCTTGATGGATGAACCAGGGATATAGAGTTCATCCAGGGTTTTAATATGTTCACTAACCTCTTTTACCTCTGAGGCATCGGTTTTAAGAAGCCCCCTGTATCTCACTGACTTTCTTGCAGTTCTTTTAAATTCCTTGATACTGTCCAGTCTGAAGTCGGGTGTTGATAGATTATGGATGAACTTATCCCTCAAGTCATCATCAAGGTTTGAGTAAAACCGGGAGACGTCAACCCTCCCAAAAATTTTTTTCCCATCCTTTGTCCTTCCAGTGTAAAACTCCTGGGGCCCGTACTTCAACCCGTTCCCAACATGAACCGGTGTTATAACCTGAAGGGTGCATTTCAATTAACCACCACCAAGTGTAAATTTATATGCCAGACCGTACTCCACTGCGGATCTCCCCGACCTGACCATGGTCCCGTAGTACTCCCTGCCGGTGTCCCTGAAGGTTGAACCCTCCCTGAAGAACCTGACCTGCTTCCTTATCTCACCATCAGGGCCTCTCCCCCTCTTTGATCCCAGTTCAAACCAGGCGCCCCTTGTTATGTCTTCAAGTTCAGACCGTGCCGGGATAAGCCTGGAAAGCGTTACAAACCTTTCACCAGCATTATCCTCAAGGGGATTGCTGTCAACCTCGAAGCTGAACGCTCCCTTCCCTGTTGACACATCAGGGCCGAAGCCCCTGTCAGAGAGGAACCTCAGGGCCGCCTCAATGTATGGTCTGAAGGATGCATCCCTCAGCCTCACAAGGAAGAATCTCCCCATGTTCTCATAGAAGACCCGCCTCAGATGGAACACTCCCTCGGTCATTCTTTCAATCCTGTTCACAACGTTATGGGGCTCCTCAAATTCCTTCTCCCCGAACTTTAAATCTGTTCTATCAATCAGGAGGCCCCCGTAAACCCTGTAATCATCCATAGAATTCACTATGTCCTCCTCACATATTTCCCCGGAGGTCCATTCGATGAAGACTTCCTCAGGTATATATGAGGCTCCCTTGTACTCCTTGAAGCTGATGGGGTCATAGCTTCCCGGCTCCGTTATAAGCCTCGGGTAGAAGCGCAGCCTCTCATCCCCCTCAATGTAGGGGAAGCTTGATGATATAAGGAAGGGCGGTTCCTCGGTAAAGAGATCAACTATGTCATCCACCTCATCAGGGTAGAGCTGGCTGAAACCGTAGATCAATGCCCCGAATATGGTGTCCGAGGACAGCCGCGGGAGGGAGGACTCTGGTTTAAGGTAGACGAGCATTTAACTCACTCTTCAGGTAACTTGATGGTTGAAATGGATTCGAAGTCCCCCAGGGATTTCTCAGCGGACTTCCCACGGTAATATTCGGCGGGTCTCTCCATGATCTTTATATCCCTGAACTCGATCTTACCGTAACCCCTGGTCCCGCTACCTCCAAGGTAACTGTCCTGAAGGAGTTTGAGGCCCTCAATTACCAGTTTCAGGTTGTTGTCGTCGCCCTCGTATTCACTCACCACCATCTCAAACCCGAACCTTGAACCCTTGGGGACCCTCTCCTGGTTCCTGGGGTTTGCCCTTGAGGTTATCCTGTCCAGGGTGTTCTCATACTTCAGTTCAGCGCCTTCAACAACATCAGTGCTCTCATCCCAGGTTTCAATGGTTTCATCTGTGGGGAAGGCGTCCCTTACTATTATCCTTGTCGGTCCAAGGTTGCTGGTGTTATCCGCTGCGCTGCCAAACACCCTGCATATTTCACATTCCCCGCATTTGCATGGACCACCCTTGGTTAAGCGTTCGCGTGCAAGTTCAAGGAGGGATCTCATCTTACCCTTGATGGATGACCCCGGGATGTAGGGAAGCCTCGTTATGGGGTCCCTTATTATAACATTGTCTGAGCCGCCTATCTCAATGGAGTCCTTGGACCCCCCTATATGGAGTCCTGTTCTGCACAGGATTTCACCGGATATAATATAATTTTTCTGGAACTTCATTTTAACACCTTCATCCTCATGATATAGCTTAATGGGCTTTTATCCGAGAGTTACTTCATCTCCTCCGACTATTTCACTCATAGAACTTATGATAGGCTACTATTGATTCAAGAAAACTTACAAAGACCCTGAAATTTTCAAGTTTCTCAGCATCATCTCCCCTGTCGACCCTGTCCATTATCGCCATCATTATCTCATAGAATTCCCGGGGTATAAGGTCTCTTCCAAGCGCATTTGCAAGCTGTGGTTTGAGGAGGTAGAAATCGGCCTCTATCTTTTCCCATGAATCTGCTTTCTTTTCCATGCTCCTTATGGCCCCGAAGAACTTCCTTAACTGTGTTGTTTTAAGTTTCTTGTTCGCCCTGGCTATCACATCAGCATATCCTCCGGTGTCAGCGTATTTCTTCACCTCCAGGTCGCTGAGCTTATCAAGTCTACTTATCTCATTCTTAATATCCTTAACAGACAGATCACTCATGGCTATCACCATTTCTTGTTCTTAAACTGACCCATGAGACCGGTATCCTGATCCACGGGATGAACCTGATGTCATTAAACAGATCCTTTTTTAACTGTTTATCTGATATGTTTCGAAGTTTATACACATAGTAGGGGACGTAATCCTTTTTTCTGAGTCTCGTCTCCTGTGAATCAATCCATTCATCAGAATCCCTTACATCCTCATCGAATGATGACTCCCAGAGCTTCAGAAGTGAATATATGAAGTTCTTTGACAGTTTACCCGCCCTCTGGTTATCCTCCAGTTTCCTGCCGAATTCCAGGAGCTCGGTGAACCCGATGAACCGGTCCGTATCCCACTGGACCGTCTCCCCGAAGACCGATATTTTACCCTTACCCAGCTTCTTGGATTTCTCGAGCTGTTCATCCGCGATCTCAGCCGCCTTACCGGCCGGGAACTTATGTCCCCCCATGAACACACCCCCTGATATCTCCAGGGACGGGTTGCTGCACGTCCACTCCCTGAACTCATCCCTGAGTCTTCCGGCGAATGCAACAACATCATCGTATGGGCCGAATACCAGGACATCATCCCCTCCAGAGTAGGTTATGTATATGGTGGGGGTTGAACGCTCCCTGCACCCCTCGCAGATCTCAGCCCCTCCTGCCTTGTATACAGTTCCAATTTCACTCTCAGTCTCCAGGAGTTTCCCCTTGCATTCCTTGCACGGGTCCCTGAGGAAGAAGAACTCCGATGCCACCTGGTTGATGTATCCGAGGAAGAAAAGGTCCATGAAGGAGCTCATGGTTGAAATCCTCGATATCGACCTGTAATCAAGCCCCTGGCTGAATATCTGACCCAGGTTGTCAACGTCCATCTTCAGGGCGGCCAGTTTACTCGCCCCAATGCTCAGGGATGATATCTCCGTAAAGTCAAGGGCGCGTCCATCAGCCGCAGGCACGGTGTTCCCCATAAGGGAAAAGCCAAAGGAAACGTTTTCAGCCTGAATAGTCTCCTGGATTTCAAGGAAGTCCGTGCTGTTAAGCCTAAGCACATCTATCCGCCCATCATGACCTGCAAGTCCCTCGAGCCTTGAAATTATAGAATCCGCGGTCTCAAAGAAGTACGATACCCCTGCTTCACTGAAATCAGATCCCATGGAACCCTGAACCCTTATCATGTAATCTGCATTTGCCACCCTGGCGCCCAGTTCCTCATGGGACCTGCATGAGCTGCAGATGGATGATGCTGAGGGCAGACCGCAGACGGCACATGTACCTGCTGGCTGTTCATCCTCCAGCCTGAAGAAGTCATCTAGGAGGCCCCTGAACTTTGACCTCTTGTTTTTAAGGTTCTCCCTTGCAAGGTCATCCATGATGGCCCCGAAGTCCTTAAGCTCATCTCCATCAGCCTCCCTAGCTGCAACTGCAAGGTAAAGTTCAGCGTTGAAGGCCTCGATGAACCTCCTGTTAACCTCATCTGAGACCCCCTCGAGGACGCCCCGCGCACCCTCCGTGTTGGGGAGTATAAGGGTGAAGTGGCCTCCTCCACAGAAGAGGATGTTTGACTGGGAAAGGCCCATCTCAGAGATTATCCTGTTTGCAACAGCATCCGTAAGGAGGCTTATGTAGAGGGATCTTCCCCTTAAACGTTTACTCATCCCCTTCTGAGCCTCATCAGGCGACGCCACACTTGTTATGAAGTTTTGAATCCCCGAAACGTCACCGGATACTATCAGGTATGGCTTACCATCCCCCCCATCCTCCCTCTGGAGGTACAGGCAGCCGGCCAGGGCGGCCGTAGTGCGGAGGTGGTCAAAGAGTGATATGTCCGGTACGCTCATGTAAACGGCTGACGGTATGAGTGATGTGTACTTCCTCAGGAGATGATATACTGTGTTGAGATCCGGTCTTCTAAGTCCTTTCATTTCATCTGAGAAGAGCTTCCAAAGCCTCCTGTATTCCCCTGTAAGGTTGTAGCCGGACATCACCGCCTTCTTCATCCTCTCAGGTTTTATGCTGTCAAGACTCCTGGGATCAAGTTCCCTGAGCGGCAGGTAGTACTCGCCTTCAGGTTTCTCGTCAGTTATGTTAACCCGGGAGAATACCGATATGAGTGGGTTTTCCTTAACCTTCTGTTTTGATTCAGCACTTTTCCTTTCAGAGGCTGAATGATGATCCGCATCCCTTATTATTCTGGCGTACTCAGGGTTTCTGGAGTTTGAAGGATTGTGGTGGTAGAGTACAAGGTCCTCTATGTCCTCCCCAAGATTATTTTCGGTTACAAATTCCGCTGACCACTTACCATGGGCTCCTGAACGCCCAAGGTCCAGGTCAGTGCGTCCCTTGTATTTACTGAGTTGTAAAGATGTTCTCTGATAAAATTTACCTATATCATGAAGAAGGGCAGCCAGCTGTATATCTTCAAGTTTCATTTGTAACACCAGAATTAACGTTTTGATTATAAAACTATATGATGAGTAATATATAATTTATGATTGAGACTAAATGAAAAAGGTTATATGGTAAATGTGAATACTAACCGACCGCGCTAGTCTCAGGGTATGATTGAACAGTCTCCTTAAAAGAAAGATTATTTCTGTGAAAGTAAAAGAAATCTGGAATGGATGATAGAACCTTATAAGATAAATTATTTCAAGCCCACTTTGGTCTGATTTAACTTATACTCCACATCAATGTTTATCTTCGCATCAGATTTCAATCCCATTTTGGTCTGATTTTAACATGTAAAAAAATTAATAGAAATAGCTAAAAGGTGTCATTTCAAGTCCATTTTGGTCTGATTTTAATCATATGGCATTCTGCAGCATTCCAGTAACTGTTGATTTATTTCAATCCCATTTTGGTCTGATTTCAAGAAGCGGATTTTTTTTCTGTGTTTGATCATAATGCTATGAAATTTCTTGGTAAAGTCCACATTGCCAATAGTATTTATTACTAAAATAATTATTTATATTTTTCTATAGAACATATGATGCAGGTGCTTATGTAACCTTTCAGTTTTTGATGTTCAGGAGTTCAGGGAATACTCAAAGGGCAGAATCCATATGACTGTTATTGAATTTAAAAACTTTGAAATATAATGAAAAAGACTGCCATTAATAGGTAATTTCCTTCATTCCTGAAAGTTCCATGACTTCACTGATACTGAAGCCATAAATATCTTCAAGGATAAATATAAATCCAAGAATACCGGAATCAACAAACCAGTTACCTGTAAATTCAAGGTCTGAGCTCCCTTTGAATTCATATTTCATGATGACACCACCATCCCGAATCCCATGCTGTTCTTCTCACCGAAGCCACAGTCGTATCCAAACTCTAGAAGTCGTGGGTCGCCCTCTACCCGGAACTTCATGTGATAGGCGCGATGGTATGTCTCAGAACCCTCCTTAGGGATCATGATTCTCTTCCTCTTAATGGAACTCTGATAGGGGACAACCTTGAGGTATTCATCCCCATCATAGTCCCCATAGAATTCCCTGTATTTCCTTACAAGGTTCTTCTGCATGTTCTCATAGAATTTAAGGTCATTAGGGTTGACATCCCACTGTCTTAGTTCACCATTATCCTTCCTCACCGTCTTAATGATTATCGGAGATAGTGTCCTGAACTTCATGTTCCTTCTGAATTCAGGGGGCTCAAGGAACTCCACATACTCCACCTGGACCTTTCTCCTCAGAAAATCAATTTCTGGTTTATCGATAAACCCCTCTACAAGGTTCTTGATGAGTTCATGATTCGGTGATGATATGAAAAGGTGGAATCTACCATCCTCTGATACCAGGAAGTTCTTGTAGGCTTTTCTCCGAGGTATGCTGAGCTGTGAGAACGTGAAGAATTTAAAACCAGCTCTGGAGTGGAGTTCACTTGCAAGGTCAAGGTCAGCTATCCTTCTGTAGATTATGGAGGATACAACGTGATTGTAGTTGTATGGAATCTTGAATGGTCTCATAGGTGATTTAAGTTCAATTTTCAGTCTTACTTCAATCCCTCCAGAGTAGAATCACTGTGATTTAATTAGAAGCTGAAATATATAAATTTGACTATCTAATAAAAATAATAAAGTTTTAATGTGATGTTTCATCCTTCACGGATATGTTTATTTTCATGTGCATCATGATTCATCAGTCCTGAGACAAACGCTCATCTCTGTACGCATAGCACTGTTTTGCTATATGTGCATCATGATTCATCAGTCCTGAGACCCCTCTATGATGAGATTCTGCTCCATCCCCTTAAAAAAATAGTAAATTTGAAAATTGAAATTACATGGTGATTCCGTCTATTTTAAATCAGAAAAAACAATATACTCACAGTGTCATGCCAGAAACTGAATTTCCATACGATTCCGTCTATTTTAAAGCGGTACATAGATGTGACCATCTATGTAGTAATTGTAGATTTCCATACGATTCCGTCTATTTTAAAGCACCCTGGCGGGTCGGAGACAACAGTCCAACACACGGAATTTCCATACGATTCCGTCTATTTTAAAGCCAGCCGCGCAACACCCCAAGACCCCCATGAATCTATAATTTCCATACGATTCCGTCTATTTTAAAGCCTTTTGAAGATATTAGAGAGGCTTCTGTCTTTTTCGACATTTCCATACGATTCCGTCTATTTTAAAGCGATCAGGAGCGGGAAACTATACATCCCCCTCCCCGAATTTCCATACGATTCCGTCTATTTTAAAGCGTACATGAAACTCCCCGGAGGAAACATCCGGAGAGTATTTCCATACGATTCCGTCTATTTTAAAGCCAGAAATCACCCCCCCATGTATATGAGAACACCCCATTTCCATACGATTCCGTCTATTTTAAAGCAGTGGTGACGGCCTTTGAAGACAAGTATTTCCCTGTATTTCCATACGATTCCGTCTATTTTAAAGCATGCTCACACCCCTCCCCGACCCCGCATTCAGGATTTATTTCCATACGATTCCGTCTATTTTAAAGCCCAGTTCATCCCACCAGAGAGCCCGCTTCCTCACAGGATTTCCATACGATTCCGTCTATTTTAAAGCCCGGTAGGTGTGTGGTGCAAAAACGAAAAGTATAAATAATTTCCATACGATTCCGTCTATTTTAAAGCGCATAGCATGTGAGTATGGCGCGAAAAACCGAAAAATAATTTCCATACGATTCCGTCTATTTTAAAGCGGTGTATCAAGTCCGTATCTATGGTGTTTCTGGGGTGTATATTTCCATACGATTCCGTCTATTTTAAAGCCCTCTTTCTCTTCAGCAGGCTCCGTAAGACCTCTGAATTTCCATACGATTCCGTCTATTTTAAAGCTTTCTCTTTTTTTTGGGTGTGGTTCTCCACACCTATTACATTTCCATACGATTCCGTCTATTTTAAAGCGGGTGTGTAACGTGATACTGTGATGCGCCCGTCTGTATTTCCATACGATTCCGTCTATTTTAAAGCTTTTTCTTTTTTTGGGTGTGGTTCTCCACACCCATTTACATTTCCATACGATTCCGTCTATTTTAAAGCTTTTAAAGCCCATGGAGATTGAACTAGAAGACCCTGAGATCGAATTTCCATACGATTCCGTCTATTTTAAAGCCGGTGGTGAAAATAAAGGCTGATGTGACTGGTTTCATATTTCCATACGATTCCGTCTATTTTAAAGCCGTCCTAGAAGACGACATGGGTCTCCAACAGGGTGAATTTCCATACGATTCCGTCTATTTTAAAGCCAAGACAGCCATACAAACCGACATAGCCCGCTCAAAAATTTCCATACGATTCCGTCTATTTTAAAGCCATGAGATCAGCCCCAGATACGAACAGCAGATAGGCAGAATTTCCATACGATTCCGTCTATTTTAAAGCTTTCTTGAAGAGGTTGTAGCGGCGTTGCATGTCCTTATTTCCATACGATTCCGTCTATTTTAAAGCCGTTTTGGGCATGAGGTGACATGATGAGGATGAATGTATTTCCATACGATTCCGTCTATTTTAAAGCCCGCCCCATATACATGGAAACACCCCCAGAACCAATTTCCATACGATTCCGTCTATTTTAAAGCCCATCATTAGCCTTCCATGTCATTTCTGATATATCTATTTCCATACGATTCCGTCTATTTTAAAGCGTGGGTAAAAACCGAAAAATATATAAAGAATGAACAAATTTCCATACGATTCCGTCTATTTTAAAGCGTGGGTAAAAACCGAAAAATATATAAAGAATGAACAAATTTCCATACGATTCCGTCTATTTTAAAGCTATATGCTTTGTCTGTTCCCATACGTGCTATTAGCCTTAATTTCCATACGATTCCGTCTATTTTAAAGCACGATAATAAGGTACAGCAGGACCTTCCTCGAAGTCATATTTCCATACGATTCCGTCTATTTTAAAGCACACACGCAGAAAACTCGAAGAAAAAATCCTAGACCATTTCCATACGATTCCGTCTATTTTAAAGCAGGCTCCTGGAGCTGCTGACGCGCTCCTGGCGGTCTCATTTCCATACGATTCCGTCTATTTTAAAGCGAAACTCTGAAGGGCCCGGATGGTGGTGCGGATGAAAATTTCCATACGATTCCGTCTATTTTAAAGCATAGCTGTCCTTCCCCACACGGGCGGTGAATGAGGGATTTCCATACGATTCCGTCTATTTTAAAGCCCTTTTGAAGTACCATATGAGGGCCTTATGACCCTTCAATTTCCATACGATTCCGTCTATTTTAAAGCACAAGTGGCATCCTCCTCACCTGGAACCGTAGGAGGTTATTTCCATACGATTCCGTCTATTTTAAAGTTGGGGGGAACTCGCGGAGCCTGTCGAGAACCTCCTCCTATTTCCATACGATTCCGTCTATTTTAAAGCCGGATTGTGTCGTTGATTTTTTTTCGTAGGTGGTCTCATTTCCATACGATTCCGTCTATTTTAAAGCTATCCTATTCCATGGACGTGGACGAGGATTATGTGAATTTCCATACGATTCCGTCTATTTTAAAGCGCAACATCCTCATCCACCAAGCATTCAGCAAGCCTATTTCCATACGATTCCGTCTATTTTAAAGCTCACCACCCAACGACCCCGCCATCCAACGCAGGATACTCGGAATATTTCCATACGATTCCGTCTATTTTAAAGCCACGAAACACCAGGAAATCACCCACACCATATACATATTTCCATACGATTCCGTCTATTTTAAAGCCTACATACTAGATTCAATCTATCCTATATACACAACACTATTTCCATACGATTCCGTCTATTTTAAAGCATATATATTTTTCTGTTCCTGATGAAGTTCGTTATAATTTCCATACGATTCCGTCTATTTTAAAGCCTGGTACGGGCCATTTCCGCCGTGTTCCCAGTGTTTATGTAGGATTTCCATACGATTCCGTCTATTTTAAAGCTTTTGAGGATCCAGCGCATTTCATTGATCGTTCCCTATTTCCATACGATTCCGTCTATTTTAAAGCGCAGTCGTCAGAGCATTCGGTGCGGGTCTGAACGCCGCATTTCCATACGATTCCGTCTATTTTAAAGCCAGATAGGACTTCAGAAACAGACTTCAGAAACGGACTTATTTCCATACGATTCCGTCTATTTTAAAGCAGACACAGAGACCACTACAAAAAAGGAGAAAAGATTTCCATACGATTCCGTCTATTTTAAAGCCTGTTCACCCTCCTCATGCCTCTATCCACCTGTAGACCTATTTCCATACGATTCCGTCTATTTTAAAGCTCAAGGAATCCAAGTACCCTGAGTCCAGGAATGGGTATTTCCATACGATTCCGTCTATTTTAAAGCAGACACAGAGACCACTACAAAAAAGGAGAAAAGATTTCCATACGATTCCGTCTATTTTAAAGCCTGTTCACCCTCCTCATGCCTCTATCCACCTGTAGACCTATTTCCATACGATTCCGTCTATTTTAAAGCTCAAGGAATCCAAGTACCCTGAGTCCAGGAATGGGTATTTCCATACGATTCCGTCTATTTTAAAGCACGATACGGTCCACGATACGGACCCCTAGATACGGACTTATTTCCATACGATTCCGTCTATTTTAAAGTAAAGTCAGCTGGTTGATGAATTGTTCATACGGTACCTTAGATTTCCATACGATTCCGTCTATTTTAAAGCCTCACGGGTGATCGTGATCTTCGACCGGCCCCCCTATTTCCATACGATTCCGTCTATTTTAAAGCTAAACGCAACACCCCTTATCGCCCTCCATTTCCCATAATTTCCATACGATTCCGTCTATTTTAAAGTTGAAAACAAAATAGAATTCATGATATCTGAAGAAATTTCCATACGATTCCGTCTATTTTAAAGCGGAGCGGATTTTTTGGTTTTTCAGGAAAATACCTGATGAAAATCCTTTGTTCCAAGGTACTTATAAGTCCACCTACAATGATGTACTCTACTTATAAAGGCAGACCTAGAGAATGAATTCAATGGGGTTTTTCTCAATTCCTATAATATCTATAGATAGATAATTCTTATTGGGCAACCTGTAGATCATGATGGAATCAGAAGTTTCATCAATTATCTCTTTAAGGCCTGTTTTTATTGCATTAAACTGTGCCCTGCTGATCTCACCTTCAAATACAGAGTTCTGTCTCCAGTGAAGATACGTCTTCAAAAATTTATGTACTTTATTAAGTCGAGTGGTGTCGCCTACGTCATAGACTACAAGCAAATACATTTAAGACACCCTGATTACCACCATGCCTTAAAGCTCTCATACTCCTGATCGCCTAAAACATGCTTAATAAGCTTATATGCTTCCAATCTCATTAAATATTTATATGAAACTTTTCTTTTGATTTTCGGATGTTTTATGGTGGTTTCAAGTTTATTCTGGTATTCCTTCAAGAATATCCTCTTACCTCTATCATTTAACATCACACCAATATCTCTTTCAAAATCTTTCTCAGAGATCATATTATTATTGACAAGTTTTGATATTACTCTGCCGACTATGAGGGGCTTAAAAATATCTGCAATATCAAGAGAAAGTGAGAACCTCCTTTCGGCGGGTTCGTGGAGGAAGCTGATAGAAGGATGCAGGTAAGTATGATAGATTTCTGACAATGCACTCACATAAAGAAGAGAATTTCCAAATGAGATTAAAGCATTGAGTTCCGTTGTTGGGGGTCTTATCTCCCTTTTAACCATTTTAAATTTCTTCAAGACAGTGTTAAAGCTCTGATAATACGCATTCCACATGCGCCCCTCGCTGCTCATCAACTGTGGGACATCACCCTCCACCCTCTCCTTTTTTATGATGTCTATATATGGATCAACATCCTTACCCTTTTTTCTGTAATACTTCAGGGACTTAAGCAAGTTGTGTTTGATGCCAAGAACCATCTCTTTAGCAATCTCTGAACGCTTATCAGGATCAAGATAATGTTCAGATTGTTTTACCACAACAAGGCCAGAGTTAAGCTGTAATCGAGGGTATAGAGATCCTTCATAATAACCATATTTATTGAAAAAATTAACAGGTACCCCCATTTTCATCAGCATGGAAGATGCTCCTGATTTGAGAGTAACCTTTCCATAACAGTTTATTTCATTTATGCGATTGACAGGCAGGGGTTTTTTTAACGTCTTTATTGATGAAGTATAACGTGTTGCCAAGGCGAGACAACGTCCCATGGGAAGTTATGTATAGGGAATCCTTCATATACTCCCTCCTTTATTTATTAGACGGTACAAAATTCATAATAGCTACATCGACGACAGTAAGGCTTAAAAACAGGAGGCGGAGGATTTTTTTCTTCAATAATTTTCTTTATGTCATCCAATATTCTTTCTATTTCTCTTTCGATGTCCCTGGTTAGTTTAACTTCTTCTCTCTTCCTCTCAGTTGGGTAAAGGATCACTCCATTAACATCCTTCCCCGTGAATTTTTTAATGTACCATAAATAATAGTAAAGCTGCCATCTCACAGGTTCTTCGAGTTTACTTGATTTTTTTACCTCAAAAACAGTCAAATTTTTGTTATTTATAAAATCCACCGCGATATCCCCAAAATTTATACTCTTATTATTTCTGGAATAACTCTTTTCATGTATCATTCTCCCAATCAGAATGTCCTCGTTATCATAGTTCATGTTTATCTGCTTGGAGAAAAACCAGAGCTCCCTTTTGCATGCTACATAGTACTGTATCATCACACCTGTTACTCTCATGAAGATCACAGTCAAATAAAATTCCAGTCATCCTCTTCTTCAAGGTCAAGGCCCGATTCGTAAGTGTAACTGCAACCATGGACAAGATAAAATCTTTTCATCTCGTCTATCCTGCCCTCCTTTAGCATATTAATAAAGAGATACTTAGGTATTCCAACCGTGTTTTCAAATCTGTCAGCATCCTCATCATCAGCAAGAACTGCAGGAACAACATCGATTTTCGCGAAGCGCTCATCAATGTCCCTGAGGGCTAGTAACTTTGAAATCTCTTCAAGGTCCTCTGTCCTGAACCTTACACTGTAGGGGCCTTTTTTTTCTATAACTGTACAGTATTTATCATAACCCTTTTTAAATTTATTTTTAAATTCAAAGTGAATCTGTTCAATTTCAAAAAGAGATCTGTAAAGATCAGATACCATTTCAGCCATTTCACCCAGGGAGGGTGTTCCCTCTTTAGCCATGGTCTTTGAACATTCTATCACATCCCTTTCATAGGGGTAAGACCAGTCTCCTCTTTTATTTTCAGCTTCAATTTCCATTGCTACGTAAATCTCACCCATCCTGAGGGGGTCCTTATTCCTATTTATCCTCCCCGCCCTCTGTACTAGGGCGTCAAGTGGCGCTATTTCAGTGAAGAGGACGTCAAAGTCTATATCCAAAGAAATCTCAACTACCTGGGTTGCAACAAGAACCAGCCCCTTATCCTTCCATTTTTCCTTAAATTCAATTTCATTCTCTTTGCCTTTCCTGTCCTTTTTGGTGAATTGTGAATTGTAAAGTATGAGGTTTGTGCTTTTATCGAAATATTGGCTTGTATTAAAAACTCCTGACTCCTTCAAATTTCTATAAACCTCTTTAGACTTACTTACAGTATTAGTAACCACTAAAACCTTCTTTTTTTCCTTGAAGGCGTGGATTATATCATCTGTTTTATCAGTTATCAGGGATTTTTCTGTTTTTAAAGTGAACGGTCTGTAATCAAAAAGGTCATTTTCAGTTATCACCCTGTATTCAATACCCTCAAGGAGGAACTTTTCAATGTTTTCAGGAAACGTGGCGCTCATTATGGTGAACTTGCAGCCTCTGACCCTGAGTTCATGCAGTATTCTCTTAAGAGCCCCCAGCATCTGCCAGTCGTAGGAGTGTATCTCGTCAATTATCAGGAGGCAGTTCTCAATATTCAATTGGGATAGTGGCCATTTTTTCACGTTGAAAAAACTTAGAATGAACGAATCCAAGGTTGATACTGTCACGGGCTTTGAAAATGTCTTATTCAGAATCTTTTCCTTCCATATCCTCTCATTATCATCGTATTCTTCTTTAAGTATAATCGATGAAGACCCGTGCAGTATGCCTACGTTTTCATCCCCAAAGTAAGTTTTAAGGCGTTTGTACATTGAATTACTTGTAACCTGTGTGGGCATTGTATATATGATTTTCGTATGTTCATTTTTCACGTTATTCAGGGCCCAGAGTAGTGATGCCTCTGTCTTTCCCTCCCCTGTAGGTATCTTTATAAGGAGATTTTCACGGCTCCTGGATGCTTCTTCCTGGAAGGCTTTTTTAACAAATTTTCTTTTTTTATCATTGGCTCTGAGTCTGATTTTTTCCCAGAATTCATCCGTTGAGATAAATTCCCTGGTGGTTATATATGAACCGCTGGCAAGCCAGTCAGCCCTTATCAAGTTACCTGTTATGAATCCATAAATCTCCTTTATTCTTTTCTTCTCTGAGGTGTTTGATTCGCTGAGAATATTATTAAGACTGTCTAAAATACCGTTTTCATCAAAATTCCATGAAAAATTGGATCTTAATAGGTTATACGGATTTTCAGATGATATCTGGAATCTGAATGTGTAAGGGCAATCCCTTTTAAAAAATTTTTTATAGTATTCCGGATAAGTTTCAGCGAACTTAAGGGTTTTTTTGAAGAATTTGGGGGGATCCATGTCCTTAAATTTTTCATCAGAGTATATTTCATCATGTAAAACCGTGTGGTGTGTGAGTACCGCGAGTGTGACATAATCAACATCATCTATGGTCAGGTTAAGGTTGTGTGTAAAGTAGATTGAGTAAAGGGGATGGTATGATTTTCCCTTGTTGAGAATCTTGTCATTATAGAACTCAAGGGTCCCCTTTCCAAGGTCATGGAAGAAAACTGAAAAAAAGATAGCGTCCAGAAGGAACTGTTTACTGATATTGTGTCTCTCTGCAAATGAATCGAAGACCTCCATGTTTTCATTTAAAAAATCCTTGAGGGCATTCAAAGCCTTTTCAGTGTGTCCCTGGAGAGTAAATGGTTCCTCGCTACTGGTTTTTGCTATTAGGTTCTTCTCAAAAAAAGAAGGTTCCCTATCATAGATCTGAAGAAACCTGTCCTTATTTTCCACTACAAAATCCCGTAGCTCCATCATTTTATGCCCTCTGTATAACCCTCAGATCAGTTCCACACTGTATTCATATTCCCTGTCAATATGGACTCGTTTGTCCTCGCTGACATCAAATTCGAATCCCAGGGACTCCACCACCTGGACAAAATCCGTGGGCTTCCTGGGAATTGCTTTCCTGTCAAATTTAAGGTTGACTGTGATTAGCCGGGGGGGAAATAGAAGCGAATTATCCCCTTTAGGGCGATACTTGTATTCCATTCCCTCATTGTAAGTAAATACACTGTGGACAACCGAATCATCTTTAGATTCCATTTCAATCTTTTTTACGTCCCTTATCAGGACCAGTTCATCGTCCATTCCAAGAGAGGGTATCCTTGAGGGATACCTTAAAAATTTCAGGATATCCTCAAGGACAGGCTCGTCTGCGGAGATGTAAATCAGGAATTTGCCTCTGTAAATCTTTTCGCGTTGCAGTATATCTCTGCCCGCTCCGCTAGATTTCCATTTTTTGAATGTCCATGCATCATTGAAAATAGATTCTATGTATAAAGGCACTATCCCTACTTTGATGTCATCAAGGAGCTGGTAGTATTCTTCCTCTGTTTTGCCCATGATATTTGCCAGGAAGCCCGCTATCTGGGTCTTTGTGGGCGCAAGGTATGTGAGCTGAAATACTGACGTCTGGGGCATCCTGAAAGAATTTATAAGGCCCTCTGCAATGAACCTCACTGCCTTCATTTTAACACCGTTAAACCCATTCCTTGACACGGTCAAGAGCCCTGTTAACGGAGGTTACATTCTCATTAAATTCTGATTTTATCTCTTCCTCATTGGAGAATATTCCGGATCTTATGCCTATGCAGTAGTCTTCAATTATTTCACTGAATTCGTCGATTATCTCCTTTATATATTCTATTTTAACATTTCCGCTTTCATCGACATCGAGGGCATTGAGGAAAATTGGAGTTCCTGCCTTCTGGAGCGTTACAACCACTAATTTTGGAGTTAAGTCATCAAGAAGTCTTGCCTTTTTCGCTCCACCGTCTATGTTCTTTATTGCATCGACAATGTACCCTATCCTTGATTTTTTCTCTTCAGGTCCTATGACGGCCTCGATATCATAGTTCAGCTCGTCAACAGTTGAGCCTATAGCGTCAATATCCATTACGATGTTTCCTTTCATGAAATTAAAGGTGTTGATTTCAACTTTTACAAGATCTCCTCCTTCCTGGCCTTCCTTCTTTCTTGTGAGGAGATCGCTCTCCCCCTTCCATGGGAAGATGCTTATTAATGGTGAAACCTTTACAGGGGACCAGCGCCTAAGAGCCATTTTTCCCGAACCCTTAGCGGCTTCCATGAAGCCAAACAGATCAAGGTCGGGATGGTTATCCAGTATCTCCCTGTATCTCTCATCTCCCTTACTTTTAGCTTCAATTACATATTCGCCGTTCTTATCTAGTTTTGTGATTTTCATTCCAAGCTGGTTCATTGTCTCCTTCAGGTAGTATCTCAATGCCTGTCCTGACACGTATGGGAAATAGTTTCCTTTACTGTCCTGAACTTTCTTCAGAACTACCATGTTCCCGGGGTTCTCACTGCTGTTTAGGTTGTCGATGTTGACCCGAGTTATGTATCCAACATTCACAAATTTTCTGCTCATCTTAATTTCCTCCTTTGTTTTTGGCATATTTGGCGGCTAGATACTTCTGTATTGCATAAATAGCAAGATAATTCCTTATTAAGAGGATTTTTTTGTTATTGTCTGCTTCTTCCAGGATGTCGTGTATCAGCTCGCTGTATTTTTTACCTGTTTCATCTGCCTTAGAATTCCATATGGCTCCAGCGTCTTCTTTCATTACTTCATATTCAAGGTTCTTGAAAAACTCTGTGAGTCCTTCAAGGTTCCCTATCTCCCTTAAAGGGTACAGTATGTCCTTGTTCCCGTACTGGGCTGCAAAGTAGCCTATCCTGTCTCCCACAAGTCTGCATATTCTATGCAATTCCTTTAATTCTGTCATTCCAGTTACCTCCAGGTATTTTTCAGAAAACAGATAAAGTAATAAGGGATTCAAGCCGGACGGATTATCCAAAGATAAATTATAAAAAGAGAGATCCATTATGACAGGGTCAAGAGGAAGACCCAGTAGTATTCTCCTTGAAAGTTCCTTCCTGGGTAAATTCTTGACCTCAAATTTACTTATATTCTTGTAATATGCATAATTTATCAGTGTTTTTAAAAAAGAAGTGTTTGAGCTGTTTTTTATATCTCCTGTTTTATCAAAGAACTCTGATATATATGAAAGCCTATTATATACTCGTAGATCATCAACACTCCTTGAAGTCACTATAAAGTAAAATATGGAAAGATATGAGAGATCATCCCTGTCCAGAATCTTTGATTTAACCTTATATATTAAAAGTAACAGTTTTGAATACACGTCAGTTGCTGCAAAATCTCCTGCTAAAATGAAATTAGAACTGTTCTTTGATTCTTCAAGGTAATCTGCAGGAATTTTCAGCTTCCTTTTAACATTATAAAGGAATCTTAAGGAAGGTGCTGCTATTATGAAAACGTTATTATTCTGAAAATAATTATTTAAAAGACCGTACCTGTATATTAAATCACAAAAAAAAACAGACGGTTATGTCTTTCTTTGCTCTTAGATCTCTAAAAGATGGCTTTGAGTCCCCTGTTCCGAAATCAAATATCAGATTAGAAGATAGTATTGTGAACTTCTTCTCTTTTTTACTTTCGGCATCGAGGTATTTTGAGTATTTAAGGCCACAGAAGTAACACCCATCTCCTTCATGAAGTTCCTTTACCTTATATGCAATCTTTTCACCAAGCTTTTCTGGTTCTAGGTGAATCATGACCTTTCCAGTTTTACCGTACTGAAGACTCTCATTTTTACCTATCTTTTTATCGAAGTTTTTCTTCACTTCGATTTCTCTCTCTTTTAGAAATTCCAGTTTTTCTTTAGGAACGCTGATTTTAGGTAAAAGATCCTTTGTCCTTTCGGATCTCTGAAGAAATGGTTTAACATTAAGTTTTGGCCTTATTACAACATCATCAATCCTTGGGTCATAGTAAGGTTTGTAATTTTGAGTTTCCTCAAATACTCTGGAATAATAAATGCTGCGTAAAATGAAATAGGCTTCTTTCAAGTCCTCAAATGTCCCCTTGAACTCAAGAGAGGTATCTTTAAGTCTGAAATCTGAATTTCTGTACCTTACCGTATACTCATCGATGTTTTCAAATCTCTCATCAGACCTCATCTCTAAAAAGATATTTACAAGGCCGTTATCATATAGAAAGTCGTGTTTGTCAAAATTCATCTCAACCATTTTTAATACTCCCCACTGTGTTTAACATTCCAAATCCGAGTGAATTTTTTTCACCAAGGCCGCACTCCAGTAAGAAATAATAAAACTTTTTGTTATCCATGTTAAACTTTTCAAGGTTTTTCCATAGTGTGCCTATAACTATAAAAAGTTTATCCGCCTTCTTGAGTCTAACCGCCACTTCACGAGAATATTCAAGCCGGTCAAAAATATTCCCTTCAAAGTAGTATTGATCATCATAGAACGAGTTATACTTTTTCAGGGCATTTTCTTTCAAGCGATCCATGAAAAACTGGAAGTCATTAGTTTTCTTCATTGAAAAAAAATAATTCTTACTTGCATTCTGGTACAGGACAACCGGGGTGCTGGTTATGAAACTTCTTTCGAGTTTCGGTTTAAACAGGCTTACAGATTCTATTTTAACAGGGTATTTGCCCAGATATGCGGAGCGGTTTCTCCTGATTTCTCTTTCAAGGGTCCTTATTAGCCTATAGTCAGGAGATGATATCAGTATCCTCTTAGGTTCTTCTTTTCTAAAATCAGATACTGGAAAGATGTTTGAAAAACAAAAGTACTTGAAGCCATCCATGTCATGGTACTCATGGAATGACCTGCTTCTCTTTAAAAAAGAGTATATAAAGCCCTGAATGGTGTAATTGTTAATTGCAGTGTATTTAAAGTCTTCATCAGTCTTAAATTCTAGGAGAAGCCTCATATATACACCATTCCAGTATTTGCCAATATGTATACAACACATCTAATTGAAAGAATATATAAAATTTACCATTCAATAAAAATAATAAACTTTTAATATGGTGCTTCCATTGTTTCACGGATAAGCTTATCCCCCCAATGGAAAGAAAGATTCCTTCACCTTTCTGAAGCGTCCTCAACTCCCATGATCACATCAGGTTCTGCTCCTTCCTGCTGAAGAGGAATGCTGCTGCCGAGACAGAAACCACTGCAAAGAATGTTATAACGGCAAGGTTAAGGCCGAGGGGGAGGACCGACTCCCTGAGTATGGTGAACCTGAGGGCGTCAACAGCATAGGTGAGGGGGTTGATGTAGACCGCGCCCTGCAGCCATGCCGGGAGGCCCGTGATGGGGAACAGGGCCCCGCTCAGGAGGAATATCGGGAGGACTATGAAGCTCATTATAAGGTTGAACCCCTCCATACTATCCGTGAAGGCCGCGATAACAAGGCCCAGGCCGCCGAGTCCCATGGATATTATGAGGGCTATGACCATGCTCACAGCAAAGCAGGCCGGGGACATAGTAACACCCACTATGAATGACAGGAGGAGGAGTATGGCTGCCTGTATCATGGACGCCGTGCTTATACCCAGGGCCTTCCCTATAACTATCGCCTGCCTTGATACCGGGGCTACGAGGATCTCCTTGAGGAAACCGTACTGCCTGTCTATTATCACCGAGACCCCCGAGAATATTGAGGTGAAGAGTATGGTCTGACCGATTATACCCGGGTAGATGAAGGCCCTGTACCCCCCTGAAACTCCTCCGAAGCGTACAGCGGCCCCCAGGCCGGTCCCGAATATTATGAGCCACAGCAGAGGTGTCACAACCGACGTCACTATCCTTGACCTGTACCTGAAGAACCTCTTCATCTCACGGAGCCATATCGTGTATATACCTTCAAGTTCCGGCATCGGTATCAGGCCTCCCCGCCTATACCTGAACCCGTGTACTTTATGAAGACATCCTCAAGGGTCGGGTGCTCCAGTTCAACCGACCTGATGTAGAATCCCCGGGCCGCTGCGAAGTTCACTATCTCAGGTATGAGGTTCTCACCCACCTCCACCAGCAGCTTTATCTCATCCCCTGAGATGAAGGCCTCCCTGACGTAGTCCTGTTTACCTATGAGTTCATAGAACTCCCCTGCCCTGTCAACCTTCACGGTTATCTTATCGGCCCCGAGCTCCCTTTTAAGGTTCCGGGGTGCGTCGGCCTTTATTATCCTGCCCCGGCTCATTATTGCCACCTCGTCGCAGAGTTTATCGGCCTCCTCCATGTAGTGTGTTGTGAGGAGCACCGTGACGTCCTCCTCCCTGTTGAGCTTCCTTATATACTTCCATATGCTCTCCCTGGTCTGGGGGTCGAGTCCGAGTGTTGGTTCATCAAGGAAGAGTACCCTTGGGTGGTGTATGAGGCCCCTGCCTATCTCGAGCCGCCTCTTCATACCTCCAGAGTAGGTCTTCACGTATTCATCCGCCTTGTCACCGAGGGCTATGAGTTCAAGGACCTCCTCTATCCTCTGTTTCCTTATATCCCCCGGGACTCCGTAGAGGGCTGCGTGCATTTCAAGGTGCTCCCTCCCTGTGAGGATATCGTCAAGGGCCCTTGACTGGAATACTATCCCTATGGACTCCCTCACCTTCTTTGACTCCCTCACAATATCGTATCCATTCACCCATCCCCTCCCTGATGTCGGGTGGAGGATGGTGCAGAGCATTGATATGAGCGTAGTCTTACCTGCCCCGTTGGGTCCCAGGACACCGTATATTGAGTCCTCCGGGACCTGGAGGTCAACCCTGTTAACTGCAAGGAAGTCATCATACCTTTTGCTTATGGCCTCTGTCTCTATAATGTTCACACTGGACCCCCTCTTGTTTCATGGATTAATCTATGGGTAATACTATTAATATGTGGTGGGTTTGTTGTTCTCCCCAGGCCATCAGGGGGGCCTTAGGATCATTTAAACTTTATTCTGGGTGTTCTGGATCCATGAGCAGTCCCATTATGCAGGATGGGGACACTGCGAACCTTGTAGTGGCTGATGACGGCGTGGGACTTCCTCCGGATTTTGACCCCGAAAGGGACGGTAAGCTGGGGATGGAGCTCATGATAAACCTTGCAGGGCAGCTTGGAGGCCGGCTTGAAATAGATGGCTCGGATGGTGTCCGCATAGGGGTCAGATTCCCCCTGGATAATTCAGAAACTGATGTGCCACTGGACGAATCATAGATCTTAACGGTTTTCATGATTAAATAATTTTTGCTGTTAAATTTTTATAAAAAATTATAACTGAATGTACCATCCATATTGTTATATGGTGATGGTATGATACTTGAAACCGTAAAGTCCGGGGGAATTTCACATAACTCCTACTTCCTTGGTTCCGGTGGTGAAGCTGCGGTCATAGACCCCAGGAGGGATGTTGACGTCTACCTTGACCTTGCAGAGGGGCACGGCATGAACATAAGGTACATCTTCGAGACCCACCGGAACGAGGACTACACCATCGGGTCCGTGGAGCTTGCACGCTACGTGGATGCGGAGATACTCCATGGCTCTGCACTGGACTTCAGGTACGGTACGGCTGTGGTGGATGGACCTGAAACCGAAGAAAATGAACAGATCCTTCACAAGCTTCAGGTACGGTACGGCTGTGGTGGATGGTGACACCTTTAAAGTCGGGTCCCTGGAACTGGAGGTCCTTGAAACTCCAGGCCATACATATGAGAGCATCTCAGTGGCTGTAAGGTACCCTGATGTCAGCGATGATGCCATAATGGTGTTTACGGGGGATGTGCTCTTCGCCGGTGAAACCGGGCGTGTTGACTTCTTTGGCCCTGAAAGGATAGAGGAAACTGCGGGGCTCCTCTATGACAGTATACATGAAAAGATTCTCACCCTGGGTGACCATGTCCTTCTCCTGCCTGCCCACGGGGCGGGATCTGTGTGCGGTGCCGAGATAAGGGACCAGGACGTTACAACCATCGGCTATGAGAAGCTCACAAACCCCTACCTCTCAATGAGCCGTGGGGAGTTCATTGAACACAAGAGATCAGAGAGGCTCTACACTCCCCCATACTTCAGGAGGATGGAGGAGAACAACCTGAAGGGGGCCCCGGTTGATAACCCGTACCTTGAGGCCCTCAGCGTCCCTGAATTCAGGGAACTTATGGATGATGGTGCCCAGGTGGTTGATGTCCGCAACCCCGCTGGATTTGCAGGCGGACACGTGCCCGGGAGCATTAACATCTGGCAGGATGGGTTCGCTGCCTTCGCCGGTTACTTCCTCAACTATGAGGACCCCCTGGTCATCGTGGGTGAGGGCCATGGCCTGGACCCTGTGAGGAGGTCCATGATAAGGATCGGGTATGATAACATGGCCGGCTACCTTGCAGGTGGATTCCAGTCATGGTACATGGCTGGTAACGAGGTCAGTAAGCTGGATGCCCTTGGGGTCCATGAGCTCGCTGAGAGGCTTGATGAATTCAGTTTACTGGATGTCAGGAAGATAACTGACCGTGAAAGGTTCCATATTGAGGGCTCGGAGCACATCTGGGTCGGGGATCTCCCCGGGAACATTGACAGTGTGCCTGAGGGGAACCTTCTCATCTACTGTGACTCTGGCTACAAGTCAACCATCGCTGCAAGCCTACTGCAGGGACACGGGGTGGATGCGGCCACGCTCCTGGGGGGTATAACCGCCTGGGTGAGGGCGGGTTACCCTGTGGTGGAGGGTTAGCCTGTCCACTGCACGGTCATGGCACCATCCTTAAGGACCCGTAAAACACTGGAGGTGACAGATCATGGGAATAGTTAAGATACCCCTCATGAGCAGGGAGGAGTATGATGAATTCATATCAGAGAACTTCATGAGCAGGATAGCATTCAACGGGGAATACCCCTACATAGCCCCGTTCCTCTACGTCTTTGATGGTGAGCACATCTACTTCCTCTCAACAAGGTACGGTAGGAAGATAGAACTCCTGCGGAACAACCCCTGTGTGGCTGTTGAGATAGAGAACTATAAACCTGACCTTTCAGAGTACCGCTTCGTCACACTGCAGGGCCAGATAGTTGAGGAGACGGAACCCGGGGAGGTTGAACGTGTTAAGAAGATGTTCGCTGACCTCATAGAGACCAGGAACCTGTCAAGGAACATCCTTAGGGCCCTGGGTCATTCACCCGAGGACCCCCTTGCCTGTCTCGTGAAGATGAACAGGAGCCATGTCCGGAAACTCGTTGATGTGGTTGATATAACGGGGATAAAGAGCGGTTAGTGAAGGGTAAATTCAGGTCCCCTGACTTATAAATAATTTTTTTAACCCTCGGACCCTTGGTGGGATGGATCACTTAATTCTTTTTAAAAACAGTTTCAGGGCCAGCCGTCTCTATAGGTGCAGTTTTTAGAGGAGAAAAAGAAGTAGGGTTCCAGGTGGTTCCACCTGGAACATGGTTAGGGGGATGAAAAGGTTAGGGTGGTTTTTGAAGGAGTTTGTGTCAAGGTTGGGGGGATGAACATCTACCTCCTTCACCTACCCTAATGTTAACTGCCCTTCACATACACTAAAGTTTTTATGTGAACATCTTCACCTAGGCGGGTTGGGGATGTGAATTTCACCTTCATGCCATTATATGGGTCCCTTAACCTGGAGGGATCATGGTTTCGACCATCATATCAGTCCCATCAGAATCCCTGTCAGGGTCCTGCTTCCGGCTGCGAATGCCATGAAGGTCACCGCCATGCCGGTCTTTATCAGCCGGGACACCCTGGAGGCCGTTTCAACATCCTGTTCCCTCAGGATCATCAGGGCAGCCCTGAGGAACACTGCTATTGCAGCCATGAGGACCGGAAGGTAGAGTGCAGAGAATATGCCCATGAAATAGAGTACCGGACTTGTTAGGCTGGCTGAGAACATGAATACAGCTGCAAGGATGCCTGAAACCCTCATCCCATATTTTATGGGGAGGGTTGATGCCCCGTTAAGCCTGTCGCCCCGGACATCCTCCATGTCCTTAACTATCTCCCTTGCCATGGTCATGAGGAAGGCGTAGAAACCGAGGTAAATGGATGTGGCAACCTCACCCACAACCACGCCACCAAAGACAAAGCTGAGGCCGGTCAGGAATGATATTGTGACATTACCCACAAGGCACTTCTTCTTGAGGCTCCATGCATAGTAGACCATGAGGAGTGAACTTGAAACCACTATGAGGCCCGGGATGGTGCCCAGGTAAAGGCCCAGGAGGGAGGCTGTAAAAAATAGGGCGGCGGAGTAGATCCCTGCAGCCCTCCGGCTAATCCTCCCTGATGGTATTGGGCGGGATGGCCTGTTCACAGCGTCTATTTCATGGTCAAAGTAGTCGTTAACGGCATTACCTGCCCCTGTTGCGATGAACACAACGGCCGATGCAACAATGACTGATGGGTCAGAGCTGCCTGCGATGAGTGCCATGAGTATTATGGTTATAACCGCCATAAGGGCGTTTACTGGTCTGAGTATCTCAAGGTACGGGTTCAAGGTGATGCACCTCCATATGGGTGTGATAAATGATTCTATGCTCCACTTTAAATCAAAAGTCACTTATAGAGTGAAATACTTCATAGTCTCTATGAACGGCAGTGATGTTCTTGGACTTCTAATGGTATATGTGTATGTTGCAGTTTTATTACTTGTGTCTGAGAGGTTACCTGAGGATAAACCAAATCTAAGCCGTAAATTCATACATATAATGGTGGGTAACATCCTTTTTATACTTCCCCTCTTTCAGAGCCGATTTGTAATCACATTCCTTGCAGCAGCCCCCTTCATAGTCCTCACCTTCCTTATAAGTCCCTACTCTCCCCTTAAGATAAAGCATCGCGCCTCATCCTACGGCCATGGCCTTGGCCTTGTATACTACTCCATATCCTGGACCCTAATGGCGTATATCTTCTTTGACAGGCCGTGGATCACCGGGATAGGTATAGCTGCAATGTCCTATGGTGATGGATTCGCGAGCCTCACAGGCCAGCGCTTCGGTAAAACCACCTACAGTGTGCTCGGTGACAGGAAGAGCCTTGAGGGGTCCCTGGGGATGTTCCTGGTCCTCCTGGTCACCATCCCCCTGGTACTCATATACTACTCCCAGAGGCCCAACCCCATCATCATCCTCCTGGTTGCCCTTACAGCAACCCTCCTTGAGGGGCTGACACCTAAGGGGCTTGATAACCTGACGGCATGCTTCGGGGCTGTTGCAGCCTACCTTCTGACCACAGGGGTGGGTCTATGAGGTTCATAGTTATTGATGGACTTGATGGTGCCGGTAAGGACACCCATGCCGAGCTTATAAAGAGGAGGTACCTCTCAATGGGTGAACGGGTGGTCTTCAGGTCACACCCCGAGGATGACAACCCCTACGGTAGGAGGGCCAGGAGGGCCCTCCTTGAGGGTGGGAGGATAAACCATATCCGTGCATCCATATTCTACGCCCTTGACGTTATAAGGTCCCTCTGGAAGTACCGGTGGCGATCGAATCCAGGGGCTGATACGCTGATATTCTCAAGGTACCTTATGGGTGTGGCCTATCTCCCTGAGTTCCTGGCTGTACTGCTCTACAGGGTCCTCTACAGGGTCCTGCCGACAACCGAGTACATGTTCTTCCTTGACGTCTCACCCGAGGAGTCCCTGAGGCGGCTCATGGAGAGGGATGAGCATGAGATGTTTGAAAACCTTGAGGACCTCAGGAAGACCCGTGAGAAGGCCCTTAAACTTGCGGATGGATGGTACATTATAAACACCGAGGACCCCATCGAGGATGTTCAGAGGAGGATCGACAGGATCCTTGACAGGCTGGATATGAGAAACTCGGAGGATCATGGGGCCGGGACAGTGAAGGGTGCCCCGGCTGAAGTACCGGAGGACCTGAATGAATAGGAGTACTATCCCCACACCAGAACCCAATCCCATGCTAAGTACCGGAGGACCTGAATGAATAGGATAACATGCCTTGTTGAGGATAAGCCATCACACACACTCATGGGGGAGCACGGACTTTCCCTCTACATTGAGGGTGAAAGGGACATCCTCTTTGACACCGGTCAAAGCAGCCTCTTTGCAGAAAACGCGTCCATCCTCGGCCTTGAACTGGGGGGTGCAGATGCTGCCATCATATCCCATGGACACTATGACCATGGAGGCGGCCTCAGACACTTCATGGGTATCAACGACAGTGCAGAGGTGTTCATGGGGGAGGGGGCTTTCAGGAGGCGTTACGCGGTTGAAGATTCTGTTAAACGGTTCATAGGTATCCCTGAAGTTAAAAGTGAGCGTATAAACTTTGTGGGTGAAACATTACCCCTGGGGGATGGCTACACCATCCTGAAGGACTTTGGGGGAAGGTTCGGGAGGCCCGCGGGTAACCGGACACTCTTCATGGAAGCCGGGTCGGGACTGGTACCTGACAGCTTTCAGGATGAAATCGTCCTTGTCATCGAATCCGGGCGTGAGGTTCACATTATAACCGGCTGCTCCCACAGCGGGATCCTGAATATTGTTGAAGCCGCCTCTCAACTCTTCCCTGATAGGAGCATCGGTGTCCTTGCAGGGGGGTTCCACCTTTCAGGTGACGTCAGCGGGGTTGCCCGGGGACTTGCGGAATTCAAGGTCCGTGAGATCTACACCGGCCACTGCACATCAGAGGAGGCCCTCCATGAACTTGATGACATCCTGGGTAATGTCAGGCCCCTGCGACCCGGGACCGTGATAGAACTCTAGGCCGTAACAGGCTTATGGTGTGGAATAAGGGTTCAGGGACCTGCAGTACCGTGATAAAACTCTAAGCCGTAACATGTGCAGTGGACTGTAGTAAGATCAGATTCCATGACAAAAACCCATAACAGCCCCACTAAACTGTAATAAGATCATATTCCCTGACAAAAACCCATAACAGCCCCACTAAACTGTAATAAGATCATATTCCCTGACAAAAACCCATAACAGCCCCACTAAACTGTAATAAGATTTTAGTTCACCGGTAGTAAAACTTATTAGTTTAATTTAACATAAATGGTAACATGAGATGGCGTCTCCTGTTAATTTTTCTACTTGCAGCTGCCCTTGCAGGCACTGCATGCGCACATCAGCCCAGACTCGTCACTGGTACGGATGTTACAATTAAAAACCCTGAAGTATCCCAGGCATTCTACGGAAAGCTCACGGGAAAACCCGTCTATTTCACGGTGAGTTCTGATAAACCCTTCAGGTTATACGTTAACATACTGGTCCCCTACTCTGTGGATTCCAGGCCTGTGGCTGTTGATATCCTCAGGGATGACGGCACCCTCATCACGACCCTCCAGGGTAACCTCACAGAATGGGAGCCGTACTTTGAAGAATTCGGCGGCGACTCCTACTTCAAGGGGCCCGAGTTCAACCGTACGGTGGAACCTGGAACCTACCGTATAAGGGTCCGGAGCCAGACAAACAGGGACCCCTATGTCCTTGCAGTGGGGGATATTGAATCCTTCCCACCGGCAGAGGCCCTCAACGCCCTCCTGCTCCTCCCTCTGCTTAAGTCCGATGTCTTCGACGTGCCTGTCCTCCCCCTTTTCATGCAGTTCCTTGGTATGGTTGCGGGTATGGGGGCATTCCTCGCCATCCTGATCTTCTCAAGGAGCGGGAGGGGGTCCCCTGAAATATACGGGCCCCTTAAGCGGCTTGGATGGGGCGGTATCCTCCTTCTTGCCCTGGGATGGGCCCTCACCTACATCACAAACCCCCTTAACATAATGGGGAACGTTGAAAACATTGTCCTGCTCCTTATAGTTGTCCTTAACTGGAGGTTCAACAGGGGGCTTCCAGGTTACCGGCGGTTTTCAGGGCTCTTCCTCTTTATACTCTGGATGATACTCCTCTTCATCAGAGCCTCACTGATAAACTACTGAAACACCCTATACTCCGGATGATACTCCCACTCCAGAACATCAACTGATAAAGTACAGCAGGGAAGGGTGGTTTTGTCCTTTCATGGCCTAGCCTCATGGAGGACCCCAGAGAACTCCACATTGATGGTGTGCTGCATCATGGTGGTTCACCATCCCCCATTTTAGAGACCTCCATTCAGAGGTGTGTCCCGGCGAAAGATTTAAATAGTTTAATATGCAAACCTTAAAAAGTAAGTTAATCAATTCATAGCCTTGATTTTATGATTACCATAAATCTCTGAAAGGTGTTTCAATTGGATAAGATAAAGATCGCTATAGTAGGTGTGGGGAACTGTGCCAGCTCCCTTATCCAGGGGATATATTATTATCAGAAAAAGGGTGCTGATGATGCAATAGGCCTCATGCACAGGGAAATCGGCGGATACGGTCCCGGGGACATTGAGGTGGTTGCAGCATTCGATATAGACAAGAGAAAAGTGGGTAAGGATTTAAGTGAAGCCATATTCGCACCCCCGAACTGTACAACCGTGTTCTGTGATGTCCCTGAGACCAGTGTTAAGGTTTCAATGGGCCACGTCCTAGACGGGGTGGCCCCGCACATGAAGGATTACCCTGAGGATCAGACCTTCGTGGTTGCTGATGAGGATCCCGTGGACGTTGTTGAGGTCCTAAGGGAGAGTGGTGCTGAGATACTCCTCAACTACCTCCCGGTGGGGTCAGAGGAGGCTGCCAGGTTCTATGCCAGGTGCGCCCTTGATGCCGGTGTTGCCTACATTAACAACATGCCTGTATTCATTGCAAGTGACCCTGAATGGGCCGGGAAGTTTGAGGAGAGGGGGATCCCCATTGTGGGTGATGATATAAAGGCCCAGCTCGGGGCTACGATAACCCACAGGACCCTTGCAAACCTCTTCAAAAGGAGGGGTGTGAAGCTTGACAGGACATACCAGATAAACACGGGTGGAAACACCGACTTCCTTAACATGCTGAACCGTGACCGTCTTGACTCAAAGAAGGAGTCAAAGACAGAGGCTGTCCAGTCAATACTGGGTGATGATCGCCTTGAACCCGAAAACATCCATATAGGTCCAAGTGACTACATACCCTGGCAGAAGGATAACAAGATCTGCTTCCTGAGGATGGAGGGGAGGCTCTTCGGTGATGTTCCAATGAACCTTGAGCTCAGACTGAGCGTTGAGGACTCTCCTAACTCAGCGGGGTGTGTCATTGACGCCATAAGGTGCTGTAAACTGGGAATCGAGAGGGGTGTTGCGGGTCCCCTGACATCCATATCAGCCTACACCATGAAGCATCCGCCTGAACAGTACACCGATGATGAGGCTGCGAGGATGGTGGATGAATTCATTGAAGGGAAAAGAGAAAGATAAACATCTATTTTTATAAATGAATCTGAGGGGGGAAAAACAAGTATTTTAAAAACCCCCTGATTTTGAAGGGGAAAGAGAAATACATCCCTTGATGGGTTGTCTCCGGAGGACCTCAGTCCTCCTGGACCTCTATGCACTCGTTTGGACAGACGTCCATGCACACCTCGCACTCATTGCATTCCTCAGGGTGCTGGACCTTGAGTTTCCCGTCGACTATTATGAGTACCTCCATCGGGCATACATCAACGCATTCTCCGCATGCATCACATTCATCGTAATCTATTATTATCTTTGCCATTTCCTATTCTCCCTTACAGTTTTATGAGTGAATTTAATGGTTAGAATTTGGTCATCATCCCTTATAACCCTTTACGGGTGTGGGATGAAAGGCCTCCATATTAATACCGCTTCCAAGTATTTAAGGAAGTTCCTACTATCTATATAAAGAATTTGATTGATTTCATGAGAGGGTCACCATGAAAGGGATAAAGGTCATTGAAACAGCATTCAGGGATGCGCACCAGTCACTCCTTGCAACCCGCCTTCGTACCGAGGACATGATACCCATTGCAGAGGAAATGGACAGGGTGGGTTTCTTTTCACTGGAAGCCTGGGGCGGCGCAACCTTCGATACATGTATACGCTACCTCAATGAGGATCCATGGGAAAGACTCAGAGCTCTTAAGGATAACGTGAAGAAGACACCCATCCAGATGCTCCTCAGGGGACAGAACCTTGTCGGTTACAAACACTACCCCGATGATATTGTGAGGAAGTTCATCGAGAAGGCATATGAAAACGGCGTTGATGTTTTCAGGATATTCGACGCCCTCAATGACCTCAGGAACATGGAGTACGCCATAAAGGTTGCCAGGGAGCAGGATGCCCATGTCCAGGGGGTCATCTGTTACACCATAAGCCCCTACCACACCCTTGAGAGTTACGTTGAATTTGCAAGGGAGCTTGAGGCCCTTGAATGTGACTCAGTGGCTATAAAGGACATGGCAGGGCTCATATCACCCCATGACGCCTATGAACTGGTAAGGACCCTGAAGGAGGAGACGGACCTTATGGTGAACCTCCACTGCCACTGCACAAGCGGCATGACCCCCATGAGTTACTATGCTGCCTGTGAGGCTGGTGTTGACATTCTTGATACTGCAATATCACCCCTCTCATGGGGGGCGTCGCAGCCGCCGACCGAGAGTGTTGTGGCTGCACTCCGGGACACGCCATACGACACCGGACTTGACCTCCGGATACTCAAGAACATAAAGAAGTACTTCGAGGGGATAAGGAAGAAGTACAGCAGCATCCTGGACCCTATAGCCGAGCAGATCGACACGGATGTGCTGATCTATCAGATCCCTGGGGGTATGCTGTCAAACCTTGTATCCCAGCTCAAGGAACAGAACGCCCTTGACCGCTATGAGGAGGTGCTGGAGGAGATGCCCAGGGTGAGGAAGGATATGGGTTACCCTCCACTTGTAACGCCCACCAGCCAGATAGTCGGTATACAGGCCGTTATGAATGTCCTAAGCGGTGAAAGGTACAGTATGGTCACCAATGAGGTTAAGGACTACTTCAGGGGACTCTACGGGAGGCCCCCCGCCCCTGTGAATCAGGAGGTCGCCAGGAAGGTTATAGGGGATGAGAAGCCAATAGACTGCAGGCCCGCAGACACCCTTAAACCGCAGTTTGAGGAGTGCAGGAGGCGCGGTGAGGAGATGGGTATAATAGGGAAGGAGGAGGATATCCTCACCCTGGCCCTCTACCCTGCCATAGCACCCAGGTTCCTGAGGGGTGAAGTTGAAGCCGAACCCCTGGAGCCACCCAGAGAGGAGTCACCTGCACCCGGTGACGTGCCGACCCTCTTCCATGTTGAGGTTGATGGTGACGAGTTCCAGGTGAGGGTGGTTCCTGCAGGCTACATGACCATAGAGGAGGCTGAACCCGAACCCCTGGATGTTGAGGGTGCGGTTAAGTCAACGATGCAGGGTATGGTTGTGAAGATCAAGGTCAATGAGGGTGACACTGTGAATGCAGGGGATGTTGTTGCGGTTGTTGAGGCCATGAAGATGGAGAACGACATCCAGACACCCCATGGTGGTGTTGTTGAGAAGATATATGTTGAGGAGGGTGAACGTGTGGAGACCGGAGCCGTCCTCATGGTCATAAAATAGTTAGACTGATCCCTTTCCCCACATCCTGAACCTCCCAATTTATTTTTTTTCTATTTTAGCTGAAATGAAAAACTTCAAAGTCGGCGCCTTTTAGCTGATGATACTGGAAAAACTTCCGAGGCAGCACTCTTTTCTGAAAATCCGACGCATACCATAAATTGTCAGGGCTCTCTGGCTATTACTGCGGGTGCGGCCAGCGTAATAATCAGGAGACTCAGGAGGGTTTCTAAATTCAGGTTTTAGGCTACCTTCCGGGTAAAAATTAAATAATAATCACTGACCGCCACCTTTCCCATCTAACAGTCATTTCATGAGGCTTCTACGGATTGGTTCCCTCGAAGAAAGAGTGAATGCCTATGCCCTCAAGGGGATGGGGATGCCTTCTGATTAAAGGCCGTGAATGACCTTCTATTCATCATTCACGGTACTCTGTGGGGTCCTCAGCCCCTGCAAGTTCAAAGGCCCTCCTCCTCCGGAGGCATGACTCGCAGACTCCACAGTGGACATCCTCTCCGGTGTAACATGAATATGTGAGTTCAAAGGGGAAGTCCATCTCCATACCGGCCTCAACTATCTCCTTCTTGGTCATGTCAATGACGGGGGCGAGGACCCTGACACCCCTGAGGGTCCCTATACCCAGGAGGCTGTTGAAGGCCTCGAGGAATTCCCTTGAATTATCCGGGAATGTGGCTGCCTCCTCCCTGTCCCAGCCAACTATAACCGCGTCCGCGTCAAGGGCCTCTGCAAAGGACACCCCCACCGAGGTGAAGACTATGTTCCTGCCGGGGACCCAGACCTTCCTGGCTGTCTCAAGGCACTCCTCAACATCATCAAGGTCCCCTGGTGAGGGCAGCTCCCCATCATCCGTCAACACGGAACCTCCGAGTTCGCCGAGCCATGGGAGCTCTATGACCCTGTGTTCAATTCCCAGGTACTCTGAGAGTTTCCTGGCGTACCTGACCTCCATCTGGGCGCTCCTCTGCCCATAATCAAATGTGATGGCACTTATATCGTATTCTCTGCTTAGGAGTGCCGTTGAGACACCCGAATCCATACCTGCTGATAATATGCTGATGGCCTTCCTCATCATTGACCTCCTGATCTCTGTAGAGACGCCCTGAACTGTTCCTCCGCCATCTCAATAACATCCCTGAGGGGTATGCCTGTCTCAAGGGATATCCTCCGGGCGTCATCGTACTCTATCCTTGCGTTCAGTGGCCTGGATCCAAGGAATCCCACCTTGAACCTTGCCCTGCGCCTCCCCCTGATTTCAACCTCACCCTCTATTATCTTCCTTTCAAGTATGCTCCTGTGGACTTGCGGGAAAACCCTGACCCCAAGCGTCCCGGTCTCCCTGAACAGGGCCTCAAGGATCCTTTCATGCTCCGCCTCCCTGCATATTACCCTGATAAGCTGACCCGGCCTGTTCTTCTTCATTATAACAGGGGTTAGTGTCACGTCAAGGGCCCCCTCATCCATGAGTCGCTTGAATAGGCTCCCCAGGACCTCCCCGCTCAGGTGATCAACATTTGTCTCAAGGAGGACTATCCTGTCGGAGGGTAGGGGTTCCCTTCCCCTGAGGATCCTGAGGACGTTGGGGAAGTCCGGGTCCATCCTGCCTGCGCCGTAGCCTGTGGCCTGTATCTCCATTGGAGGGTAGAACCTCCTGTGGCCCTCTGCCATGTTAACCAGGAGCGCCGCCCCTGTTGGTGTTGTGAGTTCCACCTCGGCCGGCCCTCCCTCCACCGGGAAGCCCCTCAGGATTTCTGCTGTTGCAGGTGCGGGTACCGGTGTTATACCGTGGGCCCCCATGACCCTGCCTCCCCCAACCGAAACAGGTAGCGTGTAGACCTTATCCATGTGCATGTTAAGGTCGAAGTAGGCGAAGACCGCCCCGATAACATCTGCAACCGCATCTGCAGCTCCGACCTCATGGAAGTGTATCTCATCGAGTCCCCTGCCGTGTACCGATGACTCTGCCTGGGCGATTGTATGGAACACTGCCCTGGCCATTGACATCATATCATCATCAAGGAGGGGGTTTTTGATGCCGTCAAGGCGCCTGAGGAACTCCCTGTATCCTATGGCCTGTGATTCATCGGTTTTCACTTCAACGTAGGTTGCCCTGATACCCGCCCTTTTAACCTCAGAGACCCTGACCTCAGCACCGCCGAAGTGGGATGCTGCCTCCTCCATTACCTCAACTGTCCTTTCGGGGTGGGCTCCGAGGTCCATGAGGGCCCCGACCATCATGTTCCCTGAAACACCTGCAACCTGGGGGTCTATTACCGTAACCATGGGAGCACCTGTATTCCTGTCATGAAGCATTCAGTGAATATGGCTAAAACCTGGATCTAGGTACCCGGGGAGTTTACTATTATCCTCTTTATGGGGATCTCCATTATGGTGTACTTCTCCTCACCCATATCATCCCTGAACCTTTTTATGATGGGTTCAACCATTTCCTCATCCACAACGGAGCATACGAGGACGGCGTCCCTTGCATAGTCATGTATCAGTGAGATGGCTGATTCAGGGTCCTCCTTAACAGTGAATCCCTTCCATTCTGCCGGGGAAACACCCCTGTACTCCACAATGTAGAAGCCTGTGACGCCCTCATCAGCCAGTATGTTCATGACACGGCCGAGGTTCTCAACCTCAATGAATATACGCAGATGCACCTTCATTAACATCACCAGATATAGATATGTGTTGTGCAGATAATAAATCTGATGATGGGAGATCCTTACAGGCAGGGTCCATAAGATGGATGCCATGGGCCGATAAGGATATGGGTATCCTCCATCCGCATGTGGGTGAACCTCATGAATGTGGATATGCCTGGATGAACCGATAAATAACTGAAGGTGAACCCTTTGAAGGAAGAAGTGAATGTTAACGGGATTGGAGTATCATTTGAAGGCGATAAGGTGGTGGTCTCTGGGGATTCTGGACTGGTGGTGGCTGGAGACTCCATACTGTTTACCGGTGAACTTGAATATGAGATGGTGTCAGGGGATATTGAGGTTAGCTCCCTGGAGAATGTTACCTGCGCATCATCATATCATGATGGTGTCCTGGATCTCCTTGTGGTCCTTGGGGAGCCCTGCGGTGACCGTGTCCTGGAGTGCTTCAGGGCCGCGGTTGAGGAGGCCTCCCTCAGGGCAGGGATACTCATGAAGCTCCTGAGGTCCAGGATAACCCTTGTATCCCTCCCTGGAAGCTCAGAATATGATGATTCCTGCCTCAGGGGTGCTGTGGGGGATGTTCTCGGCAAGGTCCTCCTGCCGGGTCCTGGTGTTGAGGAATGCCTGAGGATGCACGGTGCCGGGATGGAAGAGATGGTTGATGCTGGAATGGAGCTCTGTGTCGGTGTTGAGGTCACCGCTGAGCTCCGGGAAAGGCTTGAGGCCGAGATAACCCGGGCCCTGGGTGACCTTAACGTGAGGGCCCTTCTTGCAGCGGCACTCCACCTTGAGGATGACATAGAAAACCGGAGGCTCCTTGGCCTTGACCTCAGGGATGACCCGGCGTTCCTTTACAGTGATGAGGTTATAGGGATGGCCATCGCAAACCAGATAGCCGGTACAAAGGCCATATTTAACTTCAAACGCTATGATGAGGAGAAGCCCGGGGTTATAGGTGGGCTGGGCCCCATGGTCGATGATGCTGTTGCAGGGCTCATAGCAGGGTGCATGTCCCGCATCTTTGAATGATTAAGGTGGCTGGAGATGGACTTCATCAGGAAATTCGCAGGTCTCCTATCCTTCTCAACCATCGTTCCGATCCGTTCAGATGCGAGTGTTGAGGATATAGCATCCCTGACCCTCCACTGGCCCCTTGTTGGGCTGTTCATTGGGGGTGTTGTGGGTTTAAGCGGACTTATCTGTTCAAGGGTCCTGCCGGGTCCTGTTGCTGCATGCCTGGCCTATGCTGTGGCCGTCTGGTTCACCGGTTTCCATCACCTTGATGGGCTGATAGATATGGGTGATGCCCTCATGTCCCACGGGACCTTTGAGAGGAAGGTTGAGATAATGAGGGACCCCAGGATAGGTACCGGCGGCCTGGGGCTTCTTCTAATCGTATCCTCCACCACCATTGCATCAATCTACTCCCTCCCCACGGGCCTTATCCTTCAGGGGCTTCTCATCTCCGAGGTTGGGGCCAAGCTGGGTATAACTGGATGTGCCCTTGTATCAAGGCCCCTTGACACCGGGACCGGACGCTACTTTATACTGGCTGCCAGGAGGGGTGGTGCTCTCCCTGTCTGGCTCATCTGGATGGTTGCAGGGTACCTCATCCTCGGGCTGCCGGGGGCGGTCTCGGTTGTCTCCGGAATCCTGGCAGGGGTCTTCATGGGACTTGTTGCAAGGAGGAACTTCTACTGGAGTACTGGTGACGTGCTCGGCGCATCCAATGAGTTTGCAAGGATGATGTCCCTCCTGGGGCTTCTTGCAGGTGTCAGGTTAATATGATTAATGAAGACCGGGCCGGGGGGTTGATGCTCAACATGTACCCTGGATTCCCGCGGGTGTCAGATATGATGGTGCCGATTACGCATCACGATAAAATTCCAGCATATCAAATGTAAGGATAAACCCCTGATTAAACACGCAACACCGATAAAATTGTCTGATCGTGGATTGATTAATGAAGAAAAGAAATCAGCTGGAGGAGTATGATATGGATGTTAAGGTTCTGAGACTGGGTCATCGGAGATCAAGGGATGCTAGGATAACCACACATGTATGTTTAACCGCAAGGGCCTTCGGGGCCTCGGAGGTTATACTGAGCGGTGAGGAGGATCGTAATCTTATGGAGAGCGTTGAGGATGTTGTTGAACGCTGGGGCGGTCCCTTCAGGGTTAGCTACAGGCGTAACTGGCAGGGAGTCATTGATGACTGGAAGAGGAGCGGTGGAGAGGTCGTGCACCTTACAATGTACGGGCTCCCTGCAAGGGACGTTATACCCTCCATGAGGGAGACGGGGAGGGATAAACTGGTGGTTGTCGGGGGTGCAAGGGTCCCCGGGAAGGTCTACAGGCTGGCCGACTACAACGTTGGTGTGACAAACCAGCCCCACTCCGAGGTATCATCCCTTGCCGTGTTCCTCCACATGCTGTTTGATGGTGCTGAATTCGACCTTAAATTCAGTGATGCCATGGTGGAGGTGGTCCCCCAGGCCCATGGTAAAAGGATTAGGACAGGGGATGGTGATGAGGATGCTGAAATTGATTGATAACCTTATCGTAAGGGAGACCCTGACCTCCATAAGGCGTAAGGGGGTTAGAGCTGCGGATTTCAGGCGGGGACTCTCTGAGCTGGGGCGTTACATGGCCTATGAATTTGCAGACACCCTCAACTACAGGGATGTGGAGGTTGAAACACCCCTGGGCGTTGCAGGTGGTGTTGAGATAAGCGACCGGGAAAGGATGGTTGTTGTGAGCATACTCAGGGCCTCGCTGCCCTTCAGTGAGGGTGTGATGAAGGTTTTCCCTGAGGCCCATCACGGGATCATAGGCGCCCGGCGGTCAGATGAACCCCCATTCAATGTATCCATAGACTACATAAGGATGCCCCGGCTGGATGGCCGGATCCTTGTGGTGGCTGACCCCATGCTTGCAACCGGTAACACCATGCTGGGCATACTTGAGGAGCTGGGGGGTTTCGGGTCCCCTGATAGGACCGTGATATTCAATGTGCTCTCCTCAAGGGAGGGCCTTGAAAGGGTGCTCAGGCGGGACCTTGAGGTCTACACCTGCGGTGTTGATGACAAACTCGATGATAGGGGGTACATCGTCCCGGGCCTCGGTGATGCAGGTGACCTGGCCTTCGGCAGGCCATCAGAATGCAGAAAATAAAGGGGCTCCTGCCTGGATATGGGTCATGAAGCCATACAGATTATCCATGGATTGGATGTGGAGTCGTCATCACAAGCCACAATAAAAATAACCGCAAAACCAACACAGATTATCCGTGGATCCATGAAAAAAGGTCCCTGCTGAGGGCATCCTATCATTCATTACTGTATATGGATCTCCCGGAGGCCGCTGCAACTATCCCCGGGATCCCCTCAACCCTTAACTCGAATATGGCCTCCATGCCCTCCTCCTCGAAGGCCGCCACCCTCCTGGATTTCACCCTGCTTGTGAGGAGTGCCGCTACTGGTGGTGTTACAATAAAAACAGCCCCTGCCTCTCCAAGGGCCCTGATTGTGTCATCGCCAAGCTTACCCTTCCCTATATGTACCAGGACCCCTGCAGATGCAAGGTAGGGTATGCTTTCCTCTATATCCTCCTTGTTACTGCTTGTGGGGGCTATCCCTGCAGGGCTTACGGCGGTGTGCATTATGGCAGCCCCCTTGACATCTATGGGACTTTCACCATTTTTAAGTGCCCCTACGAGTTTCGGGAGTGCCGCGTCCCTTCCTGTGAAGATGGTGCCCCTGAGGAGGACCCTGTCACCCACCTCAAGTTTCCCTATCTCTGCAGGGTCTGCGGGTAGTGTTATCTCAATCATCCTATCACTCCAGGCTTATCAGATGAGGCCTTCAAGGTCCTCGAGGAAAATTTCAATGTGCTCCTCCCTGATATGGGGCATCAGGACCACCCTTATGGCGGGGGGGCAGGATGCAACTGAAACCGCCCATCCCCTTGACTCAAGGAGCCCTGCAAGTTCCCCTGGTGGGATTGATGGGTGGTTGAATGCCACTATGTTGAGCTCTGGCTCGGTGACCGGTATGTAGCCGAGGCCCCTGAGGCCCTCCAGGAGCTTAAATGTTACCCCCATAACCTTCAGGGCCAGTTTACGGTAACCTTCACGGCCCATATGCTTCATAACGGCCCATGTGGCTGCAGCCGATGCACCTGTCCTTGTGCCCACTATGGTTGACTGCTGCTTCTCTGTAAGGTAGGGTGTGTCGATGCTCATGGCATCAAGGCTGGATTCGTCCCTGAAGAGGATACATCCGCTGGGTATGGGTGCCAGGCCCATCTTATGGGGGTCGACGGTTATGGATGACACCCCTGGGAGTCTGAAATCGAATTCAGGGAGCTCATAACCGGCCTCCCTGAGGAAGGGTATTATGAATCCCCCGAAGGCGGCGTCTACGTGGAGGTGGATGCCCTCCTCAAGGCAGATCTCTGAGAGTTCAGGGATGGGGTCTATCATACCCAGCTCCGTTGTCCCTGCAACCCCCACAACCGCCACGGTGTCATCCGATATGAGGTCCGAAACCGATGACGTGTCCACCCTGTAGTTATCATCCAGTTCAGCCTCCCTGAGCTCAAGGCGGAGTATATCCGCGGCCTTCCTGAAGGAGAAGTGGGCTGACCTGGGTACTATTATTTCGGGTTTCTTGGTTTCTGACATGTTCCTGGCGGCCCTCATGGCCATGAGGTTGGCCTCGGTGCCCCCTGTTACGATGTGCCCCCTGGCATCAGCATTCCCCATCAGGGCGCAGAGCATCCCTATTACCCTTGATTCAAGGTCCCTGGTGCCTCTGAAGAGTCCGGGGTCTCCCAGGTTCGATTCAAGGAAGCTGCAGTAGACCTCCCTTGCAAGGGGGTGGGAGCAGGTGCACATGGAGCCCAGTATCCTTCCGGAGCTGTAGCTCATATCCTGCTTCCGGTATTCCTCCAGGAGCCGGAGCACCTCTTCCCTTGAAAGGCCCTTTTCATCCATCATCTACCACGAAAAAATAGTTTAGAGTAGTTTCCTCGCTGCCTTCAGGAGGAGTCTCTGCTCGGCCCGTGCAACGGTTTTCCTTACCTCTGCAACCGCATCTGTATTGGCTGATACACTGCTTATTCCAAGTTCAACCAGTTTTTCAACTATCCTTGGAATGCTTCCTGCCTGTCCGCAGATGCTTGTCTTAACACCTGCCTCGTTGCACTTCCTTATAACCCTCTCGATGAGTTTCAGTACGGCGGGGTGGCCCTCTGTGTAGAGGTCCGCTACGTGCTCATTGTTCCTGTCAATTGCAAGGGTGTACTGTGTAAGATCGTTTGTTCCGAAGCTGACGAAGTCAACGCCCACCTCTATGAAGTCCTCTATTATGAGGGCTGCTGCGGGTGTCTCGACCATTATACCGAATTCAACGTCCCTGTGGGGTTTCAGGCCTGCCTCCTCTGCGATCTCCTTGGCTTTGCGGAGTTCATCCGGGTGCTGGACCAGGGGTATCATTATGCCTATATTGGTGTATCCCTGGTCATGCAGTTTCTTTATTGCCCTGAACTCTGCCCTCAGTATCTCGGGTTCGTCGAGTTCCCTGCGTATACCCCTCCAGCCAAGCATGGGGTTGTGTTCGTAGGGCTCGTTCTCTCCGCCCTCAAGGGTCTTGAATTCATCTGTTGGCGCGTCAAGGGTCCTGTACCATACCGGGCGTGGGTAGAACTCATCCGCAACCTTGAGTATGTTCTCGGCCAGGGTCCTGACCAGTTCATCCTCACGTCCCTCTTCAATGAATTTCCTTGGGTGAAGCCCTGTTGTGAGCATCATGTGTTCGGTCCTCAGGAGACCCACACCATCCGCGCCTGTTGCAGCAGCCTTCCTGGCGGCTTCAGGCATGCTCACGTTGACCTTGACCTCTGTTACCGTGAGTAGTGGTGATTCCACCGTGACGGTTTCGGGTGCGGCTTCAGCCTTCTCCTCGCCAAGGACGCGCCCCTCATATACGAGTCCCCTGTTACCGTCGATGCTGACCACCTGTTCCTCCCTGAGGACCTGGGTTGCGTTCCCTGTACCCACAACGCACGGGATTCCAAGTTCCCTGGAGACTATGGCTGCGTGGCATGTGACTCCTCCCTCATCGGTTATTATACCACTGGCGCGTTTCATTGCGGGTACCATATCCGGTGTTGTCATGACCGTCACGAGGATGTCGCCGACCTGTATCTTGTCGAGTTCATGGATCTCCCTGATTATCTTGACCTTACCTGATGCAATGCCCGGGCTTGCCCCGAGGCCCTTCACCAGGACCTCCCCTGATTCTGCCTCCGCCGCCTCCACGGTTTCCCCGGTGGCTTCTGCAAGGGTTGTTATGGGTCTTGACTGGAGCATGTAGACCTTACCGTCCATTATGGCCCACTCGGTGTCCTGGGGGTAGCCGTAGTGTTCATGTATCCTTTTACCCATCTCGTTGAGGGCTGCGATCTCTTCATCGGAGAGGACCCTTCTGTTCCTGAGTTCCTCAGGGACCTCCTTTTTAACGGTTTTTCCATCCTCCCTTGTGAACATGACGTTCTTTTCACCCACCGTGAATTCAAGGAGTTTCCCTGTTTTCTTATCAACCCAGTAGGTGTCGGGGGTCACTGAGCCTGAAACAACCGCCTCTCCAAGTCCCCATGACCCTTCAATGAGGATCTTGTCCTCGCCTGTTGACGGGTGGACCGTGAACATTACTCCGGCCTTCTCGGCATCAACCATCTCCTGGACCACGACGGCTATGTAGACCCTGGAGTGGTCAAAGTTGTTCTCTTCCCTGTAGAATATTGCCCTTGCCTCAAAGAGGGATGCCCAGCACTTTCTAACGTACTCCATGACATCTTCGGCGCCCTTTATGTTGAGGAAGGTGTCCTGCTGACCCGCGAATGATGCCTCCGGGAGGTCCTCTGCTGTGGCCGAGGAACGTATCGCCACGTATACGTCGTCCTTCCCTATCCTCTGGCAGAGGGCGTTGTATGATTCTATTATGAGTGTCTGTATGTCCTCCGGGATCTCTGTTGATGTGATTATATCCTTTATCTCCGCCGATACCCTCTGGAGTTCCTTTGTGTCGTTCACATCAAGGTTCTCCAGCATGTCCATGACCACGGACTGGAGGCCCGTATCTGCCATGAACTTTTCATAGGTTGCTGCTGTTACAACAAAGCCCGGAGGGACTGGTATGCCTGCCTGTGTCAGTTCACCAAGGTTAGCCCCCTTTCCACCGGCAATTCCCACATCATCCTTACCGAGTTCCTCAAAAAACGCCACATACTTAGCCATTCTATCCCCTGGTCTTTCTTTTAAGGTCTGGAATAATTAAAAAAATGAGTGTTTATTTTATGAGTTCTTCTCCCCTGTCAACGACGATCCTGCATGGTACAGGGAATTTCATGGCAGCCCTTCTCAGGGCTTCCTTGGCGTCCTTGAAGTTCCTCTTGTTTGTCTCGATTGTAATTATCCTCTGGTTCTTCTTTACAAGAGCAACTCTACTTACTGGTTTCCCGAATGCCTTCCTCATACCATCCTGGACACGGTCAGCCCCGGCACCTGTCGCCATTGGGTTTTCACGGACAATGTGGTGAGGGTACACCCTTATCTTAAGGTGGTAGCCCATCTTCCCCGCTCGCCTCTGCATGTAACGGTTGGATGCTATCCTAGCTGCCTCGAGGGCGTTGTGGGTTATCTGGGTGGGTGCCTTGACCGCCACGCTCATTGAAATGGGGAATTCCGCTGCTAGATTACCTATATCATACTGAACGATCTTTGATCCGGGGATCTTCTTGATATAATCTCTTCTCGTGTATGCACGAACCATAAATAATCCTCCTAAATTAAGTCTATGAGAATACTGCAAGCTCGCGATGGACCGCGAGGAATAACTATGAAATGAGTATCTCAGTAACCATTAATAAATATTGTCTTGGACTCCAGCAATAGGTTATAAGTTATGGTCTCTAATAATATAAAATACATATCTGGATGGAATACCTCTTAAAGGTTTATGGTGTCATCATGAAGATAGCTGTAACTGGTAAGGGAGGAGTCGGGAAGACGACCATTGCAGGTACGCTTGCATGCATATTCTCAGAAGAATTCAGGGTTTTTGCAATAGACGCTGACCCTGATATGAACCTCGCATCGAGTATAGGGATAATGGAGGACATAACCCCCATTGCAGAGATGAGGGGGATTATAAAGGAGAGGACTGGTGCAGAGCCTGGTTCCTCCTTCGGTGAGGTTTTCAGGCTCAACCCCAGGATAAGCGACCTTCCTGAGTCCCTCTCGGTCACCCACCCCCGGCGCCCCAACCTGAGGGTTATGGTGATGGGTACCGTGGAGCACGGGGGTGATGGCTGCGTCTGCCCGGCCTCCGTACTCCTTAAGGCCCTCCTGAGGCACCTCATAGTACGGAAGGATGAGATGGTCATCCTTGACATGGAGGCTGGTATAGAGCATCTTGGCCGTAAAACAGCCGAATCCGTTGACCTGATGCTTGTGGTCGCTGAACCCGGCCTCAGGTCCATTGAAACAGCTTCAAGGATAAAGGGCCTTGCAGGGGACATCGGGATAGAAAGGATCATGGCCGTCATAAACAAGGTCACCGGTGAGGATGAGGAGGAATTTGTAAGGGAGAAGCTTGAATCTATGGGGATACCCGTCCTTGGAACCGTGCCTGCAGATAAAACCGTTATAATGGCTGATATGAACGGCGAACCCCTCAGCAGGTACCCTGAATCAGCTGCATACAGGGCCATAAGAAAGATCTCAGAAACCATAATATCCATGAAGAACCAGAAGGAATGTTAAAATGAATGTGAGGATAACCGTAACCGCAGAGTATGATAACCATGAGGAAGCAGAAATCGTCATGAAAGCCCTCGAACCGGAAAACGAATCCTACGTGTACTCTGAAATTCAGGGATCAATGGTAAGGTTCCATATGGAGTCGGATTCCATTTCAACAGCCCTCAACACTGCAGATGATCTGATATTCTCTGAGATGATAGTTGAAAGTATGATAAGGTGATCGTATGAAATTCAGACTTAAAGGCATGATAAAGCTAAGCAGAGAGGTTCCTGAAGCAGAGGAAGACCTTGAAAGGTTCTTTAAAGAGGCTGAAGAGGACATACTGAGAAGGGGGGTTCCAGGGGGCCAAGAGGAAGAGGCGAGCCATGTGAAATCATGGAAACTTGAAGGGGACCGGATAATCATCGAGATGGAATCAGGGCGGCGTGTCCGTGCACATGAAGGTCTCCTGAGGCTTAAAAAACCCCTTGGGCAGCTCCTTGGACCCGGATACAGGGCGGGGGTCCGGGGTATGAGTGTGGAGGATTACACCCTTGAGATGGATGCGCCAGGGGTCTCTGAAATACCGGGACTCGGGGAGCTCCCCTTCGTGGAGGAGGCCGTGGTGGCTGATGGTAAGATCAGGGTTAAGTTCAGCCCCCTCGGGGAGTCCGAGCTGCGAAGGCACGTGGTTGACAGGGTCGTGAAGCACGCCCTAAACCTTGTTGAATCATCCGCAGGTGAGGCTGAAGGGACTGAAACCAAGGACCTGACGGTTAAGGTGACAAAGGCAACACCCGGTGAGGTGGTTGCAAGGAGCAGGGAGATGGAGTTCCTCTTCCATGGTGAACCAACAGAGGAGGCCGTCCGCCTTGGATGGGTTAAGAAGTTTCCCGGGCGGGGCCAGTGGTTCTACGGCCCCCAGATAACCGCCCTCCACAGGGTCCTTGAGGACATCCTCATCGAAGGGATTGTGAAGCCCCTGGGATTCGTTGAGTGCCTCTTCCCCAAGCTCATACCCCTTGACGTGATGAACAGGATGAGGTACCTTGAGGGCCTCCCTGAGGGGATGTACTACTGCTGCGCACCCCGCAGGGACCCCGAGACCTTTGAAAGGTTCAAGAATGAGCTTGTGATAAACCGTGAGGTTCCGATGGAGCTCCTGAAGAAGGGTATAAAGGACCCCGGCTATGTTATTGCCCCTGCCCAGTGCGAGCCCTTCTACCAGTTCCTCTCACATGAGGTTGTGAGTGCAGAGGACCTCCCCATAAAGTTCTTTGACAGGAGCGGCTGGACCTACCGCTGGGAGGCGGGGGGTGCCAAGGGACTTGACAGGGTCCATGAGTTCCAGAGGATCGAGCTGGTGTGGCTGGGCACACCTGGGCAGACCGAGGAGATCCGTGACAGGACCGTGGAGTTGTCCCATGAACTGGCAGATGAACTTGAACTTGAATGGTACACCGAGGTCGGTGATGACCCCTTCTACCTTGAGGGCAGACGCGTGGAGGAGAGGGGTATAGAGTTCCCTGATGTCCCCAAGTATGAGATGAGGCTCTCCCTGCCGGGAAGGGATAAGGGTGTTGCGGTTGTATCCGCCAATGTCCATGGAACTCACTTCATAGAGGGCTTTTCAATCAGGGAGGCCCGTAACAGGAAAATATGGACCGGGTGTACCGGTATAGGGCTTTCAAGGTGGATATATGGTTTCCTCGCCCAGAAGGGCTTTGACACTGAAAGGTGGCCTGAGGCCGTAAGGAAGAGGATGGAGAGGGTTGAGGTGCCCAGGATCCTCACATGGCCCCGGGTGGAGTGATAGGCAGAGATCATGATTGAACCGTCCAGGTGATTAACCTTGAACTGTGACAAGCACCCGGAACGTGAAGGCATTGCATCATGCATAATATGTGGAAGGATAATGTGTGAGGAGTGCAGGCTGAGGCTTGGTGGTAAGAACTACTGTCAGAGCTGTGCCGACAGGATATTCCGGGAGAGGAGCGTGGAGGGTCCGGTGGATGAAAGGATGGGGGCCCTTAAGAAGCTCCTCATAACCTTCATCCTGATCATCGCCTTTCTCGTCTGCCTGTTCTATATCCTGTACCTGGTCTACCTTGCACCCTACTATGGAAGCCTTCAGAATGTAATCAGCATACTAATGGAGGACCCCCAGAGGATAATAAGGTTCCTCTCATGGAGGATCGGCTTCTGACACCGGTTACCTGCTGCATATAGGGTTCCAGGAACCTAAAGCCTCTCAGCATACCTGAGTTCGGTGAACTCAACCCTGAAGGCTGTTCCATCACCGGATTCATAGCTGACCCTCCGTTCAGCTGGGCTGCAAGGTTCCTTACAAGTTCCATTCCAAGGCCCCCTGATTCCTCAATACTGAAGTCATCAGGGAGCCCGGGGCCGTTGTCAGTGACAGAGCGTATGAAGCCATCATCCTTCTCTTCAAGGGAGACGGTTATCTCTCCTCCTTCAGGGAGGTGCCTGATGCTGTTGGATACAAGTTCATCCATATGATTCCAAGGGGAATCGCGGTCTCAATGTTAAGTGCAAGTTCAGGGACATCAACCATGATCCCTGCATCTGAACGGTAAAGGTCCTTGAGGTATGATGTAAGCCTGAGGGTGTAGTCCCTGAAATCCACGACATCAACATCCCCCCTTGAGAGCAGTATCTCATGTATGATTGCAATGGACTTTATCCTCCTCTGAAGGCTCCTCATAGCTTCAGCTGCTTCTTTATCACTCAGCCTGTATGACTGGAGGTTTATAAGGCTTAATATCAGCTGGAGGCTGTTTTTAACCCTGTGGTGGAGTTCGGCGAGCAGTGCCCTGTTCCTCTCAAGGGACTCCCTGGCAGCCTCCTCAGACCTTTTTATATCTGTTACGTCCTCAAATATCCCTAGGAATCCCCCTCTGATCTTCTGAAATCTTACACGGATCCACCTACTATCCCTCCTTATAAGGGATTCCCTTCCAGGTTCCGGGAGGAGCCCTCCATCCAGTTCACCGGGGACTTTACTTATAACAGGTCCATTGAAGATCTCCTCCATGAGGGGGTTGGATTCAACTATCACCCAGTTTTCATCAAAAAGGGCAAGGCCTACAGAGAGTTCCATGAAGAGGGTTCTGAACTTCTCTTCACTGGCCCTCAGGGAGTCCTCCCTCTCCATGAGAGAGACCAGATACGTCCTGAGGAGTGCGTAGAGAAGGAGTGAGGTTAAGATTATGAACATGGATCCCTTGAGAACCGAGAGTTCAAAAATAAGTGAGACGTTACCGTTCAAGTATGCTTTGTAGTCAGATACAAGGATCCATACCATGCTGAAAATAGCATAGAAAGCAGCTATTATGAAGGCCGCTATCCCTGGGCCCAGCCGCCGGGGGTCTGGAAATCTTCTATAGGGGGTTTCCCCCTCTCTTCATGTGTTAGTGTATGTAATGGAAAATATAATAAATTTCCCTCCCTGCGGAAACTTCACAGGAGGGGTGGTGTGGGGAGGATCACTCCTCTGCTTCCTCCTCAGTGACTTCCTCATCCTTTTTCTCAAAGACATCTGCAAATTCAACCCTTTTAATGCCCTCCATGTTCTGCCAGATGTCCCTTGATATCCTGAACCTTGCAAGGGTCACGTCCATGTATGGCCTGTTATCGAACTTGGTCATCTCATCCATGTAGATGGTCACCGTACCATCCTCTATCCTGACCTCTGTCTTGTCGATGTCCATGTTCTGTGAAGGGTAGTGGAGCTGGATCATGCTCTTAACCTTCTCGGTATCATCGGTGATGATCTCGGCCACCCTAACATCATATTCAAGGGTTTTGCCTGCAAGTTCATGGTTGAAGTCAACCCTGACACGGCCGCCTGAAACATTGAGGACCCTTCCCTCATGGCCCTCGATTGTGAGCACCATTCCAGGGTATGGTTTTATTCCCTGCTTCTTGAACTCCCTCATGGGTATGAGCTGGACGAGTTTAGGGTCCCTCTTACCGAAGGCGTTCTCTGGTTCGATTTCAATGTGCTTTTCCTCGCCTTCCTCCATACCCGTTACTGCCTCATCAAGGCCCTTTATGAGGTGGCCGCCGCCTACAACGATTGGTATTGGGCCGAATGTTTTCTTTATCTGAAGACCTGCATCCTTTGCAACCTCTTCGCTGGTTGTGTCAAAGACCTCGCCGGTCTCCTTGATCTTTCCTGTAAATTCAAGTTTTATAAAGTCTCCTTTATTCACTGCCATATCTCTAGCCTCCTGTGTGGTATTCTATCTTTAAATTCTTTAAGGACCTGTTTATCCTTAAATCCAAGAATTCGAATTACGGATGGATAATTTTCTATATATTTATGGATCAGCCCCTTATGAACCTTTGCCTCAAGGACCGATAGTATGCGCTGTCTGTGGTGCCGGCTGAATGATCCGGGTATTGCTGCCTCCACCTCTTTGATGCTGCTGTAGGGCCTTCTCCTTAGAATGGCTAATGCGGTTACCTCATCAAAGAGGTTGAGGTCCATGAGTTCATCCCGGGGGAGTGTTTCTGCGTTCCTGATTATCCTGTCCTCAAGGCGTATTTCATGCATAGGCGCCCTTCCCTCCCTTATCTCACCTTCAAGGACGCTGAGTGTCTCTGGGGGTAGCATGTGGGATACCGATTCAAGCTCGTCCCTCGCTGCAGCCCTCCTTATCCGTGTCCCGCTGACCCCCCCGATTCTCTCAATGAATATGAACCTGCCGGTGAAGTCAAAGCCAACCTTACCAAGGGCCCGTGCAAGTGAAACTATAACATAGTTGTCCTCCTCAAGGGGTCCCTCAAGGACCGTTTCGCCCTCATCAAGGTCCACGATCCTGTATGGTCTTGGGACGACCCTGTGGCCGTGGCTTATTCTCCTGAGGACCTCTTTAAAGCCAGGGACCTGCCTATAACCCCTGGGTATCCTGTCGGCATCAAGGGCCCTGAACATCCCTGCAAGGCAGAGGGAGTACTGCCCTGACCCCATAACACCCATGGGGGGTCCCTCAACAGCTATATCTGCACCGGCGCGTATGGCTATCTCTGCCCTCGCCTCCCGGCTCATTATGTAGGGTACTCCCCTCCCACTGCGCTCGAGGGGTCCTGGTATGATGGCGACGAAGAGGGCTCCGGGGAACCGTTTCCTTGCCTCCATCATGCAGTGCCTGTGGCCTTTATGGAAGGGGGAGTACTCTGTGAAGTCAGCCATTATCATGGGTTCAGGGGAGTGGTCCCCGTACTCGGGCCTCAGATGCGCATCACGCCTGATTATTTCAAGGTCCCTCTCAATGATGCTCTCAAGGAATGAAGGTTCAGGGGGCATGTTAATTAATAGGGGTTAGCACCAGATAAATATGTAGAGCATCACCACGGTGAATGCTGTGGTGGGGGATCAGCATTCTGTGAGTGTAACAGTGGATGTGAGATTCAGAGCGGGTGTGATGAATGTTTGACCTTTTACTCGAGAACTGCAGGATCGAAAGGGACCTCATTGTGAATATTGGTGTTGATGATGGAAGGATAGCCAGGATATCCCATGAAAAGCTCAGGGCCTCGGAGAGGATTGACCTTAAGGGCTATTTCGTCCTCCCAGGACTTATAGATGCCCATGTGCACTTCAGGGACCCCGGGCTTGAGTACAAGGAGGACTTCAGGACAGGATCCATGGCAGCCGCCCATGGCGGTTTTTCAACGGTCATTGACATGCCAAACACCATACCCCCCACAGATAATGCCAGGGAATTCAGGAGAAAGATAAGGATAGGTGAAGGTAAGAGCATCGTCGACTTTGGACTGCATGCAGGTTACTCCGATCCATCAGAAATCGAGGAGGTGCTTGAATTAAAACCCGCATCCTTCAAGGTCTTCATGGATCTTGCAGAGATACCCATGGTTGACGCCCTCTTCAGGAGGCTCAGGGAGCTGTCATCAGGGGTGCCTGTGACGGTCCACTGTGAGAACAGGGAGGTTATAGGGCGCTCCATGGAGAAGCTCAAGGGGCGGGATGACCCCTTCGCCTATTCACTTGCAAGGCCCCCCCTTGCAGAGGAGGTCTCCGTTGCCGAGGTCCTGGCGCTTGCACTGCACCATGGACACCCGGTCCATGTGTGCCACCTAAGCACTCGGAAGGCCCTTGAACTCATCGAACCCTTCAGGGATTATGTTACATGCGAGGTCACACCCCACCACCTCCTCCTGGACTCAGGGTCCCTTGAAGGGTTCGGTACACTTGCAAAGACAAACCCGCCCCTGAGGGCGAGGGGTGAGGGACTTTCACCTGAAGATCTTGGGAGGATCAACATCATCGGAACCGACCATGCCCCACACACCCTCAAGGAGAAGGAGCGTGGTGTGTGGGATGCTCCGCCAGGGATACCTAACCTTGAGGTTGTGCTCAGACTCCTCCTCACCCTGGTATCCATGGGGAGGGTGAATCTCGAGACCGTCAGGAGGATGCTTGCCGAGGAACCTGCAAGGATCTTTGGTTTGAGGTCCAAGGGCCATATAAGGGAGGGTATGGATGCCGACTTTACCGTTGTTGATCTGAAGGCCGCCGGAACCATAAGGGCTGATGAATTCTACAGTAAAGCCCACTACACACCCTTTGAGGGCTTCAAATATACCGGTGAGGCTGTGATGACCATTGTAAGGGGGCAGGTTGTTATGGAGGATGGTGAGGTCCTTGAGGGTGATGGCAGGTACGTGGCCAGCGAACATTGAAAAGAACATGATTAATAATGAAAAAATTTATATTCCATAAAAACATATCCCTGAATCCAGTGAAAACCGGACGGTGAAAAAGTATGTGTGAATCAAACCTGTACTCTGAGGATGGTGAACTCCTCATGGAGGACGTTATACTCATCGAGGTCCTTGATGATGGCATAAAGGCAACTGACATCCTTAACACATCAAGGGAATTCAGGGGATCACTCACAAGGCTCGACCTTGACAAGCACAGGATATACATCAGGCTGCAGTAAAAACAGCTCAACCCTGAAAAACACAGGATGTACATTCCATTACCTATTCCAGACGAATATTATTTTTCATGTGCAGAAAAAAAACGGTGCTCCTACCGGGATAGCCATTTCTAAAAAAATAAGGTTTTGCTGGAATTATTTTCCAGCAGGTATGATGAGGTCCCTTTCTCCTTCTGGGATGAACTCCCTGAGGGCTCCCTTTGCAATTGACTTCCTTGGTGATGTGAAGTCGAAGGAGAGGTCCTTATCTGCAAAGGCCACCTTTATGAGTGGGTTGGTACAGAAGGCGTCTCCCCTTGCAGCGTGTGGAGCCTGGGCTATACCGGCGTACTCTGGCTGGTGACCCACGTTCATGGCGTAGTTTGGATAGTTAGGTCCACGCAGTTCGTGGATAAGTCCCTCGTCGCTTCTGATTGAGAGGGAGTTGGATGCACCGCACTGGTCTTGCAGGTCGTAACCGTAGAATCCGAGCCTGCTGTGGGCTTCCTTGTGGAGTATCTGGCTGAGGTACCATCCGTTGACACCTGCATTGGAGTTTCCTGTTGCAAAGGCTGTTGAACACCCTGCTGCTGCAGCTGCAACGGCTGCCCTCTGGGATCCTCCGAAGTGGTCCTCAAGGAGGGTTGGGTACTCCTCGTACTGTTCAAGGCTGTAAAGTGTGACCTCTGTGGATATGTCACGCACAACATCCATTGTTGGTTCTGATCCGCAGATTCCAAACTTGTCCTCAACGTACTCCATACCGTAGTAGAGGAAGTCGTCAAGGATGTCGTCGGTGTAGGCTGCTGTTGCGTACTGTGTGAAACCAACACCACCTGACATGTATGATCCAAGCCATACCTGGTCGTAGAGTGCTGCTGCACCGGCTATGACTTCAAGTGAGACGTTTGCAGGGTCGTCTGAAACCCTTGAAGCCTGGACGATGTCAGCGAAGGTACCGAAGGCAACACCACCAGGTTCGTTCGGTCCCCTTGCCCTTCTTGCAGGCATTATTGTACCCATCTCAATAACGTCAGCGTGTTTTGCGGCGAATGAGAAGTCTGCGATTGCTGCTTCCCCTGCGCATAGCTTGTATGCTGAGATGAAACTCATACCGATCTGCATTGCAGACCATCGGGATACTGTACCACCGTCACATGCCCTCACGACGATTGTGGGAACCCTGTTAACCTGGTATGTCCTGTTACCTATGTAGCTCTTGAGCTGTTCTGCCTGTTCTTCAGGGAACTCCTTGTTTATGTCTATGAGTATCCTCTTGTCGAGTTCATCTGCAAGGTTGTCGTCACCTGTGAATACCTTGGCGTAACAGTCCTCGACGATTCCAGGGTGGACCTCCACCATGTGCTCCTGGACAACAGCACCACCAGGGAGGGCGTGGTTGATTACCTCCATGTACTCGTTGATTGTTTCGGGTGTCACCTCCACACCGAGCCTCTTCTCAAGGACCGCGTGGGCTGTGTCCATACCAACGATGACGGTCCTCTTTATGTCGTCCACCATCTGCTGGATGGCGGCGTTGTTGACGAAGTGGAGGTCGTCACCTTCAACGTAGGCGTCTGTGCCTGAGACCCTGTAAGCCATGAGCTTCCTCTGACCCAGAGGCACGCCTATGTCAGGGTTGTAGAAGGGTATTCCGCCCCTCTTTTCAGCAGCCTTTTTGGCGTATTCTGTGAACTCCCTCTTACGTTCAGACTGTTCCCATCCTCCGAAGCAGTAGAAGTTTGTGGATTTCTCTTCAGGGTCTTCTCCCTCAAACTTCTTCTTAAGAGCCTTAAGGAATAGTTTCTTTTCGTTATCCATTAATCATCACCTAGCCTTTTTCTTAGGTCTTCCTTGAATACATCCATACCGAATCCGCCCATGGTACGGCCTGTGTGTATGTTCTCAACAACTTCAATTGCCTCTTTATCATCCCTCATAGCAATGTTGTCCTTCCTGTAGATTGTTGTGATCTTCCTGAGCTCCTCCTCATCCAGGGGCTGGCCCATATCCACAGGTTCATCAAGGGGCCTTCCGACCTGTTCCTTGACGTAGACGACGTGGCCTGTTTCCTCATCAAAGACGTACCTCTGGAGGGCGTCGAACATGAGACCGTTTTCATCGAGTCTGAGGGAGTGTCCGTGGACTGTGGCACCCCTTATACCTGTTGTTGCAGGGTCGAAGAGTTCTGTTTCAACCAGTTCCTTTGAGACCCCTTCAAGGTCAAGTTCCCTCATCTCAATAACCTGCCTTCCTGAGAGTGTACCTGTGTCAACACCACGGTACCTCCACATGTAGGTCCTTGCCCTGTCGTATGGCTGGGCAGGTGCATTGTACATGGAGTCCGCGAACTGGATGTACCTTACCCTTACACCTTCCTTCGCGCCCTGTATTGGTTCCACAAGGTCCCTTACAATGTCCTCTTCAAAGTCCATTTCATCGAGTGGTGGGTGCACGGACTTGTAACTTTCACCGGGGTTCCTGTGTCCCAGGACCTTGACCAGGTCCTCATCTGATATTTCCCTTAATTTACGTAATTCGTAATCAGGGTTCATGTGTTTTCTTCTGTTTTCAGCTATCCTGGTTTCCCCAGGAGTGTACTGGGCTTTGTAAGACATATCATAACCTCACAATCATTTTATATTGACAACCGTGTCCTTCAACTTGAACTTGGATCAACCATTCCTATTACTCTTGGATCTATTTTATCCTCAAAGTTCAATCCGTATTTGAGGTAATCGGATATGGTGATGTCCTTCTTTGTGAAGGCGCCTACGAATACCCTGTAGGAGCATGGGAGCACGTCTTCCAGGATCTCTTCAATTGTTTCCATCCTCTCCGCCAGGGCTTCCGGGAGTATGCCCACGATGATCTCACCGACCTTCACCCTGAGCTCTACTTCTTCTCCCCTGACTGTTATTGTTTTCCTGTCGCTGTGCCTGACCTCTGTTCCCCTTGCAGGTCCATAGTAGACCCTGTCTGGTATGGATGGTCCGTGGACAAGGACCCTTACTATCCCGTCGAGTTCGTATATCCTGTTCAGCAGCTTCTCAACTGTCTCTGGTTTGAGAAGCCTCTGGGGGAAGATCTTTATATCGACGAATCCTGTTTCTTCTGACATGCTCACTCCCCATGGTAACCTATAACTGGTCCTTTATCTCTGCAGCGCCCTTTGCAACGTTGACTATAGGTTCCCTGAAGTAGTCTATTTCACTGTAAACGGATCCTATGAGTCCTGATGTTTTTTCCACGGAGAACATCTGGGTACCTGCATCGAGGCACATTGCTGCAGCCACGCATGGGAGTGCGAAGCCCTTACTGTGCCTTGTAACCACGTGGTTTCCGTGGAAGATACCTGGACCTCCACCACCGTAGATGGAGTGGCTGAAGAATGAGAAACCTACCGCTGTACCCATGGCCCTTCCGAAGTCCACACCTGGGAGTCCTGTTTCATATTCAAGTATGTCGTTGTAGTAGAGTACTGTTGATGCAACGCCCTGGGCTGCCCTTGCAGCACCCACGTTGACTATTGTTGCTGCAAGAAGTCCTGTTGCTGCGTATGCGTTCCATAGTGCCCAGTCAGCTGGTTCGTACATCTTGTAGCCTGATGTCATTTCCTTGGCCACTTTAATGACCCTGTCCTCTATAGCCCTTTCCACGAGGGATGCTATGACTGTACCGACAGTTCCTTTACCGTTCTCTTTAACGAGGTCGAAGAGGAGGTTGTTGGCGTTGAGTCCCTGGTATGCGAGGCCGAGGAGGTGCATCCTTTCAAATGCTCCCACAGCGTCACCTGTCTCGAACATTGCTGTCTGTTCGAGTATGGATGATAGTGCTGATGCGTTGAGGGTGTTTTTCCTTGTTATTGCAACGACGTGGTTTGCCATTATGTTCCTTAGACCGTATCCAAGACCCTCGAGGAGTACTGGTGGTCCGAGGAGTGTTGAGAGGTTTGCGCCTGTGAAGTCAACTGTCTGGGGGTATCTGCCCATGACGGCTGTTTTGACTGCGTTTGCATCGAACATGTCAACGTCGAATTCGTCTATTATTGCCTGTACAACAGCTGCGCCTGTCACCAGTGCTGAGACTGTGTAGTCTGCGGCGACACCCATCCTTGTGGTTGGAACCTGGACAAGTATCTGCTGGCCGTTGTTTATGAGGCGGATGTTTGTGTCGTCGTCCTCTGATGTCTGGACGAGTTTTTTAATCTTTTCGGCTATTGCTTCTGCGTTTTCGACTATGGGCAGGTCGACTTCCCTTCCTGGGATGAAGTTGGATTTTCCACCCAGGGCTGCCTTCCTGAGGCTTCCTTCTATTCCAGCAAGGTTCACTGCAACTGACCTTTTCACATCGCTTACAAGGTTTGCAATTGTCGGGTTTTTAAGGGGGCTCACGGCTTCAAGAGGAACGTCTTCCTCCAGGAGCTTACCGTCTGCCCCGTAGAGATCTACTCTGTCTTCATACATTGGCATGGTATTCACACCTCTTGTTTTATTTATTTATTAATAAAATTTATTATTTTATTAATAAAACTGATGGTATCATGGAACATGGTTTCAGTGCCTGAAAGAAACCTTCATGTTATACCGAAGTTCATCCTCCAACCTCCAGAGCACAGCCCATATTAGAACAGACCATACCAGATTTGCAGTTATTAACCAGTATTAACGGGCATATAACCGCTTATGCTTCAGTTTTCTGACATCTATGACTCTATTGAATAAGAAAAAAGGATAATATAAATGTTTTCAAAAGGAAAAAAAGAAAAATTTTAAATATTAAAAATCGTTTTTCATAAAAATAATCATCCATGTAATAACAGCATTCCTGCAGAAGGGGTCTCATGGATGAAAACAGAAAAAAAGAGGAGGGGTTATTTCAGTGAAAGTGCATTTTTTGGACAGGCAGGTATGCACTGATCACAGAGTATGCAGAATCCCTTGAGGGGTACCTTCTCCTCTGTGAGTTTCAGCATGTCGTAGGGGCATGCCTCTATACAGTCACCGCACTCGTCACAGAGCGCAGGGTTGTACTGCACCCTCTTCCTTTTAACAACCTCTCCATCAACCACCTTGTCCATGTCCACAAGGCTCAGTGCACCCTTAGGACATGCCATGGTACATGCACCGCAGCGGGTACACATTGCAAAGGATGGCTCCTCATCCACCTTCACATTATCAGGCAGCTTCATGCCCTCCTTTGTCACGACCCTTATGGCATCGTTTGGACAGATGTTTGCACATGCACCGATGAAGTCACACTTCTCTTCATCCCAGACAAGGCCCTCTTCACTGGCCGGTTTGGCGGGTCCGAGTTCCACTTCAAGGTCGATGGCATCCACCGGACAGAGCTGTTCACAGAGACCGCATGCTGTACAGATGGCTGGGAGTTCAACCGTGAGGTTTGATGCTTTTGCTGTTATGAAGTCCCCGGGGCATGCCTCAACACAGGTGTTACACCCGATACATGCCTCTTCATCAAGTTCAAATTTCTTGATCTCCTTGGACCTCTTCTCTGGTTTCCTGCCTGATATGAAGACAGCGTTCCACGGGCAGGTCTGTGCACATACACCGCACTTTATACAGGTGTCCTCATCTATCTCAATGACGCCGCCGACCTCCTCAAGGGTTATGGCGTCAACAGGACACTCGGGTACGCACATTCCACACCCGACACAGTCCGCAATGAATACCGGGCCCTCAATGTCCAGTTCAATCTTTGCAGGTTCCTTTATGCCCTCAACGCCTATGACTCCAACCGGGCATATGTCAACACACTTCTGGCACATGACGCAGAAGCCCTGGAGCGGTATCTTTTTAACCTTGCCCTCTTCAAGTTTCAGGGTCTGGGGAGGGCAGACCTCCACGCAGTCCCCGCACTCGTTACACTTATCAGGGTTGAAGACTATCCTGCCCTGTGTATTCCCTGCTTCATCAACCACAAGGTCCTCGAGTTTGAGGGCCCCTGTTGGACAGGTTGCAACACATTTGGGTTCCCCGCCACAGATGTCACAGTAGATGACATCTTCAGGTGTTACCTCAATGGCTGCAGTTGGGCAGGTACCCTGACAGGCCCCGCACCTTATGCAGTCCTCTTTATTGACAACTATCATTTTACCACCTTCTGGTGAAATCAGATCCTTTTAACAAGGTCGCCTTCACTGTCGTAAACTTCCAAGGTGGCAAGTCTCATCTGACTGTCAATGGTGTGTGTTGCACAGGAGAGACATGGGTCGTATGCCCTTATAACCATCTCCATGAGGTTGAATATCTTATCATCCACTTCAACACCTGGCTTGATGTAGTCCTGGGCAACCTTCTGGATACCCATCTCCATGGCAGGGTTGTTCTGGATTGATGCAACCACGATGTTTGCCCTGGTGATGAGTCCATTTTCATCACAGGTGTAGTGGTGTGTGAGTGTTCCCCTTGGTGCCTCAACTATACCCACACCATCTCCTGCCTGTCTCTCAAGGGAGTCAGGGAATTTTTCACCTGAAAGGTCGCCTTCAAGGGCGTCTGCGGCGCATTCAGCACATGCAAGGATCTCTATGAGCCTTGCCCAGTGGTAGAGGAGTGTCTGCTGTGCGTATCCGAAGTTTTCCCTGAATTCCTTGAAGTACTCCTGTGCCTTTGGAGCGGCATCAGGCATCTTGTCTGCAACGTTGAGCCTTGAGAGTGGTGATACACGGTATACACCATCAGGGTAGCCAAGGTCCTTGATGTACGGGAATTTGAGCCATGAGTACGGTTTAACATGCTCTGCGATTGTGTCGGCATAGTCTGCTGGCTTGAACTCCCTGAACATGTTTCCTTCCTTGTCCTTGATCCTCACGACACCGTCGTAGACGTCCCATACACCGTCCTTAACAAGGCCTGTGTGGTATGTTTCAATGTTCCCGAGGGAGTTCACAAGGTCAATGTTCTCCTCGAATATTGGCACTGCAAGTTCAAGGGTGGCCTCTGCAAGTTCAACGTTCCTCTGGGCCTTCTTGAGAAGGTCCTTCTGTGTTTCATCATCGAGTTCTGTTGAAATACCTCCTGGTGTGGAGGATGTTGGGTGTATCGGTCGGCCACCTATTGCCCTGACGAGTTCAAGGGCGTTTTTACGTAGCTCTATGGCCTGAAGTGCAACGTCAGGTGCGTCCTTTATGATCTGGAAAACGTTCCTGGTTTTCCTGTCCTTGCCTGCTATGAAGTCAGGGGCTGCGAGGAAGTAGAAGTGCAGTCCGTGGGAGTGCATGTATGAGCCCCAGTTCATTATCTCCCTCATCTTGTAGGCGGCAGGCAGGATATCATCCGGTTCGAATCCGAAGCATGCGTCAACTGCCTTGGCAGCTGCAAGGTGATGCTGAACGTCACAGATACCGCAGATCCTTGGAACTATCCTTGGTGCTTCCTCAATTGGTCTTCCCTGGAGGAACTTTTCGAATCCACGGAATTCCATGATGTGGAGTCTGGTGTCTTCAACATTACCTGCATCATCAAGGTGTACGGTAATCTTGGCATGGCCCTCGATACGGGTTACAGGTTCCATTGTGAGTTTAACCATCTATTTACCCTCCTTCTTTATTTTCATTGGTACGAGTGCGGCTGGAAGTGTGAAGGTGTAGAATGTTCCAACAATATCATCCAGCTGTTCAGCCACTTCCTCAGGGTCGACGGTTTTGTCCTCTTCGACCTTGTAGTCAGAGGCTATAGCACTTATCATCTTGGCGCCCTGGTCCTCGACACGTGCTGTTGGACCGTAGCAGCCACGGCATGGTATGGCTATGCTGGGGCACTCTGCTCCGCATATGGATACTGTTGCTGGACCCATGCAGATGAGGCCCTGGGGTATGAGGCACAGGTCATCTTCTGGTTTACCGACCTCGAACTGCCTCTTTATGAAGTCCATTGCAAGGCCTTCCGGTGGTTTTTCCCTTGGGCAGACTTCACAGAGGTTTGTCTGTGGCAGTTCAACTTCTTCGCCCTTTAGCAGGGCCAGTACAACTTCTGCAACCACATCTGACCTTGGTGGGCATCCTGGCACCTCAAAGTCAACGTCTATTACTTCACCGAGGGGTTTGACCCTTCCTTCAAGGTGCGGTACCTCTTCGGATGGTATCACGCCTTCCTCGTTTGGTGTGGTTATGGAGTTTATGTATGCCTCTTCGATGACCTCATCCTTATCCCAGAGGTTCCTGAGGCCAGGTATTCCTCCATAAACTGCACATGTACCGTAACTTATGACAAATTTTGCCTTTTCTCTCAGTTCTTCGGCGAATTCCCTGTTTTCATCGTTTACGATTCCACCCTCTATGATCACAACGTCAAGTTCAGGGATTTCATCATATTTTGTGTCCATTAAAACAGGGCTGAATTCAAAGTCAGCAAGTTCCATCACATCAATAAGTGCTTCGTGGAAGTCTGCGATGGATAGGTGGCATCCGGCGCATCCTCCAAGCCACATTGTTCCTATTTTTACTTTTTCGGCCATTTAACATCCTCCTTATGCTTCAGCTAACTGTTTTTTGAGTGGGGATGGACCAAGGGCCCTTATTCTGTCAACCATCATCTTAACGGTTTCAGCGAACTTTTCACCCTCTGATGCGGATATCCAGTCGTGGTGGATCCTTTCCCTGCCGATTCCAAGTTCATCTGCCAGTTTGTAGATGAGTCTCATTCTCCTGTCCAGTTTGTAGTTCCCTGCATCGTAGTGGCAGTCACCATGGTGGCATCCTGTTACCAGAACACCGTCGGCGCCTTCCCTGAATGCCTTGAGAACGAACTGTGGCTCTATCCTTCCTGAGCACATCACACGGATAACCCTAATGTTTGTAGGGTACTGCATCCTCGCTGTTCCGGCGGTGTCGGCCCCACCGTAGGAACACCAGTTACAACAGAACATCACAATTTTTATGTCATCTTCAGCCATAGAGTTTCCTCCTTGCTTTTTGGGTTGTACTATAACTGTACTTGGTATATGGTTTAGGAGGGGTGAGTATAAAGGTTACTTATGAAACAATTTAGAAAGTTTTATATATGTGGTTAAAATTTTTATTATTTTTAATACCCCTCCTTTTATCCATCGGCCTTCACTGGAGTGATCATAGGAGGGTTATGGCGTCGGTGAATTTTTCGGAAATTCCTGCAGATATCTGTGGAATGGTTGTTGATATCACCGAAGAGTCTGCCAGTTCATAGGCCCTCCTATCATCGGATCCTCCACCGTGAACCCCTGATTTGAGTTCAGAGCTGAGGTTATCCACGGTTACAGACTCGACCCACGGGTCCCTGTCCACGAGGATGAATTCATCCACCAGGCCGTCCAGTTTCTTTGCAATGACCCATGAAACAAATCTTGCACCGAATACTGCGACCGTTCCAGATATTTCACCGGCTTCAGCCATTTCAACAAGGCCATTCACATCCCTTTTTACCCGGACCCTCTCATAGATGGGTGTTGATGGGAGGCAGGCCCAGTGGGCGTCGCCCACATAGGTGTAACCTATCCTTTCAGGGTAAACGTTCTCTGTGCCGCTGGCCTTAACCGCCGCTGCAAGGGCCTCGAGCTGGGGCTTCTGTACAGGTACCGGTGTGAGGCCAGCCGGGACCTCATCCCTCATTATCTTCATGACCCTTGGAAGCCCGAATCTACCCCTCCTGGCTGTCCCTGGACTGTAACCGCACATGTATCCATGATGATTCCTGGGGAACCCTGTGATTATTGCATTGAGACCCGCCCTGAGTCCTATGCGGCATTCATCCTCATAGGCACCGTTGGTTGCAACTATCTTTCCAGGTGTCAGTATCCTTGCAGCCGCAACCGCCCCTGCAAAGGCGTCCAGACGGTTACCTGCAAGGTTGAAGGGGCCTCCCTCTATAACAAATACATCCACCCCCATCTCAAGTCCTGCCTCAAAGCCTGAGATCAGGTCATCATACCCGTCGCCAACGAACATTATGGCCTCAACACCCTTACCGTGCTTTCTTGCGATTTCAAGGACCTCCTCTGCCTCGCTAAGTGGTGCTGCATGTGTATCGGCACCCTGGACCGGTGTAAGGTTAACCGCCACCGAGGATGCGAGTTCAACCCATTCTTCTCTGTCCGGGAGGCCCTCCTTCTCCCTGTCAATGAGCCTCGAGTGTATGCGTTCCCTCGGGCAGCCCTCAAAGGGCGGTCCCTCGAGGTAGCACTGGCCCCCGCAGCCTGTTATTGAAGGAGGGAACCTCATGGGACCGTATCGTCCAAAGTGGTCAAGGTCGAGGGGGACCTCGGTTATCTCACGGACATCCCTCATGAGTTCTACCGGCCGCATACCGTAGTTCTCGGCGATGTCTGCAAATGCATATGCACACACGTGTATGGTTGCTCCGATGGCATCTGCTACCATGCAGTTTCCAAGGAGGTCCATCCTCTCAAGGTCGGATGCGCATGTCCCTACAATGAGCTCCGTGAGGTCACATCCCAGTGGAAATCTCTTGAAGGTTGCTCCGAGTTTGATTTTATCCTCTCTTGATAGGTCAGAAACAGCATCCACCACCTCTGTGACGTTCCTGTCCATCTTAATGATTTCCCATGCAGCTTCCGGGTCATTTATGGCTTCCCTGATGATGTCATGCATAACTTTCACCTTAACTTCACTGTGATTCACTATTAGGGGAGTGCCTGATTTAAGCTTTGACAAAAATTTTAAGTTAATAAAAATGGGGTGAAAAAGGTGGGAGTGGTATTAACTCACTTTCCGGCCCGGTATTTCTCCTTCCTCCTGAGTGGCCCTAGGGCCTTCACCTGGTCATGGAATTCCTGCATTGTCTTCTGGAATTTTTCACCCTCTGATGCTGATATCCAGTCCCATCTGAACCTTTCCTTTTCAATTCCAAATTCTGGGAGTATGTCCTCAATGAACTGGGCTCTTCTCTTCCACTTGTAGTTTCCTGAATCGTAGTGACAGTCACCTATATGGCATCCCCCAACGAATACACCGTCCGCGCCTTCCCTGAATGCCTTGAGTATCATTGAGGCGTTTACACGACCAGAGCACATCACCCGTATTATCCGGACGTTGGGGGGGTACTGCATCCTCGCTGTTCCGGCGGTGTCGGCCCCGCCGTAGGAACACCAGTTACAGCAGAATCCAACCATTTTTGGTTCGAAGCTCATTTTATCACCTCAGTCCTTTTCCCCGCTGAACATTGGTGGCAGTTGCTGGCTGATACCTGCTGTGAACCCGGTTCTATCGCGGTACTTCCTCTGGATCCTATGGTAGATCCTTGCAACTGGGATGTCCATGGGGCAGACGTCCTCGCACTGGCCGCAGTTAATGCAGCTGAATCCCATGTGGGACATTCTGACCCCCTGGAATGTGAGGGGGTCCGGTGTGCGGTCCTCTGCCTCCATGAGGTAGTCCCTTTCAAGTTCACATTCATTGCAGAAGCAGACCGGGCATGCGTCCCTGCATGCGAAGCAGTTTATGCAGCGCCTCCAGTATTCATCCCATTCCTCAATGGATGGGTACTCCTCTTCAAGGTATTTGTCCTGGAATTCTCCCGCCATCCTTATCATGGCCTTCTCGATTTTATCCCTGATATCTATCATCTTCTTGGGGAGAGTTTTTGTCTCAATGTAGCCCCCGCTTCTTGCTCCCTCAAGGAGTTTTTCACCCCTCTCCGTGTTCACCTCTATGAAGGTCCATCCTTCCTCGGCTCCCCAGTTACCGCAGGCGATGTCGGCGTTCCTCGGGACCATCATCTCGCATCTCTGGCAGTTTTCACGTCTGCCGAAACCCTCCTCCTCAAGGTAGTCTATTGATATCTCCCTGCGGGTTCCATCTGCAAGTTCAACTATGAATTTCCCCTTATCGATCTCCTCCTTCACAACCTCGTCGGGGTCCACCTCATAGAACAGCTCTATCATCTCCCGAGCTGAAACCGGCCTGATGGTTCCTCCACAGTTGAGTCCTATCTTGTATACCCTTTCAGGGTCTATCTGGTGCCTCTTCTCAAGTTCCCTTATGGCCATGGCATCGCATGGTTTGACAGCCACTCCAAGCCTCATTTCCCTGAGATGTTTTGAGATCAGGTCACCGAACATTGTGGGCGCACAGTGCAGTGAGCCGCAGGTTGATACTATGTCCTCAGAGCTCTCAATGAGTGCCGGGATACCGTCGTAGATGTCATCTCCCCTTTCAAGGGTCAGAACACCGTCTACTATGTCCTTATCCAGCATGTACTTGAATATGCCTGTGACGGCACCGCCACATTCTCCCCTCTTCCTGATTTCCTCATCGGTTGATCTTGCAAGCAGGTATTTCATTCCAGTCACCTCTCCAGGTAATCTGAAATTCTTTCAAATATTTCTCCATCTGTAAGGACTCCCGCTGGTCTGGGGAGTGCTGGTTCAAGTCTCTGGGTGTATCCAAGGGCATTTGTGTATGAGCCTGATTTTTCACACCAGGCGGCTGTGGGGATGAAGACATCGGGACTGTATTCTCCCCTCCTTATGGACTGTAGAACAAGAAAGTCTGATCTGATTTCATGGTCAGCCTCTGCTCCCGGATCGATTAACCATACAATTTCGGCTTCTGCGGGCGGTTCACTCAATGGTTTGAGGTGTTTCATGACCCCCCTTGTGTTGAAGTCCTCAAGGATGGGGATGACATCAAGTCCCTTCCGGTCTGCAAGTTCAACGACGCTTCCTATGACCCCTGGTATCTCGGGTGTTATGATGAGGAGTGATCCTTCAGGGAGTTCCTCAAGGGCGCCGACAAGTTCCTCCGCTCCACTGAAGCGGATGTGTGAATTGAAGTTGAGGCTCATCCTGGTTGAGTCCCGTGTGTCATAGGATCTTACCTCTGCACCCCTCTCGGCTGCATGGAATATCCTCCTTCCAATTAGGGGCGCGCAGGTCAGTGGATCGCCGATGACAGCTATACTTTTATAATCTTTAATTTTCTCGATTTTGACTTCAGGGTAGCTGAATTCAGGGAAACCCGTTAATACACCTGCATTTATTCCAAGTTTTTCTGTGAGTTCACCGAGCTTTGCTGCCTCTTCATCTGTAAGGGTCCCTGTTGCAAGAACAGATATCTGTTCAGGGGATGTGGAACTCAGCTTATCTGCAAGCAGTGACAGTGCATCTTCCCAGCCGGCACCCGTGAGTGCTCCTGATTTTTTTATGGCGGGGGATGTTATCCTCTCCTTTACGGGTATCTCATGGCATTCCCTGCCGGGTCTGCAGGTCTTCCCCTCATTAACAGGGTGCCTCTTGTAGGGGTAGGTACCCACCGGGGATCCTTCAATTTCTATAAGGTTCACCCCGCAGCCGGCACTGCAGGATGGGCATACTGTATGTTTCACCATCATCTCTCTAAACCTCCAGGTTTTTCAGCTGATTTTTGAATTCATCGATGCTGACAAGTTCATTCTGGACTTCCACGGGCCTTTCACGGGTTATGTTGAAAATTCCAACCATCATCTCAAGGCCGGAGTCCAGTATGAGATTTGAAAGGTTGCATGGAAGCTCATCAGAGTCCTCCAGCAGGACCCTGCCTTCAACCTTGAAGTCCAGGGACAGGTCATTTTTTGAGGTCACGTAGAACACGTAGCCGACCGAATCCTTCCTGAAGTAGGTGTAATCTATTTTCCAGTCAAGGTCAAGGCTCAGGGTGCATGATTTTGGATTTTTCTCAGGGCGAAAAAGTCCAATCTTCTGAATCTGTATTTCCATGGTTTCACCACAACCTCTGGTTCTATCACGGTTATCATAATTATCTGCTAATAAGTATTACTTATATAAATGTTTCTAAAATCAAAAAGGGTTTGGAAGAGATTACAAGACAAAATGATACATTAGATGCGATATTAGAAATATCAGGACTTTTAAATGCTTCATAATCCTTGATAGGTTCCTTGAATGTCCTGAAATGCAGATGGTTAATATCAGAAGAAAAAAGAGAATTTAGTAATAAACTTTTATTTTTTAATATTAATGATCGGGTGGGGTCCGATGGCTGTACTATGATATTTATGCCCCTCCCAGCATGAGGGATGGTCTTCAGATGTTTTAAGATGAAATCTGGAGGCATGTAACCAGTAAAATTAATATTAATATTTTAATAATTTTTAATATATTATTATAACATAGTGGTTCTCAACAGGTTTACCGTGATTCCCGTTTTGATGATTTTCAAGGATCTGAAAGGAACCATAGAATCTATTTATGAGCTTTTTGGTTTAAGAAAGATCAAAAAGTATATTTATATCGCTAACAGATTAATTTGTACTACTAATAAAATAGGTAGTATTACTGAATGGAGTGATAAATATGAAACTTGCAATACTAGGTGCAGGATGTTACAGGACCCACGCGGCCAGTGGAATAACAAACTTCTCCAGGGCCTGCGAAGTCGCTGAAATGGTTGGAAAACCAGAAATAGCCATGACCCATTCCACAATAACAATGGGTGCAGAGCTCAAGGAACTTGCAGGTGTGGATGAAGTCGTTGTCGCCGACCCTGTCTTTGACAACCAGTTCACAGTGATAGACGACTTCGCCTACGAGGACGTTATAGAGGCCCACAAGGAGGACCCTGAAAAGATAATGCCCCAGATAAGGGAAAAGGTCAACGAAGTTGCAAAGGAACTTCCAAAACCACCTGAAGGCGCAATCCACTTCACACACCCTGAAGACCTTGGATTCGAAATAACAACCGATGACAGGGAAGCTGTTGCAGATGCTGACTTCATAATGACCTGGTTCCCTAAGGGTGACATGCAGCCAGGCATAATCAACAAATTCATAGACGACATAAAACCAGGTGCAATAGTCACCCACGCATGTACAATCCCAACCACCAAGTTCTACAAGATATTTGAAGAAAAACACGGTGACCTCGTAACCAGACCTGAAACACTCAACGTAACATCCTACCACCCTGGTGCTGTACCTGAAATGAAGGGGCAGGTTTACATTGCAGAGGGCTACGCCTCAGAGGAAGCCATAAACACCCTCTTCGAACTCGGACAGAAGGCAAGGGGCAACGCATACAAACTGCCAGCCGAACTCCTGGGACCTGTCTGTGACATGTGCTCTGCACTCACAGCCATAACATACGCCGGTATACTCACCTACAGGGACTCAGTTACACAGGTCCTCGGTGCACCTGCAGGTTTCGCACAGATGATGGCCAAGGAGTCACTCGAACAGTTAACAGCCCTCATGGATAAGGTTGGAATAGACAAAATGGAAGAAAGCCTTGACCCCGGTGCACTTCTGGGTACCGCCGACTCCATGAACTTCGGAGCATCAGCAGAAATACTGCCAACAGTATTTGAAGTCCTCGAGAAGAGGAAAAAATAACCGGGCTCATCCCGGAAAAAATTTATTTATTTTTTATAGCATAAATGAGTTAAACAAAAACTTCTTATCAATCCTGATAAAGCAGCTTAAACCGGTGTTAAATTGATAAACAGGATACTTAAAAGGGCAGAGTCCGGGAACCCCCTTAGTGATGAGGAATTACTTGAACTGTTCAGGATAAACAGGCCAGAGGAATTTGCAGACCTGATGGACACAGCATTCAATATCATGCGCGACCACAGGGATCGTGTTAAATTAACATCAACGGTGCACATAACAAACATCTGCCAGGTCACCCCAAGGTGCAGGTACTGTGGATTCGCCGCCGGCACATCAAAAAATGGATACTACACCCCCTTCTTCAAAACCGATGATGAGATACTTGAAGCGGTACGGATAATAGAGGAATCAGGGATTCCACGGGTCAGCTGCTCAGGAGCCCACGGCTTTAATGGGGAACACGCGGTTAAGGCTGCTGAGATAGTCAAGGAGAACACCTCACTCGAGCTCCTCATAAATGTTGGAGCCGACCTCACCTTAAGCTCAACAAGAAAACTTGCAGACTACGGAACTGACACTGTCTGCTGCAACCTTGAAACCATCAATAATGATCTTTTTAATCTTATAAAGCCGGGTGAAAGGCTTGAAGATCGTATAAGGGTATGCGAGTCTGTATGTGACAGTGGAATAGAACTTTCAAGCGGTCTTCTCATCGGGCTTGGTGAAAGTTATGCTGATCGAATAAGACACCTCAGATTTCTGGATGAATTTGAAAGCCTTGGTGAGATACCCATAATGGGTTTCAACCCCTACAGCGGCACCCCCATGGAGAACCACCCCCCATGTCCACTTGACGAACAGATGAAGACCATAGCCATTACACGGATCCTCTACCCAGATATCAGGATAACCGTTCCGACACCAACCATCGGCCCTGAAAATGCCAGGTTCTCACTCATGGCAGGTGCAGATAACCTTGCAACCGTCATACCCGACGGATACCCCCATGACGTCAAGGGTGTGGGTTCACCAAGGTACGGCAACCTCAACGATGTCCTCATGGTCATCCAGGAGATGGGTCTCAAACCACAGTTAAATTTTGCACCTGAGGCAGAGGGTGTTGCAATCCTCTAACTAATTTTTTATATCGTCATTGCAATAATCTAACATCAGACAGTTACTGCCTAATTTCCATAAATGTGCATAAATACAGTAACTGGACTCTTACATGAGACAAAGCAGGTGATTGAATGCTGGAGGACCTTATCAGGGAAGCCTACCTTGAATCTGCAGAAAACAGGAGGCGCGGTGACCGGGAGGAAGAAGTTAGGGCCATAAGGGATTACATCAGGAGCGCCGGGCGGATAGCGGTGCCCAACTGGAACCAGGAAAAAATAAGGGTCATAAATGAAGTCCTGGCCGAATTCGGCCTCCCAGAGGCGGAGCACCTCCAGTTCAACACCAGCTGGGTTGACCTTACAAGGATGCCCGCTGTTACAAAGGCCCTCCTCGCCCTGGATATATCTGGTGCTGACCTTGTGATAGCCAGGGGGAGGCTGGGTGTGCCGGGTTCAGGTTCACTCCTTGTAATAATGGACTCCAGGGGCAGGTTGCTATCAGCAGCCACCTCCCCACCACATGTACTGCATGGGAAACCCGTGGCTGAAGCTGTGAGATCCGAGATGAGACTTGCCCTTGAAAGGCTAGGTTTCACCATGGAAAAATGATGAAACTGGAATGATTGAAATGGGATCCTATGAGACAGGAATAACAGAGACCGTCAGGACTTTCTTCTCGGAATACACGGTCCATGACATAATCAGACATATAGGTAAAACCAAGGCCTCTGCAGTCACAGGGTGGCTTGATGATATCAAACTCAGACCAGAAAGGGCCCTTATAATCGGTTCATACTTCACAGGAGCATTCATTGCAGAGAGCCTTGACTGTGAGGTCACGGTGGTTGATATAAATCCCCAGCTGAAATTCCTCCTTGGTGAGGGTGTGGAATTCCATGATAGCATCCATGATGTGAGCGGGACCTGGGACCTCATCGTAGACACAACGGGCCTGGGTGGTGTGGGGGAGGATGAACTCTCAGGCCTTGATTCAGGAGCATTCCTCGTTGAGGACCCCACCTCTGATGGCAGTGACGGAACCATAATGAGGTTAAATGAAACAGAAGAAAGGCTTGATATGATTGAATCAGACTACAGGGGATCCCTCCGTACCTGGGGGCTTAGGACAAAGACCTCGGGCACCATGACCCTCACCGTTGAGGTCCTCAGACGGTCAATGGCTGACATCATGGAACTTGATGGTGTCCTCTACAGCACCGCCACCCTTGAGTTCTTTGAAAGGCTACTCTTCAGGAAGAAGGACCCTGCAGGTTTCCTCAGTCGCCTAGAATCTACGGCCCTTATGGTGTCCTCCCTCCTTGACGTTGACTGTGACACGGTCCTTGAGAGAAACCTTTCCATGATAAAATCCAGGGTGATCCCTGCAGACTTATTTAAATGAATAACATGCTGAAGGGTGAAAAAATTAGAATAGAAGAGTTCGTTGAAATCATGAATGGAATAGCCCCTGAGTCCCTTGCCCTTGAAGGGGACCCTGTAGGGTATCATGGCCCGGACATCAGTGTTGAATCTGCACTGATCATGATGGACTACATTGAGGGTGCGGTTGTGGATGGATACGACCTCCTGGTACTCCACCACCCTCCCCTTCTGAGACCACCCGTACCCTACTACGTCATACACTCCAACTGGGACGTGGCAGATGGCGGGGCATGCGATGCCCTTGCAGAGGCCCTCAACCTCTACCCTGAATCATTACTTGACCCTGCAACCGGTATCGGCCGTATATGCAGTGGGGACATCTACCTGGATGAACTCCTTGAGAGGGTCTCCGGACTGAACCCCTCATCAATCAGGATAGTTAATCCTGCAGAGAACATTGACAGGGTCGCTGTTGTATCGGGATTCGGACTATCACAGGAGGACCTCATAATAAGGGCGTTCAATGAGGGGGTTTCGGCCTTCATATCAGGGGACCTGACCCACAGGTGCGCTGTCCTTGCAAGGAACCTCCAGATAACCCTTGTTGACGCCGGACACTACTCAACCGAGATGCCCGGCCTTCTGAGGCTCCGTGACATCATAGAGGACTTTGGCATCACCGCCGATATCCTTGACACCGGGACGCCCTGGCAGGAGTACATGGCACCGGATTGAACCCATGATGGTGTCACGGTCCATTCAGGGCTCTTCACAGGATAAAAATTTGAGAGGCTGATAACTTGGACATCGCTGAACTTGAGAAGAGAAAATCACCCCACGGAGAGGTCACCCTTGTCGGTGCAGGGAGGCTGGGCTTCAGGACCGCCCTGAACCTCATGCAGATCCACAGGGGGGGACCATCAAGGATAAACGTTATTGACGGCCAGAGGATATCTGCAGATGACCTCATATTCAGGTTCCTCGGTGCAAGGGTGGGTGACTACAAGGCCCGGTTCATCGAGGGACTTGCAGGTAAGGGTTTCTCAAGGGAGGTGAAGGGTTTTCCCGAGTACATCACAGGAGAGAACCTTGACCTCATCAGTGGCGATGTTGTCTGCATACAGATTGCAGGAGGCGACACCCTCCCTGTGACTGCGGATATAATAAAACACGCCCATAGATCAGGAGCTGCAACCATAAGCACCATGGGAGTCTTCGGTATAGACAGGGATGATGTGAAGGTGGAATGGCTGGACGAGGCCCCCCCTGAAAACCCTGTTGTTGAGTATCTCCAGGCTGCAGGGATCAGGGACCACCTGCTTGTGGGGACCGGTAAACTAATAAGGGACTGGGAGCCCGTCACACCCTACGTCCTTGACAGGGTCTCCGAGGTGATGACATCAGAGGTGCTTAAACTCCTGAGGAGGAGAATGGAATGATAAGGGTTGCCACTGCAGAGTGCTTTACCCATGGTAAGGTGGCGCGGGAGATACATGCCTTCTCAATGGGCTACCCGCTGAATTATAACTGGAAGATCAGCGCGGAACTCGTCCTGGTGGCAGGGCTCTTCATACCAACCCTGTCGGGTGTGAGGAACATACTTGGATTTGAACCCCCCATGCCAAGGGCGACGATAAACGACATAAAGGTCTACGGTGAGGAGGAGGATGAGGAGGTGGCCCTCATGATGGCAAGGGCCGTGAGGGAACTTGCAGATTCGGATATAGGTATAGGTACAACCGCGGGTATCGGGAGGGGTGGTATTGCGATTGCAAGCAGGGACCGGTGGGATGTTATAAACTCGGAGGTCCATGCAGACCTGAGATACCCTGACACTGAAAGGATCCTTGAAAGGCAAAAATCAGGGATTCAGAGGGCCCTTCAGCTACTTGAATCATTCATCGTCGACTTTAAGGACCGATAAGAACATATTTATTTCATGCAGAGAATATTAATCATATAAAGAAAAATGGTGGTGGTTTAACTGCTTCTTGAAATAACCGACCTTGCAGTTGAGGTTAGCGGAAGGCAGGTCCTCAAGGACATAGACCTCTATATTGATGAAGGGGAAACCCATGTACTCCTTGGCCCCAATGGTTCGGGTAAGAGCACGCTCTTCATGACGATCCTCGGCTTCCCGAAGTACAGGGTTACGGGTGGCCAGATAATCTTCAAGGGTGAGGACATAACCGAGCTCAGCACAACCGAACGGGTAAGGATGGGTATCGGTGTCAGCTTCCAGAACCCCCCTGTCATCAGGGGCGTGAAACTCATGGACCTCCTCAAGGTTGAAAGTGGCCTTACAACCGAGGACGAGTTAACACCGGAGCTCATTGAACTTGCAAGGAAGATGAAATTTGATAAGAGCTTCCTTGAAAGGGATGTTAACCTTGGATTCTCAGGTGGTGAAGTTAAAAGGTCCGAGATACTCCAGTTACTCGCCCAGAAACCTGACTTCATAATGTTTGATGAGCCAGACTCAGGGGTGGATATAGAAAACGTTGAGCTCCTTGCAGAGGAGATAAATGTGCTTCTTGATAAGGACAAGAAGCCGGGTTTAAGGAGGAAATCAGGGCTCCTCATAACCCACCTAGGATACATACTGAACTTCGTGAATGCAGACACCGCCCATGTGCTCATGGATGGTAGAATTGCATGTTCAGGTAACCCTGATGAGATCATTGAAGATATAAGGAAGGATGGATTCAAGGGGTGTGTTGAATGCTGCGGGATACATTGAAGAAGGCTGAAAAGGCCAGGGACAAGAAGGCCCTTTATGGTGAGGACATTGACCTTGAAAGGTTCATAAAGGAGGAGGCAGGTGAACATGAAGAGGTCCCGAGGGCCAGGGAGGTTCCGAAGAAGGTCCAGGAGACCCTACTGAAGGTGGGTGTTGACCCTGAGGAGAGGGAAAGGGCAGGTACGTTCATACAGGTGGACCAGTCAGGTATCTGCACAACCTGCGCCTCTGAATCCATAGAGATAATGGGGATGAACGTCGCCCTCGACAGGTACAGCTGGTTGAAGGACTACATGTGGAAGGCCGTCGCTGTCGATACCGACAAGTACACCGCAACAACGGCCCTCAGGGAAGCTGAAGGTGAAATGGGGGGCTACTTCATAAGGTCCATGCCCGGTTCAAGGGAGGTCTTCCCTCTCCAGGCCTGCATGTTCATAGGTGATGAGAATGTCATGCAGACAGCCCACAACATCATAATAGCCGAGGAGAACTCTGAACTCCATATAATCACAGGATGCGCCACCGGCGAGGATGTGAGTTCAGCCCTCCATGTGGGTGTATCCGAGTTCTACCTTAAGAAGGGTGCCAAGATAACCTTCACCATGGTCCATAACTGGGCCGAACAGGTTGAGGTCCGGCCGAGGACGGGTATCATGGTGGGTGACGACGCCACCTACATAAATAACTATATACTGACAAGCCCCGTTAAGAGCATACAGTCCTATCCAACAGCCTACTGTACAGGTGAAAATTCAAGGGTCGTGTTCCAGTCAATCCTTGGTGGTCAGAAGGATTCTGTCCTGGATGTGGGTTCAAGGGTCATCCTTGAGGGCAGGGGTTCAAGTGCTGAGATAGTTTCACGTGCGGTCTCCAAAGACGCCTCACAGATCTACTCAAGGGGTCACCTGGCAGGAAGGGTCCCTGAGGTAAAGGGTCACCTTGAATGCCATGGACTTGTACTCTCAGATGATTCAATGATCTACGCTGTCCCCGAGCTTGAGGGAAGTGCCACTGAACTTGAAATGTCCCATGAGGCGGCCGTTGGAAAGATAGCTGAGGAGGAGGTCATGTACCTCACATCAAGGGGGCTTACAGAGGATGAAGCAGCCTCAATGATAGTCCGTGGATTCCTGAGCATGGACATAACAGGACTGCCACCTGAACTGGCCGCTGAAACAAAGAGGATGCTTGACATGAGCCTTAAGGGAATGTAAAGAACATTCCTTTTATTTTAGAATTAGAACCTGAAAAAATTCTTTTTTTAATAAAATTAGATGTACCTGGTAAAGGGATCATTAACCTTTTAAATATGGTGGCCAGGTCTATTCTGAGATTATGATGAACTCACCAACCTTCTCTACCTTGCCGAAGGGCACCAGGAGGTAGTCGCCCTTCTTCTTCGCCCCCTTAACATTCACATTCCTTCCCTTCTCAACCTTTATGACAACATCGGTTATCTTGCCTGTCTTGTCATTGATTATGAGCTCCTCCAGCTCCCCGAGGATGCGGGCGTTGTTGGTGGCCACCTGGTAGCCCTTTATCTCACTCCAGTACTTTTCTTCCCCTTTAATCAGCTTCTTTTCTTCCATCATTCTCACCTAAAATTTCCTCAAGAATCCTCAAATCCCTGGGGGTATTTACATTAACAGCCAGTTCCAGTATGGAAGCCTCAAGGATCTTCTCGGTCTGTACTATGTTTCTACTCATTAATATATTTACCCCGCAGGGTACTAATCCATCCATCCATCCATTAACATCAATTCCATGCTTCCTGCAGAGCTCTTCAGGGACAGCCACGCACATGGCCGGCTCCTCCGAAGATGTGTACTCTGATATTATCCAGTCTATGGTTGAACCTGAAACAAGGGGGAGGTCTGCATTCATGATAAACAAGGGTTCAGCAGGGTGCCCTTCAAGCTTTTCAAGCACCTCCTGGAGGTCCTCAACGTATCCACGCCCCGAGGTCCTGATGACAGCGTACCCCTTATCTTTAACGTGCTTCTCTGTCTGTGGAGTGTTTGGACTGGTCACCACGGTTATATCCGTGATTTTATCTGCTGATTCAAGGTTTTCAAGGACGTGATCAATGAGGGGCCTTCCCAAAACCCTTATAAGTGGTTTTTCATTATCCATCTTCAGCCTGGTGCCCCTTCCACCGGCCATTACAAGCGCCCTCATCCCATCAGGTCCGCTTAACTTATGGTTAGCCAATTGGCAACCCCGCACCTTAATCATTCAATCCACTTATCTTCCTTGCGTGACTGGAGCTTTCTCCTCATGCCAAGGATGCATGGCCCGTTCTGTCTGCCTCCGATGGGTGTGTGGGGTGTCCCCATTGAGTTCATGCAACGTGCCATGACAGCAGCTCCCAGTGCAAGGGCATCCGATACAAAGATGCAGTCAGCGAATCTGTCCTTAACGTACTCGAGTATGAGTTTTGGCTTTGTACCTGTTATACCTGCTCTGCCTGTGACCCCGAGCACAGAGCCCTCCTCTATAACCTCCTCATCAAAGGCCTCATCTATGAGCCTTTTAACTATCATTGCACTCACATGGTCAAGGGTTGCGAAGAGGGTGTGTATACCATCCTCCTGGTATATTGTATGGCCTATCTCTGTGAGTTCAGGGAGTTTATCACCGTTCTTGCCTGCATCGCATCCTATGAGTGTTGTGCCTGCGGTGTAGGCCGCCTCTGTATCCACGGGGACCGTACCGAACCTTTTCCTGTTCACGGGTACCTTGCGGATGTCTATGATCTCCTCATGGATCATGGCAGCGTTTTCCTTCGCCTTCTTCCAGTTGGCGCCCTTCATGATTGATTTCTTGTAGAGGTCCAGTGCTGCGCCTCCCCTGCAGTCAACCATCTCGGTACCCCTTATAAGGGCGTCGGATATGGCACCGGCGAGTCCGCAGAAGTTGCCAACGGTCCTTGCGTAGGGTTCATCTGAATTAACTATACGGCCGGCGAGGGTTGTCCCGAAGTCAAGGGAAACACATGGGTTCCTGTAGTCAACGGTCGTCCACTTTGAGCCAAGCTTTATGCCGGCCGTTACAAGTTCCCCCTCCATCTCATTTGCAACAACCTCCCTGCCGGTTGGGGGTATCACGCTTGCAACCGCACCGTCAAAGATTACCCTGTCCAGGTAGGAGAAATCCCTGAGGCGTTCGGGTATGTTGTCTATGGACAGGGCCGGGGCCATCTTCCTGGGGGGTATCCCTGCCTTGAGGCAACCCTCTGCAAGGGCTATTATGAGTTTCCCCACCTCCTCAGGAGACCCGAAGCCTGCTGTAACACCGGTTGATCTTACAACAAAGTCAAGGTCCTTTTCGATGTCAACCTTCGCCCTTTTTACTGATTCAAGGATGGTGTCCCTTACAAGTTCGGATACTGATTCCTTTGTAAGTTCAACCCCCCAGACAGTCTTGCCGAAGACCTCCTCGCACTCCTTCGGGGGTCTTATGTCACGTGTCATCTTCACTGTCTTGTCGAGGAGGTAGCTGCGGCTCGTGTTGAAGTTGGTTGCTGTGAGTATGCACTTTGTTGTTGTGTTACCGAGTTCAACTGATGCCACGATGTAGTATACATCCGGGCGCATTGAGTAGCCGGATCCAACAGTTTTTTTTGTGAATGGCGCCGCTCTCGTATCTTCTATGGTTATGAATCTGCTTTTTGCAATTACCGGTTTGGGACCGAAGATTTTACTCAAAAATGACAAGTGATTACCCCCTTATTCAATGTAATATTGTATTCCAGGAAATAATATAAATCTTATGAATAGGCGCCGATAGAAAATAATAAAAGTTAACCCTTCCCTGTGGCTCTGTAGCCCCTGAAAATGGAAAAATAAAATGGTGAAGTGGTGAAGAAGAATCCCGCTGATAAATTTAAACTGTCCTTACCAGGTGTATGGTGCATGGGGCGTAGTGTACGACCTTCTCTGATACACTGCCAAGGAGGTGTTTGTCCACGAGGCTCTTACCTGTCCCCATTATGATCACATCAACAGCCTCCTCCTCTGCAAGTTTAACTATCTCATCTGCCGGGTCGCCCTCAAGCATAACACCCCTGAACTTGATGTTGGGGTTTCCAGAACCTGTAAGGGCCTTTTCCATGTCTCGGAGTATCTCCTTTCCGCGGGCTGTGAGTTCCCTGATCATCATCTCCTTAACCTTTTTAGGTGTCAGGAACGGGACCGAGGTGTCAACAACATAGAGGCAGATAACCTCGGCTTCTCTGCCGTGCAGGAGGTCAAGTGTGTGCTCTATGAGTTCATCCATGTATTCGCCCATTGTTGGAACAAGAATTTTACGGTACATTTCAATCACGCCAGTACAAACAATCTCATTACAATATATGATATGTATACTGCAAGTAAAATAATTCCCCCGCTCCTTCTAAGTTTCATGCCCCCCTGTCTGATAAGGAGGACAAGGAGTACGGACACAAGGATCATCACCGGGGCGTCGAAGCTCAGTGACAGTGGTTCAACAGGGACCGGGTTTATCATGGCAGGTACCCCTATGCCTATGAGTATGTTGAAGGTGTTGCTTCCAAGTACTGTGCCTATTGAGAGTTCATGAAGTCCCTTAACAGCGGAGGATAGTGTAACAACAAGTTCAGGTATGCTTGTACCTATGGCGAGGGTGAAGAGCCCCATTATCATGGCAGGGATCCCTGCAATGTCTGCAAGTTCAACACCCGTGTATACAAGGATACGGCAGCCTATTACAAGACCCGTGAATCCAAGCACCGTAAGTCCAATCTTTTTAACATCAAGGGGTTCCTTCATCCTTTCATTTGAACTGTCCTTTGAATACGCCTTCTGGGCGTTTATAAGGCGCATGAGGTATACCAGGTAGACCACGACCATTATGACCGCTGCGACTTTTCCGATGCTTCCAAAGAACATGAAAAACAGTAGAACCAGTCCGGTTAGAATGGTTGCGCTGAAATCCCTTTTAAGTCCATCGGTGTTTGTTTCTATGACCCCGGCAACCACCGCGGAGATACCGAGTATCCCTGCAATGTTCCATATGTTTGATCCTATAACACACCCCACCCCTATATCCGTGCTTCCAGAGAGGGATGCTATGAGTGCTGATCCGAATTCAGGGAGTGATGTGCCGATTGCAGATGCTGTGACACCAAGTATAACCTCTGATATCCCGAAGGATGATCCAAGGTCCACGAGATTGTCTACAAATAAATCTGCTGATTTTATGACGATAATCAAAGAAGCTGCAAGGGCAGCTACCAGGATTAGTATTCTCTCAATCAAGGTACCACCGTTAAAGTTTATCCTGATGTTTCCACTGGATCACCAGATGAACCAGTATATTAATTGTGCATGGTCACTTAAAACCTTATCACGGAAGTATGTTGCCGTCTTCTCCTATTTAAATAATTTGTTAATATAAAAAATAAAATAAGTATTAAAACATGTTGGAAAAAAATAAATTTTGGTTGCTCCTAGAGCAACTTGAAGAATGGGTGGTCCTCAACTGGCTCTGTGCCTATGTCCTTGGCTGCTTCACTTATGAATATGTCAGCCATTGCACAGGCAGGGAAGGCTATCCTTGCGTTTTCTATTGGACCGAAAAGGACGAAGTCACCACCGGCCATCTGCTGGATCAGGTTGGATCCAACGTCACAGACAGGCCAGGCCTCCTTGTGGTCCTTCTTGTATCCTCGGAGCCAGTCCCATGCTGATGGCACGTTGTGTATACCGCTACCAACAGGGTAACCCCATTTGCTCTTAACTGCGAAGGATGTCCTCACAGCAACACCTGCACCCTGACCGAGTGGTGTTACAGCAACGTCCATGAGGTACTTGTCAATACCGCAGTCGGCTGCCATTTCAAGGAGACCCTTGTCTATTGTGCCTGCACCGTCTTCCCATATGCCTATTTTACCCTCAACTGTTGGGTCCATTGGGTTGAAACCCAGGACAATTGAAGCTGAGAGTTTTGTGTCCTTAAGGGCTTCAAGTTCTGACTCATCGGCGGACATGTTAACTGAGTTGTAGATTGCCCTCTCCTCAAGGCCGACTTCACTGGCGTACTGTGCACCGGCGATCCTTGCCTCACCGGATGTTGAGTCTATGAAGAATGGTGCGTCTGTAACGTCACCCACAAATTCAAGGTACTTCACGATTGCCTCAGGTGTCTGACCGAAGGTCTGGACGATGTGAGGGTTTCCTGTGACGTCAGACATCTCTTCCTGGGTCTTTATGAGTTCCTCTGCCTTGTCCTTGTCAAAGACACCTGCCTTTTCATCATCGATGATACTGTGTCCACCATAAAATATTGTTCCAGCTAAAACAGTTGGGTACTCTCCTGGCTGACCACCAATTTTGGTTCCAGCTATATCCAGTACGATCTGTTCCTTATCAAACCTAAACATATGTAAACCTCCGAGTTATAGTCCGAATAGGGATCTTAAAAGTCCTCTTAACAATCCTGCAAACAGTATGTTGGTTACTGCAAGGATAATCAGACCTATCACAATACCGTATAAAATACCTATATCTCTACCGATCTGCTGTCCTATGCGCTGTGAATATTCGCCGACGGTGAACTCCACCTTCTCTTCGATTTCATCAAGTCTTTCGTTGGCCCTGTTGAATTCATCAGCAGAGACAAGTACGCGGGGTATTGTGGTTTTTTCTTCATCTGACATCAGATCACCCCTAACATGCTCATCATTGCAGGCACGCCGACAAGGAGTGCTGCCAGGAGGAAGCCGATGGCTATACCTGAAATCCTTGTGGCTATTAGACCTGCGAATAACCTGCCATCTCTACCGATGAGCTGGTTTCGGTATTTTATGTCCTCTACAACGTTCTTGATGCCACGTATGTTGGGTTTATTGGATAGTATAATCATCTGGAAACCTCCCTAGACCAGTAGAAGTATACCCAGTGTCAGGGTGAAGGCGAGGCCGATCATTATGCCCTGAACCTTACCTGAGTACATACCGGCGAACATTCTGTTGGTGGAACCTATCATCTTAACCTGTGTCTGGATGTTCCTCATCCTGGCCTCTATAAGGGCTGTTTCAGGAGCCACAGGTTTGACTTCCTCTCCCTCTTCTTCTTCGCCGCCTTCTTCCACTTTTATAATCATTGCCTCTTCTTCGAATGCCCCTGGGTCCTTCTCGATGCACTCCTTGACCTTGGCCTTGATTGCGTCGGCGTCCTCAACGTCAATGAGGTTTACAATTTCCAGCTGTTTCTGGAACCTCTCAATACCCTCATCAGGTATGTTCTCTATGTATGGAATTGCACCGGTTGCACCGATGATGTTCCTTTTATCAGGGTCAACACCGTTCTGGTGGAGGGCCTCTATACTCTGACCTGTTATGTGGCCCTGGACCTCTGAACCGCATAGAATGAGGAACCTGATGTTGGGGTTTGATATGAGGTTGGCGATCATCTTTTCAATACCGAGGTTCTCTGTTTTGCATGGCCCTGCGATTGCAGCGCCTGCTTCTACTGGAACGTCCTCTATGTGTGAGGCAAGGGTGGTGGCAGCCACTGGACTTTCAGGGTCCCCTACAATGTAGTCCCCGTTAACCACGGGCCATCCTTCAGCAGGTGATTTCTTTTCAACCACTCATAACACCTCCTATAAGAGCACGGCAAACATGATGATCAGACCAAGAATGAACCCATAGACCATGTTTGTGAGTTTACCTGCTGTGAGATAAACACCTTCCCTTCCAGGGTAGGAACCCTCGGAAACGGTTGTTGGGTCCAGTGAGTTAATCAGATCATCTGCTGTAGCCTCTAGTGCAGCTATCTGTTCGTTTATTTCATCCATGGATAATATTATAACTTCTCTTCCAAGAGAAGCCCCTATCATACCGGTGGATGGATCAAGGGTCAGGTTGTATTCCGGTACTATCTTAACTATTGGTAGCATTTCCATTTTGGAGCCTCCTACTGCTCTTCCTCCTTAGGCCAGAGACCTGACCATTTCACAGATGCGGCTTCCTCGAAGGATGCTTCTATGAATGACTTTATAGCAACAACCCATGCGAGTGCACCCACCAGTGAAACCAGCCACCAGCCAGGGTTCAAGCCTATTCCAAGGAGCCCTACAATGGCCATTGAGAGGAAACCTGTTGAGGCTGCCAGTTTAAGTGTCCTGGTCTGGTTCTCGTTTGGACCTAGACATGCGTTGAATGGGTGCTGGATTGCCATTGTGTTGAGTATGAAGAGCAGGCCTATGAACCCTGTTGATATGACTGATGTGAGCATTGCCTGCATTGTGTAGCTTCCGGCTATGGCTGCTGAGAATCCAAGGACTGAAAGTGCAGCCGCACCTGATATTTCAGCCGTGCACTTCTCGAGTATCGGAATTTTCATCTTAACTATCCTTTTACCCAGCACAGCCACCACGATACCCAGTATCATGGCAAGTACAAATCCAACCACTGGCACTGCTATTGCAGGCACCACAAAGACTGATGCGAGTCCAGCGACGGCACCCACTATACCTATTGCAAGGGACATGTAGCCTATTGATGGCACACCCGTACCGAGACCGTAACTTGCAACCCTCCTTATGGCGTCTGCACCCCATACTATTGCGCAGACTGCCCCGAGGGAGGCCAGTACAGGGCCTATTACAGGGTTAAATGCAGATAAATAGATCCCTGCAAGTCCGCCGATTATTCCAAGGGCCATCAGGTTTGTTTCAGGTATGGCTGCGCCGGCCGGTCCTCCTGCTGCTACTGACATTAGAAGACACCTCCATATACCAGTAATGTTGAAAGAGCGCCTGCAACAATGGAGGCTATAAGACAGGCCACTATTCCACGCCCTATCCTCTTGAATTTAGGATCATGGAAACCTTCAATTGTACCTCCAATGTTATATGATGCAATTACCGCGTTTATGAAGAATATGCCCACGGCAAAGATCGCTGCAACACCTGCAGCCCCCATTGCACCATATGACAGGGTCTTAAGGGCCTCGTTCAGTGCCCAGTAGATCAGTCCACCGCCTATTCCACCAAGGGCCCCTCCGATTATACCGCTCACAAAGCAGACTGTTGGGAGGCCGTGCCCCTCGGTACCAGGGGTGACGTATTTTTCCTGCTCCATCTTTGTTATCGGGTCAACAGCCACCTTTGCAGATACAGGGACCGTGCCAACACCAAAGACGTAGATAAGGTTACCCACAAGCATGGTGATACCGATCATGAGCATTGAACCAACAGCCCCTGCAGCCATTATGAGTAGTGGGGGCTGGCCTGTCATTGCTGCGGCGGTTATGAGTCCTGTTAGACCTGCACCTGCAGCAAGCATAGCTGTACCGGTACCCACACCTGTTGCTGTTGCCATAGCTGCCGGCGCACCACCCACAGGTACGAAGTGTACACCTCCACCTATGAGTACTCCTCCAGCGGTTATAGCTCCTATCAGTAGTAATGGATCCATCTATTCATCCTCCTTGTATGGTCCATATGTGTTTCTTGCAAAGACTTCAAGCCTGTTGTTGAGGATTATCAGTAACAAGACTATGATGAGACCTGATATTATTCCGCCGGTTATACCGAAGACTATCGTGTTCCAAAAGCTCAGGAATACTATTGCTCCGAATGCAAAGCCTGTTAATGGTCCTCCGTACTTTGCACAGAAGTGAGCTACGTCCATTGAGTTCCTGGCTCCAAGCTCTGCCTTTGTTGTTATGTCACCGTGAATCGCAACAGGTATACCTCCACCGAAGGGGTACTGCTGGTACTCCCTCTCAGCACCGTAGTGGACGTCCCCTGTTGATGAACCTATTGCACCGACGGTTATACCCCAGAGCACTGCAAGAAGTGGCAGCGGGAATGGGTGTCCAAAGCCAGGGATCGGTAGTGTCATGAGGTAGGATAATCCCACGATACAGAATGTCACAATAAATCCATGCCCTGCTATCGGGCCTAAGTGCTGAACCAGCATGTCCATGAAGAGTGGCTGGTTGAACTGGGACTGGCTTACTATTCGTCCCATGTGGGATGTTACAGCGTAGGTTGTGTGCACCATCGCAGCGATCACTGAACCAACTGCAATAGCCATTATTACAGGTAGCTGCATTGAGTTTAGAAGCACGTATGCAACTGAACCAGCAATTCCGCACCAGGTACCGTATGCAACGGGTTCCCCTGACACGGCCTTGTTGATTATACGGTGCAGGTGCCCCATCTGTGGTGCCAGCTGAACCTGTGAGTTAGGGTTACTCTGGGATCCTACGTCGGACTCTAAGTCCTCTGCGGCTCCTGCTATGGTTGCAGCTGCACCCATGAGAGCTACAACACCTAAACCTGTTATCATAGGGTCCATATTTCTTCCTCCTTTTATTTTTTAGATAAAAAAAATTAGGTGCATTACACTTAAAAAGTTTACGTGTAATGCACCTTCGTTAATCTACTTTGCAGGTGTTATAAGTGCCCTTTCACCTGCCGGTTCGAACTCTCGTAGAGCACCTTTGGCGAACTCGCCACGGACGTTTGTGAAGTCGAAGACGAGGTTGTCGTCTGCGAAGGCTATCTTCACAAGCGGGTTGAACACGAAGGCGTCTCCACGGGCAGCGTGCGGTGCCTGTGATATACCTGCGTATTCACCCTGGTGGCCCACGTTCATGGCGTAGTTTGGATAGTTAGGTCCACGAAGCTCCAGTGGCAGTCCCTCGTCGCCCCTTATTGAGAAGACGTTGGATGCACCGCACTGGTCCTGCAGGTCGTAACCATAGAATCCAAGCCTGGAGTGCTGTTCCTTGTGGAGGTACATTGAAAGGTACCATCCACTCAGACCTGTCTGGGCGTTTCCTGTTGCAAATGCTGTTGAACATCCAGCTGCGGCTGCAACTACGGCTGCCCTCTGGGATCCTCCGAACTGGTCCTCCAGGAGTGCTGGGTATTCTTCGTACTGTTCAAGTCCGTAGAACGTGACCTCAGTTGCAATATCAAGGACCGTGTCCATGGTGTTCGGTGCCTCACAGAGTCCATATTTGTCTTCCACGTACTCCTTACCGAAGTAGGTGAAGTCATCCAGAATGTTATCTGTGTAGGCTGCTGTTGCGTACTGGGTGAATCCAACACCACCTGACATGTAGGATCCTAGCCAGATCTGGTCATAGAGCATTGCACCGGTTGCAACCACGTCAAGGCTTACGCGGACAGGGTCATCGTAGTTGACTCTTGAGCTCTGACAGATGTCTGCCAGGTAACCGAATGGTACACCACCAGGTTCGTTTTCACCCCTTGCACGTCTCACAGGTAGATAGGTACCCATGTGAATGACTTCGGCGTGTTTTGCAGCGTATGCGAAGTCACCTGTTGCGGCTTCACCTGCTGCCTGTTTGTAGGCTGAAATCATTGACATACCGATCTGCATGGCAGACCATCGTGAGGTTGTTGCACCATCACATGTCCTTGAGACTATGGTTGGGATCCTGACAACTTGCCAGATTCCGTCTCCGACCTCTGCCTTGAGGGTTTCTGCCTGGTCTTCTGGGAACTGTTTGTTGATGTCTATGACGAATGCAGGGTCGATTTCGTCTGCTATTTCATCGTTACCCGTGAATACCTTGACGTAACTGTCTGCCACCAGTGCTGGGTGGGTTTCCACCATGTGTTCCTGGACAACGGCTGCACCTGGCATTGCGTGGTTCACTGTTTCAAGGTAGTGGGTTATTGTCTCTGGTGTGACCTCTTTACCCAGCCTCTTTTCTATAACGGCGTGGGCATGGTTTAAACCGACTATAACGGTCCTTCTTATGTCGTCCCACAGCTGCTGCATTGCAGCGTTGTTGACGAAGTGTAGGTCGTCACCTTCAACATAGGTGTCAGTTGTTGAAACCTGGTAGGGCATGAGCACCCTCTGACCAAGAGGGGTACCTATGTCAGGGTTGTACTGTGGGATTCCTCTTTTTTCAGCCACTTCTTTACCAGCATTCACAAACTCGGTTTTCCTTTCGGACTGTTTCCAGCCTCCAAGTGTGTAAAATGTGGTTTTCTTCTCTTCAGGGGATTCTTCAAATTTTTTCTTTAATGCATTTATAAACAATTTGTCAGCCATAATCTACACCTCCCCCGGATTATTCTGGGTTGTACCCTCCTTGTGATCTTAAAACGTGGATTCTCTGCATGATCTCCACGGCTTCTACGTCGTCACGGTAGGCTTCACCATCCACGCGGTAGATGGTTGTTTTGTCCATGAGGGTCTCCTCATCCAGTGGTTCACCAAGGTCCACGGGTTCGTCCAGTTCGTCACCGATCTGGTTTTTAACCATTTCGACCTTTCCTGTGTCCTTGTTGTAGATCTGTCTTCTGAGCATGTCGAACATCATACCGTCTTCGTCGAGACGGAGTGAGTGTCCGTGGACGGATTTACCCCTGACACCGGATCTTGCAGGGTCGAAGAACTCTGTTTCAAGGAGTTCCTTTGAGACCTTTTCAAGGTCCCTTTCCCTTGTTTCTATGATCTGACGTCCTGAAAGGGTACCTGCGTCTGCACCCCTGTACCTGCAGAGGTATGCCCTTGATCGTACGTATGGCTGTGCAGGGGCGAAGTACATTGAGTCTGTGAACTGTATGTACCTGACCCTGTCACCGGCCTTTGCACCGTCTATGGGTTCCACCATTTCTCTTATTGCATCTTCTGGTTCATCCATTTCTTCCAGTGGTGGGTGAACGCTTGGATATTCTTCCCCTGGGGCCCTGTGACCCAGAATCTTCACTACATCCTCATCTGAGATTTCTCTCAGTTTTTCAAGCTCATATTCAGGGTTACAGAAATTCCTTCTGTTCTGAGCAACCTTACTTGTTCCGGGATAGTATTGTGCCATATCATGCACCTCCTAATGCTAACTTAACCTTCCTTATAATCTCATCCAGTTTTTCCTGGGGACATGTTTCTCCTCTAATGACTCCACTCACAATGTCAACGATGGTGCCCCTGGTCCTTGGTTCATCCGGCATGACTGCCCTTGTCTTAACACCTATCCTTGCAAAGTCCTCGAAGTCCACAGGGTATTCACATATTATTATACATGGCCTGTCAACGTTCCTGAGTATCAGGCGTGCCTTGTAGGTGATGTGGTTCCTGACTCCGCCAAGGTGCACAACAAGTAACTTGTGCCTCTTCATCTGCTCTATTTCACTGGGTGTGAGACCAAAGAGGCTCCCAGATCCGGCGCTTGGAGCGTCCTGCGGGACCCCTGCGCCTGCATTGAGAACCAGCGTGCTGGTCATTATGTTGGCTTCCCTCAGGGCAAATGTTATCTCGCATACAGGTTTCGTTATGTGGCGTCTGCCAGGTGACATTGCAACTGCCAGAACCTCACTTCCGCACTGGGCAAAGGTGCCTCTCTGGGCGATTCCTCCTCCTTCACCCATACCCATTGTTTCCCTGCAGTCAACTACGTGAGTGCACTTTCCGATCATCTAATGCTCCTTCTTCCTTTTTATTATCGTGGCCCTTTCACTGAGCCTTGCGTTCTGATCTGTGAGACCGATAAGTTCGTCTGGAATCTCATCGAGGTCTTCACCGTATTTTATTTCATCCGTGACGGTTTTCTGTGTCCTTATGTACTTTCCAGGAGTCACATCGTATCCGAAGGGCAGGAGATCCTCACAAACCCTCTTGATGTCTGTTATTGTATCCTCGTCTTCTATTTCAAGGAGTACACGACCTGTTTTCACCTGAAGTTCGAATTCCTGGCCCTTAACGCTTATTATACGTCTGTCCGGGTGGTCTCCAAGCGGTAGTCTCTGTCCGTGTATCACCATTCTCTTTACACCGTTGATGTCCTCAAGGCGGTTAAGGAGTCTTTCGGTGGTGTCGGCCCCTAGAAGCCTGTGAGGAAATATCTGAACGTCCATTGATTTTTTGCCCCCAGATTTGAGAGATTATTTAAATTTCGTTTTTAATTTCAGCTGCTGCCTCCACAACATATTTGAGTGGTTCTCGGAACTCGTCAACCTGGCTGAATACTTCTTTTATGAGTCCAGAGGTTGCTTCTGGTGAGAACATCTGGGTTCCTGCATCAAGTGCCATTGCAGCTGCCACACATGGTATGGCGAATCCCTTACTGTGCCTTGTGACGATGTGGTTTCCGTTGAAGATACCTGGTCCACCACCACCGTAGATGGAGTGGCTGAAGAATGAAAATCCTACAGCTGTACCTTCTACCTTACCGAAGTCAACGCTTGGAAGTCCTGTTTCGAATTCAATGAGGTCGTTGTAGTATAGCAGTGTTGATGATACACCCTGGGCTGCCCTTGCAGCACCCTGGTTCACCATTGTTGCTGCCATGAGACCTGCTGCTGCGTATGCGTTCCACATTGCAAGGTCATCTGTTCCGTAGACCTTGTAGTCTGTCAGTTCCTTCTCAACCTTTATGACACCGTCTTCAAGAGCCCTTTCCACGAGGTCTGCAATGACTGAGCCCACTGTACCTTCCTTACCGTTGGCCTTGACAAGGTCGAACACCAGGTTGTCTGCGTTCATACCCTGGTATGCAAGTCCAAGGAGGTGCATCCTTTCAAATGCTCCTACAGCGTCACCCATCTCGAACATTGCTGTCTGTTCAAGTATTGTTGACAGGGCGGCTGCCTGGAGTGTGTTTTTGAGTGTGGTGGCAACCACATGGTTTACCATGATGTTCCTGAGCGCATATCCCGGGCCTTCCAGTTTCTGTGGAATGTCCAGCATTGTTGCTATGTTTGCCCCCATGTACTCCACAGACTGTGGGTATCTTCCCAGAACGGCTGCTTTAACCATGTTAGCATCGTACATGCTAACATCGAATTCGTTGATTATGGCCTGGACAAATGCTGTGGCGGTTACGAGTGGTGCTGCAGAGTATTCTGCTGCAACATCGAACCTTGCACTTGGGACCTGTACGAGAGCCCTTTTACCTCCACCAAGGAGTTCGACTTTTGTGTCGTCGTCCTCGGTCACCTGTATCATTTCCTTTGCAGCGGCTGCTATTGACTCGGCGTTCCCGACTATGTCGAGGTCGAGTTCACGGCCCATTATTTTACATGCAGGTCCGCCGACCTTTGCTGTCTTCAGGGCGTTTTCTATACCTTCCAGGTTCACAGCCACTGTCCTTTTTATCCCCTGTACAATGCTCTTAATGGCGGGGTTCCTTAATGGACTTAGAGCTTCTAATGGCACCTGTTCTTCGACGAGGTTGCCTCTGTCGTCGTACAAGTCGACCTTATCCTCAAACTTCGCCATTTTTTCCCTCCTAACAATCAGTTCTGTATACCAGATATCCGGGACCCCCCTTTAAAATTCAGGAAGACCCCTGGAAGGTGCCTTAACACCGGTTCCAGTATACGGAGCATATTTAACTTGATTATAATTAATTAAGATTTCTTTCTGAATCAAGTCGAAAGATTTATATGTATCCCCAGATTTTCTCTGGCTTTTCTGGATTTTTTATAAAAAATTCCTGATTTTTATGATCATGGAGTCATGGAGTATTACCGTCATAAGTTATATTTACCGCACATCATAGAATATCATCCTATGCAGATAATAGCTGATTTGGGCGGTGTGCCTGGAAGGGACTGCAGGGGTTTCTGCAGGTACTGTTACTTCAGGAAGGTGGGGGAATTCAAGCCCTTCGGTTGCAGGAACTGCTCCCCTGGCAGGGTAGGGTGTGATACCTGCGGATCAGAGGTTGCAGAGAGGGGTAAGGAATTCATACCCCCATTTATCGTCATGGGAAACGTCCAGACAAGCCTCATGATGGGAAACTTCACTGACAGGGACCTAAAGATAAACATCAGCGGGGGAGGCGACGTGAGCTGCTACCCGCACCTGGAGGAACTGACGGCGGGCCTCAGGGAATTCGGTATTCCGATTCACCTGGGCTACACCAGCGGTAAGGGAATCGATAACCATGAGATCGCATCCACACTCATAAATAACGGTGTTGATGAGGTGACCTTCACGGTTTTCTCGGCTAACCCATCCCTGAGGAAGGAATGGATGAGGGATAAAAATGCTGAAGAAGCCCTTAAATCCCTTAAAATATTCTGCGAATCCTGTGAGGTCCATGCAGCCTCGGTAATCATACCCGGGGTCAACGATGGGGAGGACCTCCTTGAGACCTGCGCCAGACTTGAGGAGTGGGGTGCCCGGGGATTCATAATGATGCGCTTTGCAAATTATGAACATCAGGGCCTTATCCTTGGGAATGAACCCATCATTGATGGCGTGGAGCCCCACAGTGTCGCTGAATTTGAGGAACTTGTAAGGAGGATTGACAGAGAATTCAATCTGAGGGTTACAGGCACCCCTGTCTGCGACCCCGTGAACGGAACCCCCTTTGTACTTGCAGCAGATTCAAGCCGCGAGTACCTTGAAATTCTCCCTGAAATCACCGGTGAGGCCACCATAATCACCGGTTCAATTGCCGCACCCTACATCGAGAGGATAATCAGAAACCTCAATGCCTCTGACCTTGTGAATGTCATCGGTGTTGATAAGGACATAGCCTGCCTCATAACCCTCAGGGACCTTGAGGCCGTTGACACCTCCAGGCTCAGGGACACCGTTATAATACCTGGAAGGGCCTTCGTGCATGAGATGGATGCCCGGAGGGTTCTGAGTCGTGATGGTGTTGACAGGATAGTTGTCAGGGGCCCTGACCGTCTCACCGTGGATGGGGAGATGAGCGGCACCCTCTCAGAATATGAAGTTATTGAGAGGGAGATGGAGGCATTCTATGAACTCATACAGGCCATAAACTTCTTCGGTGCTTCCAGATGAGTCATGTGACCGTTGTAACACCTGAACACTATAATTATGGTTCCATGGTCATTGCAGGAGTTCTGAGGGACCTTGGACACCATGTTGAAATAAGGAAGGGATTTGAGGGTGTCGGTTCTGAGGTTGTTTTTATAAGTCTGCAGTCAACCATCCACCTCCTGAGGTACCGGGAGATCATCAACCGGATGGAGGGGTTCAGGGTTGTTGGTGGTCCCGTGAGCATAGACCCTGAAATGGTCTTCAGGTACCTTGACGTGGACCTTGTTATCCAGGGTGAGGGTGAGGACAAGGTTGAAGGGGTGATGGAGCTTGCAGCTGGAAGATGCAGACCTGAGGATGTCCCGGGTGCTGCCTTCCGATCAGGGGATGGTGTTTTCATGAACCCGACGTCCCCCTGTCCCTCCATGGGGAGGCCCCTACCCCTTGTCCCGAGGGACATAGGCAGAGAAAACATAAGGGGTGCCAGCGTCTACATTGAAACCCACAGGGGCTGCCCCGGTAACTGCACCTTCTGCCAGGTCCCTGAATTCTTCGGGAGAAATGTCAGGAGCCGCCCTGTGGAGGATATTGTTGCCGAGGTAAGGGAATTCAGAAAGTCAGGGGCTAGGAGATTTGCAATAAGCGGGGGTACAGGCACTCTCTATGGCAGCAGCAAGTTCAGGGGTATTGACGGGGAGGCCTTCAGGACCCTCCTCAGGGGTATAAGTGAGGTTACCGGGAGGCGGAACCTTACTGTGCCTGATATAAGGGTGGACATGGTGAACCCTGAGGTCCTTGAGGCGATTTCAGAGTACACCAACGGATGGGTATTCTACGGTATCGAGTCAGGGAGCAGGAGGATTCTGAGGAGGATGAAGAAGGGTATAAGCCCTGACCAGGTAGTTGATGCCGTTGAACTTGCAAGGGAATACGGCCTTAAGGTTGCAGGATCATTCATCGTTGGTTACCCCTCTGAAGAGGAGGATGACTACCGGGAGACCCTTGAACTTGCAGATGAACTCATGCTTGATGACTACTTTGTGAGTATTGCAGAGCCCCTTCCAGGCACCGAACTGGGTGAAGAGGTGGTTGATCTTCCTCCAGAGGAAAACCCAGTGTTCATGAAGTCTGAGAACAGGCGCTTTGAGAGTGTTGCTGAGGAGAGGGCCTTCAATCTTCTACTTGAATCCTATGTATTCAGGAGCGTGCCTGTTCCGGTGACATCCCAGCTCCTTAAATCCATCTTTGATGAGGTCCGCAGTCAGCAGGAGCATATAAAAACCGTTACAGGGATGCTTCAGGACATTGGGTGAAACACTAACTATCTGAACCTTGCCCTTCCGCAAATTTTGTGGATGCATTTATTATAACCTCTTTGAGGGATGAGCCTTCCGGTTGTGCTGTTCCAAGGAGGGAGTCTGAAAATACATATCCCGGCCCTTCAGATAGTTTTTCAACCACTAAAACATCTATGTTCCTCTTTTTTAGTGCTTCAGCTGTTTTTATTCCTTTCTTTTTCTCAAGAGATCTTGCAGGATTCTCCAGTATCTTATAATCAATTATATCGCCATTGCGGGTTCTTGCAATTATGAAAAAGGCTGCCCTTCCAAAATGAGGGCTGATCTTTGAATCAAGTCCCCTGTTATCTTCAATGGGTACTGCTACAACTATTTCATCCTTTTTTAATGTTTCTGGCTGGATTATCAGATGGTCAATGGATGGTAATACCCTTTTAACTTCAGAGTTTATCCTAGAGATCATGCCCTCAATTTTATCTGCCGACAGGCTCCTTTCAATTTCAATGTGGATTTCTCCAAAAAGGTAGGGTCCTGATCTTCTTATTCGAATTGCATGGACTCCCTCAACTCCCTTTACAGATAAAACCGTTTTTCTTAAGAGTTCCAGAGAATCCCTGTCAATACATGCATCAAGAAGCACCAGAAGATTATATTTTGTAAGGGTACTGCCGACATATACTATTATTACTGCGATGATCATCCCTGCAAATCCCTGAAAACCATGAAGTCCAATGTACTCTCCAATTATTCCCGTGAAAACGAGTGCTGAAGATACTACATCAATATAGCTGTGCTTCCCATCGTTTATAAGAGCTGTTGAACCAATTTTTTCCCCCACCCTTTCCTTATAAACTGCAACGGCATAGGATACTGCAATTGCTATTAAACTTACAACAAGGCTTATGGCGGCCATGGACACCGCTGGAGGCGGATCCATCAGGTAGATAAGAGAATCCCATCCTATTTCAAGTCCCGTAATAATTATTATCACTGAAACAAGAAGGGAAGCCAGGGTTTCAATCCTGTAGTATCCATATGGAAAGAGTTCGTCGGGTTTCCTCTGTGATAGCCTTAAACCTATGAAGACAGCGGCTGATGAAAACACATCTGCAAAGGAATGCAGAGCATCGGCTATAAGAGCTATATTCCCTGATAGATAACCTATAATTCCTTTTATTAGCATCAAAACTATGTTTGAAATTATGGAGTATTTTGAAGCGGTTTCACCCTCTTTAATATTCACTCCGCTGTTATGTGGCATATCAACACCGTTATCTATCTATCCAGATTCACATCTGCCATACTCCCTGCAAGTGAATCGGATCCTGTTTCTCTGCCATTGGAATAAAATATGGCTTTTAAAGCCCCATGTTTAACATCAGATTGTCGGTTATCTCCATGAAGACTTCTTTAAGGTCAGGGTTGTGCAGGACAGGAGGGGTGCCGTTGACCAGAGCGTCCATGAAGGTCACTTCATATGGTATTTTACCGATGATCGGGATTCTGTTTTTTGCTGCGAATTCTTCAAATCTGGCTGTAATATGTTTATTTATATCCCATTTATTGATTATCATGCTATGCCGAATCCCAAAATGTCTTACAAGTTGAAGTGCTCGTTTAAAGTCATTTAAAGCTGCCTTCGTGGGCTCAGTTACTATAACTGTATGGTTAACGCCTTTAACTGAAGATACAACAGGACATCCGATGCCTGCAGCAGCATCCAGGAGTGAAATCTCCGCACCCTCCACTTCACCGATTTCAAGGGTCATTTTCCTAACAGCGTCCACGATTTTTCCAGAGCCCCTTTCACCAATTTTCAGGTGCCCTGAAACTATCCTGAAACCATAATTCGATGTGAAAGTGCAAACCTTTCCTGTGTCCACCGCTCTGACTTCTATTGCTCTATCCGGACATATGTATTCACACGCACCACAGCCTTCACAGATCAGTTCATTTATTTCAGGTGTTGATGTCTCAGAGTTCCATTTTATTGCATTGAATCTGCATACATTTACACACTTCCTTCTTGATTTGCAGTGTTCAGCCATGAAGAATGCCTTTTCAGAAGCCCTTATGGTTTCACATATCCTGTCTCCTGTGAATCCCAGAACAAGCTCCAGATTGGGTGCGTCCACATCACAGTCTCCCAGAATGATTTCCATCCTATCAGCAAGTAAGACAGCCATTGATGCTACTATGCTGCTCTTCCCAACACCGCCCTTACCTGAGAGAACACATATCTCCTGCACATTAGCCCCTCCTGGATTCAAGTAACCTGCCAACATCCTCTATCCCTGAAAGTTTAAATGGTTTTCCATCTGAGTAAGCCTTCAAAACATCCTCAGAATAGGGTATTTGGGCAACAAGTGGACTTGAACTTTCTTTGGAGACATCAAACACCGTATCAGCATTACCCATGCCTGCACGGTTGAGTATGATATTTGAATCTATACCCAGTTTGTTCAGAAGTTTCAGGATTAATTTCAGGTCATGGGCCCCGAAGGGGGTTGGTTCCGTGACGGCAAATGCCATCTGAACGTCCAGAAGAGCATGTATCACATTACAGTGCACTCCTGCCGGGGTGTCAATGATAATGAAATCCACATCACTGTAACTTCCTGCATTTTTTATAAGTGAATCCACCACTGCTGCGCTGGTCACCGTATCCACCGCTGTCTCACCAGAAAGTAACCTGAAATTTTCAGAAACTTTGCCTTCATATATTGACCCTATAATCTTCTCTACAGGGTTTATGGCATCATTTCTGCATGCGATGATGCATGTTCCACATCCATTACACCTGTCTTCAATAAAAATAGGGTGCCTGCCCTCCACGAATACTATTGCATTTTCTCTACATATCTCTGAACATTTACCGCACATGATGCACCTTGAAAAATCAGGGGACGGCACCTGAATAGTTACGTCACATCTCTTTTCCCTCTGGACTGATAAAATTATATGATCATCTGGACACTCAACGTCTGCATCCACAAGCAGAACCCTGAACTTCTCAGCAAGGAGCAGTGCAAGGGAACACGCTATAGTTGATTTTCCAGTGCCGCCTTTCCCACCAGTTACCGCTACTCTTAATGGTTTATTATTCATGGAAACACCTGCATAGGAAACATTTGCGGCAGGACAATCTGCCATCTAATCGACTCAAAGAATCATATCCTGTGGAACTGGCGGTTCAGCGAACTCTTCTACCCATTCCTCCCTGGGCATTGGCCGGTGATTTTATCTCCTCCAGCTTTCCCTCCTTAAAGAGCATGAGATTTTCCTCAACCGACCCCTCAGTTGCCTTATAAATCTTTATGTCAAGTTTATTCAGAATCTCGAATGCATTCGGCCCCGTTGAAAATGATATCAGCGCATCCACACCCTCATTTGCAAGTAGCTGGGCCGTCTTTATACCTGCACCTCCTGACTGTAATGCAGAAGAATTTTCAATGACCTCTGAAGACGTTATCTCTTTATCTTTCATATCCACAAGAACAAAGAAGGGCGCCCTTCCAAAAAATCTGCTAATCTCTGATTTGATATCTTCCTCAGAAGATGCAATGGCTATTTTCATAATTAACACCTCATCTATCCTTTAAGCTTTCCTTTAAATTTTTTAAAGATCTTCCTTATCTCAGAATGAATTGATTCGGGCGGTGTATCTGCAGCTGTCATCCCTGTGTCAAATGGAACTTCGCCCAGGAAAGGGAGGTTAAACTTCTCTGCAAGATATTTTCCACCCTCCTTGCCAAACAGGAATATTTTCTCTCCACATGAGGGGCACATGAGATATGACATGTTCTCAACTATCCCCAGGACGGGTATCTTCAGGTGTTTAACCATGTTAACACATTTTTCAACATCATGGATTGCAAACTCATGGGGTGTTGTGACAATAACCACACCATCAATAGACGGAATTGACTGCAGCACCGTAAGGGGCTCGTCACCCGTTCCAGGAGGGTTGTCCACCATTAAAACATCAATTTCATCCCAGTTAACATCTGAAAGAAGCTGCCTTATGGCTCCTGTCTTTTTTGGTCCTCTCCATATCACCGGTGTATCCTTTGATGGGAGGAAAAACTCTATTGACAGTACACTGACCCCTGAAGGTGTTACTATGGGGTTTATCCTGTTTGCTGTTAGGGTAACCTCTGGGTCATGAACCTGCATCATCTCCGGGATGTCTGGACCATGTATATCTGCATCCAGTACACATAACCTGTAACCATCCCTGTTGAATTCTTCAGCAAGCTTCACTGTGACTGTGGACTTCCCGACGCCGCCCTTGCCGCTCATAACCACGATCTTATGTTTTATATTGGAAAGTGCCCTTGCTATTTCCACATCCTGTTTCATGATTGCAAGTTTTTGAGCATCTTCCTTATTCATTCTGCAACCCTCTAATCTTTCCTGCATGGGTTCTCAGCGCCGCTTTTAAGCTCCCCTTTTTTAAAGCTTTCAAGTACCTCTGCTATGGTTCCTCTGGCGCCTGTTAGAACATCAACTCCATGGTTGCTAAGAACCTGCACAGCCTTTGATCCAAGATTTGCACATAATAGAAGATCTACACCTGCAGCAAGAATGATCTCAGCTGGTGTTAGCCGACCTCCACCATGTTTTCCATTAATTTTTATTATTTCCAGTTTCTGTGTTTCATCATCATAAAAAGCAAATAGGGGCGTTTTGCCGAAATGTTCTGAAATCCGTGAATCCATGCCCCTATCTTCTATCACTGGTAGACATATTCTCATTTATTTACACTCCATTCCTCAATCAGAGCCGCACATCGGGGCTCCGCATTTTGGACACTTTTCTGTTCTGCATGGTATGCCTGGTGTCTTGGGTGCTTCGTATCCGCATTCAATGCATTTACATACGCGTGGTGCCCCCCTTCCAGCTCCAAATCCCCTTCCGGGACCTCTACCAGCACGTGGTAGTGTGTCTGCTGATACGGAAGTTATATTTTCTGATCCGCAGTCAGGACATTTTTCATAGCTTTTTCCTGGTGATATCCATTCAAACTGGCAGTCCATGCATTTGTATCTTCTTCTATCCATAATATAATCACCTCCTTTCAGTATTATTGGTCTGCCCTCGACCAGTGCCTCTGCAACTTTGCTTCTTGCTGATTTCAGGGCCCTGTGGAATGTTGGCTGGGATATGCCCATGATTTCAGCTGCTTTCTTCTGCTGGATACCATGGTAGTCCCTGAGCCTTATGGCTTCAAATTCATCCAGGGTTATTTCAATCCTCGCACATGACCCTAAAGATTCCGGTGAGAATGAAGCCACCTGTGGTTCTCCTAAAATTCTTCTGCGTCTTCTTGGCCTAGGCATGTTTTGAATATATATTCAAAACTCCTATTTAAATGTACCGGTTACGGAACCCTCACCAGAAAACCAGATCAGAGGTCAGTCCATGGGTACAATATCCAGCACCGCAACCTCACATGATGATCCAATACGCACCGGAGGCCCCCATGTACCCGTACCCTCCGAAACAAAAAGAAACCCAGCAGAATCCCGGTAAAGACCAGATAGGTGGGGGAACATCAATCCAACAAGAAGGTTGAAGGGATAGAACTGGCCGCCATGGGTGTGCCCCGAAAGCTGCAGGTCAACGCCCCTCTCCCTAGCATATTCCCAGTCAACCGGGAGGTGGTGTAAAAGTACAAGGGGCTCCTCAGGGTCAAAGTCAAGGGCATCGAGGAGGGCCGGGAGGGAGTGCCTGGCCATGGAATACCCCACACCCGCAATCTGCACACCCCTGAACTCAACAACAGACTGGTCAATACACCTTATACCTGTATCAGATATTATGGACCTGAAGTCACCGGCATAGGTGTCATGGTTCCCTGAAACAAAGAATACCGGTGCATTCACATCAAGTTCGGATAATATGGATGAATCAACCGGTCTCGAGCCATCAATAAGGTCCCCTGTTATGAGGACAGCGTCGGGTTCCAGTTCATTCACGGCCCTGGCAACCCTCCTGAGAAACCCGCCGGAGCGAACCGTGCCGATGTGAAGATCAGAAAGATGCACAAACCTTACCCTGTCACTCACCCCCAGTGGGACTTCAAGCACCCTCACCCTCAAGTTCATGGCATTCACGACCCCGTAGACGACCAGGAGTGCTGCGGAGACCACAAGGATCATCTTAACCCAGATTACCCCATCAAAGGATAGTACAAATAAAACCACATAGCCAGTGAGGATGTAAATCAGAAAAACAAGCCATATCATTGAAATGATATAAGTTGCCCTTGAAGGCCAGGAGGGCCGTGCCCTCTCAAGCATGACCGACAGGGGCAGAAGGATGGTAAAGGGAATGCTCATGAATCCGGCGCCAAGAAACCCCAGGGCAATGCTGTTGAGGATGTAGTAGCCTGCTGTAAGGAACGTTAGAAAGATAAAAACCTGAAACTCTCTCTTCATCGGATCACTGGATTATGGAGCTTTCAGGCAGGAGTTTGACAAGGATGTAGTCATACATCATGGACCTTCTGATATCAGCTATATCCCCAAGCCTGTAATCGGAGACCCTCACATCCGCTATCTCCTCCTGGTGGCGGTCGTAGTTGAGCTTCACCCTGACACCATCAAGCTGGCTCGTGACGGGTGTTGGTGAGTAGACCTCCCTGATTGCAGGGACCTGATTCTCAATCTCGGTCTTAACGAGTATTGAAGGAACCAGTGGAGGGTCAGCAGCCATTTCACGCCTCCTCCTGTCAAGGATGTCCTCAACCACCTCCACGAGGCGTCTGAGTGCCCTGATATCCTCGCCCCTCTTCAGCCTCCTTGGTATCCTCCCCAGGCCCCCGACGTAGGCATCTGCACCTGGAAGTTCACCGATATCAATATCCCTGGGTGAACCCGTGACAACCACCGGGATGTTTATGTCGCTGAAGAGGTGGGCCTTATCCTTTATGCACTGTTCAAAGCTGCCAAGGGCAAAGACTGCAAGGTCATGCTCCTCTATGAGCCTCTTCTCATCCTCAGATATCCTTGAAATCCCCTTCCCGGCTCCCCTGGCAAGGCCTATCATGTTATCCTTGGCACCGTACCTCCGGAGGTACTCCGAAATGTCACATGCAGAATGGGGCAGGTGATGCCTTGCAAGGGTGGGTGAGACTATCGCTATCTCTGTACCTGCCATTGGGGCGATTTTAACCTTCCCAAGGAGCTCTTTGGCCTTATCCCTCACCCTGTCAACGTCCTCAATTGGAACCGCAAGGGTGAGTATCAGGTCCATCTGAAGCATGTTCTCCTGAAGCACAAATCCCCCCAGGTCCTCAATGAGTTCCTTCAATTCCTCATGGCGATGAACACCGCCCTGGTATGTTAAGGTTTCATACATAGTTTCCTCTCCAGATACCTGTACCTGAACAGAGCCCTCTTAACAGGGTCCAGTGGAAGGTTCCTGTGTGACGGGACCCTTATACAGTCAAGTTCCATGTAGTCCGGGCAGACCGTGAAGTCAGGATCATCGGTGACAATCCTGAACCCCATATCTTCAACTATCTCCGTTAAGAAATTTGAATAAACCTTCACTTTTATTTTGCTGTTCCTCTCCCTGAGCACGGATGGGTCATGCCACCATGGTGAACACACATCAAAGTCTATCTCATCCTCCGAGGAGTAACGGAGGATTGACGGGTCCATCAGCTTCACTGTCCTGAACACCCTGCCTACGGCATCCTTTATCTGGCTGAAGGTGTTCAGTTTAAGTTTAAGTGCATCATCCATGTCTGTCTCAGAGAGGACAACCCTGAGGTCGGCCTCCTCCTCCGCCGGGTCCCTGCTCACCAGGTACTCCCTGACACCTGCAATTCTGAGCACGCCCTCACACATGGGGGTTGTAACTATCCTCATCGATTCACACTCCACTCCAATAGGTTTAGAGTCCCATCCATGTACCATGACCATGAAACAAAATATCAGCAAAGACCCGCACACAGCCACAGCACTGAAGCATATAAATACCTCATGCAGATAATTCTCTGTAATAAAATATTTATAAGGTGTGGTGATGAGGGTAACCCTTAGCTTTGAAGAATCAGAAGGCACTGATCTGTGCATAATGGTTGACCTCCTCAGGGCCAGCGCAACCATTACAGCCGCCCTTGACAGTTTCAGATGCATAATACCTGTTAGGGACGCTGAAAGAGCCAGGGAGTACCTTTCAATGGATTACCCTGTTGCAGGGGAGCGTGGAGGCGAAACCCTCCCTGGCTTCATTGCCAACTCACCCCCTGAAATCAGGAAACATGGGGGTGACTGTCTGGTGCTCACCACAAGTAACGGGACAAGGATCCTTGAATCCGTGAAGTCCACAGCCCTTATAGGATGCCTCAACAATGTCAGGGCGGTTGCAGCCGCCGCCAGGGATATGGCCGATGAGGTTGAGGTTATCATGGCAGGTGTTAACGGGGAATTTGCAATAGAGGACTTTCTATGTGCCGGTGAAATAATAAGGGTCATTGGCGGTGAAATTGATGAATACTCAGAGGCCGCTGTCCTCGCGGTCCAGGACAGGAGACTGGTTGATGACGCCATAAGGAGGTCCAGATCAGCGAGGAGGCTTGAAAAACTTGGCTTTGGAGGGGATGTTGAGTACTGCCTCAGGAGGAACATAACAGACAACGTACCGGTATACAGGGACGGTAAGATAATGAAACTCCTATAATTATTGCATTGTATGGCGCCTGCCAATAGGATGATGATAAAATTCCTCCAGATGCATGTGGAAAGGTATGCAGCCTGCAGAGGTGCCTGAATACAGTGTCAGTGGGTCGAAGATGAAGATTGATCAGCTCAGAATCATAGGGACAGCACATGTATCAAGTGAAAGTATAGAGGAGGTCAGAAGGACCATAGCCGAGGTAGAACCTGATGTTGTTGCGGTTGAACTGGACCCTGGCAGATACCGCAGACTGCTGGATGAAAAGCTCGGGGTTGAAAGGGATGAGTTCTCACTGAGGGATGCCCTAAGACATGGAAACATCGGCGTGCTCCTGGCTGCCTGGTTCCTGACATACTTCCAGAGGAAGGTGGGTGATGACCTCGGTGTTAAACCCGGGGCGGAAATGCTTGCAGCCATCGAGGCCGCCCAGGAAGTCGGGGCAAGGGTCGTCCTCATTGACCGTGATATCGGCGTGACAATGCAGAGGGCCCTGAAATCCATGGGTGCCCTGGAGAAGATGAAGTTCTTCCTTGGAGTTATAAGGTCCTTCTGGGACAGTGAGGGAATCGATGATATTGAGAGCCTCAAGGGTGAAGAAACCCTGAGGGATGTCATGGCCCAGTTCAGGGATATTTCACCCTCAGCATACCATGTTCTTGTTGAGGAGAGGGACGCCTACATGGCCCGCCGTCTCCTTGAAATCGAGGAGGACTCTGTCGTGGCGGTTGTTGGGGCAGGCCACCGCAGGGGCATATGTGAATACCTTAAAAACCCTGAAAGAATACCCCCGATCCATGAACTCCTGAAGATACCCTGAGGCAGTATATAATATTTAAGGTTCAATATACAGTGTATATGGAGCTGGCATTTAATAGTCACATGGTGAGATTATGTACCTGATCTTCCGGTGCGACTGTGGAAGGGCCCTCTACTCAAAGGAGGGTAACATGACACGTAAATGTGTCTGCGGAAGGACCGTCAAGGTTAAAACCCGGAGGATATTTGGAAGGGCGGAAACCTTCCAGGAAGCATCAGAACTTGTAAGGAAACTCCAGGAAGAAAAGTACGGTTCATGCGGATTTATAAATCCAGCGAGAGGAGAACAGACGCAGAGATGATAGAGGATATACAGTCATTCACATCAAAGGGTGAGAGAAGAAACATTGAATTTAAAAAGTCCCTCTCAACCAGTTACCACCTGAAAACCGACCGTAGGAATGGTCTTATATCCCAGATGAAGTACCGTATGGAGAGGGGTGACGGGAAGGCCATCTACCTTATAGGTGTTGAGGACAGCGGGGAACCGGTGGGGCTCCCCGATGATGAGCTGAGGGAATCCATTGACGTGCTCAGGACCCTCAGCCATGAGATAGATGCCGCCGTGGAGGACGTCATAATCCATGAGGGCACCCACGGGAGGGTGGCGGAGGTTATAATTTCAAGGAAGCACGACTTCAGCAGGGAGCACCTCCTCATAGGCGTCGCTGGCCACGTGGACCATGGTAAGAGCACCCTCCTCGGGACCCTCACAACGGGTTCCCTTGATGACGGCAGCGGTAAAACAAGGATATTCCTTGATGTCCAGAAGCATGAGATAGAACGGGGACTGTCAGCAGACCTCTCCTTCGCCATCTATGGATTCAGGGGTGGTGAGGCCATAAGGATGACCAACCCCCTTGACCGGCGGGAGAAGTCACGCCTCATGAGTGACGCGGACAGGGTCATATCCTTCGTTGATACCGTTGGACATGAACCATGGCTCCGCACAACAATAAGGGGTATAGTGGGGCAGAACCTGGACTATGGCCTCCTCACGGTGGCTGCAGATGACGGGCCCACCCACATCACAAGGGAGCACCTGGGGATCATGATTGCAATGGAGCTTCCTGTCATCGTCGCCATCACAAAGACCGACACGGCATCGGAGGAAAGGATCCATGAGGTCCTCGGGAAGGTATCCGAACTCCTTAAGCTCGTTGGCAGGATCCCCTTCAGGGTGGATGACAGGGCTGGTGCCCAGGAAATAGCAGGCAAGATGAACAGGCACATAGTACCCGTAATCAGTGTGTCATCTGTCACCGGTGAGGGCCTTGAACTCCTGGATGAGCTCTTCATGAACCTCAGGGTTCACAGGGACCTTGAACATGAGGAGAAGCCCTTCCTCATGTACATTGATAAGGTGTACACCATAAGGGGTGTTGGAACCGTTGTCAGCGGCACCATCCAGCAGGGCCGTGTCAGCAAGGGGGACAAGCTGCTCCTGGGACCCTTCAGGACGGGTGAATTCAGGGAGGTCGGGGTTAAATCCATCGAGATGCACCACTACCAGATCGGGTGTGCTGAGCCAGGGCATATAGTGGGGATATCCATATCTGGCGCGTCCTCCGATGAAATAGAGAGGGGGATGATACTTGCTGACCCCTCATATGAGCCTGAAGCCGTCAGGGAATTTGAGGCTGAGGTTGCCATACTCGTACACCCGACAACAATAAAGGCGGGATATGAGAGCGTGACCCACATTGAGACCATAGCAGAAACAACCGTCCTTGAACCCCTTGACTCTGAATTCATGTCTGCAGGGGACAGGGGGAGGGTGAGGATGAGGTTCAAGTACCGCCCCTACCATGTGAGGGAGGGTCAGAAGATAATCTTCCGTGAGGGGCGGAGTAAGGGTATTGGCTCAATAACAGGGATCATCAGGTGAATCAATCAGGCCGCCTTAAGACCTGATCCACAGATACTCCAGCACGGCACAGAACCCATCTACCTAACTCCTCGCTGTGTCGCACCATTTTAGGTCGCATCCGACCACAGAATCTAGCCTAAATCCTCAAGTAACTCGCAGGCCTTGCATAGATCAGCCGATGATGGTTCACCGCACCTGATGCACTCCCTGATTCTTCCATGTTCCTCCACCTGCCTGAAGGTTCTCCTGAAGGATTCCATTATCCTTTTCTTGATCCCTGGGTTATCTGACTCCATCCTGTTAAGGAAGCCCTTTATCCCGGACCTCATTGACAGGTGGGAGTAGGGGCACTCCTCCAGGTGCACGGGCACCTGATTCATGACAGCCCAGATCCCCACCTCCCTCTCGGGGGTGTTCCAGAGAGGCTTTATGCGGGGGACCATGGCCGGGTGTATCCGCTGGAGTGATGGGCCGAACTTTGAAAATTTACGCACATCCCCCCTTACAAGGCTCATGGTAAAGGACTGTATCTCATCATCCATGTTGTGGCCGGTGGCTATCCTTGAAGCACCGAGTTCATGGGCTGTCCTGTTAAGTATCCACCTCCTGAAGACCCCGCAGGGTATGCAGGGGCTCCTGAATCCATCGGCCACATCATCAAGCCCGAAGCCGAATTCGTCCATGAAGGATTTCTCTATGAGTTCAACCTTTTTAAGCCTGGCGTTCTCCCTTGCAGCCTCAAGGCCGTGCTCCCTGTAACCTGAGATACCCTCATCGACCGTTATTGCTGTTAATTCAAATTCAAGTTCTTCACGAAGATCTGCAAGGACATGGAGTGTGAGCACACTGTCCTTTCCACCTGAAAGGGCCACTGCTATATGTTCACCCTCATCTATCAGTCTGAAGGACTCTATCAGGTCCCTGATGCGGGCTGTGAGTCTCCTGTTGAATTCTTCATGGTCCATGGAACCCTATATATGAAGGCGGCCCCATATAGTTAACCATGATAACGGCTGAAATCACCATAATACCCCTGGGTACAGGTAGCACCTCCCTCAGCAGCTACGTGGCTGCGGCGGTGGGTGCCCTTGAGGACCTTGATGTCAAGTATGAGATCTCAGGTATGGGCACCCTGGTTGAAGCTGAAGACCTGGATGAGCTCCTTGAGGCTGTGAAGGCTGCCCATGAGGCTGTCCTTGAAGCCGGCTCAGAGAGGGTCTACACAACCATCAGGATAGATGACCGGAGGGATGCTGATAGGGGCCTTAAGGACAAGGTGGAGTCCGTTAAAAGGAAAATTTAACCGTCAATACTAAAATGAACCTCAAATTTTGACTCCTTTAAAAAAAATTAGCCTGCCTCAGAATTCTCTGCTTAAAGCAGGAGAATACCTGAGCCTTACACAACCTGCCCCCTGTTACTTTTGATTTCCGATGAAATGAGTGTCACGATATGTTTACCGCTCAAAGAATGCCCTGATGGTGCCTGTAATCATTTCAAGGTCATCTGATGTGAGGGCTGGATGCACAGGGATTGAGAGAACCTCGGATGCTGCCCTTTCACTCACTGGACACTCTGCCTTGAAGCCCAGCCTCCTGTAGAGTTCCTGCATGTATATGGGCATCGGGTAATGTATGCCGGTGCCAACACCTTCCCCATTGAGGAACTCCATGAGTTCATCCCTCACATCCGGGACCCTCAGGGTGTACTGGTGGAAGACGTGCCCTACACCATCTGCAACGAAGGGTGTTTCAAGACCATCAATATCCCTGAGGTTCTCTGTAAGGTATGCTGCGTTCTCAGCCCTCCTCCTGTTGAACTCATCAAGCTTTGCAAGCTGCGCTATCCCTATTGCAGCGGCTATATCGGTCATCCTGAAGTTGTAGCCCAGGTAGGTGTGTCTGTATCGTTCTGTTTCACCATGAGCCCTTAAAACAGAGGCCATCTCTGCAATTTCCTCGTTATCTGTAGTTATAATACCTCCCTCGCCTGTTGTGATGTTCTTGGTGGGGTAGAAGCTGAAGCAGGCCGCATCACCCATTGAACCCACCTTCCTCCCACGGTACTCGGCACCATGGGCCTGTGCAGCGTCCTCAATGACCATGAGGTCATGTTCTGAGGCTATATCCATGATGGGGTCCATGTCAGCGGGCTGGCCATAGAGGTGGACCGGGATTATGGCCCTGGTCCTTGGGGTTATCAGTTCCTCTATCCCCTCAGGGTCAATGTTGTAGGTGAGGGGGTCTATGTCTGCAAAGACCGGCTCCGCACCCACGTAGAGTGCTGCGTTTGCTGTTGCCGCGAAGCTGAAGGGTGTTGTTATAACCTCATCCCCCTTCCCCACACCCGCTGCAAGGAGGGCCAGGTGGAGGGCTGTTGTACCTGAACTGGTTGCAACAGCATACTCTGTACCCGTGTATGATGCGAATTTCTCCTCAAATTCAGCCACCCTTGGTCCCTGGGCGATGAAACCTGATCTGAGCACCTTTACAACTTCCTCTATTTCCTCTTCATCGATTACTGGAGTAGCGACCGGTATCATATGAACACCTGAAAATGAACTTCACAGTTACAGTTTCAATTTTATCCTTAAAAAAACCATCACCATTATCCTGGTTGGGTGGATGTCATGAAGAGGATGTGCCTGAAACTGGTGTGGTACCACTGCAGGGTTATGGTTGATGTCACAGAGGCTGTGCTTGAAGTTACGGATCCCCCATGACACACCCCCCTGAAAATGATATAAGAACACCCAGGTCAACAACAATATAATTAACCTCAGTAATGGTCCCTGAAGATCCTCAACACATCATCATATCTCCCCCTGAATAGTATGAGGATCATGACCAGTGAAGCGATTATAAGGAAGACCGGTGATGAGTAGGGGTCGGTTGGGCTTATTATGATGGATGGAAGGTCCCCGAGGCCGCTGTCTGGTGAGCTGTGTATCACGCTCACATAGAGGTTGTTTGCAATATGCACCCCCATGGCAAGTTCCAGTCCATCATCTGCAAGGGCTGTTACCGCAAGTGCAACGCCTATTATGAAGGTGCTTATGACGATTGACAGGCTCATGGTGATGCTTGTCCCGTTCCACCAGTGCATAACAGCGAATATGGCTGAATTAAGGATTATGAGGGGGACAGGTTTTCTTATGACGGACCACATCCCCTGCATTAGGTAACCCCTGAAGAATATCTCCTCAAAGGACGCTTGGACCGGGAAGGCTATGAGTGCAAGGAGGAGGAGCCACCCGAAGGATGATGGGTTGAAGCTGAACCTGAAACCTGAAGGGTCAAGGATCATTGAAACAGCATCAACGACACCAACAATAAGAAGCCATACCAGGGCGCCCCTGAGGATCCTCCTCCAGTCAAGGTAGCCCCTTGCATTCACCGCAGATATGAATTCACGTTTATGGATAAACCTCACACCAACGTAGAGGAAAAAGAGCGAAGCCGAAAAACTAACGGCAACAAGGAGCAGGAGGATGGGCCCTGAAAATCCCCCTGAAATTATCTCGGGACTCAGGACTCCCCTGCTTAAGATGACAGCTGCTGCTATGAAGATTGCGGCTATAAAGCCCGCCCCCAGGTTTGATACTATGAAGCTCAGGAACACCGTGAAGGCATACCTCCAGAGCTCATTCCTCCCCCTGTGGACGCTGTCCAGGAACCGATACATAATACCACATTTACTTAGAGTTATGAGCATACATCATTAAGTGCAGGTGACTAATAAATATTTTCCAGGGAAAAGTGGTAGGTATGATAACGGTAAATGAGGGTTCAGTGAAAATACAGGTCCCTGATTTCAGCAGGGTTTCATCGAAGGCCCCGGTATTCTATAACCCTGACATGGAATTTAACCGGGACGTTTCTGTCCTTGCACTGCAGGTATTCCAGAGGATGGTGGACAGGGCGATAAAGGTTGCAGACACCTTTGCAGGGAGCGGTATAAGGGCCATAAGGTACCTGAAGGAGGTTGACGGTGTTGCAGAGGCTTGGGCCAATGACATAAACCCCCTTGCAGTTGAATGTATAGAGAGGAACTCCAGGATGAACTCCGTGTCACCCCTTGTGAGCCGGGAGGATGCCGGCGTATTTTTAAGGAGTAACCAGGGGGTCTTTGATTTTATTGATGTTGATCCCTTCGGGACCCCCGCACCCTTCATGGACTCTGCGGCAGCAGCCATAAGGAACCGTTCAATGATAGGTGTTACCGCAACAGACACATCAGGCCTCTGCGGGACCTATGTTAAGCCCTGCCTCAGGAAGTACTCTTCAAGGCCCCTTAAGACAGAGTACTGTCATGAGATAGGTGTGCGTATACTTGCAGGGTTTACTGCCATGAACCTTGCAAGGTACCGGAAGGGTTCGGAGTTCCTCCTTTCACACAGCACCAAGCACTACATGCGCCTGTACGTCATGGTGCGTAGGGGTGCCAGGAGGGCTGATGAGTCGCTTAAAAACATCGGTTTCATCCTGCACTGTTTCAGCTGCCTCTTCCATGGACACGTTAATGGCTTCACCCCCATTAACATGAAGTGCCCATCCTGTGGCCGGGAACTTGATGTTGCAGGGCCCCTGTGGGTTGGTGATATCCAGGACGCCGGCTTCATAGGTTCCATGATAGAGGAGGCTGAGAATAAGAAGCTGAATCAGAAAGAGAAGGTCCTCAGGTTGCTGCAGACATGTATCAGGGAGGCGGGGATGCCCCCTGGATTCTATGATGTCCATGAACTCTGCAGCAGTATGGGTGTCAGCGCGCCCCCCATCGACTCAGTGATGGACCACCTTAGGGGTGACGGTTTCAGGGTTTCAAGGACCCACTTCAAACCCACCGGTATAAAGACGGATGCTGATCTGGGGGCTGTGAAGGATGCCATAAAGGGCTCCCTAATCTAATATTTAAGTGTCTACTCATAGTTGAGCATGTTGTGGTTGTAGTAGTACTGGAGTGCCCTGGCATTTTTAAGTTCAAAGTTCCTGTAGGGGTTCTTGAGGTAGGGGAAGATTATCCCCTTTATAACGTAGAAGTAGGCGGCGATGGGCCCGTACTCCTCCCTGGCAATCTTATAGTAAAGTGGGAAACCGCAGCCCTGGTTTACAATAACATCGCCCTGCCTCACGGTGCCATGGTATACCATGGGTATGGGGTCTGTCTGGCCATGCTCGGCAGCCCTCTCCTTTATATATTGAAGGGCCTCGTCAAGGGTCCTGAACTCCCTGCCATCTGAGCGGTAGGTCCATTTGTCATCTGGAACACCGTATATCCCCTCCTGCCAGACCTCAGTCCAGTTTATACCAGGTGTGTACTGATTCTTCTCAACGTAGGCCAGTTCAAGGATGTAAACATCTCCCTCCATGTAGCACCTGTAATTTGAGCTTCCGCCGTAATGGACAACTAGTATGCATGGGGACCCCTCCTCCCTTGCATACTCTGCAAGGAGCTTTGAATGTATGTGGCCCGGGTACATGTCAGGGTTGGCGATCTTAACAAAGGCCAGTCTCCCCAGGGGCTCGAAGTCCCCTGCTGTGCTGGTGAAGTAGAAATAGCTGCCTGCAAGAATTATGATTACAAGTATAAGTGCGCCCTTATTCATCCATTACACCCGCTTCATCACATTTATAAACATCCATGATCAGTATGCATCACCTGCAAGTCACTTCTGGAAATGTTACCGTCCTCCTAGGGATTAATATCATATGTCCAGTTAAGATAAAGCAGTTTTATATAGTGGGATTTATATATTTTTAGTTGCGGATGACTCCGCGGAGGTGTAAAATTGGATATAGGAGAAATTGTGAATGATGCCATAAGGTATCCCTCCAGTGACTGGAAGAAGGTGATAATACTTGGCCTTCTCTTTTTGATCAGTTTTCTGATAATACCCATCTTCCTGGCCACTGGTTACGGGTTCAGGGCCCTTAAGGCATCAATAGCAGGTTTTGATGAGCTCCCTGAATTCGATGAATGGGGAGAGATGTTTGTTGATGGACTCAAGGTATTCGTTGTGCAGATAGTCTACATGATTGTGCCAATGATAATAATAATTGCGGGTGTATTCGGTTCCCTTTCAATGGTATCACCGGACACCGGAATGATAACAAATCCCACAGCCTTCACAGGCCTCCTTGGCGGTACAATGATAATAGGCGTCATACTTGCAATAATCCTTGGTCTTATAGAAACAATTGCAATTGCCCACATGGCCTACAATGACAGCGAACTTGGAGCAGCCTTCAGGTTCGGTGAAATCCTTGACGTCATATCCCAGATCGGATGGGTTGACTACATCATATGGTACATCGTTGTCGGGATAATAGCCGCTGTCATCGGATTCGTTGGAAGCTTTATCAGCGCCATCCCGGTTATAGGTGCAATCATAGTGGTCCTCATAATAACTCCGTACATTGTACTGTTCTGGAACCGGGCCCTTGCACTCAGATACGCCTACGAATAATAACCCCCAATTTTTTAATTTTTTCTAAACATTTATAAGGGAACAGACACCAAGCATATAAGAGTTAACATCTTCTTCTAAATCAGAATACACGAAATGACCTATCCTTTGAAAAAATTTATAATACAAACAATACAAGTATACATTGTTTAGTGGTGATTCCTATGGATGATGAAGTCGTCAAAATTGATGATATTGACAGGAAAATAATAGATCTGCTTAATGAGGATGGAAGGATGTCCTACAGGAACATCTCAAGGATACTTGATGTTTCGGTGGGGACCGTCCACAACAGGGTTGAAAAGCTCGTCCAGAAGGGTGTTATAAAGAAGTTCGTACCCATCATAGACCATTCAAAGCTCGGTTACAAGTTAACGGCCATAATCGGTGTTAAGGTTAAGGGCGGTGTCCTCAGAAACTGGGAGACAAGGACAGCCTACCACAAGAACGTCCTTGCAGTCTATGATGTTACAGGGGAATTCGATGCCATACTTATAGGGAAGTTCAAGGACACCAGTGAACTTGACAGCTTCATAAAGGGCCTCCTCAGTGAGGGTGACGTCCAGAGGACCTACACCCAGACCGTCCTCAACATCGTGAAGGAGGATATGACCTCCTCAAAGATGATAGGCGATTAGTTATTTATCCCACAATGCAGATAATTATCTCTGATGAAGATCATCCACTCAGCCACCTATGACCTCCACAACAGGGAGGATCACGTTGAAAACAGGGGGAGGACCCGCGCAATAATCGATGCCATAGGGGCCTCCGACCTGGAAGTCGAGTTCATGGAGCCGCGGATCGCCGGCATCCATGAGATCCAGATGGTCCACAGCAGCAGACACGTGGAGTACCTTGAGGTCTTCTCTGGTAGCGGTGGTGGCTGGCTTGACTACGACACCTACATGACCCCCGACACCTTCAACGTTGCAAGACTCGCTGCAGGGGGCGCCATGGTGGCTGCAGAGGAGTCCCTCAATGGCGGGTGGTCATATTCTGTGGCAAGGCCACCCGGACACCATGCATGCTACGACCGCTCCATGGGGTTCTGCATATTCAACAACCTGGCAGTTGCCATTGAACACTGCCGCCAGAACCATGGAGTCTCAGGATTCCTTGTCCTTGACTTCGATGTCCACCATGGAAACGGGACCTCAAGCATATTCTACCATGACCCGGAGGTCATGTACATCTCAATACACCAGGACCCCAGGACCCTCTTCCCAGGGACTGGATTCGTGGCTGAAACCGGTGAAGGTGCGGGCGAGGGCTTCAACCTTAACATCCCCGTGCCCCCAGGGTCAGGTAACGATGAGTACATCTGGATACTTGGTGAAATCCTCCCCGAGGTCATCAGGAAAATCAGACCCCTGATGATATTCGTATCCGCGGGTTTTGATGCCCACAGGAGCGATCCTTTAGCCTCTGTGGAGGTTGATGAACTTTTCTTCTCATGGATCGGCTGGTTCCTTCACCGGACAGGAGCGCCTGGCGCCGTGGTCCTTGAGGGTGGCTATGATCCCGTGGCCCTTGGAAAATCAAATGTATCATTCCTGAGGGCCCTTGAAGGTGAGGAACCTGAAGGATACTCCACAGACCCCCAAGGAGTCCACGAGATATTCAGAGAACTGCAGGACACATTCTCACCCTTCTTCAGCTTCTAGTTAAATTGATCTGTGGTGTCTTATATGGATAAAATTAGGTTCAAGCAGGCTGAAAAACTCATAAAAGAATCATGCAGAAACATTAAAAGAGTAATCACTCCTGGAGAGCCGGGTGACGGGACCATAAACACTGAAAAGTTCCAGGAAGCCATGAACATGCTGATTGAAGCCGAGGAATACATATACCTCAGCCTCCCATCACATGAGCTCAGGGGTGATGATGCTGCTGATTTCTGCCATAAACTCCTATCTGCAAGGAATGCAATCGACCATATGCTTGCAGATTTCGGTGTCCTTGAAAGGGAGGATCCCTCTGAAAGGATACGGGAGATATCAGGGGGTAAACTTATAATAGTCAACAACAGCTCAGTGAAGAAACTCCTTGTAAAGAGCGGTGCTGAAGCACAGAACATAATAGTTGCAGGCGCCCCCCTTTCAATTGAGGATATGCGCAGAATAAACCCCAAAATCCCTGAAGGAGCCCTTAAGGGTATAGAGAAGAAGATCGAACACCTCAAACATGATATAGAAAGAAAACTTGAATCCCTTGAAAGGGTTATCGTCCTTGGTGAGGATGATAAGAGCACAAGACTCCTTGCAGAGAGGGCCGGGGAACTCTACGGTGCCGATGCAAGGTTAAGGGAAAACATCAAGGACTCAACCCCTGAGGAGATCCTGGAAATGCTCTCCTAGGTTCATGGTACGGTGCAGCCACGGATCCTGGAAATCCCCCCTTTCCATATCCTCTTCTATGGGATAACTGCACCTGATCTGATATTTAACAACCCCCCAGGGTATGGTAATACCCTCCGGACAAGTATATAAACAAGTTCCCACTATTATACTTAAAACTGACTAACCATGGTCATTTATTATTATGGGGTGTAAAATTTGGGCTTAGTTTGTTTTCCAGATACACAGGACAATATACCTAGCATCCCCGTTCACCTTACAAGGGTGGGTGTTACAGGTGTTAAGAAGCTCCTGAAGATAGAAAGGGATAATAGAAGACCCATAATCCTTCTACCAACATTTGATGCGTTCGTCGACCTTCCGAGCAGGCAGAGGGGGATTCACATGTCAAGGAACCCCGAGGCCATAAGCGATGTCCTCGAGGAGGTCGTTGAAAACAGTGCCCTTGAACTGGAGTCACTCTGCGCAGAGATCGTCAACAGACTCCTCAATAAGCACAGGTACGCCCGTCGGGCTGAGGTCAGCATGAAGAGCGACTTCATGTTCATGAAGAAATCCCCTGTCACCGGAAGGAAGAGCCAGGAGATGACCAAGATCATGGCAGACGCCATCGGGTACCGTGATGATGACGGGATAATGATACGTAAGATGATCGGTGCAGAGGTCGTCGGGATGACCGTATGCCCATGTGCACAGGAATCTGTCAAGGAAACCTCCAGGCAGAAGCTCATGGAGTTCCTTGATGAGGAAACCGTTGAGAGGGTGCTTGACTGTGTCTCCTTCGCATCCCACAACCAGCGTGGCCGTGGAATGATCATGATAGAGGTCCCTGAGGATCAGACCATAAGGGCCGAGAACCTTATAAGGATCATAGAGGATTCCATGAGCTCACCGGTATATGAACTCCTCAAAAGATCGGATGAGAATGCTGTTGTTGTTAATGCCCATGAGAATCCCATGTTCGTTGAGGACTGTGTCCGTAACATGGTCCACAGGATAGTCAGTGAATACCCCCATCTGCCGGATGACACCATAGTAACCGTGAGGCAGATAAATGAGGAGAGCATACACAGACACAATGCCTTCGCAGAGAAGGTCGCCACCATGGGAGAGCTCCGCTACGAGATAGAGGAACTCAACAACAGGAGTTGATACCATGATGAAGCTTCACAGAACAGCCGGAGAAATCATGGGCTACCTTGAAGCATTTGAGGGCTCAAGACCCGCCCTCAATGCCAGCGATATACTTATCGTAAGGGGAATGTCCAGGAAACGAATAGGATCAGATAATATGGGTGAGGAACTGGACAGGCTCCTGGAACACCTTGATGCCACTGAAATAGATCTTTTCTCAGATGAAGGCGCTGCCCTCATCGGTTTAATGGATGAACAGATACGTTCATGTGTTGAGGTTGGAACCGAAACAGATATCGGGGGCATACACCGCCTGAAGGAGTCCCTTGAGGATATGAATTTCGCCGTGGAGTACCGTCTCTTCACCACCGGTGATACAGGGCTCTTTGTTGTTCTCTACAGGGACAGGAGCGGTGTGGGGCCCTGCTTCGTTGAGGTTGTGGTCTCGGATATAGGTGAATAATTAGGGTGCCTCCATGGTCTTCTCAAAGGAAGAACTTGTGGGTCTGCTCTCAGCCGGGGGCTGCCATATCCTCGACCTCATGAAGAGGGCCTGCAGTCCGGGGAGGGTGACCTACTCAAGGAATATCTTCATACCCATCACCAGGGCATGCCGCAACAGGTGCGGTTACTGCACCTTCAGGTCCGACACCCCTGACCCCCCTTTAATGAGCCCTGAACTTATAATCCAGGAACTTAAAGGTGCCCGCAGAGCCGGATGCACCGAGGCCCTCTTCGCCTTCGGAGAGGAGGCCCACCAGTTCCCTGCTGTCAGGGAGGAGCTTGAAGGGATGGGTTTTAATGACATGGTGGACTACACATGTCATGTCTGCAGGATGACCCTTGAGGAGACGGGTCTCCTGCCCCATACAAATATGGGGGTCCTGTCCTACAGGGACCTTAAAAGGCTGAGGGAGGTTAACGCCTCCATGGGCCTCATGCTTGAGTCATCAAGTCCCAGACTCATGTATACAGATGCCCACAGGGAAAGCCCCGGGAAGGACCCTGAACTGAGGCTCAGGACAATCAGGGATGCCGGTCGTCTCAGGATACCCTTCACCACAGGCATACTTGTGGGTATAGGTGAGACCGTTGAGGAGAGGGCCGACTCCCTCCTGGAGCTCAGGCGCATCCAGGACAGGTACGGGCATATACAGGAGATAATCATACAGAACTTCAGGTCAAAGGAGGGCATACCCATGGAGAACCATCCGGAGCCCCCACTCCTTGACATGGTAAGGATGGTTGCGGTTACAAGTCTCCTCTTCCCTGATGTGAGCGTCCAGGTCCCCCCCAACCTCAACAGGGAAACAGGGGAGGTGTTCCTCCTTGCAGGTGCAGATGACTGGGGGGGTGTTTCACCGGTGGGCAGGGACCATGTGAACCCTGAGGCTCCCTGGCCCGGCATTGAGGAGCTTAGAAGGGTTACCGAGTCGGCTGGCTTCGTCCTTGAGGAGAGGCTTCCAGTGTACAGGAGGTTCATCTCTGAGGAGTTCCTGAGCCCCCTTGTCCTTGATAAGATAAATGAACTCTACAAGGACCTCATTTAGTGCCAGTGGATTGATCCCTGAAGATTACATCCTTAAGGCGTGCCTCCGGGGCGGGGAGGATTATTGTCCCCTCATCAGGGTCTCCAAGTTCAATATAACGGCCCCTCATGTAAAAGAGGGCCACTGCTGCGGCTATGAGCGCATCCATCCTGTGTCTGTTAAGTTCTCCAGGGTTAAATGTTTCCCTGAGTTCCCCTGTGATGTTCCGCATCCTCCTCACGGTTCCGGCGTGGGTTTCTATGACCTTCACCTCACCCTCAAGTCTTTTTCTGAGTTCAATTCCCCTGAGTGTGAGTTCCTTCATCCCCCTCCATGTGAGTGGCAGGACCCCTCCATACCTCCTGGCCTCCATGTCCGAGCGTCTGAAGTGGCCATACCTGCTGCATCCACAGTCCCTTTCAAGGCAGCACCTCCCCCATGGTAGTGAAAGGGGAGCGTCCACCGCCACCACCCCTGCGCCCATGACAGCATCGGTTATCTCATCCAATGTGAATAAACCAGATGTGTGGAGTTTCAGGCCTTCTATTACGGCAAATCCTGTTTCATTCTCTTCTCCTGCTGCAAGGTCAACCCCTGCAACCCTGAAGTCATCCACCGCTACAGCCATCCTCCAGTCCCTCTGAAAATCATTATATGAACCTCATCTGTGCAGCTGTCCAAGCAGATGTGGCTACCGTGGCCCCCCTGAAAATCATTATATGAACCTCATCCTATCCTGGCATCCAGGACCACATGCCAGACCCCAGGAGAGTACTTCTTGATGGTCCTCCTGTCCAATAGTTTAACCCTCCTTGGGTGCGCGGCCCTCTCTATCCTCCTCAGGGGCCTTGAAAATTTCATGGTCTCTGGCACCGTTTCATGGTAGTGTAAAACACCCCCATCAACCAGGCACTCCATGGCAGCCTCAAGGTAATGGTGGGTTGTGCCCACGTAGCCCATTATAACCCTGTCCACCTCCAGCTCCGGGGCCATCTCCCTGCAGTCCCCCAGGACGGGTTCCACCACATCCTCAACACCGTTAAGGACAATGTTATCCCTGAGGTACCTGAAGGATTCCGGGTTTATCTCTATGGAGTAGACCCTCAGGGGGTTTGCATGGACAGCCACTGGTATTGAGAAGTACCCTATCCCTGCAAACATGTCAACAACGGTCTCACCGTCCTCCACGAGTTGGGGTATGCGGGCCCTTTCATTGATGTTCCCCCGCGACCACATAACCTTCGAGAGGTCAATCCTGAAAAGGCAGCCGTTCTCCCTGTGAAGGGTCTCGGTGCCGCTCCCTGCAAGTACACGCACCGTTGGCCTCCTCATGGGTCCCTGGATGCCATCTACACAGACAACGCTCCGGACACCCGGGATTTTAAGGAACTTGGAAGGTTCATCCACTTCCCGGTTAACAACTACGATGTCACCTATCCTTGACCATTTCATGTTCATCCACTTTTAAGCGTGATTTTGAAAAATGGAGGATATAGTTACTCTTTTGATTTAAATATTTAATGCCTTCTCTTGAAGGCAAAAAAAATATAATTAGGGTTATGCAGAGTAATTGTATAAATAAAAGGGGATTCTTTATGAGTAAGGTAAAAAGAGACGAGATACTGGGCATCCTGGATGGGTACGATAAGGAAGAGCTGACCATTGCAACACTTGGCAGCCACACCTCCATGCACATCCTGCACGGAGCAAAAAAAGAGGGTTTCAGAACTGCTGTTGTCTGTGAAAAGGGACGTGAAGTACCATATCAGCGCTTCAGGGTTGCTGATGAATTCATAATGGTGGACAGGTTCAGCGACATAGTAAACGAGGACATACAGGAGAAACTGAGATCAATGAACAGCATAATAGTACCCCACGGGTCATTTGTAGCCTATGCGGGTCTTGATCACATTGAAAATGATTTCTATGTCCCCATGTTCGGTAACAGGGATATACTACGCTGGGAATCAGAAAGGGAACTTGAAAGAAAACTTCTTACAGAGGCTGAGATAAGGATACCTATGAAGTTTAAGGATCCCGAAGATATCGACAGGCCAGTTATGGTAAAATTCCCAGGCGCTAGGGGTGGTCGCGGTTACTTCGTGGCCTCAAGCACCGAGGAGTTCAATGAGAAGATCGACTCAATGATGGAAAGGGGCTGGATAACCGAGGACGACATCAAGGATGCCCACATCGAGGAGTATGTTTCAGGTACAAACTTCTGCATTCACTACTTCTACTCAATCATGAATGATGAAGTGGAACTCATGGGTATGGACAGCCGTTTCGAATCAAACATAGACGGCCTTGTCAGGATCCCGGCAAGGGACCAGCTTGAGATAAACCTTGACCCATCCTATGTGATAACAGGTAACCACCCGGTTGCAATGAGGGAGTCACTGCTGCCCCAGGTATTTGACATGGGCGATAACATGGTTGAAGCAGCCGAAAAACTGGTGCCTCCAGGCATGAACGGTCCATTCTGTCTCCAGACAATGTGCACAGACAACCTTGAAATCGTGACCTTCGAGATAAGCGCACGGTCAGATGGAGGTACAAACACCTTCATGCATGGTTCAACCTACAGCTGCCTCCTCCATGGTGAAGGTATGAGTATGGGCCGGCGTGTTGCAAGGGAGATCAAGGTTGCCGCAGAGAATGACAAGCTCCCTGAAATCATAACCTGATTACCTATTTTTTTTACATCATCAAATCGCAAAGTTTAATAAGGACCTCTGCGTTATATTGATACCAGAAGTTTTAAAGTCCCTTAAAGGCAACCTTTTATATACAGGCCGGGGACAATTATAAAATAAGAACTGGTTTTTTATTATTTTTACTCGAGGTGTATTCATGAACGATAAAAAGACACTGAAAGGCACTACAACTGTTGGCATAACATGCAGGGATGGAGTTGTTTTTGCCACAGAAAGAAGGGCCAGCATGGGCAACCTCATAGCCCATAAAACCGCAGACAAAATTTTCAGGATAGATGAACACATAGCGGCTACAATCGCAGGATCAGTGGCCGATGCCCAGAGCCTTATGAAGTACCTCAAGGCAGAGGCAGCCCTCTACAGGATGAGGAATTCTGAAAGGATAAGCATAGAAGCAGCGGCTGCCCTTGCGTCCAACATACTGCACTCATCACGCTTCTATCCATTCATCGTCCAGACCCTCCTGGGAGGGGTTGATGACAAAGGAGCCAAGATATACTCCCTTGACCCATCAGGCGGCATGATACCCGATAAGTTCGTGTCAACAGGTTCAGGCTCACCCATCGCCTACGGTGTCCTCGAGGACCGCTACACAGAAGACCTCTACGTTGATGAGGGAGTGGATATCGCAATAAGGGCCATCAAGTCTGCGATGGAAAGGGATACATACTCTGGAAACGGTATACTCGTGGCCACCGTGACAGAGGAGGAAGGCTTCAGGATGATCACTGAAGAGGAAATCCAGAAAAGGATTGAAGACCTCAACTGATTTTTCTTTATTTTCATACAATCAGTAAACAAGTCGTTTACTGACACCCCCTATTTTTTAGAAGTGATTTTATGGTTTCAGAGATGCTTGAAGAAATCAAAAGGACGATAATACAGAGACTTCCTGAAAGGGTCCAGGTAGCCAAGGTGGAATTTGAGGGGCCCGAGGTGGTTATCTACACAAAGAACCCTGAAATAATAACCGAGAACGGCAACCTCATAAGGGATATTGCGAAGGACATACGGAAGAGGATAATCATAAGATCCGACAGGTCAGTCCTCATGGATCCTGAGAAGACCATAAAGAAGATCCATGAGATAGTCCCTGAAGAGGCCAAGATCACCAACATATCCTTCGATGATGTGACCTGTGAGGTTATAATAGAGGCCCGTAAACCAGGCCTCGTTATAGGTAAATACGGGTCAACATCAAGGGAAATAGTTAAGAACACTGGATGGGCCCCGAAGATACTCAGGACACCGCCGATATCATCCGAGATAATCCAGAGAATCCGCAGAACACTCAGAAAGAACAGCAAGGAGCGTAAGAAGATCCTGCAGCAGCTTGGAAGCAGGATACACCAGAAGCCCAAGTATGACAACGACTGGGCAAGGCTGACTGCCATGGGAGGGTTCAGGGAGGTGGGCAGATCCTGCCTCTACCTCCAGACCCCCAACAGCAGGGTGCTCCTTGACTGCGGTGTTAACGTTGCAGGTGGAGACGATAAGAACTCATACCCATTCCTCAACGTCCCCGAGTTCACACTGGACAGCCTTGACGCTGTTATAATCACCCATGCACACCTTGACCATTCAGGGTTCCTGCCCTACCTCTACCACTACGGCTACGATGGACCCGTCTACTGCACGGCACCGACAAGGGACCTCATGACACTGCTGCAGCTGGACCACATAGACATAGCACACCGTGAGGACGAACCCCTCCCCTTCAACGTGAAACACGTGAAGAAGAGCGTCAAGCACACCATAACCCTTGACTACGGTGAGGTAACCGACATAGCACCCGATATAAGGCTCACACTCCACAATGCAGGCCACATACTTGGCTCTGCAATGGCCCACCTCCACATAGGTGATGGACAGCACAACATGGTCTACACAGGGGACTTCAAGTACGAGCAGAGCAGGCTCCTTGAACCCGCAGCCAACAGGTTCCCGAGACTTGAAACCCTGGTGATGGAGAGCACCTACGGGGGACACGATGATGTCCAGCCCTCAAGGAACCATGCAGAGAAGGAGCTCATTAAAACCATCTACTCCACCCTCAAAAGGGGTGGTAAGATCCTCATACCCGTCTTTGCCGTTGGAAGGGCCCAGGAACTCATGATAGTCCTTGAGGAATACATAAGGACGGGTATAATAGATAATGTCCCTGTCTACATCGATGGTATGATCTGGGAGGCCAACGCCATCCACACGGCAAGGCCCGAGTACCTGAGTAAGGATCTGAGGGATCAGATATTCCATATGGGACACAACCCCTTCATCTCCGACATATTCCACAAGGTCAACGGTATGGATGAGCGCAGGGAGATAGTGGAGGGTGAACCATCAATAATCCTCTCAACCTCAGGTATGCTGACAGGTGGAAACTCCCTGGAGTACTTCAAGTGGCTGTGTGAGGACCCTGACAACTCCCTGGTCTTCGTGGGATACCAGGCCGAGGGGTCCCTGGGTAGGAGGATACAGAAGGGATGGAAGGAGATCCCCCTCAAGGATGAGGATGATAAGATGAGGGTCTACAATGTCAGGATGAACATTAAGACCATCGAGGGGTTCAGCGGTCACTCAGACAGGAGGCAGCTCATGGAATACGTCAAGAGGATATCACCCAAACCCGAGAAGATACTCATATGCCACGGTGACAACTACAAGACCCTTGACCTTGCCTCAAGCATATACAGGGCCTACCGTATAGAGACAAAGACGCCCCTCAACCTTGAGACGGTCCGTATACAGTGAGCTATTTAGATAACCTCAGACTATCATTATCTTGGTGATTGAATGGTAACCTATTCTGAATCTGGAGTGGACATAGACCTTGAGGAGCTGACGGTCCGCCGTTTAACCTCAAGGCTCGCCGGAACACTCAAACACTGTGACGTTATTACCGGAACAGGGCACTTCGCCGCCCTTGTAAGGATGGGGGATGTGGCCATTGCAATGAGCACCGACGGTGTTGGGAGCAAGATCCTCGTGGCTGAGATGATGAACCGCTACGATACCGTGGGGATAGACTGCATTGCAATGGTGGTCAATGACATCCTCTGTGTCGGTGCCAGGCCCGCCGCCCTCGTCGACTACCTTGCAGTCGAACACCCCGACCCTGAGGTGGCCGATGAGATAGGCCATGGCCTTGCAAGGGGTGCTGATATGGCACGTATCGCAGTAATCGGTGGGGAGACAGCATCCCTCCCAGGTATAGTAAGGAATTTTGACCTTGCAGCCACGGGTATCGGATTCGTTGATACGGATAAAATCATAACAGGGGAAAGGATAGCCCCAGGGGACGCTGTTATAGGTATTGAAAGCAGCGGGATACACAGTAACGGCCTTAGCCTTGCAAGGAAGGTCTTCTTTGAGGAACTGGAACTATCACCCCATGACAGCCTCCCTGGCTCCGATGTTACGGTTGGGGATGCGCTCCTCAAACCCACAAGGATCTATGTGGAGCCCGTCATGGAGCTCATTGACTCGGGTGTCGGTGTGAATGGACTCGCCCATATTACAGGCGGGGGATTCAGCAATCTTAAGAGGCTTAAAAAGGAGGTGGGGTATCGCCTTGACATGCTCCCTGAGCCCCAGCACATCTTCAGGGTGATGCATGATTCAGGTGTCCCCATCGAGGAGATGTACCGTGTATTCAACATGGGTGTTGGTTTCTGCGCCATCGTAGGGAAGGATGAAGCAGACCATGCCGTTGATGTTCTGGGTGACCGTGCACACGTCATAGGAGAGGTCACGGACAAAGCCTCCAGTGTGGACATCACAGCCTACACAGGAGAATCAATAATACTTTAGGAGTTGGTTTCTATGAGGATAAGCGCTGAAGATGAAGTTAAAATCATAAAGGAGATACTCATGGCCATGGAGGTCCCTGAGGAGAGCGCCGCCATCGTTGCAGATGTTACACTTGATGCCGATCTTAAGGGATTCAGCTCCCACGGGATAGGAAGGTTCCCCCAGTACGTTGAGGGTTTGCGTTACGGGACCATAAAGAGGGATGGTGAGATTACCGTTGAAAGGGAAACAGAATCAACCGCCATCATCAACGGGAACCACCTCTTCGGCCACGTGGTTGCATACAGGGCCATGGAAATTGCAATAGAAAAGGCAGGATCCACAGGGGTCGGCCTCGTGGGTGTCCATGACTCCAACCACTTCGGTGTTGCCGGCTACTACTCGGACATGGCGGTGATGAATGACACGATAGGCGTTGTGATAGCAAACACGGAGCCAGCTGTGGCGCCAGTAGGAGGTAAGACACCTATACTCGGAACAAACCCCGTCGCCATAGGTATACCCTCAGATAAGCACTACGTATCTGTTGACATGGCAACATCCGCATCTGCAAGGGGCAAGCTCCTTGAAGCCGCCAGGAAGGGTGAAAGCATACCTGAAAACGTGGCCCTTGATGCTGACGGGAAGCCCACAACTGACCCTGAAATGGCGCTTAAGGGATCCATACTGCCCTTCGGGGGGCATAAGGGGTACGCATTATCCTTCATGATAGAGATACTTGCAGGGCCCCTTGTGGGGGCCGCCTTCGGAGCAGGGGTTAAGGGCACAGCCAATCCCAGGGAGATGTGCACCAAGGGAGATCTCATGATGGCCATAGACCCCTCAAAGATGGGGGATGTTGATGAATTCAAATCCAGTGTGGATGCATTCATAGAGGAGGTCAAGTCCTCCGGCGACGTCCTCATACCCGGGGACATCGAGGCCATGAACATCAAAAGGAGGCGAGAGGAGGGTATTGAGATCGATGAGAAACTCCTTGAAAGCCTCACAAGCATCTCCGAGGACCTTAACCTTGACCTTGAAATCAAGGGGTTATGAAATTGGATAGCAGTGACGCCGTCTACATGGGCATGAAGGATGCCGGTATAGACTTCGCCGTCAGCGTCCCCTGCGTCAACCTTAAAGGGGTCCTTGAGATGGTGGATGATGACCCTGAAATCATGCACATCCCCGTGACAAGGGAGGAGGAGGGCTTCGGTGTTGCTGCAGGCGCATACATGGCCGGTAAAACCACTGCGATACTGATGCAGAACTCCGGCCTCGGTAACTCGGTCAATGTCCTTGCATCACTCTACAGTCTCTACAGGATACCCATAACCATGGTGGTGAGCCACAGGGGTACCGAGGGGGAGTTCATGGAAGCCCAGGTCCCCATGGGAAGGGTCACTGAGGGCATCCTTGAGATCCTCGGGATACCCTTCAGGGCCCCTGAAACCCCCGATGATGCCAGGAAGGCCATTAAGGAATTAACAGATGATTCCCTGAAGATGAGGAGGCCCTCAGCCGTCCTTTTAAAGATTTCATACTGGTGATGCCGATGCTTGAGAGAATCGAAGCCATAAAGAGGATCGTTGAGGTCCTTGATGATGAACTCGTTGTATGCAACCTGGGATTCCCATCAAGGGAACTCTACAGTGTCAAGGATTCGGGGACCCACTTCTACATGCTTGGATCCATGGGAATGGCCTCCTCCATTGGACTCGGACTTGCCCTCACACAGGAGCGCAGGGTTGTTGTCCTTGACGGTGACGGGTCCATCCTCATGAACCTGGGGGGCCTTGTAACCGCTGCAGGTCAGGCCCCAGGGAACCTCATAATAGTCCTCCTTGACAATAAATGCTATGCCACAACAGGGTCCCAGTGCACATACGCTGACACCATAGACCTTGGAGGTGTTGCCAGGGCCATGGGTTTCAGGGTTATCCGTTTTGATGAGGAACTGGACTTCACCAGGGCCCTTGAAGCCACAGGCCCCCTTTTCGTTCATGTACCCGTAAAGCCGGGGAACGCCGATGTCCCTGTCATCGACATGAGCGCCGTGGAGATAATTGAAAGGTTCATGGCTGAAGTCAGGGGTTGAATTATTTCCCTTTACTGAGGGCCTGGAATTATCTCAGCATTCAATCATTGCTAAGTATCTCAGCATTCAATCATTGCTAAGTATCTCAGCATTCAATCATTGCTAAGTCCATCCATTCATTACATATGCTGTTCCTTCAGACATCTGGATCAGCCCGACCTCAACCACCTTCCTTACAAGTGCAGCACGACCCTCAGACATAAATCCTGATAAGCCGAGGAAATCCACAGTTATGACTTCCTGCCTGTGTAGGTGGCGTAGAATCCGTCCGTGTCAGCATAAACCGTGTGGAAGCCGAAGTCCTCAGCCATCCTTATGGTTCTTTTAATGTAGTCCCTACCCCATGCTGTTATGGCCTCGGCGCATTCCATCGAGTACCATCTGAACCTTGAGTAACCGTAAACACCGTACATGGTATTTGCAAGTCTCTTGAGGGCTTCCTGCTGGACGTTCAGGAGTTTCTTCTCCACAGGGTCCTTTGAGCGTTTCATTTCACCCTTAACCCTCACCCTCTCTGAGAGGATCTCGCCTATAACGGATGGTATGAATCCCCTGGGATCCTTAAGGAAGCGGTACCCGTATTCAGGCGCCACATGGCAGTCGCATTCAGGGTCGGTGGTGAGGGTGTCAGGGGATATGTTCTTTGAGATTATGATGCTCGGGTAGAGGCTCCTGAAGTCGAACTGGACTATGTTCTCATGGAGGCCCTTCTCAGGCTCCTTAACATAACCCCCAACAGCCCTCCTCCCCCTCCTCTCTGAGAACTCTGACTGTGATGGCTTGTTGGGTACCAGTTCACCGTACTGGTGGGCCTTCCTTACAAGGAACCATTCCGCCTGCTGCCCCGTCGCCATCCTTGATATGTCAAAGAGGGGCTGGCCAACCACACGGGTGAGTTCCATGTTAAGGGGGAGTATCTTCTCTGCGATACGGTAGGTTGCGGTGACATCATCCAGGGAGTACCTGAATAGTTCGTCCCTGAGGTCATCACGGTCCCAGTACTCCCAGAGTCTATCGCCCGGGAGGTCGAATTTTTCTTCACCGAAGAGTTCACGGTATACCCGCTCAAGGGTGTAGCGGTCAAGGTTCATGTACCTCCTCATTACAGGGTAGAGGTCCACGTGCACCGTGCCCCTGATGGCTGTTGAGTTTGCAAATCCCCTCCTCATGGTCCTTATCCCTGAACCATCCCATCCAGGGTTGAGGTCAACCCCCAGTATCTCAGCCCTCCTTGATATGTAGGGAAAGTCGAAGTTGTCGGAGTTGTAGCCCACTAGGATGTCGGGCTTCTCCTCCCTTATGATCTCTGCGAATCTCCTGATTATCTCCGCCTCATCATCAACCACCTCAACATAGTCGAGGTGATCCCCCCTGGTTGATATTACCCTGCTGAAGTCCCTTCCAGCCACTCCGATCATTATTATCTCATCCTCCTCGGGACTGGGCATCCCGTGGGGGTTCCTGGCCTCGATGTCAAAGCTCAGGATGTCAAGTTCATGGGTCCCCTGGCCCGTTGATGAGACCTCCCCGGTTATCTCAACCAGTTTAACGTCGTCTGCCTCAACCAATGGTGCCGATTCCCTCACTTCCCCCTGGAATTCCAGCTCGGACATTGGGAAGATGGATTTGTCGATGAGGTATCTCCTGTAGAAGGGTATGTCATGTTCCCTTATGTCCCTGACAGAGTCCAGGTTCCTTATCCTGTCCCTGAGTTTAGGCACCTCTGAGGGGTGGCTGAATTCAGCCCTGATTACAGGGGTCATCCTTCCAAGGTCCCTCATCTCCAGGACCTCCATCTTCCCTATCCCTAGCTCCTCAAGTTCCCTGATGCATGAGTCGGTATCATGTGGTAATACGTAGATGTAGGGTCTGAAGGAAGTGTCAAATGCTATCATGGGCTCATTGTCACCTGATTTGTCCTTTCCAAAGAGTCTTATAACGGGCTTCTCATCACATGTTACGTAGTCGATGTCAAGAAGCACCATCCTGTAAGTTTCCATGTTCATTAATCTTGTTTTGGAGGCCTAATAACTGTTCCTTCAGATGATTCATGATCACGTGACATCTGGGGATCTTTATTTAACCAATAGATGAAATTTATACTGACATGGAAAATTTAGCGAATCAGGAAGCAGGAACTAAATGGATGAGAATAGGGACCTTACTAACTTTCAACCCCACGGAACAGATAATTGGAGCTGGTTTTAAAGCACTTATAGACCAAAATAAACTCATCATAAGACAAAATGAATTATTACTTCGAGAACTTAGAAAACTAAATGAAACTCTAAGGAAAAAAGAGCAAAAAGAGTAATAAAAAGAAAGAATTGTTTTTACTGTTAGGGTATCAGTCCCTTTAGTACAGTTCCGATGCAGTTCTAACACCAGCACCCATTGAACTTCGTTATTCGGGCCTATAACGAATATAAATGGAATTCTTTAGGATGATTCTGAAATAAGGCCGGACCCATGATTCATAACTTTGGACCGGCAGGGAACATCAGGGATTAATAGTTTAAAGGATACGCATATAGGATTCCAAACAAAAAATTAAATGCATCAATTAAAAATCAGCCCCCCAGGCATTCCTAAAAATTATTTTATTCTTTCCCTGAGTCCGTCCGGTAGGCCTCAAGGGCGGCGTAGGCGAGTCCCAGGACCAGTGGCCCCACAATGAACCCTGCAACCCCCCAGACCAGGGGGCCTCCAAGGAATCCCACAAGGAATATCATGGGGTGTATATCCGCATACTTACCTGAAAGTTTAGGCCTAAGGTAGATGTCAACGGTGCTCAGGAAAAACCCGAATATAAGGACGAGGACCGCCCTCAGGATGTTCCCTGTGATGATATCATAGGCTGCCAGGGGAGTGTAGGCCGCCCATGGCCCTATAACAGGTATTAGCTGGAAAAGCCCGGTTATTATACCCAGGAGTATCGCATATGGGTAACCAAGGATGTAGAACCCGGCGGCGGCCATTAAACCTATCAGGAGGGCTGTTAAGAAGTGGCCGTAGAAGATGCTCATGAGGACCCTCTCGGTTTCAGCCGCCATCCTCTTCATGAAGGGCCTGCTCTTCTCCGGGAGGACCGACCTCAGGTATCCTGTGAGCCTCTCACCATCCCTTGCAAAGTAGAAGGTCGATGAGAAGAATATGAAGAGCTGGAGGGCTATCATGGGGAGTGACTGTATGATATCAACCGCATAGTTGACCGAACCCCTGAGGATGTCCGTTAGGAAACCCTTCAGGGCCCCCAGAGTGCTCCCTGCAGATGGCTGGAACTCCCTGGGAACCCCTGAGAGGATCCCTGTAACGTCAATGTTCCCTGCGAGTGAAGCCAGGGCCGGTGCCGAGTTTATTATGGAGTCAACCGTGAAGACGATGATGCCGATGAGTGGCATCATAACCACCATCATGGCAAGGATTATGGACACCGAAAGGTAGGGTATCCTCCTGTTAATCCTCAGGGCCACAGGCCTTACAATGTATGCAAAGACGGCTCCAAGGAATAGCATGGTCCAGATGGGGTATATGATTACTGCTGAGAGGAGGATCAGGACAAGGACCAGGAAGGATGCCGATGTCACCGTTCCCCTGATTTTCTCTATCATCATTTCACCCTTCAGCTGAAGATCCTTCTTCTAAACTGATGCATGGAAGGGCATCTACCATAGGTATTCTCCACCTAAAGTGGTATCCTCCTACCAGCAGAATCCCTCCTGTAGCTTCCAAACTCCCTTAACATTGAAAGTTCATGCCCCCAGAAGACCGGTCCCTCGGCGCAGACCCTCCAGCCTGTATCATCAAGGCAGCACTGGCCGCAGATACCCACGGCGCACTTCATGTACCTCTCGAGGGAGAACTGGGCCGGGACCCCCATCTCATCAAGGACCCCCTTCACATGGTACATCATGGGTTCGGGTCCGCAGACCGCCGCCATGTCATACGACCCCCCCATGTCCCTGAGCCTTTCATGTGCAAAGCCCTTGAATCCGCATGACCCGTCATCCGTGCATGTGTAGACCCTGACCCCTGCATCCTTAAGTCTCCCTGTGAATAGGAGCTCATCGGCTGTCCTTGCAGCGACAAGGGCTGAGACCTTCATCCCGTTATCTGTAGCCTCATCTGCAAGGGCTGATAGGGGCGCCATACCTATCCCCCCGCCTACCAGGAGGATACTGCTACCTGTGAGTTCGAATCCCCTCCCATAGGGGCCCCTCAGTCCCAGGAGGTCCCCCTCGCTCAGGCCATGGACTTCCCCTGTGAACTCACCGACCCTCCTCACCGAGATGCCTATCTCACCCCTCACCTCATCGATGAGTGAGACCGACATTGGCTTCTCATCACTGAAGTTCCACACCATCATGAACTGGCCGGGCCTCAAATCCGACCGGAAGTCCCAGTCGAATATGAATGTCTTCACCGAATCAGACTCATCTATTATCCTTTTAATCTCAAGAACCTCTGGAACGTTCACACTACCCACTCCCTAGTCATGTGCCAGTCCAACCATCTCATCTATGGAGGAGAATCCCTCCTCATGCATGAACCTTTTAAGTCCCCTGCAGATGTTCCTGAATATCACTGGTCCGGAGTACATTATGGCTGTGCCGACCTGGAAGGCCGATGCGCCTGCAAACAGGAATTCCACGGCGTCCCTGTAATCCCTGATACCCCCCACGCCCATGATGGGAATATCAACCGCCCTGTAGACATCATAGACGCACCTTACCGCCACGGGTTTTATCGCCGGACCGGACATTCCCCCGACGGCGTTGGAGAGGACTGGTCTTGCTGTCTTTATATCTATCCTCATGCCGGGTCCCAGGGAGTTTATCAGGGTCAGGGCATCTGAACCTGCCTCCTGGGCCCTCAAAGCCACCTCCACTATGTCCGTGACGTTGGGTGTGAGTTTGGTTGACACAGGGACATCAATGGCGTCCTTAACTGCAGAGACAACCCTGAAGGTCAGTTCAGGGTCCTGGCCTATTGAGGCCCCGCAACCGGACATGGCATGGGGGCAGGATACATTGAGTTCAATCATGTCCACGTATTCCTCTATCCTTGATGAGACCTCCTGGAACTCCTCAGGGGACGCCCCGTATATGGATGCTATAAGGGGGACGTCATCCTCAACTGCCCTGAGTTCATCCAGGAAATTATCGACTCCAGGGTTTGAGAGTCCTATGGCGTTTATGATGCCTCCTGTAACCTCAACGGTTGTCGGGTTTTTATATCCTGTGTTGGGTTCCAGTGAGAAGGATTTGGTGACAACCGCGCCTGCACCTGAACAGTAAACCCTGTTAAGGGATGAGGCCATGCTCCCCATGACTCCAGCAGCCAGTATGGCTGGATTTCGAAGTTCAATATTACATATCCTTGTCTTCAGCATGAAAAAACACCCTCAGTAAAATTATTTATACTCATTACCTATAGATGTAACCCCCATGAAGTGTTACCTTACAGCCTGTGTTGCCGGTTTCATTGCCTTCAGTGAAGATCTGAAGATTATAGATTATGAACTTTTCCCGGAGGATGAGATACCCGGGAGGCTCATGGAGTCTCAGAGGGGCTCTCTCCTCCCTGAAGAGAAGAAGATCCTTGAAAGGCTGAGCAGGGAATACGATGAGGTGGTGGTTGAGGCCCCCGAATCCCCTGGCCCCAGGGAATTCCAGGGTGTGAGCTTCAGTGCACCCAGCAGGGCCGGTGCCTACCTGAGGGAGCACCTTGACACGGTCCTCAGGGAGATAACCGGAAGGGACCCCTCCAAGCTCATACACGCTTCCCTGCTATCCCTGACCCTTGAAAAAGTGAGGGAGTCCCTGAGTGAATCTGATAAGTTCATCATCCAAGCGATAAGTGCCCTTGATGAGCTTGACGAGGAGATAGGGAAGCTCATTGACCGCCTGAGGGAGTGGTACTCCCTTCATTTCCCTGAACTTGACACTGTGAAGAGCCATGAACAGTATGTCCAGCTCATCGCTGAGTACGGTGACAGGGACAGCATACTTGAGAACTTCAGGATGGATGTTGACGGGAGCATAGGGTCTGATGTGAGCCGGGAGGACCTCCATGTATTCAGGGGACTGGCAGAGAACATAATAAACCTCCAGAAGCTGAGGGATGAGACCGAAGCCTACATTGACCTTAAAATGGAGAAGATGGCCCCTAACCTCAGGGCCCTTGCAGGGTCCAATGTGGGCGCCCGGCTGATCGCCCATGCAGGGGGTCTCAGGGAACTTGCAATGCTCCCCTCATCAACTATACAGATCCTGGGGGCTGAGAAGGCACTCTTCAGGCACCTTAAGTCCCGTGCAAATCCCCCGAAGCATGGTGTGATCTTCCAGCACCCCTCAATACGTTCATCTCCATGGTGGATACGCGGGAAGGTTGCAAGGCTCCTGGCGGGTAAGATAGCCCTTGCAGTGAGGAAGGATGTTTTCAGTCAGGAGTTCGATGAATCCCTGGTCCAAGAATTCAATGAAAGGTTTGAGATGATAAAAAAACAGCACCCCATGCCTCCGGTTAAAAGGAAGGGGAGGCAGGGAAGGTCCCGTGCCAGGCGGGGTTGAAAAATTCCTGGATGAACTCAGGACAGGTTGATATGATGAAGCATGTGAAGGGTATGGATGGAGTTTTCATCATGAGGGATTCCCTTGTGACGGTTAACCTGACCCCGGGAGTCAGGGTTTACGGTGAGAAGCTCATTGAGTGGGGTGGCTCCGAGTACAGGGTCTGGGATCCCCGGAGATCAAAGATGGCCGCCGCGGTGCTCAATGGACTCAGGGGCTTTCAGCTGAACCCGGAGTCAAGGGTCCTCTACCTGGGTGCATCTGCAGGTACAACAGCCTCCCATATATCCGATATTGTTACCATGGGGAGGGTCTACTGTGTTGAGTTCTCACCCAGGATGATGAGGGAACTCATTGAGGTCTGCAGGGTGAGGGGGAATATGGTCCCCCTCCTTGAGGATGCCTCAAGGCCCCTAGATTATATGAGGATGGTTGAGAATGCCGACCTTGTCTACTGTGACGTTGCACAGCCGGACCAGACAGGCCTCTTCATCAGGAACATGGACTGTTTCCTGAAGGATGATGGTTATGGTTTGATCATGGTAAAGGCCAGGAGCATAGATGTTACAAGGAGCCCTAGGAAGATCTTCCGTGAGGAGGCCGGGAAACTCCGGGATTCAGGGTTCAGGATAATAGACCAGGTGGGTCTAAAGCCCTATGAAAAGGACCATATGGCTATTCTGGTCCAGAGAAGTGTTTAGGAAATTATGATATTTCCTGAGAAATTTTTAATAATAAAATTAAACAAGAAAGTTTAATTTTCCCTTCAAATTTTCGTACTGATACTTATAGGAAGTAATATATTCAATGCAATCACAACAACACATGCATGTCTCTGCCACAAACAATATCTCTTCTTATTTATTTTTTTATGTAATATCAATCATCACTTGTCATAAACAGGACCCACTATCCCCCAACCAAGATGTTGGAACCCTGCTGTGCAACATGGCACCCCCAGGGGCCGGCCCGTCTTCGTAGCGGAGACATAATCCCATATCGTCCCATCCTTGAGCTCAAACCCGCCAACTCTCAGGAGGTAGTGGCCGTACCATTTCCCGTCGTTACACTTCACCCGAACATGTTCGATTTTCACCTCGTAGCCCATCTCTTCGAGGACCTTGCTGAAGAGTTGGCAGGCGTCAGTACAGTTAATCCCACTTGTTGTCATTCTCATGACTGCAACATGATTAGGGACCTGATCATTATAATAATATTTATACTTGCAGGTCTTTTTCACCCTTTCATAGAGGCTTGTTGCATCATGAAAAGTACCTATCTTTTCGATGACTTTAGTTGTCCAATGCCCTTTTAAAGATGGCTGAGGTTGAATGCTGATATAATTAGGCTCACGGCCATTAATCCTCACAAAATCCTTGTAACGCCTTAACATATCCTTGAATGTTCCTAAAGAAACATGGTCACTTTTACCTTGTTCAAGGTATATTATATTGGGTTCACGGCCATTAATCCTCACAAAATCCTCGTAGCGCCTTAGCATATCCCTAAACTTCTTTATCTCAATCTTACCATTTGGCTGAGGTTGAATGCTGATATAATTAGGCTCACGGCCATTAATCCTCACAAAATCCTCGTAGCGCCTTAGCATGTCCTTGAATACTGGTAACATCACCTTATATCCATTCTTTGTTGTTACATAGCGTGGTTCCCTCTTGTTCTTCATTTTGAAGTCCTCATACCTCTTCTTCATATCAAGAAACTCATTTAGCCCCACTTCCATTGAATCACCTTTTTTCAAGTATCTTCAGAATGAGTAACATACAGATAATTGTTAATAACATCCAATACATATTAATATCGCTTTTCATCATGAATCACCCTCACATATCATGATACTGATAAAATACAGTCAATGTACAGGTAAAACATCACCACCCATAAACAGCCACCTTGCCGGTCAGGACACAGTTCTGGCTTGAAATATTTAATGAAGTAACATCAGATGATGTATTCGTCCATCGAGCAATATGCTCTCCCCTCGAAACGTAGTTCTTGTTGTCTATTCTACTGTTTTCATTGACAAACAGCCTCCTAATCCCATTTTTAAGTGAAATCAATATATTCCCAATATTCACACATTGGACATTCGATGATATCTCCATTGCGAATAAGGGGTAAGGGGACGGCCAATTGGACAAATGGTTATGTGTACCACCCGAAGTCGTATAATGCATGAAACTAGAGTAGTTCTCCCTATCGGTGTCCCCATTCGGGTATATAGCAAAATGTTGGTCTGCTATATTAGAAGGGTCAGTCACGATAACAGCATATTCAATCCTCAAGAAATCATAACCGTCCGTGGCAAGAGTGAATGACTGAACGGGACTCTGAAACTCCAAATCATCAAGTAAAACCCATTGTCCACTGCCACCTCCACCTCCATCTCCACCACCCCCACCCGAGCTTATTCCCAGAAACTCCAAGAGGGCCTCCCTACCAAGAAACTCCAAGAGGGCCTCCCTACCAAGAAACTCCAAGAGGGCCTCCCTACCCAGAAACTCCAAGAGGGCCTCCCTATCAACCATGTGCTGATCATCATTCCAATCCCCCGCCGTCACCGGGCCATTAATCTTCCGATTATGCCAGATCATAGACTATGCACCCTCCAAACCAGTTGATCCACATATCCATTCCCCGGGATGATCAGAGACAACGCAGGCTTATTCACAAAATCAGATGCCTTCACATACTTCCCAGTCATCACTCGCAACTCATTAGCACTAAAAACAGTACACGCCATAGTCAAAGATGACCCTTGCAGATATCCCTCCAACCTGCCACCTAACAATGCATTCCCCTCCGTCAATGGACTTGGAAGAGTGAAGAGGGGGAGGCCGGGGCCACTCGTAGCACCATAACTTGGCCCCGAGGCAGAAAGAAGGAAATATGACCCAGAATACCTCGACTCAGTACTATCACTATCCACCCGCAGATAAACAGGAGCATCATTCGAATCCGTCCTCTTTCCCTGACATTTGAACTCAATGAGGAACTCTGAGGGGAGACTCGTATGAGTATAATTCATATTGACAGTGTACTCACCACTTATCGCCGTCTCAGACCCCGCCCCCGTCCGGGGGATCTGCAGACAATACTGGGACATGAAGACATCCATATCTTCAATGGCATGTTCATCATTCCAGTCATCACCAGTCACCTGATGCTCCTGAGAAGCAACAGCCTTATGATACACTCTGAAAACCAAACTAACACCCCACACTCACCTTCTTCACACTATCCCAATACTGGGACATGAAGACATCCATATCTTCAATGGCATGTTCATCATTCCAGTCATCACCAGTCACCTGGTGCTCCTGTGATGCAACCTTCTTATGATATACTCTAAACACCATCACTTCACACTCCCCATTTCTATCTCCTACCAAACAGGATTTCTATCTCCTACCAAACAAGTAATTCACAACTCCTGTGATGATTGTTGCGGTGGTGTATCTTATATCCCCATCTATAGACCCCCGTATATGTGTCCTGAGAGCTCCACCCATGAACTCGTACTCCACTTCTGTCACGATGAACCTTCTCCGCAGGGGGTCTTCGGGGATGATTATATGATCCCCTACCTTACAATCGAAGTATCCCTCCACTACGCATTCAACTTCACTGTTGGGCCTCTTGGCCTTCTCTGATACTCTCTGGTTCTCACGGAGTGGATCTTTATCATCATTTTTAACTTTATCAAAGAGACCCGTGTCAGTAGGGGAGCCATCAGAGACTTTCTCCTCTTTTAGTGGGGGGTTGCGGCCCGCGACGGGCCCCCCACTATGACTTGGCCCGTAATCCGTATACTTCGGCCCCGCTGATGGGAGTGGTGTGGGGTTCCTGTTACCCCACTCGGGAGTCTCATACTCCGACTCATCAAATAATGGGAAGGGGACACCCTCACCACCAGGCGGCCCAACCTTATACAATTTCACAGTTGAGACACTGAACACAGGCCCTGACCTTGCGGAGGACCAGTACTTCATCTGAATAACCCACTCCTTATTCACATAGTACCCCGGGTCAATCACGAGGGCCTTAATCTCCTCATCCCAGTAAGGATAAATCCTGAGTCCGACTGTATATTCCCATGCTACGGTCCATATCCCGGCAGTGGCGGATGGCCTGCCCCCCTGCGCCATCACAGCCGCACCCTTACTCGAAACCCCGATTGGTGTACTGAAGTCAGGGACCTCAATCACCATGTAACGCCAGTCCTCCACCGGTTTATGAGTGAAGCAGAATCTTGCAGCGGAGGCCCCTGGATTCGTAAATGGGGAGTACGCGACTGTCTTCTTCCTTGTCCACCCTAAAGCCCAACCCACGTCGACGTTCCAATCATCACTTTCAAGGTATTCTAGAGTTGGATCCTTAATGGGGACGCGGTACCAGCCACGGTTCTCTTGCAGCCACTTATCCGAGACCAATTCAGTACACCACCCTCAGATTCTCAAGAGACTCGACAACCTCTGTTGCATCCTCTGTGATTTTTAATGATTTTAGGAGGTTAGGGTTGACCTCGAAACCCGCATTACCCTTGCATCCGATATACATCATTTTCCCATGCAGGATCCAGAAAATGTCACGACCGGTTTCCTCCATAATGTTTTGGATCAGGTCATTCCATGTCACCGTGATTACCTTCACATCATCTTTTGTCTCCACCATCCCATGAAATGGGTGCAACTTCATGAAGGTTTCCAGGGAGGATTTCCCTGGTTGAACCATGGTTCCATAGAGGTAACTCGCCCCTGCATTAACCCGTGACTGTGCAGGGATGCAGGAGTGGGGGTGTAATGTGATCCCACAGGACTGCAGGAACCGGAGGAGGACAACCCCCCATGAGTGAAACTCCTGCTCCTTAAAGGTGTAAGAGTATTGCATGAGGCGATTATGTATTGGTGAGGAGATCGCCCAGCAATTAGATGTCATACTACCATAATCGAGGGTGACATGATTCACATACCCCTCAAAGATTTTCTTATCATCATCGGAGATTACACTTACAGAGTACCCCACACGCACCTCCTCATGGGTGGAGAATGTGGCCTTCGCAACAGAGTTGATCATGTGATTCACGCTTAACCCTGTCACCGGGACTTCCCGGTTGTTCACCAGGATCTTCACCGGATCACCCCCTTCAAGATGAAGTAATCCGTGACTATCGTGGCCTCCTCCCAGGACACATCCACAGTAAAATGTGGTGACTGTGACTTCAACCAACTATAATTCATCATCCTCCCAGGATCCACAGGGACACTGAAGCCTGTGTAGATGAAGCCCATCCAATTATCCCCGGGGTTCCTCAAGTAGGCCCGTATTTTCCACCTGTCATCCCCCCCCTTATTCAGCCAGATCCATGGGATGAATCGCTTATCCCCTGCTATACCCCCACTCTCTGTTAGTGGTTCTATGAGGATATCCTCATAGTCAAACCTGCTCTTCCGTGGGGGGTTGGGGAGGTTGAAATCGATGATCCACTCCTCATGACTGACGCGTGCTGGCACGGGTATCTCCGCACGGTAATTCACGGGGTATCCGGGGAAGGCTGTTCCTGACTTGTTAGTGGCGGTGGCCAGGATTATGAACTGGAAGGGGCCGGTGCATGGTGGCTGCAGCGTGTACTCTACCATCACCTCATCCCCGGGTATGATCTTGTCAGGGAGGCGGGGCTCCTTAAAGGTTAGGGAGGATATCATTAGCTCATTCATCCATGACTGTTTCTCACTGAAGGAGGCGAAGGGATCATGGGCCGGCATGATTAGGAGGTCCTCAATGACCTCATCCCCTGTGTTTTTTAGGATAGCGTAGCCCTTGATTGTGTCACCACGCCGGGCTACTATGAACTCCTCCTCCAGGTCAACCCACCCGCGGCCGCCGAACTCTATGAACCTGAAATCCATCACCATGGGATCACTCCACGCCAACATGGAAATAGAAAGAGTTGAAATATGTGGGGGAGAAGTCCCCTGCCTTGAAGACCCTGCTTATATCAGAGGGTAGCTCCAGGTGGATGGTTAGGGTGTATTCTATGATCTCATCACTGAACCTGTCCAACTGGTAGGAGGGGGGTTCGATCATCCCCTTGAATACATTCACACCGTCTGTGATGGTTAGGAGGTCACGGCTCCTATCCCCCTGCACATAGGTCCCCTTATTTAGGAGGAAATCATTGCTGACCTGGTACTTCGCCAATCCCATGAATAGTTTAACCTCATCCAGGGGGGTCTTCCCGGGCTTGGGGAGGGCCACGCATTGCAGGGTGACCTTTGGGAGGTTCACCTGCACGGATACTATCCCTGATGGTTTATGTCCCTGTATGCTCCAATCACCATAGACTATGATCATCTCACCCCCCTCACATATCCGCGGCCATACAGGTAGGGGAGGATACCTTGCCTGTTCAATTCATCACACATATTCTCCTTCACCTTATCCGTTATCCTCCGAGCCATATCATCCACATCCACCTCAGATTCAATCTTATCCACGGAGACATTCGTATTTATCTGCAGATTCAAACCACCCATCAACATGGATGACCCCCGACCAGCAGTCACATCGGATGGTATTACGAGACTCGGTTTCCCGAGGCTCTCAACGGTACCGGGGATTGTAGCACTCAATCCCCTATTGAAGTGTGTCCCGAGGAGGTAACCATATTCATGCATAATCTCATAGGTTAGGGTGGATAATGGCCCCTCTTTTGGTGGTGATGATGGTAACAACCTTCTTATGATGCTAAGAACACGGTTTAGGTTAGGAATCGCTGAACGGATTCCTGCTGCAAGGTTAGATATGAAACTTGACCCCCACTCCCTGAACTTGGAGGCTATGCCACTGAAATTAGGGAGAGGTAGGCTTGGCCATTTGAATGACTTGAACGAGGATGACACGGCACTCTTAAATTTGGACCATGCTGATTTCATAAGCCCTGCGAAGTCTGGTAGTTTGATGTTGGGAAGGTTTGGCCATCTGAATGATTTGAAGGCTGAGCGGACCCACGCCTTGAACTGCTCCCATTTACTCCGTATGCCTCCCACTATATCAGGGACCTTAATAGAGGGTAAGCTCGGCCATTTAAAGGAGGGGATGCGACTGTACACCCACGCCTTGAACTGCTCCCATTTACTCCGTATGCCTCCCACTATATCAGGGACCTTAATAGAGGGTAAGCTCGGCCATTCAAAGGAGGGGATATGACTGTACACCCACACCTTAAATTCCTCCCACTTGCTCCTCATGACCCCCACTATATCAGGGACCTTAATAGGGGGTAAGCTCGGCCATTCAAAGGAAGGGATGTGACTGTACACCCACGCCTTGAAATCACTCCACATCTGACTGAACCCTTCTTTAAGGTATCTTGCAGGGTCCTTGAAGAAGTTCTCAACTTCACGCCTGAACGGTTCCTGGATGTACACTCTGGCATTCTCGAGGAGTATGTTCTTCGCTTTTTCCCACTCTTCAGGTCCCATGATGGCCTTGAATATTGTTTCTGGGGAGAAGATCCTCCTTAACCATTCAGGGTAACTGTACTCTGCAACAGGACTGACGAATTTGAATGGATCCTCGAGGATGTCCCTCAAGTACTCTTTAAAGTTGTAGAGTATGTCTGCTGTTTGCAGCGCCACCCCGACGCCTTCCCCCACAGCCTTCACGAGAGTTCTCCCTATACTGGTACCGAACCTAGGAAGAATACTGCTGGCAGCATCATCAAGGTTCGTGCCGAGACGAGTGATTACCCCGTCAACATCTAGCCTATCAAAGGCTCTACCACCTTCATCCCTGAGCAGGTTCTTTAATCGATCCCAGAGTTTCCGGGCCACCTCCCTCAGAGAGTCCTCCATCTTATTCAAAAATTTCTGAACAAAATCATCCGTCTTGAGACGGGTGATAGCATCATCCAAGGCATTTTTCAATGCGTCTTTCACGGATTCAGCGAATCCTGTTAGTCTCTCCCTGCTAACATTCTTAAGTGAATCCTTCAGGACGTCCCATATCTTTTTAATCACTATCTTCAGGGCTTTTTTAACTAAGTCGTAGATATCCTTAACGATGGAAAAGAATAGGATAGATGCTACCATTTGCCCTACATACCCAGTTCCCTCCAGGAAAGTATTAATATCATCAATAAACTTGTCAAGATTCCCTTTTATCTCTGTGAGGATATCACGGTGCGCAGCGGCTGACTCACCCAGCGCCTTGTTTGTCTTCTTAGCATTCTCTTCACTCACATCCCCCAATTCATCCCATTTATCAGCAACCTCTGCAAGAGCCGGGCCGGCCTTCTCACCGAAGATTTCAGTAGCCACTCGGGCTCTCTCCGCATCATCAGGTATGGTGCTCAAGTATGTGAGGAATTCCTCCAGCACCTCATTGAAGCTCTTCAGGTTCCCTGATGAGTCTCTAACACTTATCCCGAGTTTCTCCAGTTTCTTACCATACTCCTCCACCACATCGGAGCCTTCCTTCCATTCACGTCCGATGTTTCCGAGTTCTCTGCCCAGCTGCCTGATAACCCTTGTCCCCCGTGGCCCTAGGCTGGCGATGATCTTCGCTGTGGTGTCAGCTGACACCCCCGCTTGGTCCAGGTAGTACCCTGTACGGTCAACCATTCCGAGAAACTCGGTGAAGCTGGAGAACCCTGACCGTCTCCAGAGTTCTAAGAGTTTATGGGTGAGGCCCTCACTCTCCGCGACCGTGATGTTAAAGTCCCTGAAAACCCTTGCAAGGGTGAGTGTTACTGTGGATGCATCCTCCCCACTCCTTGCGACTGCTGTGAGTGCCGCCTTATAGTATCCGATGGTGAGTGTGTAGTCACGTGTGTATGATGCGAGGGTGTACATTATCTCAGCCCCACCCTTCATCCCGAGGGTGTAGTTATAGTTCGCCTCGATCGTTTTCTCCAGTTCTTTCCTCTGCCCCCTCGTGGCGTTTGTAAGGACGGCTGTCTGATCTATGAGCTTCCCATAGTTCAGGGCTGACGTTATACCTTGGTAGCTCATGTATGCCCCTAACAATCCAATGACCTGGGATTTCATGTCTGAGACTGCGGATGTGATGCTGGATAGCCTGTCCTCCGCTTCCTCAATACCCTCCGTGTTAACCTCAACGTTCACTTCCTGGCCGTCTGCTTCCTTGATACTATGTTTCAGTTCATCTACCCCTTCAGCCCCTTCAACTGAAACCTCCACGGTTGTGGAGTATTCTCTCTCCAGATCATCCATTACATGGTTAAGGTCTTTGATGTCATCCATGCCCTCCACTTCAGCGTGCACTGTGGTGGTGATGTCATTGGGGATTTCATGGATTGATTTGATGATGGATTCTATGATGGTTGTGGCGTTATCATCCACCCCCACTTTTATGGTGACTTCATCTGGGAGTTCATTCAACTTTTCAAGGACCATGTCAAGGGTTTTGGTAGCGTCATCATCTGTTGTGATCTTCAGGTGCGCTTCTTCAACTTCGTCAAGTTTCTGGTTGATCTTCTCCAGGACATCTATGACTCCATCTTCCTCTGCAGTGAGGTGAATGTTTATATCGTCAGGGATGTGGTCTAATTGGATGAGTATGTCTGTGAGGACGTCTGTGAGTTCATTCTCAGCGGAGAGGTGTACTTGTAATTCCTCAGGTAGTTCATCGAGGCTGCTGTTGATCGAGTCAAGTATGGGGGTGAGGTTGTCCCCCCCCCCTCCAGGTTGATCTGAACATCCCCGGGGAGATTCTGTAGGGTTTCGTTCATCTCTTGCAGTCCAGTCACGACGCTTTCAGCGTCCATCTGGACTTCAATGGCTATGCTATGGTCACTCATCTATCCCACCGACCGAAAAGAACATATACCAATATACTAATATAATAAATCAAGAGGTGATCATGATGGAGGTGAAATGTGAAAAATGTGGACTTGAATACACAATCCCCGAAGGAGAAAAGGTGGAGGGGTACGTCTGTGAATGCGGAGGCCCCCTGAAGGAGAGCCCTCAACATGACCCTGCCCCAGGACTCATAGGCCTCATAATCCTCGATGCAATAACACTCATCTGGAACCCACAGGTTACAACAGACCAGTGCATGCTCCTAAGTATTGGCCTCCTAAGCCTCCCCCTCCTCATCATATTGAACATCCTATACAAGAAACATCCCCGGTTCCTGAGGACTGTGAATCCCCTCCCATCAATATTCATAGGAGCGGCATGGTACAATATCTTCACAGGGGCAGGGAACTATCTGATGGGGATAATAGGATTAACCATAATATTCATGGCTGTGGAAACCACCTATAAAGCCATCAGAAACCAGCCTTAACCAGTCACCCCCCCTATTTTTTTCTCTGATAATTCAACCTTTTCAGTTCCTCAATTTTCTCCTCCACATCCACAGAAAACCACCCCTCAACAGATGATGGGGGGTCCATCTGTGCCAGATAATATTCCACGAGGAGGGAGTATGGGAACTCCAGGATCCTATTAACCATCCATCCCCCTTTTAAACTTAAATTCAGAATCATCCTTTTGAGGTGGATCCACTCTTCTTCCGCCTTGAACCCTTCTTTTTCTTCCCCTTAACACCCCCACTGTCAGAGGGCTCCCCTATCAACTCAGGATTACTAAGTTTCAGCATGGTGTCTACAACTGTCCTGACCATCATAGGGGGTATCTCCACGTCTGGAAGACTATCAATGTACTCCGTTAAGCGACCATCCCTCTCAGCCTCCTTATAATCCTCCTCATCCCTGTACAGACTCCTCTTGAGACCTCTCTGTGCTAACCTGTAACCCAGTTCACTGGTCTCAACCAGGAGCCGGTCCACACGATCCTTCATCTCCTTAACCTTCCTAGCATCCTCCTCTGTGATCTCCTCCTCAGTCTTTCCCTCAATCTTCTTCATCAAGTTATTATACTTCACAGAAATCTCAAGCGCTTCATTGCGTTTCTCCATGAGGGGGATGACGTACTCACTGTCCACCACCCTGTACCCTTCCAGTTCCACTTCCACACCATTCAGATCGATGACTTCCTTCTTAAAAAATGAAAACCTTGGGGTTGTGATAATCAGTCACCCCCACACTATTCTTTAGGAAGAATCAGTTTTGGTGTTTCGGCGACGGTCATCTCCAGGTCGAATGTCAAGTTATCACCTGCCTTCGCGGCAGGGAGGCTGGGGGACATTTTCACGTTCTCAAAGTATATCCTTCCAAGTGTTTCATCCGCAACGTGAAACGTCATGTAACCGTAGAGATTCAGTGGCTTGTCCATGAGCCTGTACACTGACTCTGATGTTCCTGATGATTCCTCATAGAACATGAGCTTCTTGAACTGTTCAAGCCCATTCGCACTGAGTATCTGATCTGACTTTATCGTTATTGTCATACCGGCGTATGCTGTGAGCTTCGCAGCATTGTTCAGTATACTGACTTCCTTAGTATCCTGCTTAATATCAACGGTGACCCCCTGCGCCAGGAAGGGTTCCAGTTCCTCCACATAACTAGCCGTCACGGTGGTCTCTGATCCATCTGTTTCAAAACCAACCGCTCGTCCTTCATCATCCTCAATTATGCCAGTCACGGTAACGGTTGACCCGTCACTGTCACTAGTAACCGTCACATCCTCAGGTTTCACGCTAAGCGAATTACATGACCGGGGGAAGATCGGGGGATTCTTTACCATGAATTCCCCTGAAGTCCCAGTTATATTTTCACCAGTAATGGGTATCCCAAGGAAAAACCCAACATTTTCACCTGTAAGTATAGTTTCTGCCAGTTTATCCACCAGCATATATATCACCTCATCATGTTTTTCACAGTGAGTGTGATGTCAAATGCGACGTAGTATCGCGTATCATCCATCACATCCTGCCATATGGCCTTATCCCAGGCCTGTACCATCACCCTTGCAGTGCCGAGATTCGTGTACATGAACTCAGAGGTCAGCTTTTCAAGGACAGTGTTCCGTTTCTCGATAGCATCTGTGATACCCTCAGCCACCTTCCAGATCCCTGTGATGTGGGCCTCGAATTCCCCCTCGTAGGCAGAACCATTCAAAACTGGTTCGAGGCGTTTGAGCTTTGAGATGTTCAGTATTATGACTGATTCACCCTCAATCCTCTCATTGAAGTCGAGGACGACAGTGCCGACTCCAAGTTCCTCCAGTTTCTCCTTGAATAGTAATTCTATCTCAGAGATCATTCTCTCAACCACTCTATGAGTGTTTCCTCCACCACACCCTCAGGTGCACTGTACGCCACAACGGCGCTGAAGTAGTCATTTGGTGGCGCGGGTCTCGCATAGGCGACTGGATGGGGTAGTTCAGGCCACCAGAGAGCTTTCCTCCGGACCGGGAACACCCATCCACGTCCATGGAGTACGAATGGGAGGTAGTATGCGAGGTTACTTAGTTCACCAGTGCTTCCTTCGATGCTGATGATGTGGCTGTCGCGGAGATTCCCTGTCTTTACTGGGGCTGTGTTCTCAGCGATCCCCTGGAGTTGATTCAATATCTTTTCAAGGGTCTCCTCGATTTTCCCTTGGACCTCATGGGGTTTCTCCATGAGAGCATCTGGCTTGTCTATCCTGATCTCTATCATGGCATTCACGTGTCCGCTATCCTCTGTAGGGTTGCCTCGATATGTGTCCTGTTCTTGATGATACTAGTAACGGTGTACTTGTCCTCGCCGATGAGGATGTGGTCCCCTCTCATGATGGACACACCGAGTGGTATGAGTACGTATGCGTCATAATCACTGATCCTCTGCCCATTGATGATGCGTTCCCCTCCACGGTTCACATGGAAAAATGCCTTCAGAGGCCTGGTATCATCCTCGTAGACTGGTTGTCCTCGCTGATCCCTCTCCTTCAGGCTGTGGTGCACAAGTGTAACCTCCTGTCCATACCTCCGTAGCAACCGTTGGAACCCTCCTTTAATCCTCTTCATCACCATCATCCCTTGGTCTCCAGATCCTCATACCCTGTAGTCTTAGAAGAGCATGGGATAGTCTCCTCCTCACATCCTCAGCCTGTTCTGTGATGCTGAACCGTCCATCGGTGAAGTTCATGTCCTTTGTGAGGTCATTGAGTATCATTGCAACCACATACTCGTCCACGATGTCCTCAGGTGCATGGGGGTTGATCCTCTCAGCTCTTGCCCTGTACTCTTCTATTTTCCTATCTATGAATGCCTGTAGGGATTCATCCGCTTCGTCCAGGCCAAGATGGATGTAGATGTCATGCTTAGGGTTCATTTTGCATTCCTTCTATCACCATGGCAAGATAGTGTACTGTGATTATTAGGAGGGATCTACTACTGCCATTCTCATCCACCTGAGGACATGTCTATGACCGCAGCGACTGCCGCATTCTCATCCTCATAGTTGCAATCTGCTCTGAGGCTGGCAATGTACTCAGTCCTCCTCATCGCAGCGTCACGTTTGGGTTCTATCCTGATATTCCTCCAGAACCCGTATACGAGGTTCGTGGGGACCGTGAGGAGGGCCCTTGCTTTATCGTCGCCGAGGGCATCCAGGGCAGGGACATACTGTATTGGTATACCATCATACTGCAGTCCCGTGGCACCTATGAGGGCCGAGTCACCGAGTCCTGTTTCCCTGACGAGTAGCTGCTTCCTGTATCCGTTGTATATCTCATTGGAGACGTAGAACTTCATCCTTGGCTTGAGCTGCAAGTACCTCGTGTCCAGTTCATCCATCATGCCGTCAAAGAGGTTGAGGGGCCAGTTCTCATCTTCAGGTTCTGCATCAGTATACTGGTTCCCTGCAAGCTTCATCCATCCATCATTGATCCTGTAGAGTTCCCTGCCAGTGGTGAGGCTGGAGTCAGCATGTAGGAAGAAGCACTCCAGGTCATAGGTGACTCCACTTGCAAGGAGTGATGTGATTGTCTGTTCGAATGCTGACTGTTCTATGTTGTCCTCCAGGGCCTCATCCTCAAGGACGACCTTGGTTACGAGTTCTTTCATCTCCAGTGTATTGGTGCTCACGGTCACTTCATCAGCAGTCGGGGCAACCTTTGTCCCTGATGTGTTCCTGCCAGGTTCCAGTTCAACACCGAGGCTTATCCTTGAAATGTCCACCTCATAGGACTTGAGGGCATTCAGGACCCTTGCATCCTTTATTATCGCGGAGTTTTCACGGACTTCCCTGACGAACTCCCCGAACCTCTGAACCGCGAGTATCCCTTTTCCAAGGTCAGGGACGTCTATCTTAGGGGTTATTTGGAATGGTTTGTTCAGAAAATCCATATTACCACCTCATATCATCTTTTTATGGGCCTGCCGAAACGGTCAACACCCATGATTTTTAAGTCACTTGCATCGTTATGCTTCTTCTCAGCCACCTGCCCCTTCAGGGATTGTGGTTCTACTTTGGACGTGGCGGCTTCATCGACTACTTGTTCGGGGTTTACTTTATCTTCGTCCTCATCATCATCCTCTTCTTCCATCATTTCATTGAGGCGTTCATGTATCTTGGATATCTCTTTTTTCAATTCCTGGATTGCTTCTAGGATGGTATTTGTGGTTATTTCCTCTTCCGGTTCTGGTTCTTGTTTTTCATCCTTCACAGCCTCTCCCCCCTCATCATCATCGAAGTAGGATTTGAGGGTTGTGAAGATCTGCTTCAGGAGAGATTTCTCATCCACATCATCACCTCCATCTCGTTTGATGCTCAAGTATTTGGCCTTAGGGACGGCAGGCTTGTCAACTATTGAGATAGTGACAACTTCCCATGGCCATCCCAGTTCACGGAGGGTTGTCTTCGGGTAAGATTTCTGTGCTTTCTGTGCGGGCACGGCTGTGATGCTGAATCCAGTATATTTCCCCGTCTTCACCCCCTCCCATATGCCGTCATCGTAGATCCTCGCTGTGATCATCCACGTCCCCCGGGGTAAGTGGACGCCATTGATTTCCTCATCAGCACGGAGGATGTAGGACTCCACTGGTCTGGCGACGTTCCTGAACCTATGCATAATGTCAATGTTCTGGTAGTCCTCCATGAACTTGTAGGCAACCTCTTCAACCTGTTCCGCCGTCACCACATCCCCATCTAGGTCAGGTTCATCCGGGACGAGAACAGGTCCTGTGACCAGGCGTTTATCCTTGTTTATCTTCACGGCATGGTTCCCATACTGGAGGGTGTATGTTTTCTCCGATGCCTCCTCCTTGGCCATCTCGAGGAGTTCGCTTGCAGCATCATATATCTCCTGGTTCCTGGGCGCGCCTCTGGCCCCCGCAGTGTAGGACTTGATGGCCCTGAGCGCCTGGATGTACACTTCACCTCCACGGCCATAAGGGTAGGCATAGGCCTCAGCGGTGTTGGGGTCGGCCTCAGGGTCCTTCCCGAGGTGGAATAGTGCATATTCCTCGATATCCTTGAAATCCTCAAGGTTGGGTTTCTCCCACTTGCCATCATTCACCTTCCCGGCTTGTATCAGTCCCTTGGCATGATCATATCCTTTCCTATTCAGTTTCCATGTCACAACATATCACACTCCTATACTCTATAATGGGAATGGTGGTGGGGGTACAACCTCAAAATCAATGCCGATATCACTGAAAATCCTCCATGATCTCATCAAAGTACTCAAGGTCAGGGCCGCTGTACTCTGAAAGGTCATCTATTGGGTTCCCCTCTTCATCACAGGGCTCCGGATGGCACCTACAAAAGGGGTGAGGTATGTGGGGGAACCCTTCAACCCTGTAGGGTGAAGCGTCCTCATATTCTTGGCAGGTATCGCAGACATGATCATCCCCCATAGTCACCCAATTCAAGTATAAGTCCCGGCCATAATCCTCCGCGTGCCGCCTGTACGCCTCTATCTCAGCATCTCTCTCAGCATCCCGGGTCAGGTAGATTACTGCAAGGCCCAGGAAATAGATAAGCCCCCTCATATCAGTCTCATCCTCTGATGGGGCCTCATCCATATCCTCATCCTTCATGTCCTCAAGGGCGGCTATGAGCTCATCATATTCCCTACGGGTCACACCATATTTTCTGATGAACTCCTCCCTTGTGAGGGCCTGCAAGTCATCTATGAACGCCTCTACACTGGAGACCCTCACCCGGTTCATGATATGCTCTGTGGAGTCCATGAAATCATCTATCATGGAGTTCAGCTTCTCTGGGTTGTAATCTATTCCTCCGGGACGTGCCATCATCTCACCATGAGATTGTTAGTAGGGAGCCGGCCAACCACCCATAAAAGCCATGTTAGGAGGGATTTGCAGCGGACAGGGGGTATTCTATTGGCTGAAGAAAAAACAAGTGTTGTGGGGGTTGGTTGGCCGACAAAATATTACAGTTCCCTCCATCCTATGACTTTGTAAAGGTAATGTCGTATCCGCTCCACTATATCATCCACAGAGGCTGCCAGGAGATCCTCATAGGCCTCTAGGTTTGATGGTTTGGGGGGGATCATGGAGACGCCCCTGTTGATGGCTGACATGGTCCCCATATCCCCTGCTATGCTGAGCATCTTCTTACCGTTTTCATATGCCTCCGCCCTAAAGTCCGATAAAACTTCATCGATTTTTTTCTTTTTATCCTCTAGTGGGGACTCTGAGGATATGATCTCCTGGATGCGGGGCTTGTACTTGGCATAGGTCCTCTTGATCTCATTGATCTGGTTCTTTTCATAGTTCCTCTTCTGCCGCTTCATAGCAGACTTGCCTATGCTAGATGGGACCATGAACATGTCAGGGCCCCCATCCAAACCAAAGAGTTTCTCCCTAACCTCAGAGGGGGTGAGAACACCACACTGCACCAGGAGAGCATAATTATGCACAAACTCTGATTCCATGAGAATCTCCTCATTGAAGACGAACCGGGCGCCAGGGTCCAGTTTGAGTTGTATGAAATCCGTTAAGACTGATGATACGATCTCCTGTTGGGGGCGCACAACAGATTCATAGTAGGTGCGCCTTGCCACCTCAGCAAAATTACCACCCAATGGCCCCACGTCTGTTATCCCCAACCTGTAAGGGTCGATCATATGGGCGGCGGCGATATCATGTTTCTTTTCAGCCGCATATTCCCTGAAACTCAGTTCCTTCTGTGAAGTGTTGAGGGGGGTGAACGTAACTTCAACCGTGTCTCCCCCGGGGATTGAGAAGACAAGGGGGGTATGGGGGGCCTCCTTCAAGTACTTAAAGTTGTCCTCAATGAGGCCCTGAAGCACTGTTCGGCCTGTGGGTTCACCATCCGATCCTAATTCCATTTCATCCTCAAACTCCCCAGTCACAGTGATAACATAGCTGGGGATCGTGTAATTATCAAAAAAGGCGTAATTATACTCATCAATCTTTTGCATGGCCAGTATAGAGGGGGCTGCTGAGAGGTACCTGGGGACTCCATAGTAGCTGCAGATTGGTGAAGGCAGATGGATAAAGATAATCTCATTAGCCCCCACACCATCCTGATCCTCACCATTATCCGGGTTAACCTCCCCCTCATACCGGTAATCCTTAAAGTAGGTTACATGGATCCCATCCCATGTTTGCATGTACCTTGAACCATCCCTGTGCACCCGGACCGTATGGGCGGGGATATAATCCAACCGGACAGGCTCACCCTGATCATCCCTGACAACCTCCAATGTACAATAATTGAAGACCTGCAAATCCTCAAGGGCCTGAAGGAGGATGAACTCAAATGAGGGCCTACATGCCCTCAATAACTCCTCAACCCCACCATCATCACCATCTATCAGGTAGCCTGTACGGAGGATATCATTAGCCTTAATACTGCAGGCGCTGGCATGATAAGGATTCACCTGTAATAGTGAGAGTAGGACTAGTGGGTGGACCTTGGGTTCAACGTACTCCTCAAATCTATCCTCCTTAAGGGCCTGTGAATCCGTATCCCCCTTGATTGCCCGGTATTTCTCTAATGATTTGATTGATAAGTGATAATTAAACATGACTCATCCTCCTGAGAGGTCCGGAGATATAGATCTTCCTCTTCTTCCTCATCTCCATGGCCAATGTATTGAATGCTCCGCTGAAGGCATCGACCTGGTCGTCATGCACGCCCTCAGAAGGGAATGCTTCAAGTTCATCAAGGAATGCCTGTGTCCATGAGGCCCTTAAAACCTTAATGCGAAAGGATTCAGCATAACTGGATACTGGCAGGGCCCGTGTCGTCTTATCACCAGTTACCCTGTCCGCCCGGAGCGTGTAACCCTGCAGTAGACTCCGCAGGTAATCGGTGACAATCTTCCCAGAGGACCCTGGTTCCTCCTCCTTGGCTATGATGACTTCCCGGCCATCCTCCTCAGCGGTCCTCAAGACCCTGGCCTTCACCTCACCAGGGGATCCTCTGAATCGTTGAATATCAAGGACATAGTAGTAGTCATCCTGATCAACACCCATCAATAGGCCCACCGTGTAATCAGGATCATTCGAACCATCATGGGGGGTTGCTGCAAGGTCCCAGTACCTGAGTTTCATCACCAAGTCATGGGGTGGTGTGTCTATGATCTCAAACCATTCCCGCCTGAAAACCCCGCCCTGGATGCTAACATCCCAGTCACCCTCTTTTAGTTGCCGACGTGTGACATGGTCAAGCATATTCAGGGCCTCTTCATATTCATCCCGGTTAAGATAAGGGTTTTCCCTCCAAGTGGAGGGGATGAATGTCTTTTCACCTGTAATGAACCGGGTTTTAACCCATTCATGCCCAATACCTCCAGGGTTACTGGTGGCTCTGAAGCGTAGGGGTATAGGGTCATCCGCTTCTTTTCTTAATGACCTGAACATGAACCTGTACTGAGACTCCAGGAACTCTGTGAGCTCATCGAATGCGATATAATGATATGATGACCCCTGGTATCTGTAGCGGTCCTTTTCATGTTCCATATGCCCAAACTGCAATGCAGCGCCGGAGGGGAATGTCCACCGTTTTTTCTGTTCATTCCACTCTGCATCCGTCCCCCCAAGCCAGTCATTTGCCATGTCTATAAGGCCTCCTTCCTGGCTGAGCTCAGGATAGGTTCGGCGCAGGATTAGGGCGGCGTAATCAGAGTAATGCACATACTGCAGAGCCCCCATAAGTAAAGCCACTGATTTACCGCCACCTGCAGCACCACCATACAGGACTTCACGTTCATCTGACAATAAAAACTTAATCTGTTTATGGAAGGGGTTCACAGGGATATATGGGTTCAATATTATCGTTGAATAGAACAGCTTCAATTCCCTGTCAGAGAGGCCCTGGAGGATGCTTCGAATATTCTCTGATTCTTTCAGTTTCTTTTTCCAGTCAGCCACCTTCACCTTCAGCCTCTTCATCATCCAGGCCTTCATCCATACCCTCATCCTTCAGGTTCTTCGTGGCCGACACAAGATCCTCCAGCAAATCCTCCAGTTCACCACCACTTTCACGGTGTTCATGTATCTCAGTAGGATCCCCCAGGCCTAATGCTATTGCTAATCCAAGGTTATGGAGGTCCTTAGATGTCTGTAAAGTGAGGCCTTCCCCTCCATTCTCGATGGATTCAATGTAACCCTCCAGTGTGAGGCTGCAAGCCTTAAGGTATTTGCTCCAGAGGTCAGCATAATACTCCTTTGACTCCTCTGATAATTCTTCACGCGCTCTTCTTATCTCCTGGAGTTGTTTCTTCTCGTACTGGTATATCCTCTCCCGCCACCTGAGTTTGGATGACCATCCTCTGATTGTGTCATATGAGTATCCGAATTTTTCAGCGACTTTTTTCAGGTTTCTTTTGTCGCCAAGGGAGTAGTAGTATTCGAATGCTTTCCTTTGGGTTGGTGTTTCTTTCATGTGTGATCATGTGTTTGTTTGTGTGATTTTGTGGGTGGGGTTATATTGTGCGTATGAGTGTGATGATTATTGGAATGATCAGGGCTGTTAGGAGTATCATGGTGATTTTGTGGTAGGCTTTGAGGGTTGCTATTTCTGCTTGGAGGTCTATTAGCATTTTATTGGTCTCCTTGATGTCGATGATGTCGTATTCAACGTTTTTCAGTCTCTCCTCTAGGCTTGTTATCCTCTCTTTTTGTATGCATCCATGTCCCTCTTTTGTCATGTTGTTTCTCCTGGGCGGGCTATGTATCCTGCGATGGCCCCAATACATGCAGAGCCTAATTCGTATTGTTTGAAGTACAAGGATATCATCCCCAATATGATAAGGCCTGTGAGTCCTAGTGCTTCACGATCCAATTTTGTCACCTCAGTTCTCTCCTATAATAGTATGTAACGTAGTCGGAACATCAACAGAGTTATTAGAGAATACTGCAAAACTGGTGGTTAAAGTAGGAGGCCCCAGGGTAAGTCCAACTTCACTCCACCAACATAACAACAAACACTTGACAGGACCAAACCACATGACCTGCAGCAAATATTATACTCGGCATCCAACTCAAAATGGATACCTTCACATTCAGGGCATTTCTCCTCCTCACTCAAAAACAAATTATAATTATCATATACTTTGACCTGGAATATCCTGTAATCCTGCAAATTCATCCCCTCACAACAGGGGATCTGCTACGATAATATTGGAGAAGATTCCTGAGGACAGTAGTGTACAATTTATAGTTAACATTGTATTCCTTAAGGATAGTGTACCTGTCTATCCTTAGGGGATGGCCCGTTGATTCCTCCTTGATGAATACTGCAAGGGCCAATAGGACCTGTTCCATTGATGCGCGCTTATGTAATTGTTTGATCCCCACCCTCCGTGTTATGTAGAGTATTCTTTGTATGTCAGTCCTGTTGAGGTTGAGGTCTGCAGATATTGTCTCCAGGAAGAAGTAGTGTTGAGTATGTCTCCATTCACCATTAGAAGAATTATGCATATCATATCTTCGGTTTAAGGATTCACTTACTCCCATATACAAAAATAAAAAAGCATAGACTATAAAAATTAGAGGTAGAATGAATTTTTATGGGGACTATTAAATTAGATGTGATACTTGTTCCTCTGATATATATCTAAAGCTTTGAGGGGGCCTTATATTGTTTAAGGATAACTCCAGTGGAGGATCAAAAGGTTTTAACTCCTTGATGGGTATTGCATAACCTTTTTTAATACCGCGAAAATAATCAAAAAACTCCCCCTGCGTCAAACCGGATTCCTCGTGATAAAATTCCCATAGAGTCTGGGGGTCTTCTTTTATCACTTTATTATAAGTAAAGGAAGCCACAATTTTTTTTTCCGGGGTCGTTGAATAAATATAAACTTCATTAATCTTTTTTTTCCAAATAGTTTTTCGGAACTCATATCTTTTATCGCCACTCATTATTTTTTCTACATATTTAGGTTTAACTGAAAGTAAAACTTTCATTTTCCCACTCCTCCTTAATTCTTAAATAGGTCTTATGGCTTATCTGTTTGATTGATTGAGGGTATGGTTCCCCGACTTTTGATAACGGAAATTCGTTAAAACAGCCAATGAATATAAATGAAATTGCCTGACCTTGCACAAAATTTTTAAGGTCTTCTTCTTCATAGAATACTGCTCTTTTCCATACATAATTCCTTAGATTTTCTAAATTATCAAAATCTCGCTTAACATCCACAACAACCCCGACACATGAAATCGTTTTTTTCCTCGATTTGTAAAAAATTAATATATCCCCTGGGGCCAATTTTTTTATCTTAGAGTTAGAAAGATATATTTTTTTTATGGAATTGCCTTCAACAAGAAAACTGTATGTTTCTAATAATGAAGTTTGTCTATTATAAGTCTCAATAAATAATTTATCGTGGTACTCCCCTTTTATCGGGACCAAAAATTTTTTAACATCTGGACCATCATAAAATTTTGGATAACATTTTTTAATTTCTGCTGTAGATACTGGTTTACCCTCAGTGATCAATGACTTAAGAAAAACATCCTCAGGTTGGGGATTACCATACCTTTTTTTAGATCCTACTTTCTCGAATCCATATTCGGATATCAACTTAACAAGATAGTCATCTTCTTTAGTGTAGTGAGTCAAATAAACTTCTTCGAAATTGTTTTTCAAGGCATAATGCAATGACCAACGAATAAAGAATTCCCCTACTTTATACCCTGTTTCTGTTACAATTAAAGTTGAGAGCTTCAATCTTCTTTTTAGTGGTAACTGGTCATTATCTAGAGGTATTGGTTCCTCCTCTTCTTTATAAATTAGTAAAGCCCCATAAGATCCATCGTCTTTTTCATAGAATAGAACATCCCTACCTTCTCTCTTTATTTTCTTAAGCCAGTCATCAAAATCTGGATACTCTTTTCGCAGGCCATCAAAAATTTTATCTTCAAAATTTAACATGTTCGCTTTAGTCTGCTTAATAAGAGGAGGGGTTTTTGGGGGTTTAAAGTCTAGGATGTCTAACGCCTTTTTAACACTCAAGAGCCTATCTTCTAGGTTGAAAAGAGCGGCTTTTCCCAAAAGGCGTTGATCTTCAGTTATTAAAAGGTCAACATGATCCTTTGACAGCAAATAAAGTAATGAAATATCAACATAGTCATTATCTTTAAGTTTATTAAGATCTTTACCTAACTTCTCACAAAACTCTTCATCTTCTTCAAATCTTGGCGGATCTCTAATGATTGTATAGGTTTCAATTTTGGAGAGAACAATTTTTCGACGTTTTTCATTCTTATCTTTGTGGAGCTCCTTTATAGAAAGAGGGTGAACGACGATTTCGAAGCCTTTCCTTTTATTTATAAGCTTTAAAAGTCTTTGCAGATCCCTCCCAAGAACTTTCTGATCTTCCCTGTAAATCAAAATATTAGTGTCCACAAGGATTTTCATAATTTCACCCCTTAAATTAGAATGAGGGGTGATTCCTTAACGGGGTGTACCTTAATTTTATTGGGTCTATTAAAAGAATTCTCAACAGCATCTAACATTCTCTCTATTGAAGGCTTCTGGTTCTTTTCGATGATATTTTTTGTTGATCTTGATTTCTGTGTGAGATATTCATGAGCAAATGATCTGCTCATAAATTCCACGCCTTTGAAATCTAATTCCACATTTTCCACTTCTAATTTATTTATTTCCTTAAAGAGATAAACTGCAGAATCCCTAAAACCTAGAGTCTTATTAATAAAATTCTTTATTATTATTCTCTCAGTTTTATTTTCCATACTTCCAACCTCCCTAACTTATCTCATGATATAACCTCTCCTAAATATATTATATATAATCATATATATTGATTGTAGTTTTATATACTCGGAGACTGACTAGGGTTCCTTGGAATTCATTGGGCTTCCTGAGAAGGTAGTTTTCGGATGTCTCTTGAGAGTTATAAAAAACTCCCCTTCGGGATACCACTAACATTTCCCCACCATTATCTTTAAAAATGTGAAGTATACTATTAAGACCATAACCTCTCTCATGAATATCTTTAGTAGATACTCCATTCATAGCTTTAGTTATAGCATCTGAATCATCCTCAAATGGGTAGTCATGTTTCTCAAAATTCCCAGGGATACTTATACCATCATCAAGGAAACATATTTCCATAAAACCTTTTTTAGGATACTTTTGAGCTAGTATATAACTTGAATTGAACTTAGAGTGCTGATAAATGTTATCAGTTAATTCACAAAGTAAGTATGACAGAGCATTTTTCCCCCCATAATCTTCATCTAACATATCATGCAAATAATCTAAAATCTCTTCAGACTTATCATTTGTTAATTGGACAAAGGGGAGATAAGTACTTCCTTTGATAACTTTCCCTTTCTCCATAATTTTTAAATACTTACTTATTTCAGGACTCGCTCTACATTTAAATGAGAATTCTTGTTTTAAATGGAAAACCGGGAGAAGGGTTGTTGGATAAACCCATGACAACTGCATTAAATTTAGTTCCCCGTTTTTAAAAGTTTGGGAAGCTATTTCACAATATTTAACATAATTTTCAACTAAGGTAGGGTCTCTCATCATAGTGTATATTATGAAGATTACATATACTAATTTTTATCTATTACTACATCACTTTTAATATTGATGTTTAACACACTAACTCCTTTTATTGCATATACAAAGAAAAAAAGATGTATGTACATCGGCGAAGGTATCCCTGGGGAGCTTTGTACAGTCGACTGTACATGCCCTGTACAGCTGTATGTACATGATGTGCTGGGGGTACTCTCGTCAATGTATGTACAAAGAGAAAAAGATGTATGTACATCGGCGAAGGTATCCCTGGGGAGCTTTGTACAGTCGACTGTACATGCCCTGTACAGCTGTATGTACATGATGTGCTGGGGGTACTCTCGTCAATGTATGTACAAAGAGAAAAAGATGTATGTACATCGGCGAAGGTATCCCTGGGGAGCTTTGTACAGTCGACTGTACATGCCCTGTACAGCTGTATGTACATGATGTGCTGGGGGTACTCTCGTCAATGTATGTACAAAGAGAAAAAGATGTATGTACAAATAGATAAATTTATAAGGAGACTCCCATATCTAAAAGTAACCTTAAAATCTCCTCTTCAGGAGCCCCATAGATCCTACTAGCAACCTCTATCAGATCCTCACCACGATCATTAACAACCTCACTGGGGGAAACCATACCCTCTCTCTCCTCAAGTCTCTCCATAACAAACCTTGCAGCTTCCCTCACCTCCCTCATGGGTTCATCAACAGGCTCAGAAAACCTCTCTAACTCTCTTTTCAATCGATCCTCTTCCATATTCAATCTTTCCAATTCTTTCTCTAATTCAATCTTCCTCTCAGATATCTCATCTAACTCTTCCCTGAGTGCTTTCAGATATAACTCTGGGATTATACCCTTATTCTTCCTGAGTAACCTTGCAAAATATTCGATGGCATCAGCATAGGTGTACCTGCTTTTCTTAATAGTCTCCTTATCAACCCTTGAAACCCTGACATTTATTCGCGCGGTTTTCATGGTGCTTCACTGTTTAAGACCCCTTTTAGCCTATTTTTCTCATGATATTCCCTTAATTTCTCCTTACTCTTCCTTTCATCCTCATCGTACTCTGACGCCATCCTTCTGAGGACTTCTCCCACAGGAATCTGTCGCATCAGTGAATAGATGCTCATTGTCTCCCTGAAGTAGTAGTTCATCTGGTTCATGAATAACTGCATGACCCTATCCAAGTCAACATCATTCTCCATGAAGAACTTGTATAGTTCATCGTCTACTCTTAAAGTCACTTTAACCTCCAAGACTATTGGCCCCCCTCGTCATCTAATAATTTCTTTAGTGACATTATTGTAACAGCCACCAATGTCTCTGACTCCCTTATACTTGTACCTTTAATTGTGGCCTCTAAGGCGATTAGAAGCGCTTCCAACCCAATTAATGGATGCGCCCCCTCATCACGGAATAACCTCACAGTCTTAAGAGCTAATTCTTTACTTTCCTCAAAGGCTTCCTCGGTCAATATAAACTTGTCATCCATTACTACGCCTCCAATGTGTACACCCTAACTGGTTTCCCATACTTATTCACTGTTATACCCGTAGTTGCCGCCACCCTACGCGTGTAGATTGTGACAGCCTGCCGGGTTACATCATAATTCCTTCCGAATTCATAGTTGTGAAGGAGTAGCCTGTGCAACTCCTCCACACTCAACTCCCCATATTCTCTGAGTAATTCTTTTATGGCCTTCTGGAGATCTCGCCTTCCGCAGATCCTCCTCTGCATCCTTCTTCCCCCCATCTATGGGCCCATCTGATGAGTTTACTCCATGCTTCCATAGCACTCTGGAGTTCTTCCTCATCAACGTTTCCTCTCATCCTTTCACCCCCAGGGTGGTTTGATCAGCGGGGATCCTTTCTTCATGGATCTGGCTTTTGGGGAGCCAGTAAGACTCCCCTTTGGGTGTTCTTAGCAGTATGGCCTTGGGTGTTTCATGTTCTATTGTTCCTGTCACTCTTTCTCTGCTGAGTCCTTTTTCTTCAGCAAGCCAAGCAGGCACTTTGAATGTGCGCATGCATTCATGGTCACCGTATTCTTCATATGATTCGTTGAGTATGTGCTGCAGGACTGCCCAGCAATGTTTGCAGATATATGAACCCTCATCGCCATGACGGTACTGGTAATCAGGGCATTCGCATCGTATCATGTTATCCAGTACTGTGACAAGGTATTCCCCATTCTCTGACCGGGTGATGAATGGTAGTAATGCATCATCCCCAGGTAGAGGTTCGACTTGGATGTTCTGCGCCTTCCGCAGCCTCCGTAGGTGTTCTCCTGCCATCAGCGCATCCTCCTCTCAAGGTATTCTCTCTCGATGTTCACATAGTCCAAGTAATAGAGGATGGCGTCATTGATGATTTCATTCATGGATAGTTTCACTCCTTCGTTCTGTGCTGTTATCACAATGTCTTTCAGGTAAGTGTACACTCCTTCAGGGAGCATTATGCTGGTCCTGACTCTATCCATTAGTTCACCCCTAGTTCTTCCTTGATTTTGAGGTACTCTGATTCTGTGACACCACCCTCACCATAGACTTCATCAAGCTTTTCCAGCACATTCTTTAGTGTTGTCGTCCCTTTGTCGGCGCGGGTTAACATGATAAGTGCCTGGATGCTTTTGTCCTGGAAGTCATTCTCATGGAGAACTCCTAACTGTGTGGTTTGATTGAGTCTTTTCACCTTCACTGTGTAACTGTGGTATTCCGTACCATTCTGTGACTTTGCCTTTCCATTGTATGTGATCCAGACACCCCATCCTTCCTGTATCCTGTCAAAGTATTTCTCCAGGGCCTTGTGGCCTTTCACGTAGTATTCCCCGTCTGCTGTTTGGAGGGTCATGACTTTTAGGCTGCCGAGTTTTGTGTGTATCTCCTTGATGCCTTTGCAGATGCCACGTATACTTTCTCCCTCCATGGGGTTCCAGAACATTGCTGATTCGTTCAGGTCTTCCCATCCTTTATCATTCTCTAATTCCAGTAGCAGGTCATTCAATATTCACACCCCCTTTAAGAGTTTTTTCCATATCATCAACCCCTAACATCCAAGTGTGTGGTATGGTGCAACTTCAAGTGTCTTCATAAGTCCCATGAAAATAAAAAAGAGGAGTATTAGGAGGATGAGGATCACAGCCCTCATGTTCAGATCGGACATCACCATTCATCCCCCTTCTCAAGGTCTAGTTTTAGCCATTTCAGCACATCATCCACAGTCTTCCGGTACTTGTGTATATCGTCAATGTCTCTTGCTAGAAGGAGTCTGTTGTAAAGTTCCTTTTTGGTTAATGGCATCATTTACTCCCCCTCCATGAGTATTTCCCGGATTCTGTTGTACTCTTCCACTGATTCCTCATCCGTGTATGAGAGAATGTCAAGATAGCCGAGGTAAATGTGTTCTTCGTCTATGGTGATGTCATTCTGTGTTTCCCCGAGGTCCCTTGTGAAGTCTTGTATGTGTGCTGTCTGCCCGGCGCTTTCAAGGATGTTCCAGGCCAGACTGGAGAGGTATCTTTCGAGGGCGCGGATGGCCTCGGGAGTGATTCTCGCGTTTCTCTTGTTGCGGATGCCGAGGATCTGGTCGTGGACCATCTCCTCGAGTGGGGGTTTTCTGTTCATGATTTTCACGATGACTCTGTTGAGTTCATCGTATTCTTCCCAGGCCTTTCTTGCTTCTTCTTCTCGTCCTTCTTTTTTTAGTGCCTGGTATTTTCTCCAGGCTTTCTCTTTTTTTGAGAGGATTGGTTTCATGTCTGATCAACTCCTTTTCCTTTAGTAGTATATTCTATCTCTTAGTATATATTTTTTTTGGTATATTGTTATTTTGGTATGTTGTTATTTGAGAGGATAAATATATAAGATATGCACACCGAGAATAAAACATGAAAGAAAATGAAAAAATACATACAAGCATATACATAAACTCAAGAAAGTTCAAACTCTTCAAAGTAATAGCGATGCTCAAATATGAGAAAAGCCCAATGACCTCCGCCTGGGAGGAAGCCATCGATCTTTTCATAAAACACAACAAAGAATACTTAGAACACCTTGAAATGTAATCCATGATCAAAAGCCCCCCACAACTCAATGTCTGATCAACTCCAAAACAGTTAGGGGGGCACCTATATATACAGCATGAATTCTACTATACATTGTATCCCCCTGGGATGCACCGCCTCAGGAGGGGGTCTTGTATTTTCTTGGTGGGCGTCAAGAATATACCCCCCATCCTGAGGCTTAACTAATGATAATAAATATAAAATTAATAAGAATAGTGAAGGAGAGCATCAGAAAACTAAAGCATTATCTTTCAAGTTTTTCCAGTATCTCCGGATGAGACGATATAAGATTATACAACTTCTCAGTCTTCCTCACCCACTCTCTTAACTTCTCCTGAGACTCACGCAATTCTTTAATCTCATTCTCCTTCTCTTCCAGTTCTTTCACAATCTCACGAACCTCAGGGGCCATTACTCGTCTTGTAACAGTCTTCTCAAAAGTCAAAGATCGCATCCTTTTTCTGTATTCTCTTTCAAGGTGATCTATATTCACTTTGAAATACGCCTCTGTGACTGGATTCACTTTATGACCAAGCAGCCAATCAATTGCCAGCTTATCCATTCCCTCCTTATAAAGGATGGTCGTGAAAAGCTTCCTAAGTTTGTGGGAAGTTAAACGACGATTACCCGCTGCATCCCTTCCAAGATAGAATCTGTCATTAAGACGATTGAAAATGTTAGCATAAGTGATCGGTTTGAGTCTATCTCCATTTTGAGTTGAAAATAGAGGCTGAGTCTCTTTTAAAGGTCCTCCATTTAATCGACGGTACCTTAGATAGTCAAGGATTTTTATATTAGCCTCAGGAGTGCTGAAAGTAACATATGGCATTCCTGTCTTTACTCTATTTACCTTCCAAACTCCAACAATCTCTTCATCTTGTATGCGTTTTCTGGCATCCTCATAATCCTCTCCGAGGACATTGAAACCTATGGCCTTATTATAATCAACAACATTGAGTCTTCGAAGTTCCGCGGATCCCATCCCACTGGTGAGGTGCAGGAGGATCATGGCTTTTTCCCGTGGATGGGTGTTGTCCAGGACATTTTTGATCTCATGGAGATTTATAAGATCATCCATGGATTTATTTTCAGGTCGAATTTTGTATGTGATCTTTGGGGGGTCAATCTCATATTCATTGTATAGTGCTTTGATTTTGGAGATGTATAATCTGATAGTTGATCCTTTGACCCCCTGGTCTTGTAGGTGTTGAATGTATTTTAGGAAATATTGTCTGATCTTGCGTTTTCTTCTTTTAACCCCTGAATCTTCCTCTTTTTCCGCTTCTTCTATTAATTCTGTGATTGTTTTTCCTGTGACTTGTGAGTAGTGTTGTATTGCTGCAATGTATGTCTCTATAGTTTTTTCTTTTATGTTCCTGGAAAATATGAATTCTTGTAGGAGAGGGTCTTGGAGAAGTTCTTCTTTTGTTGGGTGTGTTTTCTTGGTGGGCATGGATGGTATGTATACTCGCATTGCAAATAAAAATATACAATAATAGAAAATTTTTAATAATAAAGGTATATATTGGATTAGTTACATAATTATAACCCCAGCTGAAGGCCATAATTTCACCTCCAGGTTATTGCTTATAAATGGGCGATAACCTGGATGAAAACCTATTTTTCATTTATGATTTAAAAAAAGTGAGTCTCCTTCTGCATAGAGCAGCCCTATTATTCATTAAGTAAAAAAAAGTAATTCTCCAGCAGCGACCCTGGACTCAGGGAAAATGAATAAAGCCCATACCATCTGTGCCAGAACCGCCTAAACCTCCAGGCCGAGTCTCTTCATTATCTCCCCGATGATTAACCCTGCAAGCTCCTCCTTCTTCATGGTGGGGAGTTCAGTTACCCCTTCAGAGACTATGATTGCCCTGTTGTTCTCGGAGCCAAAGCCCTCCACCGAGACATCATTTGCAACAACCATGTCAGCAACAGAATCCTCAATCTGCTTCCTTGCAGCCGCTATAAGTTCCTCCTCAGAAACGCCGTGTTCTGCCTTGAAGCCAACTATAAACGCTTCAGGATTGGTTTCACGGGCCATCCTGATTATCTTGGGGTTTGGTTTGAGCCTCAGTGTAATCTCCGAGTCCGATGAGATCTTCTCTTCACTGTAAACCGGTCTGAAGTCAGAGACCGCTGCTGCTGAGACGAATACATCATGTTCTCCTATGAGTTCAGCCACTGCCTCGGCCATTTCATGGGCTGTTTCAGCCCTGACGGTGCGGAGCTGTGACGGTATATCAACCGAGACCGTGCCTGCCACCAGGGTGACGTCAGCACCCTGTATGTAGGCCTCCCTTGCAACCGCAAGGCCCATCCTCCCGGAGCTCCTGTTTGTTATGACCCTCACAGGGTCTATGGGTTCCAAGGTGCCGCCAAGGCTTACAAGGACCCTTAAACCCCGCATTTTACCTTCAGAGGCCTGTCTCAGTGCCTCAAGGGTTATGGTGTCAATATCAGGGAATTTAGCCTTCCCCTCATCCATTCGGGGCTCGAGGAAGGCGACTCCCTCCTCCTTAAGTTTCCTTATGTTCTCAGCGGCGGCCTCGTACATGGCCTCATGCATTGAGGGCACCATGAGAATGGCTGTGCCCCTGCCGGCTGCTGTTAGAAGGAGTGATGATATGGGGTTGTCTGCAAGTTTATATGCCAGTTTACCTATTATGTTTGCTGTTGCAGGCGCCACCAGGATCAGGTCCGCATCGGAGTATTTAACGTGCTCTATTTCCCCTGTGAGTTCCAGTACCGGGGGGCTTCCTGTTGCAAATTCCATGGCATATGGGTGTATTATCCTGCAGGCGTCCTCGCTCATGAAGCATTTGACCTCAGCCCCCTTCCTCCTGAGTTCACGGGCGAGTTTAACGGCTTCAACTGCAGCCACGCTGCCGGTAACGCAGAGCACAACACGCATTTTACCATTCCCTATCTATCATCAATAACAACCACGGTCTTCTCGCCGGTGAGCATTTCAATTATCTCATTGAGGGTTTCAAGGTTTCCTGGCACGCGGCGGGCGTCCTCCTTCATGACCCTTATCTTGAAGCGCTCCACACCGTCCTTGCCGAAAACTATGTTTATGCCTGAGATCCTGGCGGGTGCAAGGACGTCCTCTGCCACTGATTTGAGGTCAGCGTTTTCACCGACCACCCTCACCTTCTTTCCTATCTCCCTTGATATTGCCCTAACTATCTTACCGCCTTTTCCTATGAGTTTACCAACCTCTCCGGGTTCTGTGATGATTATAACAATTCCGTCAAGGTCTATGGCCTTCTTGAATCCGAGCTTTCCCTCTCCGATCCTGTATAGAACCTTTGCAATGTCCACTTCGGTCTGGGTTACCTCCCCTGTTTTAAGTTTATTTTCACAGCCCTGACATAAAATTCCGCTTTTAAGACAGACATCGCATATTGGCAGTACCATTATTTATTCCTCCTTTTCTTTACTGGTTAACCCTAATTATCATGAATAAGGTCACATTCTACCAGGTTTAAAACCCAGAAAAGCCTCTAAACCTCTGGAGATAAAATAAAAAGAGCCTGTTCAGTTATCAGTACAGTGACCCCTATAATTTAATAATATCTTTGACAGATATAAATTTATAGTTTTGCTTTAACGGTGCGGATCCAGGTACCATCCCATGGGGCTAGCAGGATACCGCGAATGTTACTGGGATGGGATGTGGATATTACACCCTTTTGTCGGGGCCCTGTCTTCAATATAAAAAATAATGGAGTTGTCTGATCAGAGGAACCTTAAAGTGCTGATGATGAGGTCAAAGTTCTTCTTTTCAGAGTCAAACCTATCTGCAGGTGCCGTGCAGAGTATGACATAGACGTTCCTGTCCCTCTGTATCCATATGGCCCTTCTCTTCTTATAGGTGCCGTTCCCGGTTTCCAGGTAGATGTTTTCAACTGCCCCGTATCCGTTGATGGTTGTGTTGCTCTCCGACACCCTCCGGTAGCTTGAGTTGCTGAAGAGGGTATCATAGTTCTCCCTGTACATATCATAGAGGTTCCCCTTAAGTTCCCTGACCTGTATGACAACCGATACCTGTGCAAGGCCCCTGTCATCAACCGAGGAGGGATCTGCAACGGCTGCTACTGTGTCATTGGCCAGTGAATTGGCAGCTACCCAGTTTAAGGGGTATTCAAATGATATGTTATTCTGTGAAAAGGTTTTTGTACTGTTCCCGGTATCGGTGGTTGTTGATGTGCATCCGGATACAGCAACAGCAAGTACCATGAAAAGAACTGTGATGTACTTCTTCATGTTAAAGCCTCACATGACCATTATGTTGAATTACCCGGCGTGTTCTGATCCCCTGGTCCCTGCTGGTTTTCCGGTGGCCTTGATGGCTGTGCCGGCGTTGATGGGGTCTCGTTGATGGTGGGTGCAGATGTCTGGTTCACGATCCTTGTGGTGTTCTTCAGTGTATTGTTAAAGGATGGGAATGCGCTTTCATTCACGGTTACCGTCCCTGTTGCAGGGGTTTCTGTTTTAGGATTCATGAAGTAAAGGCCGAAGCCTGTGCCGAAGAAGAAGGCCAGGACAAGTATTATGGTGCCTATGAGTGAGAGGTTTATCCCTGGCTTTTTTCGGGTCTCCCCTGAGCTGATATACTTTTTCATGAGCTCCCTCTTCTCGGTCTCGTCCTTCTTTCTTCTGGACTCCTCCACCCAGTGGTCGAGTGGTTTTTCAGGGGATTTCTGGCCCTGAAGTTTCCTTATATTCTCCACCGCCTCCAGGGTTTCAAGTTCCTCCGTGTACCTCTCCTTGAGGGAACTGTATTCCTCCCTTGAAATTCTGCCCTCTTCAAGGTCCCTTTCAATCCTTTTAAGTTGTCTCAGGAGCATCCTCTTATCTGGGTTAATCATTACCATCTCCTGAACATGTTTGATGAACAATTAATCGGTGTTCTAATATTCGCCGTGGAGGTATATATATCTTTTAACCTGCGATCCCCCTGAACCCCGGCAGTCTTTATGGAGTGAAAAATCAGTTTATCAGGGCTCAGATTTTGTATTCAGGATAAGAGCCGAGTATTTTCATGAAAGGGGTCTTCTGGCTTATCTTTGAGAGTATCCCTGCCACTGTTTCATCCTTCCTGTGACCCTCAAAGTCTATGAAGAATATGTACCTTCCAAGGCCCAGCTTGGATGGCCTTGACTCTATCTTTGTGAGGTTGATTCCGGCCTCTGCAAAGAACCCAAGGACCTCGTAGAGGCCCCCCGGCCTGTCCTCTGCAAGGGAGAATACTATTGATGTCTTATCCTGTCCCGTGGGTTCATGGTCCTCAGCTGCAAGTACTATGAACCTTGTGAAGTTTGGGTCATGGTCCTGTATGTTCACTGCAAGGACCTCGAGGCCATAGAGTTCCGCGGCCCTCCTGGTTCCTATGGCTGCAAGTTCCTGCCTGCCCCTGATCATCATGGCGGCAGCGGCGGTGCTGGGTGTTGAGTGGGTGATGAGCCCTGCCTCCTCAATGAATCTCCGGCACTGTGCCAGGGACTGGGGGTGTGAGTAGACCTCCCTGATATCCTCCATCCTGGCGCCCCTGTTAACCAGGAGGTTGTGCCTGACCCTTATTATGATCTCCCCCTTTATGCAGAGGTCGTATTCACCTGCAAGGAGATCGAGTGTAACCCCAACAGGGCCTTCGATTGAGTTTTCAATGGGGACCACTCCCATATCCACCCTGCCGGAGTCAACAGCCCTCAGGACCTCCAGGATGGAGTCGCAGGCCACGAGCCTGTCCCCGACCTCCAGGGCGGCCTCCTCGGTGAATGTCCCCCTGGGTCCGAGGTAGGCTATGGTTTCCCCCGGCATCAGTACAGGCCCCCCTCAAGGTAATTGGTTATCCTGTCGGTTGTTGACTGGTAGAACCTCCTTATGGTTGCCTTACCGTCCCTGTAGTCTGCAATGGTTGCTGAGACACCAAGGCGTGATAGGTGCCTGAGGAATTCCTCGGCCCTTTCCCTGTCCTCAACGTCTATAACCGTGTCCTCACAGGCTGGTTCGCCCTCAGCTATGCTCTTTATCCTCTTCAGCATGGGGTATATTATGGCCTCTCCGAGGCGGTGGGCCCTTTCAAGGGTCTCCTCGTCGGATTCGTCCAGTTCATATGCCTGGAACCCTTCACGTATAACCCTGCTGAAGAAGAATGGCCTTCCAAAGTCGAAGGGGTAGTTGAAGGCGTATGCTATCTCCCGTGCATGGGCCTGGGATGATGTGTACTTCAGTGGGGGTAGCTTCATTTCAGGGTCCTTCATGACAACCCCCTCCCTTCCATCGGCACCCAGCATCCTTATTATCTCCGCCACCCTCCCTGGGGCCTCCTCCACCGGGAAAATGCCGAAGAGTCTGACCGCCGGGAGTTCATAGGATTCAAGGATCCTTCTCTTATCCATTACCGGTAGGGGTGTGTTGGTGTTTTTCTCCCGGATGTCAAAGACCCTGAATCCCAGGGGGCCCACCTCAGGGTAGTCATGTGAGACGTAGGGGTTGTCCCTGCCGATCATCTCCCCGCATATTACAAGGTCCCCATGATCCCTGAAGAATTCCTGGAGGTCCATGAGCTCCTTGGCCTTCTCTGTGGTGAATGGGCACACATGGCCTCCCCTTGTAAGTGCAAGGATCCTCCCTGAAACAGAGGCTATCCGCACATTGTAGCCGTTCATCTTCTCCTCCACGGCAACGCTTTCAGTGAAGTGTTTCTCGATGGCCGGTGAAAGGAGCAGCGTCCTCCTTATCTTTGGAAAGCCCCGTATAACCTCTGGTTCCCCCGTGAGGTAGGCTACGGTTCCCGCTTCAAGGTCCATTACTTGCTTCTTAAAGAAGAGGGCCCTTAAGCCCCCTGATTCAAGGAGCCGGCTGCTGCCCTTCTTAAATGATGTTTCAAGTCTTTCGGCCGGGACCCCTGTCTTCTCTGAGATCCTCTCGAATGGTATGTCCTTCATTAGCTTCACTCAAGTTATTAAAAAATAGAATGGGGGTTAGAAGACGCCCTCTATCTCAACTATGAGATCCAGGAGGTCCGTCTTTGTTATTATGCCTGCCAGTTCACCTTCAGCTGTTACAGGGAATCCCCCGTACCCCTTTTCCAGGATCATTGAGGCTATGTCTGTGACAGGGGTTTCGGCGTCTACCGTCTCCACGTTCTGCTTCATCACATCCCCAACAAGGAGGTTCCTTATCCTTGAGGGTTTGTGTCTGTCCGGGACAAGCTTCCTGAAGTTTATCACCGCCCGGGTCATGTCACTGGCTGTCAGTATACCTGCAAGTTCCTGGTTATCCATCACCGGCAGTCTTCCAATGCCCGCGTCGATCATCATCCTCCTTGCATGGACGAGCCTCTCATCAGGGGTTACCGTGATCATCTCCGTGCTCATAACATCCCCTGCAGTGTATTTATCGTAGGCCTTCCCCCGGCATACATCGAGGAGGTCTGACTTGGTGACGATTCCCAGGAGTTCATCATCATCCACAACCGGGAGGCTTCCAATGTTATTTTCAAGCATGATGCTTGCCGCGCTTCCCGCGTCCATGTCTGGATCTGCAGTTAAAAGATCGGGGGTCATGACCGTTGAGACATGGAAGTGGGAGGGTGCCATGTTACCGTACCTTGATGAGCCGAGTTTCATTGCTATGTCCTTCTCTGTAACTATGCCCACCATTTCCTTTTCATGGTCACTGTTGGTGTTTATGACTATGAGCCTTGAAACATCCCTTTTACCCATGAGGCGAAGGGCGTCGCATACGTTCTGGTCCTTGTCGATGCAGACAGGATCCGTGGACATGAGGTTTTTAATTATCATTCTACCACCCCTACTGGATTCCGCTTATTATATCCGTCTTGGTGATTATCCCCACCAGTTCATCGTCCTCAACCACAGGCAGCCCGCTTATATTGTTCTCAAGCATGATTGAGGCCGCCTCTGAGGCGTCGGCAGAGGGGTCCACCGTTATAACATCCTCTGTCATTATGTCACCTGCGGTCAGCATGGATATCGTTCTGACCTTCCTTTTATCCTCTGAGGTTTTTCTTATGAAGTAAACCTTCTCAACGGGTATTCCCTTCTCAGGATCCTCGAATGTTGCAAATGAAAGGTTCTCAGAGGTTATTATCCCTGCAACACCACCATCCCTGGTTACAACAACCCTTGAGATGTCGTTTTCCTCCATGATGCCTATGACATGGGAGATGGTGTGGTTCTCTGTTACCGTTTTAACATCACCTGTCATGAGGTCCCTGACCTTCCATCTGCCGGCGCATCTGTCCTTGAAGAACCTTAGAAGGTCCTTCTTGGTTATTATGCCTGCAAGTTCATCCCCGTCCATTACCAGGAGTGAACCCACCCTGTTTTTCAGCATGAGGTCTGCGGCGTCACGGGGCGTGTCATTTACATCAATGCTGATGGGGTTCTCGTTCATGACCCTCCTTATTGATATTTTATCTATCGGCCTTCTCCTCCATGCCGGTCCCCTGACCTTCAGTTTCCTTGTTATGTCTGTTTCCGTCACGATGCCCACGGGTTTCCCGTCAGGGTCCACCACCACAACCCTGCTTATCCCGTTCCTGAGCATCAGGTTCCTTGCATATGCAACCTGCTGTGTGTCCTCCATGACCACCGGGTCCTCGCTCATTATACTCCTGATGTCCATGTTTCCACCTCCATCATCCTGCTATTGCCCTCAGTAAATCGCTTTCTGTTATCATTCCTGTCAGGTTTCCGTAGTCAACGACGGGGAGTCCCCCGATGCCATGCTTCTCCATGATCTCGCAGACCCTTCCCAGGGGTGTGGTGGATGTGACCGTGCAGACCTCTGTCTCCATTATTTCATTTACGGGTGTTGCGAGGACCTCATTTGCACTGTTGGTCTTCATGCTGTTGAAGGCCCTGTTTTCACCCAGGAATTCCAGGATGTCAGTTGATGTCACCATGCCCACAAGTTTATCCTCCTCTGGGTGTGGTGTTTTCCTTTCCTCACCTATAACCGGGATCCTCCTGAGCCTGTTCCTCACCATTATCTTTGAGGCGCCCTCTATTGGTGTTCCTGGGGTTGTTTTGATAACCCTTGATGTCATGTGGTCCTCTGTGAGTTCGTCGTTGAAAACTCCTGCCATGAGGAGTACGAAGTCCCTCTCAGATACTATACCTGTGATTTTCTCATCATGGTCAACAACAGGCAGGGCCCCTACGCTGTTTTCAAGCATGAGGCTCACCGCATCTGATATTGAGTCCTTGCTGGTTACGTAGAGGACTTCCCTTGTCATGATGCTCTTAACGGGTTCGTTGACCGCCGCCAGGAAGTTATCATCATACTTGTCCTCAAGGATTCTGAACTTATCTCCCCCACCTAAAAAGTCCAGGATATCCATGGCCGTTACGATTCCCTGGAGCTTCCCTGTCCCTGGGTTGGTTATGGGAAGCCTCCTGAATTTGTTCTTAACCATTATCTCTGCTGCTTCCTTAATGGTGGCTGTCTGGGGTACTGAGACCACTTCCTTTCTGGCGATTGCCATGACATCGCCTTCGTGGTCGAAGTTTCTGCTTTCGAATTCAACGGGACCACGGTCCCTAGACTTTACCAGGTTTATGGTGTCTTTTTTTCTCATTCACACACCTCTCTGGGAGATATACTTACATGAGTAAGTATCGTTATTACATATCATTCTATTCATCATAAAAATTAATTTCTGGATGATGGGGCTTTCAGGTCTCATGAAGGCACCGGTTCACTTGATGTATGCCTGCAGGACGTCCTCCCTGGAAACTATCCCTGCAAGGCGGCCTTCCTTAACCATGTCAGGGTCGGACTTGACAAAAACAGGGTCCTCCACAACCGGAATCCTGCCTATGTCCCTCTCCACCATTAGAAAAGCAGCCCTTTCAGTGGACTCGTCGGGTGTTATGGCAACCGTGGGTGTCTTCATTATCTTCTCAACGGCCACAGACTTCACATCACCGGATTCCCTGCCTATCCTTGCATGACCATACCTTATGAGGTCCTTCCTTGTTATGATGCCTATCAGTTTACCATCCTTCATTACAGGAAGCCCTGAGAATCCGGATTCATCCATCCTGTCCCAGACCGCTGATAGTGGATCGCTGTGTTCGCAGGTTACGGTTCTGGTGGTCATTATATTCTCAACAGGGTTCCTCTTTGGTTCATAGCCATTATCAAGGAACCCTGAGATTATGTCTATGACACTCACTATCCCCACAAGTTTCATGTTATCGGTGGACTCAACCACAGGTGCCTGTATCTCACCCGCCCTGAGGATATCCTCTCCAGCCTTCATTATATCCATTTCAGGCGTCAGGATAACCCTTGGTTTCTCCATTATCCCCCGTGCCTCAATATTGGACTTGGTTGCGGTGATGTTCAGGACATCACCCCTTGTTATAAGACCCCTGAGTTTATCTCCCTCAACTACAGGGACGCATCTGAAGTCTTCGTCCCTTAAAATAGATCTTACTCTGGTGGCAGCAGTTTCAAGTGAGACTGAGACGGGATTTAACGTCATCACGTCTTTTACAAACAAATTATTCACCCTCTAAGTCCTCTTTACACTCCTCACATACGTATTTACCATCATACTCCTCAAGGTACTCCTCATAGTTGCCGCAGACCTCACACACACCAGGAACCGAAGGGCCGTCCTCAGATATCTGAGCCCTGTTCTCCTCCATCCTCGCGTTTTCCACAAGGATATCCGTGAGTTCCGGCGCCACTATCATCACATCAGAGGATGTCAGTATACCTACAAGGGCACCGTCCTTCACAACAGGGAGTCTCCTTATGCTGTTCTTGGCCATCAGCCTTGCTGCTTCGCTGAGTTCCCTTTCAGGTTCTATGCTTATCAGGTTCCTGCTCATTACCTCGCCGATTTTAACTTCACTGGCCCTTAAATCCTTGGAAACCACCTTCCTTATGATGTCGCTCTCTGTTATGAGTCCTTCAGGTTCTGAGTTGCTCTTCACGATGATGCTCCCGACCTTTCTCTCTGTCATTATTGCTGCTGCTTCTGCAACGCTGATGCCAGGGTCGGCTGTTATGACATTCGATGTCATGGCATCATGGACTGTAACCTTTGTTTCCATCTCCATATGTAAAACCTCCTATCTAAGGCCCAGGGCCCTGTGCATCTGGGGTATCACATACACATCCATATACTTTCCGGCTTCCTGAGACATTTCCAGCAGGCGAGGAGTGTTTCCTGCCCATCCTCCAGGGGAACTGCATGGCTGTATGACCATTGAAAGTTTTTCTGGTTCATCAACGTCTTCACGGAGCCTTTTAGCCAGATTCCCTATGTAATCCGCCCTGGTGGTGGGCATCACAACCACCTTACAGTATGTATTTGCACCTTTTGATATTAATATGTTTACGACTTGAATCTCCCGGTCAATGATGTCACGGGACCAGGATATATCGGATTTAGTACTATCTCCACGGGTATCTTCTGAAAAATGTTCAGGTGTTTTTATATCCACCGAGGCGTGGTCAAAGAGGTGTGCTATCCTCCGGGCATTCTCTGGCAGAGAACCGTTCGTCTCAAGCAGAGCACTGTAGGGGGATCCGTCAAGAAATTCCTCTATAAATTCCGGGTAAAGCAGTGGTTCGCCTCCGGTGATGCTTAATGAGTGAAAGTCAGGAGTTATAAGGCCTTTCACGGTCTCGTGGAGTTCTTCAACTGAAACCCTTTCTCCGCTGGAGGCGTCCCTGCTCTCGGGCGTGTCGCAGTAGTTGCAGCTGAGGTTGCAGCCGGCGAACCTTACGAATATCTGCCTCCTTCCCATGAGCAGGCCCTCACCCTGTATGCTGCTGAATACCTCCATGATGGGTGCCTTCATCTATACCCTCACCTTGAAATAGTGTAAAGGGCTCCCTGGCCTATACCCTCATTCACACAGACCTCCACGGAGGATATTTCATATTTTTCACTGAGCCTCCTGAAGAGGGCTGATGCAAAGTACCTTGAGAGCTCCTCTGCAGATGTGGATTCAAGTTCAAGGAGGCAGCAGTCCTCGGAGGGTATGCTGTACCTCTTACCTGCAATTTCAAATTTAACGTCCCTGTCGGTTGATGCAAAGTTTATAAGTGGACTTTTAAGGGGTATCAGTAATTTATGGTCGAGTTTCTTACACATCTCCCTCACTATACCCTTAACATCCTTGAAGTCAGCCACGAAGCCGTGCTTCCCTGACCTCTTTCCCTCAACCTTCACATCAACTATGTAGGAATGGCCGTGTATGCAGCCACATGACTCATGTTCGGGTATCATGTGGGCTGCCGAAAACCTTAAATTGGCGTGTATACCGTTTATAACGATCTTCATCATATCACATCAGATTAATCCATAACGATCCTCATGAGATCAGTTCACCCTAATCAGAAAACCCTTGTCTTGCAGATGTCCTCCTCAATGGAATCAAGCTCATGGATGTATGCCATTGCAACGTTCTCAGCTATCCTTACAACGCCGTCCATTCCAAGCTCAGGTTTCTCATCAAGGAGTCCCACGGTTTCAACATCATCGGGCGTCCCCTCACGGTGGAGGTTAACGCCAAGGTGTATCTTCATGCTGGATATGGATGCCGTGGCAATTGAGACCGTGAGCTTTGATGATCCTATGTAGAGGTCGTCGCCATCCCTCCTTGTATCAAAGCCCTCCCTTGAGAGTTCCTCCTTCAGGAGCATCACGAGTATCCTCTGCCTGTGGTATGCAAGCCTCAGGCTTGATGGCTGCTCATCGAAGTGCTCGACGATGAAGTGCAGGGCCTCCCCGGCCTTTATTTCAAGGTCAAGGTCCTCATAGTCAACTATATCCCTCACATCCATCGGACCGATCCATGTTATTATACTCGAGCCCTTTATACCCAGTTCACTCAGTGCCCAGACAGGCTCTATCTGACTCCCATCATAGAGGAGTGGCTCCTCAAGGTGTTCATATATCATCAAATCACCATTTCCTATCTCTGATTATGATCATATATAGATCTACCATTTCAGTCAAGTACCATAAGCTCCCTGTATCCTGTCCTCCGGTCCCTTACCCTGAGCATCTTACCCTGATATGGTATCATGGCCACCTCAGCTGTTGTCCTCACCCTGCAGTCCCCCATGAGGTGGCCTCCTGTCATCCTCCCCCGGGAGTCTGCAACTGCGATGTGTAGGTGGACGCCGTAGCCTGTTACCGTCCCCTGGAGTGAGACCATCTCAAGGGGGCCCCTGACCATCACTTTACTCTCATCCGCCGTCCTTATCCTGGCTCCATGGAGGCTTCCAATGCCTGATACGATGGCGCCCTCATGGGGGAGCGCCACCAGTTCCTCCATCAGATCCTTTCCTGGTTCAATTCTCATCAGAATCATATGAAAAGATTTATAATTCCACCCAACATTTATTTATCTATGAGATCCCGAATCCGTGACTTCATACATACCATGGATGATCTTTTCTTTGCGGTGACATCCTACCTCCATCCAGATGACAGGATCATCTCATTTTTACGGTACATACCCGATGAAGAGGGTGAAAGATCACTGGACTCATCAAGATACTCAAAGGTGAACTCTGAGGGAGCCTACAGGTTCCTTGGGGAGCACCACCCAGGGTACCTGCACCACTACCATGAACTCGGTGTTCTCATGATGGGCGTGCCCCGGGACCTTGTGGAAAGGATACTCCGACCGGACGCCCGGCTACGTGAGATAATGGAAGATGCCTCCGATCCTCTGCTTTTAAAGGTCATTAAGATCGCAGACGCCCTCCATGACCATGCAGGGATCCCCTACAGGAGTATGGGTGTTTCAGGGTCCATCCTCCCCGGACTCCACGACCCTGAAAACTCTGACATCGACTTTGTGGTTTACGGGCTTAAGAACCACAGACGGGCCCTTGATGCCTTCGGAGAACTCAGGGAGAGTCAGGAGGGGCCATTGAAGGGCCTTGATGAATCATTCTGGATGAGGGTCTACAGGAAGCGGATAGTTGATGAAACCCTCAGCTTCAGGGAATTCTGCTGGTATGAGATGCGGAAGAACAACAGGGGGACCGTTGACGGCACCCTCTTTGACATACTTGCAGCAAGGGAGTGGGATGAGATAGGTGGTTCATGGGCAGATACAAAATATGAACCCTGCGGTAGGATCACGGTTGAATGCACGGTCAGTGACGCCCTTGAAGCCTTTGATAACCCTGCAAGGTACCTTGTGGAAGACGTGAGGGTCCTTGAGGGACCCGGAGTTGAAATCACTGAGGTTGTCTCATTCACACACACCTACGCTGGCCAGGCAAGGGAGGGTGAGAGGATCCTGGCCAGGGGCAAACTTGAAAGGTTCACAGGAAGGAATGATGGCTACCGGGTGGTTGTCGGCACCAGCCGTGAGGCTGAGGATGAGTTCATAAAACTGAAGGAACTCAAAATATAAAAATATTAATACTTATGATGTGATTATGTAATATGGAGGTTTTAGTGTGAAGGTGGGACTTATAGGATTTGGAACCATAGGCGCCGGTGTGGTGGAGATATTTAACAGGAACCAGGAACTCATCAACAGGAAGACCGGGAGAAAGGTTGAACTCAAAAGGGTAGTTGACCTTGACATTGAAACACCCCGGGGGGTGGAGATAGACCCTGAAAAACTCTCAACCGATGCTGATGATATACTCGAGGATCCTGATATAGACATCGTCATAGAACTCATAGGCGGATACGAGCCTGCCCGCAGCTTCATCCTGAGGGCCATCGAGAATGGTAAGCATGTGGTAACCGCCAACAAGGCCCTCCTTGCCAGGCACTGGGATGAGATAATGTCAGCGGCCAGTGAGAAGGGGGTGAGGGTTGCATTTGAGGCCAGTGTGGGTGGAGGCATACCCGTCCTCAAGGCACTCAACGAATCCCTTGCAGCCAACAGGATACAGTCGATTTACGGGATAATCAACGGTACAGCCAACTACATCCTCACAGGGATGGCCTCTGAGGGATGTGAATTTGAGGAGGTTCTGAGGGAAGCCCAGCGGCTGGGGTACGCTGAAAGGGACCCCACATTTGATATTGAGGGTCATGACACGGCACAGAAACTGATAATACTGACCCTCCTGGGCTTTGGAGTCTACGTACCTGAAGAGAAACTCCATGTCATGGGTATAAGCAATATAAAGAGGCATGACATTGAATACGCCCTTGAAGAACTCAACCATACCGTCAGGCTGCTTGCAGCCGCCCGGCTTGAGGATGGGGAACTGGAACTCTGGGTTATGCCCGCCCTTGTACCTGCAGACCACCTCCTCTCATCCGTTACAGGAGTTTATAATGGAATATACATTGAGGGGGACTTCACAGGACCCGTGATGTTCTATGGTAAGGGCGCCGGGAGGAGGGCCACTGCAAGTGCCGTTGTTGCTGACTGCATGGACATAGTGATAAACCCTGAGAAGAGGATACCCATGGGTCCTGGGTTTGAAGCCGTTAAATCAGTGAGGGAGTTCTCAAGAACCACTTCAAGATACTACATCCGGCTTGAAGCGGTTGACAGGCCAGGGGTCCTCCATGAAATGGCAGGTGCCTTCAGCAGGCATGGTATAAGCATTGAATCGGTGACCCAGAGGGGTGCCGTTGAGGGTGAAACGGTCCCCATATACATTGTAACCCACAGTACCATGGAGGGGGACCTCCAGAGGGCCCTCTCCGAAATCATGGAGATGGAATGGGTGATGGGTGAACCTCTGAGCCTCAGGATACTCTAATTTTTTTTTAGGCGTGTGTAATAAATTAATAATTATTGTGGTGAAAAGATGGCTGTATCCGTCTCATGCATCTCTGAATTCATGTTCTGTCCGATGAAGCTGTACCTCACCGAGTTCCTTGGCATAAGGAGCCCCTTCAACCATGAAGCCATGGCCATAAGGGACGCCTACCTTGACTTCAGACTGGCTGCAGAGTCCCGTGCAAGGAAGCTCCAGCCAGGGACGGATCCAGGGGAGGTTGAGGGCCTCCTTATGGGGGACCTTGAAAGGATACTTAATGGCCTTGAGGGAGGGGTCAGGGAGAAGGTGATGGATACCATGAAGTTTCAGGTGAGATCAGCGGCCCTCAGGATAACAGGTGCCATGGAGTTGATGGGGGCCCCTGGGGAGAGGGTTGCCAGGAGGATATTCCCGCCATTCATAAGGGACTACACCATCCATGATCCCTCCCTGGAGCTCTATGGTCGTGTGAACATGGAGATAATCGACGGCCACCATTACCCTGTGAAGATTAAGGGTGTGCTGCCCCCTGCAGGTGGTGCCTGGCCATCTGACAGCCTCGAGCTCACGGCCCAGGCCCTCCTGGTTGAAAGGGAATTCGAAACCGAGAGCCTGGTATCCTTCATAGACTACATACCCCTGGCAGAAAGACGCACGGTTGTAACGGATTACCGGAGAAGGGAGTGCCTCTTCGATGTCCTTGATGAGATAAGGAAGATAATCGAGGATGGTGAGGTTCCCTCCGTGGATGTAAAGCCGTCCAGGTGTGAAAAATGCGGTCTCTCAGATGAATGCCTCGGGGAGGATCAGTCCTGAATGGGATAGTGAAGCACTGCACCTCCTCCGGGAAAAATCATGGAAGAACACAATCACGTGCCTTAAGGCCAATGAAGGAATAAAAACATCATCATCTGATGAAAAAATGAAAATATAAATATAAATAATGATTGGAACATAAATTAGAATGGTGATATGATGAAGGAGGAACTTCTTAAAAAATGTGAGAACCTTGACAGCCCGGATGTTATGAGCAGCTGCCGTGTTCTCCTTGAACTGGCCGCCCAGAAGAAGGAGGAGCTCGATAAGGAGGATCAGACATACCTTGAAATGGCAGAGAACCTCAAGCCATCAGACGTCTCAAAGGTCCTTGAGCTTGCCCTCAAGATAAGGGAAAGCGGGGATATAAAGGACACCGAACTCAAAAACGCTGCAAGTAAACTTATAAGGGCCATTGAGATGAGCTAGAACCCTATTTTTAATTTTTATTATCCCCTAAGGCCGGGATGCCTTTTTCATTAAAACCTTTTACCCCTCACCTTCTCAATGTCAAAGACAGCGGTATCGGCCACCGCCATAACACTCATAACCCCTGCCTGTATAGGGTCGGTTACAACAATGTCGGCGGCGCCGGTGACGCTTCCTGGCATGTTGAGGCTTATGACGATGATGTCATGCTCCCTCTTAACCCTTTCAACGGCTTCCGTGATGGCGCCACCCATGAGTGAACCTGCAAGGACCAGTGCAGCCACCCTGGGGAGCCTCCCCACCGCACTTACGGCCTCTGCAAGCTCCTTCTCACCCACGAGGGGGATGGTGTCGATGCTTATCCTCTCACCCCTTATGTTATGGCGGTCCGCCTCACTGATGGCTCCCATGGCAACCTGGGATACCTGCGCCCCTCCCCCTATTATGATTATCCTCTTACCGTATATCTTTTCAAGGGACCTGTGAATCCTCACATCAACAACGGTCCTGGAGGACCTTATCTCCTCAACCAGCCCATCAACATCATCTATATCCTCAAGTTCCATGTATATGGACCCGTAACCATCCCTCTCAACGTAAAGGTGGGCGTATGTGATGTTTATCCCCCTGGCTGCCAGCATACCCGTTATTTCACTGAGGACGCCTGGCCGTTCAAGGGTCCTTATGCTTATGGCGACCGAACTCATCATGATCACTTGTTACCGGACTCCAGGAGGGCCTTCTCCCTCCTCCAGAGGCGCAGGTAGTTATCATCTTCACCCACAGGGACTATTTTAAGTCCAAGGCTCCTGTGCTCCTCTATCCATTCCTCATTAAAGACAGGCACCTCTATCTTTATATGTTCATCGGTGGGGTTTACGACTATAAGGTTCCGGTAGGGGAATTCAAGTTCAACTATGTATCCTCCAAGGCTTATCATGTGGTGGGGTCTTATAACTATTTTCATCAGTATCACCTTCCTAGACAAACGCTACGAGCAGTGCCAGTACACCCAGAACCGATGCTGCGGCTGTCACCGGATAGAACTGTTTATATGTGAATACTGGTGCAAAGGCGCTGAATATGGCCATCAACACCGGGAAAAGTACCGCGACCGCTATGTTGATTAGTATATCCCAGTCCATTATGTTGGGTGGCACTCCAAGGAAGAGTGCTGAGAAGAGGCACCCCAGGGTGAACATGAGGAAACCCCTGGTTATATAGACAAAGGCCCTGTACTTTGCCGCGTACTCCATGTAGGGTCCCTCTATAACATCCGCCTTGGTCTTGAGGATTGCGAAGGGGTACTCGTTGAGGAGTATCATGTAACCTATGAAGAACACCACCGCACCGATGACGCCCGCCACTGAGAAAAGAACCGGTCCGTGGGTTGCCTGGTAGGCCACAATGTCCCTGAGGTATATGCTCCCTGCCATGACTGCGGGTACGAAGATTGCTATGTAGATGGGGAATGATCCGAAGGCTATCAGACGGAATGCCCTCATGGAACTCAGGTCCTCAAGGAAGTACCTCTGGACATCCGGGTGCTTGGCCCCCCTTGCAAGGTCAGGGAAGGGCATCCTCAGTGACATGACGGACCTTGACAGTGACCCCATGAAGACGTATATGACCTCCTCTATCTTGAGGAAACCCACAAATGCAACGAGGCTTGCAAGTCCCGCCAGGCTGTACATTGGGGGTATGAGGAACAGGAGTATCAGGAGGGCTGATATGAATCCTATGAGGGGGAGGGAGTTGTAGAGCCTTGGGAGTGGTGAGCATGGTTCTATGGTCTTCTTGTAGAAGAATTTAAGGGCTGCCATCAGTCCCGGGCTTGAGACCGGCGGCCCTATCCTCTGCTGTATCCTTGCATGTACGAATTTCCTTTCAATACCCGGGAACCATAGACTGACTATGAGGCCCAGGATGATCGTGCCTAAAACAGCTGAAAGAGAGTATAACGGTTCCATTCCATCACCTAAAGCCTTATTATCTCAATTGCCCTGTCAGTGCATGTGAAGCAGGGGTCGCACTGCACTATTCCCAGCTGGGCATCTGTGATGTGGTGTCCTATGCAGGCGTACTGCATGGCCCCTATATTTGACATTGAGGGTGTTCTGATTATGGAACTCCTGACGCGGCCATCCTCAATTGCATAGGAGTGGTAGAGTTTTCCCCTGGGAGCCTCCACATAGCTCTTCACAACACCTGTATCCTGCATCTCCCAGCTCCTGTCAGCAACCCTTCCATCTGGCAGGTCCCTTACAGCCTGCCTCAGGATCTTTATTGACTCGAAGATTTCAAGGACGCGCATCAGGAGGTTCGCCTTAACATCACCATCATCCTGTGTTATGATATCGAATTCGAAGGGGTCGTAGCACTCCATTTCACGTCTGAGATCAAATTCAACCCCTGTTGCCCTCAGGGTCGGGCCTGTTACATGTAACCTCAGGGCGTCCTTCCTGCTTATGGGGCAGACCCCTGTTATACGGGACATTATCATGGGGTCGGCTGTGAACCTCTCTGCGAATGCAGCTAGATTCTCCTCGATCTCATCAAGGCCCTCAAGTATCCCCTTTATCTTCATCTCGGTGAGGTCCGCCCTTGGCCTCACACCACCGATTATCGGGACGCCGTACTGGACCCTGTTGCCCCCTATGAGCCTTAAAAGCTCCATTACGGTCTCCCTTATATAGAAGAGTCTCATTGAGAATGTTTCATGGCCTAGGACCTCGTTTCCATGGGCCAGGTAGAGGAGGTGGCTGTGGATCCTCTCAAGTTCCCCCACGATGATCCTTATGTAGGATGCCCTTTCAGGTATGTCTATTTCAAGTCCCTTCTCAGCCACGAGGACTGAATTCCAGAGGTGCACCCCTGAACAGATGCCGCAGACCTTCTCCGTGAGGCTGTTGGCCTTCTCAACCGGCAGTCCTTCCATTATCCGTTCGATGCCCCTGTGGTTGACTCCAACCGTGATCTCCGCGTCCCTGACGATTTCATCCTCGACGAAGAGCCTCACACGGTAGGGTTCTATTGCAGCTGAGTGCACCGTCCCCATCGTTATTTCGGTTTCTATTATCTCCTGTTTTCTATCCATAAAAGCACCTTGATAAGCTTTATCAGATCATCTCCCTGTTTTTATCCCGGAAATCTACAGAATCTTATTTTGCTTCCAGAAGTTTTGGGAGTGCCGCCACCGCCCCTGCAAGGACGTCCTCGGGTCTGACAGCACAGCCCGGCACCCTGGCATCCACAGGGATGACCCTGTCAACGGGTCCTGCTATCTCCTCTGATAGTATGTCCCCGTGGATGTTCCTGTATACTCCGCCCATAAGGGCGCAGGCTCCTGCTGCTATAACGGCCTTCGGTTCTGGTATTGCATTGTATATCTCCTTGAGTGGTTCCTCGTTCTGTTTTGTCACCGGACCCGTGACTATCAGGACATCGGCCTCTCTGGGGTTCCAGGTGAGGAATATCTTGTACTGTTCAGCATCATATTTGGGGGATAGGACCGCGTTCACAATTTCTATGTCGCAGCCATTGCAGCCCCCGGTGTATACCAGCATTGCATGTACCGCCCTTGCCCTTGAATATGATTTGAGACCCATAAGAATCACCTGAATCCTTTACCTGCCTCCAGGAGTGAGTTTTTCCTCTCTATGATGCTCCTATCAGCCAGGAACTGTGCTATGAATTTGATTTTATCCTCGGATATCTTAACGGGTTTCTGGATGACTTCCCCTGCATCGAATTCCACCTCACCTACATCATTGGGGTGTATGGTCCCTGGTTGGCCGAAGAGGGCGTAGAGGGGGCAGAAGTCGTGGCAGTAGTAGCAGTGGACACATTTTTCACTGTTGATTACGGGTATCTGTGTCTTCACCAGTCCCTCGGCTATCTCAACGGGTTCATCAAGGTCCTTCATTTCAACAGCACCTGTCGGGCATGCGTTGGAGCATCCTGCGCATCCTATACATGGAACCTCCGCAACCTTTGGTTCCGGTTGCACCTTCCCCTCAAGGATTCTCCTCCTCAACTCCATGTCGGTTACCCTGTCGGCGGCGAAGAGGATCCTCTTGAGGTTCGTGTATGAACCCTCCAGCATTATCCTTAGAATATTCTTCATCTAGCTCACCTTTCTCTCATCGAACTCCCTTTCAAAGATCACGGCCCTTGCAGGGCATATATTTGAACATGCACCGCAGTATATGCATTTATCATCATCAACAATCATCCTTCCATCCTCATCCCGGGATATGGCATCCTCGGGGCATAGCTCCATGCAGAGCCCGCATCCTATGCAGAGCCCTGGATCTATAAGGGTGAATCCTTCCTTAATCCTCCTCTTCCTCATGGTTGTTCGTGGTATGGCATCCGCAGGGCAGTGGATTCCGCATTTCTCACAGAGTATGCAGTGGTCAGTGTCAACCTCTATTGAACCCCTCCTGAGGGTTATGGCATCCTCAGGGCATATCTCGGCACATATACCGCAGGATATGCAGTCTTCTGACACCGAACCATCCCATTTAACCGTTCTGAAGCTTCGGGCTTCACTGACGTCACAGGCCTGCACACAGCGCCCGCATGAGACACAGTAACCCCTGAGCTCACCATCAACCATCCGGAGTGTTCCTACAGGGCAGACGTCCAGGCATGGTTCATCCTCACAGTCCCTGCAGAGTGTTGGGTCATGGCGGAGTTTACCATCAACCATCCTGAGGGCTCCCCTCTCACACCTCTCTGCGCAGAGGCCGCAGTTCAGGCAGGAGACTATGCTGCCAGCTGCCCCTTCAGGGGACTTCCTGATCTTAACCGCGAAGTCATCAAGGTAGATTGCCCTGCTAGGACATTCCCTGAGACATTTGAGGCAGAGTGTGCATTTTTCAGGGTCTATTTCAAGGTCCTCTATTGCGCCGACAGGGCAGACGTCCTGGCAGACACGGCACTCTGTACATACACTCTCAGTATCGGTTTCCACGATTATGGCGCCTGTTGGGCAGTAGTACTGGCATCTCCTGCAGAGGGTGCACCTGTCGGTGTCTGTGACCACGTTCACCCTTGATGCTTCATGCTTCACCGGCCTTCTCTTAACCGGTGGCCTGACTGCAAGGTTGAGTGATTCCAGGAACTGGAGCTGCCTGTCCTCTATAAGATCGAATGCGTCCACGCGTGCCCCCAGGGGGCATGAGTCAACGCATAGCCCGCACCTGGCGCATATCCCCCATACTACTCCATCCTCTATTTTTATGCTGTTCACTGGGCATGTCCTTTCACATATACCGCAGGCATTGCATTTTGCCCTGTCTACAAAGTATCCTCCGTACCTGTTCCTCCGTATGGCCTTGTTGGGACATGCCTCCATGCATGCACCGCAGGTTATGCAGCTGAAGGCCTTCCCATCAATCATCCTTATGGCCTTTGTCGGGCATGCCTTAACACATTCCCCGAGTCCCTCGCATTTTCCCGTTGATATAAACATGATGATGACCTCATAACCTGATTAGCGTCTGAATAAGATTTTACCAGTCATTATACCCAGTACTGCAGCTACGAATCCCGTGGCGATGGGCAGATCCGTGTAGTATGGGAAGGGCCCCAGATTCCATGCCACAAGGACAAGGACCACCAGCACCACCAGGTATGATGATGCAGGGAACATGTCTTCCCTTATTCTGCTTCCAAGTATCAGGCCGAGTAGGAATCCGAAGATCACCGGACCTGGAAACATTTAAATCATCCCTCCCTGCTCCCCTTTACGTGTACTGTGTTTATAAATATCCCTGAACATTATAATCCCTCATCAAAACCATTAAATCCTATTCCGGGAGAGGCCTGAACTCCCCTATTCACCGGACCCTTCACCCCTGAACTCCATGAATGTGATCACTATTGCACTGAGCCCCACCAGGACCTTGAGTCCAACAACTATGTTCAGGTAGGGTATTATTCCGGCATTTACAGGATCTGGATAGTTGAAGAATCTGCTGACAGCGGGTGTGATGCCGTAGAGGTCAACTCCAAGGTTATACAGGAAGAAACCTGAGAAGAGCAGCCCGCAGAGTCCGAGGCCAACGTATCCCAGTGCTCCTATGCTCTCCATTGCAGACATGAACTCATGGGAGAACTGGAAGGGGCTCTTCTCAATCCCGTATACAACCGCGCAGAATATGAATCCTGCTGCTATCATTGCACCTCCCTGGAAGCCTCCTCCAGGTGTTATATGACCTCCGAGTATTGTGAGAATCCCGAGGCACATTATAAGCATTGCTGCCGGGAATGCGAATATCTTAAGTATTGTGCTCATTCATTTTCCCTCCATGCGCATACCATTATTTTTCCCCCAGCTGAACCCTGCCTCTCCCGAAGACCAGCAGGGTTACAAGCACTGCGGTTACGAGTATAAGTGCTTCTCCAAGTGTATCGTAGGCTCTCCAGTCAAACACAACCACCGTGACCATGTTCGGGGCTATGCTGGTGCCCAGGTAATTGTATATCTGGCTGATCCCAGGGTTTATTATCCTGCTGAAGTCTATGATGGCGTCAAAGAGCGTCACTCCAAAGAGTCCAAGGGCCACCGTGGCCATTAGGTTCCTCAGGGAATCAGACACCTGAACCACCCCAGTAGAATATTGAGACCATTATCCCGAGGGTCATGAGGACGTAGAATATCATCCTGCTGAAACCGTCCCCCTGTTCCTCCCTGAGCCTTGCTGATAATGGAACCGATGTCAGGAGGACCGGGGCGAGTATCAGGACCGCCACCACCATCAGGATGAAGTTTATCTTTCTCAGCATTATCACCGCAATCAGGACGCTGGCTATGACCGTTATCTCAGCAGTCAGTGCTGTTGAAGCTGAAATGTTGGTCACCCTATCCTTCTCTGTAACCTTCCTTATCCTTTCAATAATCTCGTTGTAGAAGCTCATAGAATCCCCTCTCATATTATAAGACCCTGTGCAATTCCAGTGAACTGTGAGGTTGCTATCCATGGCAGTAGCCCCAGGACCGTGCATATGATAATAAGCACGGTGATTGAAAGGACCGTTGTCCATGGCACCGAATCTGACTCGACCTTCATCCCCCGCGGTTCCGGCTTGAGGTAGACCGAATAAAAGGCCCTCATGAAGGTCATGAAAGTGACTATGCTGAGGAGTATCATTATAACTCCAAGTTCAGGGACTCCAGCCTTTATGGCGGACTGTATCAGGAGGAGTTTGCTCTGGAATACGTTGAAGGGCGGCACACCGGCCATTATGAACCCTGATAGCATCACAAGGCCAGCGAGTCCCGGCCTGTATTTCATCAGTCCACCCAGCTCCTCTGTATCTGATTTTCCGGTCATGTAGAGTATGGTGCCGAAGCCCAGGAAGATGCATGCTGTTATAAGGGCCTCGTTGATGGCCTGGAAGAGTCCAGCGGTTATACTCATTGCCGTACCGAGGCCGATGCCTATGCCTATGTATCCTAGTTCACCGACGGCAAGGAAACCTATCATCCTCTTGAGGTCTGTCTGCATGAGGGCCATGGTTATCCCAAGGACCATGCCTGCCAGGGAGAAGAAGACCATGGCCCACCTTACGATGGGGAGGTAGTAGAACATCCTGAGTATCACGATGGCAAGGGCCGTGAATGTGAACACCGAGAAGGCCTGGAGGAGTGAGGCTCCATGGGGGAGGGCCCTGCTGTACACCGCTGATTTGATGGTGTGAAACGGTGGTAGACCTGTACCGTAGAGCCATCCGAAGATTAGGAGTGACGATGCCAGGAGGAATAGTGGATTTGCAGGGTCCACGATTCCGTTCCTCAGTGAGAAAACTATGTCTGATATGTTAACATTTCCTGTTATACCCAGGAGTATGGCTACGCCCAGTAGAAGCATTGGGGCCGCAACCCCCCCTATTAGCATGTATTTGAGGGCTGTTTCATAGTTCCTCTCCACACCGGAGCAGAGTATCACCCCCACCTGTGCAAGGGCAGCTATCTCAAAGAAGACGTAGAGGTTGAATATGTCGTCAGTGAGGACAACTGCTGTTACGGCCGCCGTCCCCATGAACATGAGGAAGGCGTAGACTCCTGATGGTCGTTTAACCTCGTTCATTGATGTCAGGACCGCCAGGAAGGCCACTATGGATAATACAAGGAGGAATATCTTCTGGGGGCTTCCAAAGACGTATGTTATTGCAGGGTGGAATGAATAAAGGTATGATGATGCCAGTGATGATGGGAGGCCCGAAGCTATCGATGGGTTCTCGGACAGGGGGGCGTAGCCTCCGAAATAATGGACGCCGTAACCTGCAATTAATGGTATGATCGGCAGGAGAAGTGCTGTTATGATTGCAAGTGCCTTAACGCTTCTATCCTTCCCGTGGAGCAGGTTCAGGAGAAGCGCGCATAGAATCGGTAAAACTACCATGACAGGTATAAGTGGATTCATAACTCCTCACCCTTTATCTTTATGATTTTAAACATTCCTCAAGCACCTTCTTCATGATTATCAGTCTTCAAGCACCCTTGATGCGCTTATGGTGCCATGCTTCTGGTAGAGTATTATTATTATGCCGAGCATGACCGCCAGCGTGCTTGCCCCGATGACTATGCTTGTGAGTACAAGTGCGAAGGGCAGGGGATATGATGCATGCTGGGCAAACCATGCAGATGACATTCCAGGTAGATAAATGTAGACTATTCCCCCCTCCCTGTAGCCCAGGGTGACCAGGAAGAGGTTAACACCGTCGGCTATGAAGGAAAGGGCTATGACCTTCTTTATGAGGTTGTCTATGAATATCACCGCAACCGCGCCGAGGACCATGAGGCTGGCTGCAGTGAAAAATGATGCAAGCTGTAGAGAGAGCAACATTTATTCTTCCTCCATTCTCATTGTTCTGTAAACCGCCAGGGCAAAGAATACCGGTATGATGGCTGATCCCACAATTGCCTGTGTAAGGGCAACATCAGGTGCCAGGAGGATCTGGTAGAGGGCCGCTATTGCAGCCCCCGGTACACCTGTGAGTATGGCTGCCTTGAGCAGGTCCCTCTGAAGCAGGGCAAGGACCGCTCCCAGTACCGCTATGATCATTATTACGTACTCAATCATTCAATCACCCTCTCCATGGTAATGGGCATTTGCTATGGCATGTGAAACAAAGGGGACAAGGACAAAGTATGTCAGTGCAAGTAGTGGTTCCCCCAGGACAAGGAGAGCCAGTATGCATGCAACATCCGCGATGCCGAGTATGTGTATCCTTGCATAGAGCACCCTTTCAATATCATCCTTAAATCTGAGTATCCCCACGGCAGCCAGTATGATCAGTATTGAGGATGCTAGGAGAATCACCGGCCGTATAATAATGATTAAATCCATAATATCAACCCCTGAGAACCCTTGCAAAGGCTATTGTACCCACGGGTCCGAGAAGGACCAGTGCATATGCAATATCACGACAGAACCCGATTCCGTAGACCCTGTTTATGAGTATAAGGAGTGTTGCAATGGCGATGCTGAGTCCTGAGATACCCACGAGACCCATGCCTATACTTTTCCTTGTGGCTATCCTGACGGCTGCTATGCTGAATACTGCAAGCGATGCCATGAGAACATACTCTGAGACTATCAGTAAACCCATTAAAAACCCCCTATTCAAGCATGCCCTTAATGTAAGGTTCGAATGGTATTATATCCTCCTTCTCCCGTGGATAGATTGCTGCAACCCTCAGCACCCTGCCTTCAGAGTCAAGGTCAACGGACAGTGTTCCTGGTGTGAGGGTTATGCTGTTTGCAAGTACTGTCTGAGAGACCGGTCTTTCCAGTACCGTCTCTATTTCAACGATAACCGGCTTCACGTTCCCTGTGAGTGTCCTTGCCGCCACGTCGATGGTTGCTTTGAGTATTTCAAATATCAGGACGATGAAGTAGGCGATACCATACAGAATCCTTGTGATAAACATTTATATTAGCTCCCTTCCCTTTTAATTACCAACAATTAACATGATTATTTATGATAATATAAAGTTTTCTATATAAATCGTAATAAAAAGTTTAAAATCATGACTACGGGATATCCGGGTCCATTCATGTGATGGGGGCTGCCAGTGCCCAGGGAAATGGACTAGAAGATAATGTAATAAACGGCCGCAGCCCCCCAGAGTAAAAGGACCGAAACACCGAACCCCTTCCTGAAGGTCCTCCCTGAAAAGGGCCTCATGAACCTGACCCCAGATGGTGTGAAGGAATCAAGTACAGCATGACTCAGAAACCCCAGAAGAAAGGGCCCCATAATGGTGTAAAGGTTCATGACAGGGAATGGTGTTAGGAAGACACCGATTACCGTTAAAAGGATGAAGGGAAGAATCAGAGCCCTGTTAAGAATTATGAAGCCCAGAGAAATCAATATAACCGCAACTGAACCCCTCTCATCAACACCGAAGGATCTGAGAAGGAAGAAAATGGATAAGACAAATACGGTGAGGCATGCTGAAAGTATGAATGCACCCAGGATGGAATGGGTGAAGCCCCTGTGCCTTGAGAGATAGAATATGAGTGCAAGGTCCATGAGGGCTATTCCTGCAATATAGGGAAGCCCCAGAATGTAAAACACCATGAAAATCACAAGGCCGATGAGGAATGCCGTTGAAACATTACCTGATTTAACCTCATGATCCATATCAGGCACCATGGCCCCTATGAGTGCAAGGGCCAGGGGAAAAACAGCCTGAAAGAAGGGTATGGCCATCAGTATAGATAGAAGTCCGTGCTGCCTGTAGGAAGACATTAGCTCACCTCATGATCCCGATACCCATGCACTCCAGGAAGAGCTTCATCTGGAGCAGTGACCTCTCCACGCTACCCTCCCTTATGGCTCCGTTCTCAGATAGAACCTCACATGTCACCGCGGGGATTCCTGCAAGGTTGCATTCATCCTCAAGGGCCCCCCTGTAATGTGATGATGCCCTTTCATAACACAGGAGCCTTGATGATGTCCTGGATGTTATATACTCTGCAATGTCCCGGCTCCGTGGTTCCGGTTCATCTGAACAGAACACTCCCTCCACTCCCGGCCTGCTGCCTGGTGCCGTTGAATGGAAGTCCCCTACGGCATCAACCCCCAGCTTCCTGGCGATCCGGAACAGCATGTTTGTAACTGACCCATCAACATCTGCAGACCTGTTAAGGTCCATCCCATGGAACCAACGGCTGTTCCTCATTGTTGACCATGGCGCAGCGAAGGGCACCAGATAGACCTTTCCCCTGACCCTGGAAGATCCAAGAAACTCCACAAGCCTCAGGGCCGCGGCCTGGGGTGGTATCTCGTTACCATGAACCCCTGCCGTGACCATGACAGAGGGGCCTGAACCCCCGAATTCAAGCATCACGGTTCCCCTGAGGGACTGCTCCGCTATCAACCTGCAATCAGCACCCACTATATAGGGTCTTAAAGCCGGGTTGCAGGCAACATCACCGCCCGATCCATCATATATCAACGAGATCCTCAATGAACCTTCCCGAGCAAACATGGGGGCCACCATAGACTTATAACTCATACTCACTATAATCTATAATGCTGTTAATAAATAAGATGATCATAAGCTTTGCTGAATGAAGGTGATTGATTATGGATAAAGTGGTTCTTGCCTTTAGCGGAGGCCTGGACACATCCGTGTGCATAAAGCTCCTCGAGGAAAAGTATGATATGGAAGTGATAACTGCATGCGTTGATGTGGGTCAGCCGCGACATGAGATTGAAAGACCGGCCAGGGTGGCCAGGGAACTGGGTAATTACAGACATCACACAATAGACGCCAGGGAAGAGTTTGCATCAGACTACATATTCCCCGCCATAAAGGCAAATGCCGTCTACGAGGGTTACCCCCTGAGCACCGCCCTTGCAAGGCCACTCATTGCAAAGAAGATAGTTGAAGTGGCTGAGAAGGAGGGTGCCTCTGCAATAGCCCATGGCTGCACAGGTAAGGGTAACGACCAGTTCCGATTCGAGGCTGTTATAAGGTCCACAACCGACCTTGATGTGATAGCCCCAATAAGGGATCTGAACCTCACAAGGACCGAGGAGATGGAGTATGCAAGGTCCTGCGGCATACCCCTCCCATCAGACAAACTCTACAGTATAGATGAAAACCTCTGGGGACGCGCAATAGAGGGGGACGTCCTCGAGGACCCTGCTGTTGAACCACCTGAGGATGCCTTTGAATGGACAAAACCTGTGGATGAAACCCCTGAAGAACCCGAGACCGTGGAGATCCAGTTCAGTGGCGGGGTTCCGGTGGCCATAAACAGGGAGGAGCTCAAACCGGTTGAGATTGTTGAAAGGGCAAATGAGATTGCAGGCACTCATGGTATCGGAAGGGTTGATATCATGGAGGACCGTATAATCGGTATGAAGAGCCGTGAGGTCTACGAGACACCCGGAGCCTGCCTGCTGATTGAAGCCCACCGCGGACTTGAACAGCTCACACTGACAAGGAGCGAACTCAGGTTCGCAGAGATCATCAGCAGCACCTACGCTGAACTCGTCTACAATGGACTGTGGCACGACCCCCTGCGTGAGGACCTTGACATGGCAATAAACCACATGCAGAGGCGTGTGACCGGGACGGTGAAGGTTAAACTCCACAGGGGCAACATGCGCATCACAGGAAGATCATCACCCTACAGCCTCTACAGTGAAGAAATAGTTTCCTTTGAAGATAAGACCCTTGACCAGCGTGAAATGGCTGGAATGGTTAAAAATTACGCGCTCCAGGCAGCCATATACAGAAAAGTCTGCAGGAAGGAAAACTGAATGGAGACCATGTCGCTCCTTATCCTTGTGGTCCTCGGGACCTTCCTCATAGCAGGGGGCCTGGCCCTCCTCAGGGTCCTCCTCAGCGTGGGAAGGACCCTCATCACGGTTGCAGCTAACATGTTAACGGGCCTCCTTATCCTCATCTGTGTTAACATGCTGCCCTTCATCAACCTACCCCTTAACCTCCTCACCATCCTCGTGGCCGGTTTTGGAGGAATCGCAGGGGTGGGGATACTGATAATAGGAAATATTGCGGGTTTCATTTAAACCATGATTTTATTTTTTTAGAGGATGGGATAAACTGGATCCAGGGAGGTCGGTGCCCCTGCAGATATACCATGGAAGATTTTTTAGAGCCTGGGATAAACTGGACCTCCAGCTTACACCATTCTCCACCCCAGTCCCTAAAGGTCAGCAAAGGAAAAACCTAAGCTCCAATCTGATTATAAACCGTAACTCTCCATCTTCATGGCCCTGGGTATGAATTCAAGTATATCTGACGCCTTCAAGCCATCCCCGTAACGATCAGCAGCCATTTCACCCGCGGATCCGTTTATGAATGATGCCAGGGCCGCCGAGTCAAAGGGGGATAATCCCATGGCCATGAGCCCCACGGTGACACCTGCAAGGCAGTCCCCTGTGCCTCCAACCGTCATTGCAGGGCACCCTGTCCTGTTAAGACGGACCCTCCCCTCCTGGAGTATGATGTCGGTTCTCCCCTTAAGGAGCACCGTGCCCCTTATCCTGGAGGATACTGACTGGAATGCTGTTATCCTTTCATTCATGTCCCCGTAAATCTCTGATTTTAATGAGAAGAACTTCCTGAACTCACCCATGTGGGGTGTTACCACAAGTTCCCTGTAACCGGCAACATCAGATGCATGGACCAGTTTAAGGGCGTCCGCATCAAGTACAAGGGGCTTTCCGGTTCCCTCCAGCTCCCCTATAATCCTGAGGAAGGCTTCACCGGTTTCAGGGTCGGTGCCTGCACCGCAGCCCATGAGCACCGAATCTGAGGCCTCTGCAAGTTCCATTATCTCATCAACCGCCCCCAATGATATATGGTCCCCCTCAAGTTCCCTGACTATCAGGTCGGGTGAGGTGGACCTGAGGGCTGCAGCGGCCCTGGTGGGGCAGGCCACCGTTACAAGATCCGCGCCGACCCTGAGGGCCGACAGCCCTGCAAGGGCGGGTGCCCCTGAATAGTACCTGCTGCCACCCACCACAAGGACCCTGCCGTTTTCTCCCTTATGGCTGCCGGGATCCCTTGAGGGCAGCCTGAGGAGGTCTCCCGGTCCAAGGAATACCTCGGCGGCCCCCGGTATCCCTATATCGGCCACCACCACCTCACCGGTAACCGCCGGGTCCGCCTCCCTTAGACCGTCCTTCATCCTGTGGAAGGTCACGGTAAGGTCGGCGCTGACAGCCACGTCCTCAACGGTTCCATCAGCAGGGTTGAGTCCGCTTGGAACATCAACCGAAACCCTGAATGAATCTGCACGGTTTATAACCTTAATAGCTGACCTGTATGGCTCCCTTATCCTTCCATGGACCCCTGTCCCGAGGATGGCATCCACAATGACATCCGCATCAACCTCAGGGATATCAGAGGAGTCATTTATCATGATGATGTTAAAGCCACCGGGGTGCGGCTGCATGGCCTCAAGAACCCTCAGGTTCTGAAGGGCGTCCCCTGACCTTATCCGTGATGGGTGTGCAAGGAGATAGACATCAACATCAAAGCCCATGTTAAGAAGGTGGCGTGCGGCAACAAAGCCATCTCCGCCGTTACCCCCCGGACCGCAGAACACCGCGACCCTGCCCCCGGAGGTTACCCCCCTGACCTCCTCTGCAATGACCCTTCCTGCATTTTCCATGAGGGAGAGTCCGGGTATCCCCAGGTACTCCGCATTCCTATCAGCTGCATTCATATCAACCGGCTTCATGACTATCCCCAGTCCAGTAATTCAAGATTCGCTGCGAACCAGATGGTCCTAATTTATATTATTGTTCAACAGATTATTTAACATTGATAAAAACTGAGGTGTCCCATGCCACCACAGAAGAGCTTCATGGAGAACGCATACTATGTTCCTCTCTCGGTAATCTACTATGCCCTGGCAGCACTCCTGGCACTCATGATCTACGGTGTTATTGGATCAATCTATATAATGGGCCTTGACTTCTACAATGCAATCTACTTCACGGTTATAACCATTGCAACGGTGGGTTACGGTGATATAACCCCCCTTACCGTGACCCCCTGACACAGCATCACCCCTGATGAAGGAAGAAAGTTACGGTGATATAACCCCCCTTACCGTGACCCAGAAGATATTCTCGGTCACCCTTGCCCTTGGTGGTGTGGGGCTAATTGCATACGTCTTCAGTTTAACCGTCTCGGTGGTGGCAATGACCCTCCAGGAAACCATTTCAGGTGCAAGGATACGCAGGTTAATGAGATCGATGAACAACCATTTTATTCTATGTGGTTTTGGCCGTGTGGGATCTTCGGTTTTTAATGAACTCAAGAAGAGGAATCAGAAGGCTATAATAATTGAAAAGGATCGTGAAATAGTTGAAAAGGAACTCTGGGATGATCCAGAGGTCCTGGCCATACCAGAAAGCGCCACCGATGAGGAAACCCTGATGTCGGCCGGTATAAAAAGGGCCAGGGGCGTGATAATAGCCACCGGCGACGACGTCGACAACCTCTTCATAACCCTCACCTGCAGGGAGCTGAACCCGGATATATGGATAGTTACGAGGGCCAGTAAAAAGGAGAACGTAAGGAGGCTCTACCGTGCAGGAGCTGACCGTGTGGTTTCACCAGAGATCAGCGGCGGTGAGGACATATACTTCGCGGCCATGGAACCCACAATGGTCAGGATCACCGTGAAGCATGATGTTGATGATATCGGGAGGGAGGCCGAGATAATAGTTAAGTATGGCTGCACCCTGGAGGACATAGAGTATCATCTTCCAGAGTTCAGGGAACCCCTCATCAGGAAGATAGGCGTTTCCAGCAGGGAGGAGGTTGAAAGGTTCCTCAGGAGTCTTGAAGAGGACAGGAACAGGAAGGCCTCCCTTACCAGAATATATGAATCTGTAAGCGGGATACACTCCCACTGGATATCCGGGCCTGACAGGGAAAGCCTGAACAGGGCGCTTGATGAACTGAAAAGGGAAGGCATCCTCCTGGGTGTGAACCTGGATGAGGATGAGATAAAGGAGGTTGCAAGGAAATACGGGCGTATCGTTGAGATAATAATCAGGCCCGAGATGAGTGTCGTTGAAAACCATGGGGTGGAGGATATCCGGAGGGAGGCTGAGATCATAATAAACCATGGATGCACCATAGAGGACATAGAGTACTATCTCCCTGGCTTTTCAGAGCCCCTGAGGCGTAATGTCGGTGTGGATTCAATGGAGGATGTTGACCGCTTCATCCAAACACTGAGGAGCGATTCACGTAAGCTTGAATCCCTTGACCGCCTCTACACCCTCTCAGGTGGGGGTATACACAGCCACAGGATCTCAGGCCCTGACACAAAGAGTCTTGAAAGGGTTGAGAAGGAACTCAGGGATGCCGGTTTCCTCCTGGGCGTTAACCTTAACCTCCAGGAGATCAAGTCCCTGATCCAGAAATCCGGGAGGGTTGCTGAGATGCTGATAAAGCATGGTGTGGAGGAGACCGATGACAAGGAGATCATAATCAGACATGGGGGCCGCATACTTGATGCCAAGCACTACCTCCCGGGGGTCCGCCAGGTCGTCACCAGGAACCTTAACATCAGGAACAGGGAGGACCTTGAGAGGTGTCAGGAGGAACTGAAGAAACCCGATGCCAGGAGATCCCTCACAGCCCTCTACAGCATATCAAGGAACATCCACTCCCATACCGTTGCAGCGGATAGTGTCCGGGCTATAAAGAAGATTGAAGCCGAACTCAGAAAGAGGAACATCCTTCTTGGTGTGAACCTCACCGAGGAGGAGATATGGGAGATCGTTGAAAATGAAATGATGGAAAAATTCTGTATAGAATGATCAGAAGAGTTCGTGGAGTTTTATCTTGTACGCTCCAAGGTTACCTCCATAGTTCCCGGCGCTTATCTTGATTATGCCCGGAACCGTGCAGGCAGCCTTTATACCCTCCTTCATGGCCTCCCTGACTGCTTCCTCATTTACACCGTCGATGACTATCTCATAGACACCGTTGACGTTCTCAGGGATTTCACTGCCCTCAACCTCGTCCTTGAGGGTGACGCACATCTTCTCATTGGTGGATGCATTCAGGAATTTGTACTTGTTTGAACCCACCTTGGAACCTGAAGCCACCACACCACCCGGGAAGGGTGTGATTGTGCCTTCAACAGCTTCTATTGCATCCACTGCTGCCTGTGCCGCCAGGAGGGCTGATGCCTGACTGTCACCCATTATGAAGAAGTTTCCACCGGCAACTCCATCCTTTATTCCGAGTTCGCTCTCGATGAGGAAGTCGCCTGACATTATTGGTATTGAGTGGATCTTCCTGCCTTCGATTTCAAGTTCCTTCTCATACCCGTCTCCGAAGAACTTGAGCTTGAAACCTATGTTCAGCTTCTCATCCTCATCTTCAAGGGCATCGAAGACTGCTGTGGTGGGTGCTGTGAGTATACCCATACCCACCCTTTCAAGGAGTTCATGGTCAAGGTTCTTCTTGGATGGGTTGCAGATCATTATGGTGTATCCTGGTCTTCCATCGGGTGTTTCCTCCGGTGGGATGTAGCTGTCTATGCCAGCCTCTGCAGGGCAGCCTATGACAGATGTTCCGTAACCCGTTGCCTCTGTTGCAGCTATTCTGGCAAGTTTTTTTGTTGCAGCAGTTACAAGGACCCTTGAAACCTTAATCCCAAAGGCCTCTGCAAATGTGTCTTCTATTTCAACACCGTTTATCTCCATGATTATCACCAGATTGAATTAATAAAGGAATGTCTAATATATCTTTCTACTTTAATCCCCGCCAAAAATAGAATGAAGTGCCCGGCCCATCCAGAATACAGGATCCTATAGGGAAAAATAGTACGGTTTCATCAGCACGAACTCAGAATACCGTTAACCTTACTGTGAAATCAGGAACAGCTCCCTCCTTTAGATAATCCTCAGGAGAAAATCAATCATTGATCCCCGGCTTTAGAACCTTTATCCTGAAACATGTGCCTGGTGAGAGCGTGTAATCCAGCTTTGCCTCAATCTGATTGATGAGGTTCCTAACGAGCTGGAGTCCCAGGGTATCCGAGTTTTCAAAGCCAACACCATCCGGGAACCCCATCCCGTTATCCCTGACTTCAAGCATGTAATGGTCTTCCTTATTCCTGAAAACCGCCCTTATCCTTCCATCACGTCCATCTGTGAAGGCGTGCCTGAAACTGTTTGAAAGGAGTTCTGAGAGTATCATCCCCATTGGCACCGCCAGATCCAGGGGCATGTCAGCATCCTCAAAGTAAAGTTCAAGCTTTATGTTACCGGGTTCAGGGGAGTAGGTGCTTAAAATCCCCGATACAATACTCCTTGCGTATCCTGAGAAGTTTATACTGTCAAAGGAATTCTCCTGGATGAGTTTCTCATATGCCTTTCTTATGGATTTAAGCCGGTTCTGGGTATCCCTGAGAAGTTCGAAGTCGGCATCATCCTTTATGTAGGGGAACTGGAGGTTCACAATACTCGTTATGATCTGCAGGTTCCTGTCGATCTGTCTGTAAAGGTTGCCTATGATGTTCTCAAGTTCCTCAACCTTTCTTCCAAGTTTTTCAGCCTCATCCAGCCTTCCCGAAGCATCCCTCGCAGTCACAAGTACAAAAATCTGTCCTGAAATCTCGAGGGGTCTGAAATTGAGTTCCAGGGGAACTGGCTGGCCTTCAGGATCCATGAATTCAAAAACAGTGGGTTCAGGGAGTACTCCCTCCCCTATCCTGTCCAGGACTATCCTCAGCCTTGACCTCTGTATGAGTGGAACCGCCCTGAGGGCCTGCAGATACCTGCCCCTGAGTTTATCGGGATCATAGCCAATTTTATCTGCAAATGAAGCGCTCAGGTCCAGTATGAACCCATTCATATCCTGTAGGATCCAGGGATCAGATGCTTCAAGGATCAGATTAAGGTAATCTGGTGATGAACGTATTTCATTCACCAGTTTTTCATACGGGTTTTCATCCTGCAGTTTCTCAGTTAAGAAAATTTTTTCAATCATGGTATCCCCCTAACCATGGAATCATATTCCTTTCTCGGTGTCCCCTATCTGTATGTACTTATGTCCTCACCAGATAAATCCTTTTGTATTTGTGTGAATCTGGGCACAAAGTGCATTTAATGGCAGGTTCTCACCGTTTATACAGGCATTCCTATAAATCTACGCCGGGTTAGAGTTTATCCATGAGTTTTTCTGCAACAGATGATCCGAAGTACGGGAGGACGGCGATTCCCATTGCAGAGACCATCCAGAATGAGATCAGTCTTTCAACAACCGTTACCGCCGCGCTTACCGATGGTGAAACACCTGCAGCTGAATAGAAGACTATCATTATCCCATCAACAGCACCCACCCCCCCTGGAAGCAGGGGTATCATCCCTATGAGGGTTGCCAGTATGAATACCTCTGCTATTACAAGAATTGAGACAGGGGCCCCGAAGGCGGCGAAGATAAGGTAAACCCTCAGAATCTCAAGGAACCATAGGATGAATGAGAGGGGAATGCCATAAATCAGGACGTTCCTGTCGGCCAGCATGATCCTCATGGTGCTCTGGAACTCCCTGAGCGCACCCCTCACCCTCGCCTCAATCTTCGCATAGTTCCTCCTGTAGAACCTCTTCACAATACCCAGGGCCCAGTTCACAATCCTCTCCCCTGACTCCCTGTCAACCGACACATAGAGGGCCAGAAAGAATGCTGCCACAACTATAACAACCGATACTATCAGTAATGCCACCATCCACAGGGCCAGGTTGAAGTAGAGTACTATGCCCACGATTGTGAGTATTGCCAGGAAGATGAAGGGGAAGGTGTCAAGGCCCCTGTCCGCTATCACGGTTGCAAAGGATGACTCCATGGATGCCCTTGAATACTTACCAAGCATGTATGCCCTTACAGGCTCGCCACCACCCCTTGCACTCGGTGTCAGATTGTTAATGGCCATTCCAACAAGTAACATCGGAAAAAGGTGCCTCTTTCTTACGTCTATGGAAACAGCCCTGGTGGTTATGGACCACCTCAACGTAAGAAGCCAGAGTATCAGGAATTCAAGGATAACTGCCATGATTACATAGAGGAGATCGGCCCTCTGCAGGGCTCCCTCAATTTCACCGGGCCCTATGAAGATTATCATCCCTGCAAGGGCAGCTACACCTATTATTATGAGGATTATTCCTTTATGTTTCATCGGATCAACAACCAGATCTTAAAGTTCAATTAAAATATCCCCACCCGTATCACGGATCAGCAAATGAAATCTTAAACTTCAGCCTACCATCTCCCATCCACCATCAGAAATCAGCACCCCTTAGAGCTCAATGATTTCACATGAAAGCCTGTCAGTGTCAAGGAGGGCCAGTGTCCGCTTCCCGGAGAGGTAGCCGCAGAGTTCACCCGGGTTCACGGTTAAGGCCCCTGAGTCTGATATTTCCGGCCGGTGGGTGTGGCCGCACACAACAAGGTCGTATCTCCCGCAGTCCACCACACATTCAAGGACGTCCCTGCTGTGGCCATGGATAACAGCTATCCTGAGGCCATCGAATTGCAGGGATTTGAAGTCAGATAGGTCTGTGATGTCGCTGTAGGCCTCCCTGAGGCCATCCCTCTCACCATCATTGTTTCCGAATATGGCCTCAAACTTCATCTCAAGCTTCCGGAACTCAGGGGCTGTGAAGGGAGATATAAGGTCCCCTGCATGGATAACAAGATCCACAGATTCTGTGTTAAGGAATTCAACCGCCTTCCTTATTGCTTCAAGGTTGTCATGTGAATCTGATATTATGCCCAGCAAAGAAATCACCTGTGATATGAGATGAGTTCACATACCTTTATATAGCATGAGGTTTAAGGTTAATGTATGGGATTGCATTGAGGTCATTTATTATTTCTTACTGTTTCTGGTTTGAATTAATTTATGGTTTTTATGCGGTCCCTGCATAAGGATGTGATGAATTGTTTGGAGATAGTTACTACAGGAAGGAAACATACTCCACACCCGTAAATGTTGGTGAGGAGTACGAAGTTAAAATTGAAGACCTCGGCAGAGATGGCGATGGAATAGCCCGTGTTGAAGGTTTCGTTGTTTTTGTGCCCGGTGCAGGCGTCGGGGACGAAGTTAAAATAAGGATAAGTGCAACCAGGCGTAAATTCGCTTTCGCTGAAGTTGTGGAATAAATTAAATTATTAAGTTCTGAATTGCAGTAGAATCCATTCTACTGACCGAAATTTATTTTTTAACTGGACCCATACATTGAGCTATGGAATCCCTCTACTGATTATACATGCACCTGATACTGAATCCTGTTTTTAATAGTCGATTATCCCTTCCAAAAATTTATATTCCGATAGCCCCATTTCTTATATGGTAACATGAGGTACTTTGGGAAGAGGGATCTGTTCACTGTTGGCAAGTATCTTGGGACAATAATGCAGGGCGTGGGATTTGTTGTTGCGCTGCCGATGATAGTCGCCCTTATTTACGGTGAGGGTAACTTCACGGGTTTCCTTATACCCTCCTTTATATCGTTATCCCTCGGGACCCTCCTGAAAAGGTACTCACCTGAAGCATGCAACATAAGACTGAAGCATGGTATGATGGTTGCATGCCTGGCATGGTTATGGGCGGCCCTCATAGGGAGCCTTATAATGATCCTTGTACTGGAGATAGACTTCCTCAACGCATTCTTCGAGAACATGTCTGCCTGGACGGGTAGCGGCCTTACAATCTTCAGTGATGTGGAATCCCTCCCTGCATCAATACTGTTTCTGAGAAGTCTGGAGCAGTGGATAGGTGGTCTTGGTGTTGTAATCGTGGTTATAGGTATACTGATAAGGCCCGGGACCGCTGCTTCACGTTTATACAAATCAGAAGCCCGTGAAGAGAGGATAAAGCCCAGCATAGCAAACACCGTTAAAACTATATGGTGGATATACCTCACATACACCCTCCTTGGCATAGTACTCTACGGCCTGACGGGCATGCCCCTCTTTGACGCCGTGAACAACACCCTCACCAATCTATCCACCGGCGGGATGTCCATTAAGAACCAGAACATCGGATACTATCAGAACCCTGCTGTGTACATGATAACAATCCTTCTCATGCTAATCGGTGGTACAAGCTTCCTGGTCCACTACCAGGCCATTAAGGGGCGTTTCATGGATGTCCTGCATGATATACAGTTACAGACCACCTTCGTGTTCATAGGCCTCTTCACCATCCTCGCGGTGTACGTTGGGGGCATCGCACCCCTGGAGTCAATTTATCACGTTGTATCCGCCCTGAGCTGCACGGGTTCAAGTATAGATTCAGCTGCACGGATTATTGCCTGGCCTGCCTATTTCAAGGTAATCCTTATAACCTGTATGATCATAGGGATGGCTGCCGGTTCAACCACCGGGGCAGTGAAGATCATAAGGGTTATCACGGTACTCAGGGGGGTCTACTGGGACATAATACGTATAATCACCCCTGAGGGCTCGGTTATACCGAAAAAGATATCGGGTAGGAGTGTGAGTGACACTGAGATAAAGGAGGCTGGTTCATATATAAGCCTCTATCTTGTTCTTTTAATCTTCACATGGTCAGTCCTCATCATCTATGGTTATGATCCCCTTAACTCCCTCTTTGAGGCCGCATCCGCACAGGGAAACGTCGGCCTCAGTATGGGTATAACAAGCTTCAAACTCCCCCCTGTACCTAAAATGGCACTTATAACCAGCATGTGGCTTGGAAGACTTGAAATAATCCCTGTTCTTGTCCTTATACGCAGCTTCCTTGAGATCTTCAAATTCCAGTGAATCCCATATACACCCCTACATATAAAAGTGTGCCTGTGAAAAGCTTATTAAGGATGATTGAGACAGAAGAACTAGTGAATTTTATCTTGTTTCTTCCTGAAATTTTAAAGGTGTGGATATGTATGTTGTTATAATGGGTGGAGGAAGAGTTGGATTAACACTGGCAAACCTCCTTATATCAGATGGAAACGATGTTACCCTCATAGAGAATGATGAGACCCTCTGTGCCAATGCAGCGGTTGAACTGGACGCCCTTGTGATCTGCGGCAATGGGACCGACATAAAGACCCTTGAGGAGGCAAACATTAAAAACGCCGATGTCTTTGTCGCTGCAACCGGGAATGATGAGGCGAACCTTTTAAGCTGCATACTTGTCAGGGAGTATAATATCCCGAAGATAATCGCTAGGGTAAGCAACCCTGACCATGAGGATGCCTTCCACAAGGTAGGTATTGATTATGTTATAAGCCCTGAGCGTACAGCCGCAGGGTACCTTGAAAAACTGATAACACGGCCCAAGGTGGCCGACCTCATAGTTCTGGGGCATGGTGATGCTGAGATCCTTGACATGGAAATCAAGAACAGCAAAATCGTTGGCAAGAAGGTTAAGGATGTTTCACCAACAGAGAACTATATAATCGTTGCCATCTACAGTAACGGTGACCTCATGATACCCCAGCCAGACATGGTCCTTGAGAGGGGGGCCAAGATATCTGTCCTGGTTAAATCTGATGCCGTGAATGAAGCCACAAAAAGGTTCACGGGTTAATACCTTTCACAAAGCATTATTAATTTTTCATAGGGGAGCATGTCATGGGAGCAGGGAGTTTCATCCTCCTCAATGTAACATCCAGTTTAGCACTGTCCCCTGCAAACTCCGGTTAAATAAAAACCCGTTCTAAAGGCCCAGAAATCTCGCTGCGAGTTCTATGTGCCATGAACCATTATCAACCCAGGGCCCATGGCCGGGAAGGAGGTTATCAACATCGAGTCTTCTGAGTTTTTTAATGGACTCTGAAAGGTCGTTGATGTCTCCTCCAACATCAACACGTCCAAAGCCCCCGTTGGCAAACACCGTGTCCCCTGAGATGAGCGATTTTCCATCGTAGAGGCAGATGCTTCCAGGGGTGTGGCCTGGCGTGTGTATGACTTCAAAGTCGCCGATAAAGTCGCCGTCATCCAGTTCAACCGCCACCTCCATGGGTTCACTTGACGCTGAGAACATGTAGGCCACCGTCCTTTTATCATCACCCGTCCGCAGGGCCTCTGCATCCAGGCGGTGCACTGCAATGTCTGCATCGAAGAGGTGGTTGCCTCCGGTATGATCAAAGTGGCAGTGGGTGTTCACGATATGCTTTATGCTGGAGGGTTCTATCCCCGCCTCCTTCATCCTCCCCAGAAGGCTCCGTGGATCCATCCCTGTACCTGTATCAACTGCTGTATCAGCGATTATGTAGACGTTAGAATCAAAAAGTGCTCCTTCTATCGCTGTGATATCTCCTAATCTCTGGATCATTATTATGCCTCAGAAAAAGGGGGTGATGGGGTCACTGGGATTTGAACCCAGATCCTAGGATTTCTCTTGTCTCAGTACTCCAATTGGTCATCATACTGTAGTCAGAGCGCGCATTTTCTTCAAAGACAACTGGAGTCCCAGATGATAGCCTGGTTACACCATGACCCCATACAAAGGAAATATTTTGAAGCCAAGGGTGAGATTTGAACTCACGTGTAATGGATCTGCAGTCCACCGCTTCGCCACTAAGCTACCTTGGCATAAAGTAACTAATATTAGAATTAGTATTTAAAGTTTGCGGTCAGTCATCCGAGGCGGGTCTGCCTCTCCCTCCCCAGTATCTCATGTATATCCCTGCCCCTCTCAAGTGCTATGTCCAGGTCAAGGCGGTAGTTCTCTGCCCGTGTGACTTCAAGGTCCTCGGGTGAGAGGAATATCCAGTCCCTGTACTTGAACTTTATTCCTATGTAGGGCCTGGCCCCGAAGGTGTCTGAAAACTCCTTTAAACCATTCATCTTCCGGGAATCAATATATATCCTGTCCCTTGATGTGGTTTTAACCTCAATTGCAAGGTATATCCTCCCATTACCTGCAATTACATCAGGGAGTGGTTTCTTTGTTGCGCCCCCAGAGGCGGGCGCCCTCATTGCAGCGAAGCCATTGTCCCAGAGGAGTTTAACCAGATCCCTCTCCTCCCTTGATCCCTTCTTAACCATCATTACACCCTGAATGCCTTCAATCATCAGGCAACGCTATTTTGAACCTATATGATCCCAGGCACTAGATACTGCTTTCAATCCTCCGGGCCCGGAATGTGCCCCTCCCTGTATCACTCAGCCAGTCTATGAGGGCCTCCTTAAGGATGATGTTCTGATCCGGGAGATATATGTCAACCTTTATACCCGAGCGATTGAACTCTTCATCAAGGGGTGTGAATCGTATGAAGGTCCCTGTGAAGTGGTACCTGTTTTTCAGGAACCACTGGGTAAGGTAGATGCCCTCCATGACCCCTATCTCTTCACCGTTCAGAAGCACAGACGCCTTCAGGCAGGCGCATGTCCTTTCAATACGTATCATTATGATCAACCAGGAACTATTAACATACTCTTAGGTCATGTTTAGAATAAATAATTTTCCCTACATTTCTCAAGGTTAAAATCAACAGAAAGAAGGGTTATCAGGGGTTGAATCCCCCGCTCCCACTTTATGGCTGATAAGATGAGAATGGGGCCGGGGCCGAGATTTGAACCCGAGTCGCGGGATCCACAGTCCCGAAGGATAACCACCTACCCCACCCCGGCAATTGAATTTCTATCACAGTGCGGGGGCAGGGATTCGAACCCTGGTAGGCCTACGCCAACAGGTCCTAAGCCTGTCCCCTTTGGCCAGCTCGGGCACCCCCGCAGCGATGATCATGTAAGATGAATGAAGTAAAATCATAAAAGGTAAGAATGCTCCGGCCGGGATTTGAACCCGAGTCTTCGGCTCGAAAGGCCGAAATGATTGGCCGGACTACACTACCGGAGCCTCTGATTACCGATTAAGTGGGCCCAATGGGATTCGAACCCATGGCCGCCCGGTTATGAGCCGGGCGCTCTACCTGGCTAAGCTATGGGCCCATGACGCCGCCGACAGGGCTCGAACCTGTGACCAATCGGTTAACAGCCGAACGCTCTACCTACTGAGCTACGGCGGCACCTGCCAAGTACAAGTCCTTAAGGGATAACAAACCAGTGGTTTGCGGTGCACATCCCAAGGCGTACAATTAGATTTACACCCATAGTATATAAAGTTTTCGGTCCTTCTCCCTGCTGACATTGCACAGGGTATGATGAACAAGGATATGAAATCATACGCTGAAGTAGGCTGATATGGCTGCAGCGCTCATGAGGGTCATGATGATTAGTGCAGGTACCGAGGCCTTCCTCCTGGCTGAGGAAATAACATAAATTATTGATATGCTTGTGGCTATAAGGACACCCGTAAAACCCATTATCCTCCCAAGGATCAGCATGAGAATAACAAGTAAAAGGGCGCCGGAGACCACTGTCCCCCAGTCAAAGCCTTCCTTTCCCTCATGAGGTGCACGATGATATTCCTTCTTCTCCAGAGCCCCGCGGGTATCTGAAAATTTATCCCCTGATATGAACCGTGATTTGAGTGGTTTTTCCTCAATGAGCGCTCCGCAGTTCCTGCAGAACTTTGAGCCCTCACGATTGCGCTCACCACATTCCGGACAGAAAACCATGAGTACCAGTCCTCTTATATAAAGAAGATATTAACATCAAGGTTTATTTCACTGGAACTTTATAAAGGTATTCTCAAAGAGTGATGGTGCTGTTGCATTCACCTGTACCGGTATCATCTGAAACTTTATAAAGGTATTCTCAAAGAGTGCAGGATGATAAATATACAGAATTTATAAGGGCATTCTCAAAGAGTGCCGAATATTAAAGTTAGATCTGGCTTGCTGGAAATACTCAACCATTCAAAGAGTGTTTAGATATGGATGTCATAGAATCACTGAAAAACAGGGACGTACTGAAAATGATTGAAAGGGCCGGCAAGATCACCCTTAAAAATCACGGTGACACCATAACCCTCGAGAGGGCTGTTTTTCTTTCCTGGTGGTGTGAAAGGGGTGACTGTGCCTTCTGTTACATGAGCACCCAGAAACCAAGGATAAAGGAACCTTCAAAGGCCAGGAGGAACATAAACGCCATACTTGCAGAGGCTGAAATATGCCGGCGGATAGGCTGGAACATAGAGTTCCTATCAGGTGGTTACGGCTCATTTTCAGGAGAGGAAATAAAGAAGATAGCAGAGAGGATAAAGGATATAACAGGGGCCCCTGTATGGCTCAACACAGGTATAACCTCAGAACTGGATATTTACGGCCCTGAAGTCGCCGGCATAACAGGAGCCCTTGAGGTTGCAAACCCTGATCTTCAGAGGAAGCTCTGCCCCAGCAAACCCCGAAAGGATATCATAGATATGCTTGAAACCGCAGGGGACCTCGGATTCAAAAAGGGGATAACATTAATCCTTGGCCTCGGGGAAACCCCTGAAGACCTTGAATACCTCTTTGAATTCATAAGGGACCTCAGGATAGACAGGGTGACCTTTTACTCACTTAACCCCCATGAGGGGACCGTATTTGATGACCAGCCCCAGCCAGCATCCCTTTACTATGCAGGCACGGTGGCTGCGACGCGGATAGAATTCCCTCACCTTGAAATCATAACAGGCACCTGGATAGACAACCTTGCAAATATCGGACCCCTGATCCTTAGCGGAGCAAACGGGATAACCAAGTTCCCCCTTTTCCGCATGTTCGGAACCCGCTACGGTAAAAGGGTTGAGGAGGAGGTCCGCTGGGCAGGTAGGAAGCTCAGGGGCACCTTCACCGACACAGAAAGGCTCATGACTGGAAGGTCCTACCCTGAACTCGACCCCTTCATAGAAAGATATGTTAAGGGGTGTCTGAAAAATATTAAAGTAGTTTAAAATCTGATACCTGACCAATTTAATGTGCATTAAATCATCATACCATAAGGAGGAATGACCATTAGGATGAAGTGTGGCCTTGAAATTCATGTGCAGCTTGATACCAAGTCAAAGCTCTTCTGCAACTGTCCAACCAACTACCAGGACGCACCGCCCAACACCAACATCTGCCCAGTCTGCCTCAACCAGCCAGGGGCAAAGCCCCACCCCCCAAACAGAAGGGCCCTTGAAGGTGCCCTGAGGATAGCCCTTATGCTTGACTGCAGTATAAACCCTGAGATCAGCTACTTCATGCGTAAACACTACAACTACCCTGACCTCCCCTCAGGTTACCAGAGGACATCAATACCCCTCGGTCTTGACGGTGAACTGAACGGTGTGAGGATAAGGGAGGTCCACATAGAGGAGGACCCTGGACAGTACAGGCCGGACCATGGAACCGTTGATTTCAACCGTTCAGGCATACCCCTCATTGAAATCGTAACAGAACCTGATATGAGATCCCCTGAGGAGGCAAGGAGCTTCCTCCGTGAACTTATAAGGGTGCTTGAGTACAGTGGCTGTGCCCGTGGAGAGGGTACCATGAGGGCTGATGTTAACATATCCCTCGAGGGAGGGCGCAGGGTTGAAATAAAGAACATAAACTCCATAAAGGGGGCGTACAGGGCCCTGAAATTTGAGATGGTGAGGCAGAAGAACCTCCTGAAGAGGGGTGTTGAGGTCAAACAGGAGACAAGGGCCTTCCTTGAGTCACAGATGATAACCGTGTCCATGAGGATGAAGGAGGAGGCAGAGGATTACAGGTACATACCGGACCCTGACCTTCCCCCCATGAAGTTTGAAGGTGAAATGGTTGATGAAATAAAGGAGAACATACCTGAAGCTCCTCACCTCAAGGTTAAACGTTTCATGGAGGAGTACGGCCTCAGGGAGGAGGATGCCCGGGTCATCACATCAGAACTTGAACTTGCAGATGCCTTTGAGGAGGTGGCTGAGTCCTTTGACCCTGAAGCTGCAGCCCTCTGGATGAGGGATGAACTCAAGAGGGTCCTTTACTACAACAGGATGACCTTTGCAGAGAGCGGTATAACTGCATCAGACATTCTTGAACTCCTGAACATGATGAAGAATAAGGAGATAACCAGCAAGGCCGGGAAGAAGATCATGGAGGAGATGCCTGTAAGCGATAGGAGCCCCAGGGAAATAGCTGAGGACCTGGGCCTTATAGGGATCGTTGATGAATCAGAGGTTGTAAGTGCCGTTGAGCAGGCCATAAAGGAAAACCCCCAGGCCGTTAAGGATTATCATGATGGTAAGGAGGCTGCCATAAACTTCCTTGTAGGGCAGGTTATGCGCATAACCCGTGGAAAGGCCGAGCCAGAACGTACAGTTGAGCTTATCAAGGAAAGGATCTGAGGTGCATGGCCAAGAACGTCCTGGATCTGCTGATGTGGCACCCGAAATGGGATATTGAAGAATGCGTGATAAGCTATGTTCACCGTGGAGCTCAGAGGAACCTTAAAACTATAAATGGTTCAGAGATCAGCAGGCTTGAGAGGGGTTTTATAATACTTAAGGATGGGCGGTCAATACCCTACCACAGGGTGGTGAAGATTGTCTGCGGCGACAGTTTCATCTGGAAAAAACAGGAGAAGGGATAGGATGAGTAACAAGGCGCTTGTGAAGGACTATATGACCCGGGACGTTATTACTGTATCCTCGGATACATCAACAGCAGAGATAATCCAGCTCATGAAGGAAACAGGCCATGATGGTTTTCCTGTTAAGGACAACGGTACCGTCATCGGTATGGTGACCGCCTTTGACCTCCTTATAAAACCATGGGTCAAATCGGTCTCCGAGATAATGTCAAGGGACGTTGTGGTGGCGGACCAGGATATGTCCCTCAACGATGCTGCGAGGGTTATGTTCAGGATGGGGATATCCAGGCTCCCTGTGATAAACAAGGAGGGAAAACTGGTCGGTATAATAACAAATACAGATATAGTGAGGTCCCACATTGAGAGATCCACTCCAATGAAGGTGAACTATTTCAAGAAAACCCTTGAACAGTTATACGGTGTTAAACCTGAGGTTAAAAGGATGAAGGTCCCCATTGAAAAGTTGAGGCCGACCCAGAGCAAGGTCTATGCCGATGAGCTCCAGGGCAGGACCTACGAGATCAAGAGGGGCCTTGCAGAACCAACAATCGTTGTCAAGACCGGGGACCGGTACGTCCTTGTGGACGGACACCACAGGACCCTTGCATCATATAGGCTTGGCTATGATGAGATCGACTCCTATGTGATTGATATAAAAAAGGATATGAAGCTGGGCATGGAGAAAACAGCAGACCTCCATGGCATCCATACCCTTGATGACATTGAGGTCATTGATGATGCCCAGCACCCCCTGATAGCAATAACAACAAGTATGCGGAAGGCTATGGCAGGTAGAAAACATGACAGATGAGGGTATAATAAGGGAGGTTTACAGGGTCCTTGAGGACCGGAGGGACAATCCTGTAGACTCATATACTTCAGGGCTCATGACCGACGATGAAAAGAGGGCCGAGGATAAGATACTTGAGAAGATCGGTGAAGAGGCAGCTGAAGTTATAATAGCCTCAAAGAACGATGAGAACCTTGTTGAGGAGGCCGCTGACCTCATATTCCACACACTGCTTCTACTGGTTTACAAGAGGGTCCCCCTTGAAAGACTTCTTGATGAGTTCTCATCAAGGAGAAAATAATCAGGAACTGGACCGGGTACAGCTACCAGATACCAGGAATGCATTCAAGCAAGGGATAATAATCATGGTCCTACCTATGAGGCCCGTTATTACTGGCCCAAAAGAATCATCAGGCCATGGTTAAAGAAGGAGTTCCATCTGATGGAATCCCCTTCTGAATAGTTTCATCTCCCTTTTACCCCTGAATCTGAAGCCGAATTTTATGTAGAGGTTGATTGCAGCTTCATTTCCAGGGTCTACATCAAGTGCAAGCCTTCTGAATCCACCTTCAACACCCATTTCAACCGCAGTTTCCAGGAGGGCTGTTGCAATACCCCTGCCCCTTGATTCAGGAGAAACTGCCAGTGCAGCGATGTAGAGGTCATCCTCCTCAAGGGGGAATGTGACGGTCGAGTCCACAAGTTCCATTATGGTGAACCTTATGAAGTCAGAGAACCCCAGATTCCTGCAAACCCTGTGAATGCTGCCGGTGGCATCTGCAGTTCCATGAAGCATGGCGCCAAGGACTTCCTGTTCCTCAGATGCTACCATCACTCCTTCATGTCCGTAGGGGTTATCGCCTGCAATGAGAAGTTTTTCAATGACATCAACCGGGTCCCTGAGGAACCTGTCAAATAGTTCCCTGTCTGTCAGGTATATGAGTTCGCTTACCCTCCTTGGGCTGTGGTAAGATGGTTCAAACTTTACTATATCCATACTATCACATCAATGGCTCCAGTGTCAAGTCAGCTCCATGCTACATCCAGCAGTGGAACATGGACATGAGTACCTGGCATAGCCATCTTAAAAAACATCATAGTGCAGATCAGCGGATAAAATAAAAATAGTTTCCTATGAGAAAATAAAAATAGGAATGTTACTGCTCGGCATCAAGCATTTCGCCGTACTCTATTTCTATCTGACAGCCCTTTGGACCGCAGCAGAAGTGCTGTAAGTCAAAGCTTACCATCATATTTTTCACCTCTCAACCCTTTTTAATATAATAAAGTAACTTAAAGTATTTAAAGTTAGTACTTACAGCGAAACTATATACATACATAAAGTATACTTACACACATAGAAGTAACTGGTGTCTGTTATGGATGAGGATGACTACATATGCTCAGTTGAGGTTGCGGTGAATGAGATAGGTGGAAAATGGAAATCCCTTGTCCTGTGCGCTCTCAAGGACGGTAAGCTGCGTTTCAGTGAAATAAACCGTAAAATACCCAAGATAACCCAGAGGATGCTCACCAAGACCCTGAGGGAGCTTGAAGCTCACGGCCTCATCAGCAGGACCGTTTACCCTGAGGTGCCTCCAAGGGTCGAGTACAGCCTCACAGAGAAGGGAAAATCGGTTATACCCATACTCGACGAGCTTTGTGAATGGGGCAAACGTTACGGGTCCTACAGGAATTCGGACTCAGATTAAAGACTATGGTCATCTCACCTGCAACCGCTGTGACCCGGGGCCCTACAGGAATTCATAATTCCAGATTAACCGATCCGGACCCTGATGACCATGAAGAGGCGGTTTAGGCCCTACAGGAGTCCATAATTCCAGATTAACCCCTGAAAAAGATTCTATGGAAGGTGGAGGTGCAGACCTTCAAAAAACCCCCTAACAGATTACTCCATGGCCCTGAGGATTTTAACGGCCAGCACAGCAGCTCCAAAGCCATTATCTATGTTAACAACACCTATGCCAGGTGAACATGACTGTAGCATGGAGTTCAGGGCTGTGAAGCCGCCCTCCCCCACACCATAACCGACCGATGTCGGGACCCCTATAACAGGGACATGGACTAGTCCCGCAACAACCGATGGAAGCGCCCCCTCCATGCCCGCCACCACAATGAGGACCCTCACATCAGCTTCAAGCATCTCCCTGAGGGGCTCGATGAGGCGGTGTATACCTGCAACCCCCACATCATAGGCAGTCATGACCTCGCATCCTGCCTCCTCGGCAACCACCCTGGCCTCCTCGGCAACGGGTATGTCAGATGTTCCTGCAGCGAGTACACCCACCCTCCCAATTGTTGCTGGCTTTCCTGATTTAACAACCAGTACACGGGCCCTTTCATGATAATCCACCCGGTATCCATCCTCCCTGAGATGCTCCACCCTGTCCCTTATGGCCTCAAACCTCTCCCCGGGCAGTCTTGTTACAATAACATCCCTGACATCCAGTATGATGTCAACAAGATCATCATCACTCTTCCCAGACGCCAGAACCGCCTCAGGAAATCCCGTCCTCATCTTGCGTGACACATCAAACCTTATACCGTCACCGATGACCATGGAGCCTGATTCAATTGCCCTTTCAGCCTCTTCCAGTGAAATCTCTCCCTCAATAAGTTTCCTCAGAATTGATCTGACCGACATCACTACCTAATTTTATAAGTCCATGAATATAATCTTAGCATAAAAACCCTTAAGGAGCATAAAATGTACCGGGCCCATATCATAGTTGAGGGAATAGTGCAAGGTGTTGGTTTCAGACCCTCCGTTTACAGACTTGCAGATGAAACCAGACTCACAGGATACGTTAGAAACATTGGAAACGCCGTTGAAATAGTCGTTGAAGGTGAACGTTCCCGGCTGGATGAATTCATAGCTCGGTTAAAAACCGAAAAACCCCCAATATCAAGAATCAGCAATGTTAAAGTGGATTTTGAAAGGATTGGAAAGCTTAGCTTCCATGATTTCAGTATAAAGGAGAGTTCATCTGAATTTTCAGGCACATCCGTCATACCCGCAGATGTTGCAACCTGTGACCTCTGCCTTGGGGAGATAATGGATGAAGATAACAGGCGCCACCTCTACCCCTTCACGGCCTGTACAGACTGCGGTCCCAGATTCACCGTCATTGAATCGGTGCCCTATGACCGTGAAAGGACGAGTATGCGTGAATTCCCCCTCTGCGAATCCTGCATGGAGGAATACCTCAACCCCCTGGACAGGAGGTACCATGCAGAGGCAACATGCTGCCCTGAATGCGGACCTGAGCTCTTCCTCTACAGGAAAAAGGTTATGGAAACTGATGACCCCATCATGAGGGCTGCTGAACTTCTTGATATGGGTAAAATAATTGCATTCAAGGGTATAGGGGGGACTCACCTTGTATGCAGGGCCGATGATGATGATGCTGTCATGGAGCTTCGATCAAGACTTGGAAGACCCGGCCAGCCCTTTGCCTGCATGTCCCCGGACCTTGAATCCATACGCAGATACGCTGTGGTATCAGAAAGGGAGGAGAAGGTCCTTAAATCAAGGAGAAGGCCCATCGTTGTCCTCAATAAAAGCAGTGACTACTGCCTCGCCCCCTCTGTTGCACCGGGACTCCACAACATAGGGGTCATGCTGCCCTACTCCGGCCTCCACCACGTCCTCTTCAGGTACACTGATGCACCTGCATATGTCATGACATCAGCAAACAGGCCAGGGGATCCCATGCTCGTAAGGAACAGGGACATAATTGAAGGCCTGGATGGTATTGCAGACTACTTCCTCCTCCACAACAGGAGGATAGTGAACCGCTGCGATGACTCTGTTGTCCGTTTCAGGGGTGGTGAGATGGCGTTCATAAGGAGGTCCAGGGGTTACGCGCCTGAACCCTATGACCTTACAGGTATATCGGGGGACGTATCTGCACTCTGCCTTGGACCCGAACTTGATGTTACCTTCTCGGTGCTGAGGAAGGGGCAGTGCTATGTGTCCCAGCACATAGGGAACACGTCCAGATACGACACCTTTCTGTTCCTGAAGGAAGCCGTGGAGCACCTCATGAACATAACAGGGACAGATGAACTGGACGTTGTGGCATGCGACCTCCACCCCCGCTTCCTTACCACAGGGTACGCCGAGGAGGTGGCTGAGGAATTATCTGCAGAAATCCTCAGGGTCCAGCACCACCACGCCCACTCCCTTGCCCTCATGTTCGACAACATGGTGGACGAGTGCATATGTATAGCTGCAGATGGTGTTGGGTACGGGGATGACGGGACCTCATGGGGTGGTGAAATCCTCCACTGCACTGGCCCCGAGTACAGGAGACTTGGAAGCCTCATGCCCCAGAAGATGCCTGGCGGAGACCTTGCAACAAGGTATCCTGCAAGGATGCTCCTTTCAATACTTGGAGAGTACCATGACGCTGAAGAACTGAGGGAAATCTTCACCAGGCGTTACATCCACTACTTCCCCCATGGTGAAAGGGAAATCGATACAGTGATAAAGCAGCTTGAATCAGGTCTTAATGTGAGTTTAAGCACCAGTACGGGTCGTGTGCTTGATGCAATATCTGCCGCACTTAACATCTGCGGAAGGAGGACCTATGAGGGGGAATGCACAATGAAACTTGAATCAGCAGCATTCGCTGCCAGGGGACACCTCAAAATCCCCTTTGAGGTTAAAAGGAGTAAGGGCAGGTACATCCTCAATACGTCAGGGATACTCCTCCAGGTGATGGACCTCCTGGAGAGGGGTGAAGATGTGAATGAAATAGCATATGCAGGCCAGAGGGCTGTTGCAGAGGGTCTTGCAGAGATGGCTGTCCTTGCAGCAGTAGATACGGGTGTTGAGTGTATAGGTGGAACAGGTGGGGTGTTCTATAATGAAGCCATAAGCCTTGCCGTGAGGGACTACATAAACAGGGAGGGCTACGGTTTCATCCAGCACAGGAACTCATGTGCCGGGGACGGTTCCGTGTCCCTTGGCCAGGCGGTGCTTGCATCCCTCAAATACGGTTGAGTTCACCCTTCAGTGCTTCCAGACATGCCGAGGGTATGCAGAATACTCAACATAAGTCCACTATTTAGTCCTTCTAAAGATGGTGATCCTGAACCCTCAGAAGATGCCGCCTACTCGGTCCTTCTGAGGCCCTCTGCCTCTGATAAAATGTCCTCGGCCTTTCTTTTAAGGTGGTCGTAGAGTCTTATGAGGTTCTTAAGCTCCTCAAGGGCTTCCCATTCACCCTTCTTTATTCTTCTCTCAATATTGATGAGCCTGGCCCAGTCGTCACCGGGGGGTAACTGTTTCCTCCTGAGGACCTCGTCGGCAACATCGACCCTGAATGTGTTCCTGTTTATTGTTATGCTGACATGTATGTCCCTTGAGATGTCATAGTATTTCCTTGGCCTTCCCCTCTCTATCTTCCTGAAGAATGAACTTAAAATCCCTGCCTCCTCCATGGCCCTGAGGTGTTCTATTATGGCCTTCTGTCCGATATCTAGTTCCCTTGATATCTGACTGACAAACCTGGGCTCCTCACGGAGGAGGTTTATTATTTCCCTCCTTGTTTTACATCCCATAACATCAAGGATTGCTTCCATGTTTCCGTCGTCAGTAGAATTTCCGGTCATCGGATAATGTTATGTCGAAAGGTTTATATAACGTTTTGTTAGTATAATAGCTATAGACTATATGTAACCTACGGTAACTTTAATAATTTTTAAAAGAAGAAAAAGGTGAAGTGATGTGCAAGGAAAAAACTGATTCTAAACCAGACAGTGACTGTGAAGAAAAATTAAACGAACTTAAAAGACGCTTAAGTGAACTTGAAGATGAAGTGAGTGAAAAGGATGAGAAAATAGAGGAGTACACCTCACACCTCCAGAGACTCCAGGCAGACTTTGAGAACTACAAGAAACAGGTGCAGAAACAGGAAAGAGAACTCATAAAAAACGCAAATGAAAGGCTGATACTTAAACTCCTTGATGTGTACGAGGACCTTGAAAGGGCCCTTGAAAACCGGGCCGAGGATGACGGCCTTGAGATGATCTATAAAAAGTTCAGGGACACCCTCAGAAAGGAGGGCCTCAGTGAAATCCCTGCAGAGGGTGAGAAATTCGATCCATTCCAGCATGAAGCCGTTATGGTTGAAAACCATGATGAATACGAGGATGGTATGATCATAGAGGAGTTATCAAAGGGTTACAGGCTCAATGATCGAATAATAAAGCATTCAATTGTTAAGGTATGTAAGAAAAGCTGATTGAGGTGATCATATGGCGAAGAAAGAAAAAATCATCGGTATTGACCTTGGAACAAGTAACTCTGCAGCCGCAGTCCTTATAGGTGGTAAGCCAACCATCATACCCAGTGCAGAGGGTGCCTCCCAGTATGGTAAGTCATTCCCTAGCTGCGTGGCATTTACAGAGGACGGCCAGATGCTGGTGGGTGAACCGGCAAGAAGACAGGCGGTCACCAATCCTGAAAACACCATCACGGCCATAAAGAGGAGTATGGGTACCGATCGCAAGGTCAAGGTCCAGGGGAAGGAGTACACACCACAGGAGATCTCTGCATTCATACTCCAGAAGATTAAAAAGGACGCCGAAGCCTTCCTTGGCGAGGAGCTAAAGAAGGCAGTTATAACGGTACCCGCATACTTTGACGACAACCAGAGGACAGCAACAAAGGATGCCGGTACCATCGCAGGACTGGAAGTTGTCAGACTGGTCAACGAGCCAACAGCAGCAAGCCTCGCCTACGGCCTTGACAAGGAAGACGAGGACCTTGTCATAATGGTCTTTGACCTTGGTGGTGGAACACTGGACGTTACAATAATGGAATTCGGTGGAGGAGTCTTTGAGGTAAGATCCACAAGCGGTGACACCCAGCTCGGCGGTACGGACATGGACAACGCCATAATGAATTATCTTGCCGAGGAATTCAGGAAAGAGACAGGAATAGACCTCATGGAGGATGACCAGGCGGTTCAGAGGCTGAGGGAAGCTGCCGAAAAGGCAAAGATAGAGCTCTCAACAACCCTCACAACCGAGGTAAACCTCCCATACATAACCGTTGCACAGGACGGTCCAAAACACCTCATAAAGACCATCACAAGGGCCAAACTGGAAGAACTTGTTGACCCCATCGTCCAGAGATGTGCAGGTCCAATGGAACAGGCCCTCAAGGATGCCAGCATGAGCAGGGAGGACGTTGATAAGATAATCCTTGTGGGTGGACCTACAAGGATGCCCATAGTCCAGAAATTCGTTGAGGACTTCATAGGAAAACCCGTTGAAAGGGGAATAGACCCCATGGAATGTGTTGCGATGGGTGCGGCCATACAGGGAGGGGTCCTTGCAGGTGAAATAAAGGACCTTGTGCTCCTTGATGTAACCCCATTATCCCTGGGTATAGAGACCCTTGGAGGGGTCTTCACCAAACTGATCGAGAGGAACACAACGATCCCCACAAAGAAGAGTCAGATATTCTCAACCGCGGCAGACAACCAGACATCCGTTGACATACATGTGCTTCAGGGCGAAAGGCCCATGGCAGCGGACAACACAAGCCTTGGAAGGTTCCAGCTTGTCGGGATACCCCCCGCACCCCGTGGAGTGCCCCAGATAGAGGTCACCTTTGACATTGACGCCAACGGTATACTGAACGTCTCAGCAAAGGACCTTGGAACCGGAAAGGAGCAAGCTATAACCATAACAGCACCAAACAAGTTATCAGAGGAAGAAATAAAACAGAAGATCGAGGAGGCCAAGAAACACGCCGAAGAAGACAAGCGGAAGCAGGAGGAAATCGAAATAAGGAACAACGCTGACTCAATGATCTACACGGCTGAAAAGACCCTCCAGGAACTCGGTGATAAGGTGCCATCAGACAGGAAGGAGGCGGTTGAAAAACAGGTCAGCGAACTCCGTGAACTCATCGCCGGTGATGACATCCAGGCCATAAAGGCAAAGACAGAGGAGCTCACAAAGACCGTTCAGGAAATAGGTGCGGTCATATACCAGCAGGCAGCCCAGCAGCAGGCAGCTAACACCTCCGAAGACCAGGCATCCCGGGGCCAGGCCGGGGGTGATGACACAATAGACGCCGACTTTGAGGTTAAAAATTAACCTCCCATCCCAAACTTTTTTTATACCATGAACTCATACTGATTTTCAGGACTACTTTTAGAGTACAGGTGAAATTCGATGGCGAAGCGTGACTACTATGAGGTCCTCGGTGTTGATCGGGGTGCTGATAAGAAGGAAATAAAAAGGGCCTACCGTAGGCTTGCAAAAAAGTACCACCCTGATGTCAGTGATGACCCCGCTGCAGCTGAAAAGTTCAAGGAGATAAGTGAAGCCTACGCAGTGTTATCCGATGATGAGAAAAGAAGAAGATATGACCAGTTCGGCCATGCCGGTATGGATGGCTTCAGCCAGGAGGATATATTCAGCAACATCAACTTTGAGGACATATTCAGCGGCCTTGGATTTGACGTGGGTAACATCTTCGATATGTTCGGATTTGGACGGGGAAGAAGACGTGGACCCCAGAGAGGCGCTGATCTGGAGTACACCCTTGAAATAAGCCTTGAAGACGCATACAGGGGACTTGAAACAGACATAAGGGTGCCCCATACAAAGAAGTGCCCTGTCTGTAAAGGTACACGTGCAGAACCGGGTACAGGTACAAGGACCTGCTCAACATGTGGCGGTAGCGGGCAGGTAAGGCAGGTAAGGAACACAATACTGGGTCAGATGATGAACATAAGCACCTGCCCGGACTGTCAGGGTGAGGGAACAGTCGTTGAAAAACCCTGCAGTAACTGCAACGGCAGGGGGATCGTGAAGAAGACCAGTACGATACACGTGAAGATCCCCCCTGGTGTTGAAACAGGTTCAAGGCTCAGGATACCCTGTGAGGGTGAGATGGGTCTTCGCGGAGGCCAGCCAGGAGACCTGTACGTTGTGATAAAGGTCAAACCCCACAGGATATTTGAAAGGGATGGTGCGAACCTCTACACTGAAAAGCCTATAAGCTTCGTGCAGGCGGCCCTCGGGGACACCGTTAAGGTTCCGACCCTTGACAGGCCCGTGAAGCTCAGGATACCTGCAGGCACCCAGAGCGGCACAACCTTCCGTGTTAAGGGGCACGGGATGCCACACCTTAAATGGAACGGCTACGGCAACCTGTATGTGAAGGTGAAGGTTGTGACCCCAAGAAAACTAAGCTCCAGACAGAAGGAGCTGCTGAAGGAATTTGCAAGTATAAGCGGTGATGAGATCCATGACGATAAGGGCTTCTTTGATAAGGTGAAGGACGCCATAATCCACTAACATTGCACCACAGCGGACAGCCACCGGAATGAAGGATGATACCATCAAAATCAATTTTTTAACTGAATCTGAATCCATTGAAGCCACTTATTTTTTACTTAAAATTGAGAAACGCTCCTTCTCTGAAGTTTATAATTGAGTGGGGCATGCCGGGAGTAACCCACCTTCTGTTTTGGCAGCATTCATCTTGGCGGACTACCTCTGCCTCCTACAGTAGTCACAGGCAGTATTTGTCCTTGCATCCCGTGGAATGGCCGTTTCACCGATCCTCCTGATGTCAGTCTGCTTCTTCAGCTGAAGCATCATTATCATCCACCAGGAGACGTGTCGTTTCTGTTCCAGGGTCCAGCCTCTCAGCTGATGCCTCACAGCACCACGGTTCTGTATGATGGGTGGAGTTTCCTCAGCCCTTTAAGGACCGTCAGCTGCCCTCCGGCTTGCCCCGGTAAGTAAACATGAGAAATAAGAACTGATAGCGGGGCCTAGATTTGAACTAGGGATCTCGGGGTTATGAGCCCCGCGGGATCACCAGACTACCCCACCCCGCTAAACATTAGATTTGTTATTTCAGTATATAAAGGTTGCGGTGTTTATTCCCTCTCCTCTTCCAGCCTCTTCAGGCGTTCATCCAGGGATTCAAGTTTCTTATTGGTGTAGCCCCTGTACTCATTGAACCTCCGCTCAAGCTCATCGATGTTCCTTGATATGAGGTTCAGCCTCTTCTGAAGGTCATTGATATCATTCTTTGTTGCGAGTTCCCAGTCCTCAATTAGCTCATCACTCTTTTCGTTGAGGAATGCATCAATCTTGTTTGAAATCACATCGGTACTTATGGGAACATCCCTGACCTTTCCCATAATCCTGTCACCCATTCCAGAGACCTTCTCTCCAACACCACTCATGTAGCCTTCTCCCTCCTCAGCACCTATCCTTTCACCTATACCATATATCTGTGTCCTGACGCCTCTACCGTTACCTGACTCCATCAGATAATAGTATATCAGGACAATAACCGCACCTGCAAGTATCAGGATTGCAAGTAGCTCCACAGGACCCATAGGATCACCCCTATCATTTCAGTTTAATGCCCAGTTCCGCTTCCTTCTTCTCAATATCCCTGAGCATTTTCTTGAGTTTTTTGAATTCTGTCTGGGCTTCAAGGAGTGCCAGGCGCTCACTTATCTCACTCTGGAGGTATCCCAGCTCATGCATGAGACTCATTGTATCCTTCCTTATTGCAGAAAGCCTTTCCTGTTTTTCCTTGGGAAGCGGTATCGTTGTCTCCATTAAACGTTTGGCCTTAAGGTCGTTCTCCACCAGTGATATCTTTTTAAGTTCAATCTGCTTCTCAAGAATGACTATATCATTCTGGGATTCCCTGACCCTCCTCCACTGTATAGAGACTATTATAACCGTTATAAAACCCAGGATGGCTATTATAAGCCATATAATATTCTGCTGTGAAATCACCGTGCCCGACACCATATACCTCACCATAATATATTATTTAATGGTAAGAATATATACTTCCACCCTTAAGTAATTTTAATCAGTGAATTTTAGTGATGAATATGATCAGTTCATATCTGAAGGCAGGTAAAATAGTTTCAAAGGTCCGTGACGATGCCTCAAAGCTCATAAAGGATGGTATGCCGGTACTGGAGCTGGTGAACCATGTTGAGGGTTCTATAAGAAGTGAGGGTTCCGAACCGGCATTCCCCTGTAACGTCTCAATTAACGATGTGACCGCCCACTATACATCACCACCGGGAGATAAAACCCTGATAAAGGAAGGTGACCTTGTTAAGCTGGACCTTGGTGCCCATGTTGATGGATTCATAGCCGATACTGCAATCACGGTTGCTGTTGGTGATGCAGATGAAAGGTGCTACGTCATGATGGATGCTGCCAGGGAGGCCCTCGAGGATGCCTTGGCCACTATAAGGGCTGGGGTTGAGGTTGGTGAAATAGGGAGGGTTATTGAGGAGAAAATACACTCCCATGGAATGAAACCCGTTGCAAACCTCACAGGGCACAGCATGGACCGGTGGATACTTCATTCAGGCCTTTCAATTCCGAATATAACGGAAAGAAATCCGCATCTCCTTGAGGAGGGTGATGTCCTTGCAATCGAACCCTTTGCAACGGATGGTGTTGGTCTTGTAACGGACATGCCCGAGACACATATCTTCCGTTTCCTGAGGGACCGTCCGCTGAGGCTTGTCCATGCAAGGAGGGTGCTTGGCAGGATCAAGGAGGAGTATCATGCCCTTCCCTTTGCCCAGAGGTGGCTTGAGGAATACTTTGAACCAAAAAGGCTCAATGCATCCATGAGGATGTTAATTCAGTCAAGGGCAATCTACCCCTACCATGTCCTGAGGGAGAAAAGCGGTGCCCTGGTCGCCCAGTGGGAGCACACCGTTATCGTTGAAAAGGATGGCTGTACCGTGATCACAGAATAAACCATCAAAAGATGTGCATACATCAATTACCAATCAAGATAAGCATAAACTAAATCCAGGGATGCTCATCAATTACCAATAAGCAACCTTAACTAAAAATCCCGAAGATCAGAAGTTCTGAAGAATCTTTAAAAATAAAAAGTAATTGATGGGATCAGAAGGGTGTTGGTAATCCCATCTCCTTTCTTGCGGCGATGTTCTTTTCTGCTTTCTCCTTCTTCTGGGCAGCGAGTTTCTCAAGAAGTCCAAGCCCTGGTTTAACTTCCTCTATTGGTTTTGTTTCAAAGAGTCCTGCCTCAACTGCCTGTTTGAATATTGAATCCCCTGCATCGGTCCTTGTTATCACTGTGGACCATCCATCCGGTGATCCAACGGAACCTGTTGATACATCTGCCAGTTCAGCGACGTAGTCCTTACAGATCTTACACCCGGCCTGTTCGTATCCATGGGTCTCCTTGAGAGGGAGGGTCAGGACATCATCCTGGGTGTAGACCCAGAACTTTCCTTTACCTATGTCCATCTTCTCAACCAGTTCCATGCTGATTCCAAGTTTTTCACAGATAAAGGTCTGGAGTGATGTGTAGGGGAAGTTCTCCATACAGTAGATACCAACCAGGAGTTTTATCTTATCTGCAAGGAACCTTACACCGAATGGGTAGGTCTGGGTTTTCCTTATACCCATTGTCTGGCATGGTATGGCTACTGTACCAAGCTTCTCTATACCGTACTGTCTCACGGCCTTCTTGAGCATCATCACGTTTGGTGAGAATGTGTACTTGGTGCCTGCAGCGGCCTTGAGTTCATCTGATGTCATTGCAACCATTGGCTGTGGTTTCCAGAACTCTTCACCTGGCCCTGCAACGACTGCTCCTTCAATTATCCTTTCATCCAGAGCGTATGCAAGAAGACCTGTAACTATCCCTCCGTCCTGGGCAAGTTTCTGAATCTCCCTATCTGTTGACCTGGCGGAAACTATCTCCTTGTAAGTACCTAAAACCATCTTCACAGCCTCCTATAGCCCTAACTCCTTTTTAATCTGTTCTTCAGGCCACCAGCTCCTTGGGCACTGCACATAGCAGATTCCACATTTTATGCAGCGGTCACTGTTAAGTTCCGGCCTTCCGTTGGTCATGTCAAGGGCCCTTGTCTGGCAGGCCATTGCACATGTTCCACACCCGATACAGAGGCCCTGGTTAACAACCTTTGTCTGCAGGTCGCATCCGCATGCCTCTGTGTATCCTGCAAGGTCCAGCATTGGCTGCAGGTAGTCCATATCATTGTTAAGCAGTGCCACAACCGTCTTTGCTATGATCTCAGGTGATGGCGGGCAGCCTGGCAGTGCAAGGTCCACGTCTATGAGATCAGCTATTGGCACAAAGGACTCGTGTGATGGCTGTGCCTGCTGTCCACCCCTTGAGTACCTTGTGAAACAGCCTGTAGCTGCACATGACCCGAAGGCACAGACAAGTTTAGCCTTCTCCCTGAGTTCCTTGAGTTCGTGCAGGCTGTGCTCGTCCTGCAGACAGACAGAACCCTCAACCAGTGCAAGGTCCATCTCTGGCATCTCCCAGAGATCCACGAGGGTCTGTCCATAAACGATATCTACCATATTGGTGAGTAATTCCGCGAGAATGTCGTAGTTTTCAGTTAACGACATAGCATCTCCGGTACATCCGCTCAGGTGGATGTATCCTATTCTTGGTTTTGCATTTTCTTCAGCCACTTTCTCAACCTCCTCTTTTGAAGCTCCAACAGGTTCAGATTCTTCCTTTTCAGGTTTTTCCCCTTTAGCTTCAGCCTCCAATCCTAAAAATCTTTTGATTCGGGCGATTAAACTCATTTAGAAACCCCGATCTCCTTTAAAATCATCTGAATGGCCCTGGGAACAGCCTCTTTAACCGGGGGTGTGAGGCCCATCTCAACATTGGGTGCTGATACTTCCCCTGGTTTACATCCTATTACCACAACATCAATCCTTTCACTGAGTTCATGGAGGGGCTGGCTCACTGGCCATGTATGCATGTTTTCATAGGATCCCTTCGGAATCTCGGTTACATCGAATTTTCTGAGGGTCCCTGGTTCCGCATTGAATTCAACAACATCCACCACTATCATCTTCTTCCACTGCTCATGTGGAAGTGAGAAGACGAAGTGCGGACCGCCAGTCCCAGCATCAATGAACATTACATTATCTGGTTTTTCCCTATCCTTGAAGTATTCTTCAAGGCCTTTGATAACTTCCGGGCCGAATCCATCGTCCTTGAAAAGGATGTTTCCACAGCCCACCACTAGAATCTCAGCGTCGTATGGCATGTTATTCCCTTAGAGTCTGACCATTTCATCCTTGATTACTGATCTGTCCTCATCATCAACAACCATCACGTGGGTGGCGCATGATAGACAGGGGTCGTATGCGCGGATAACGTGTGGTCCATATTCATGGTGGAAGCCCTCTGTTGCTGGTCCCATGGTTGGTATGTTCCAGGTTGTTGGGACAAGTGCACTGTAGAACTGGATCTTACCGTTTTCAACCTTTGCCATGTGGACGTCAAGTCCCCTTGGACCTTCAATTGCACCCACACCAAGTTTTCCTGTTCCCCTCTCATCAAACTCTGCCCTGACCGGGGCTGATGTGTCAAGTTCATCAAGTATCTCGATGGCCCTTGCAAGTGCTGTTTTCATTTCAAGTGCCCTTGCAACGTGCTGTGCAACAACACCTCTTTCCTTGAACCCCTGGAATTCCACCATCCTTGCCCTTGGACCTACCTCAACGTTCCTTCCATCATATAGTGGTATTGTTGAGCATGCCCTTTTGGCTATTTCAGGGTCATCGTACCAGCTTTCAGGCATTACCTCTGTGAATCTGTCCAGGTCGAATTTTGTCCTGTCACCGTATATCTGATGGCTTGCAAGGGTTGGCTGGTTGTGGACTCCAAGACCCTTTGGAAGGCCCTTATCCTCTATGAGTCCTATCATGAGTTCAACGTGCTCGTCAAGTTTTGGTTTGAGCTGCTTGAGCCTTGCGTAGAGTCTTTTCCTTGCAAGTTCGGTTATGTTATCGGCCATTCCCCCTATCCTGACATCAGAGGGGTGTATACCTTCACCTGCAACCATGTCAACTACGTACTGGGCGTTCTTCCTTATTTCTGAAACTGAATTTATTGCATCTGCCATGAGGTTTTCAGGTACGAAGTCTGGTGCTATAAGGAATTGATGTATGGCATGGCTGTTTACATGGTGTGCTGCCAGTGTAAGTTCCCTCAGAAGTCTTCCTGCCTTTGGAACTTCAATGTCAAGGGAGTCGTCGATTGCCTCAACTGAAGCAAGTGTGTGTGGTATCGGGCATACTCCACATATCCTCTGGACAATAACAGGTGCTGTTTCAGGTGCTTTTCCTGTTACTATCTTCTCCAGGCCCCTGACAGGAGTAATACTGAAGTATCGCCCCTTTGTCACTATTCCCTCATCATCGACTTCCATGACAAGTTCTGCATGTCCTTCTTGTCGTGATGTCGGCGATATAACAATCCTTTCGCTCAAATGTATCACCTCTTGTTTTTAAAGTTCGAAAAACCTTCAATATTATAGCTGTTTTTAAATGTTATAAGTTTTTCAATTATGAAAAAGGTGAAAAGTATTTATAGAATGATGGAGAGTAATTATAATTGGTAGAAACACTAATGTTTAATATGAATTTTTTAGTTTGTAATACTGATGCCGGATATTTATTTATATCTGAAACCACAAACCTCTAGGTTTGTGGAACACATAATCCAAGAAGGTGAGTTGATGATAAACTCAAAAATTCTAGCATCAGTGGCAATAGTCCTGATAATTGGAGCCGTTGCTGCAGGTTATCAGGTGAGTCAGAATTCCGAGTCGCTCTGGAAATTCACGAACCCCCAGGGTAGCTCAAACCCGAACCCATCAGAAGAGTCCAGTGTTCACAGCGAATCACCCTCCACTTCATCAGAGATGACCGGAGAAGGTTCAGGTGATGCAGGTGGTGATTCAGGTATGAATGTGAAGGTGTCCTCCTCTGAAGCAAAGAAAATTGCTCAGAGTTACATCAAACAGGAGGGTGCGGTGGCAGGGGCCCCCAGACTTGTTAAGATGAATGGAAAAACAGTTTATCTTGTCCCCATCGAAATGAATGGTAAAACTGTAGGTGAAATCTACATCGACCCTATAACAGGTAAGAACCTTGGAGGGGCTGGTGGTGCTCCATGATGATTGAAACAAAAACAGAGTGTTGTACAATCTATTCAGAGGATGTGGAGGATGCCGTTGTACTTGAAGGTTCCCCTGGCGTCGGCCTTATAGGCAACATAGTGGGCTGGCTCCTTGTTGAGGATCTTAAAATGAGGGAAATAGGCTACATTGATTCAAAGTACTTCCCGCCGCTGGCCGTTCTCTACAGGGGGGTTGCAATACACCCCTTCAGGATATATGAGGGTGAGGGGATAGTTCTATTCCTTTCAGACTTCATACTCCCCCCTACAGTGGTCTATGATATGACAAATGCCATCGTGGAGTGGATGGAGAGGAACAGGAGCCACGAACTGATAACATTCAACAGCATGGTTGTCAGGGAAAAGTCCCAGCCTGTTGCAGGTGCAGGTAACAGCCAGGATGTCATTCAGAGGCTCGCTGATCTTGGCATTCCAATAGTGCCCTTCGGCAACCTTAACGGAATCTCAGGCACGCTCCTTACAAGGTGTGCGGTCAGGGATATACCTGCATCCTGTCTCTTTGCAGAAATACTCAACCCCTACCCTGATCCAAGGGCAGCTGCAGCTGTTGTTGATGTCCTCAACAGCATGCTCGGTACCAGTATTGACCCTGAACCACTCCTTCAGGAGGCCCAGGCAATAGAATCCAGACTTAAAAAGCTTGCAGAGACCGTCCAGGGAGAGGTGGAAACACCCATATACATGTAAAAGTTTATATATGAAAAAATTCAATATTCTTTTACTCTTTTGTAAGGGCCCGTAGCCTAGCCAGGATAGGGCGTCGGACTTCTAATCCGAAGGTCCCGGGTTCAAATCCCGGCGGGTCCGCTAAAAATAGGTGAGTGAGAAGGGGCCCGTAGCCTAGCCAGGATAGGGCATCAGACTCCTAATCTGAAGGTCCCGGGTTCAAATCCCGGCGGGTCCGCTTCAACTATTTTTATAGATCCTTTCAAGAATCTCTACTGATGATGCACACTTAATCAGAAAAAAATCATTCAAGTAGCAGGGATCGAAAAGGATGCACACCATAAACTATTCAAGTATCACTGAGCAGAATAAATAAAATTTGACATACTTCTTCTATTAGATTATAGTAGGGTCCATATTTCATGGGGGTCCCCGGATCCCCTGATACCAATATTAAGGTTAGGTCTAATAACCACCAGTAAATATCTTTAAGGACAAAAAACCAGATAATCAGAAGCTTTCAGGAATGGCTTGAACTTCTGAAATGAATTAACTACCTGCTGAAGTAGGCATCGAGGGTTTCAGCAGGGAACCTTATCTCACCATACCTTCCGCCGCCGCCAGGGATCACAATAAGGGATCCATCACGGAAGGCCCTCACTGCAGCAGCAACCTCCCCATCAATAGAGGCGATGCCATCAAGGGGGGCATTAAGGAGTACGTCTATCTCCGTGCCGAACTCATCCACCAGCCCCTGCCATATGCCCTGGACAAATTTTGTTTTAACCCCCTTACCATGTTTCATGGCTATTATCTCAGCAAGGGGCATGAGATGCACATAGGGTGGTCTGTGGGGAGGATGGCGGGGTTCATCCCATGAGGAAAGTTCATAGATGCGGTAATCAACACCCTTCTTGATTTTACCGCCGCAGGGACACTTCATGTTCATACCAAGTGCCTCTTCTGGCTCATAGATCCTGTGGCACCTTGTGCAGGCAGTCATATGATACTTGCCGAGGCGCGGGTCCAGGCCATAATTTGCTGTGATCCTCTTCTTCAGTATGCACCTTTTGAGTGAAGTGAATGACACATCATCCATTTCAAGCTGATTGAACTCCCTTCCAAGGCGGTGAGGCCACGGTGAATGTGCATCTGAATTTGTAAGGAAGGGTATATCCTCAAGTTCTGCTATCTTATCAGCCATATCTGTATCAGCAGAAAGTCCAAGTTCAAGGAAGTCCGGCTTCACACCGTAACAGTCCATATAGCTATCATAGGACTTGTACATGCTCGTCCATGGTGTGAAGGCATGTGAAGGTCCTGCAAGGCCATCATATTCATGTACAAGGTCAATTATACCGGCGCCGTCCAGCCTTACCCTTGGCCTCCCATCCGAGGGGGTTCCCTGGATCATCCTCTCAGCGATTTCCTCTGCAGCCTCAAGGGATGGGAGGATAAGCATGTGATGGACCCTCCTTGAATCCTCAACCTCAGCTGTTATTATGAAACTGCAGTCCCCCCTCTGGTAAACACCATCCCCAAGGTAACGGGTGCCCTCAGCTATCATCTTCCTCCATCCAGGGTGAAGGGCGTCACCCGTCCCCACCACCTGAAGACCCTTGAACCGTGCCTGGGGGGCTATGTTCTCTACAACCATATTACGGGACGTTGCCCTTGAAAAACAGCTGTGAATATGGAGGTCGGCATTGACAATCATCAGATCATCCATGAAAGCTTAAAAAAAAGAATTAACCTATGTACCGGAGGTCTTCTTCACCGGGTTTAAGGTTCATCCTGTCAATCATCTCCTGCTCCATCTGCTGGGCCTTCATTATCATCTTTCTGGTCTCTTCAGCCCTCTCCTCCAGCTTTTCAAGGCTTACATCAAGTTTGGTCATTTCAAGAAGGACCTTGAGGAGTGCCCTTGCAGCCTCCGCATCGATGAAGTAGCCGGGTGTTTCACCCATGAGACATACACCATTCATGCCCCTAAGTGATCCCATGCCCAGAAGCAGGCCTGAAGCACCTATGATGCCCCCATCTGCGGATCTCAGTATAACATCATGCTCCCTGAGCTTCTCTGCAAGCTCCATGCTGGTGGCTGCACCATAAACCCCTGCCTTCTCAACGGGCTGTCCTGTTGCAAGGCCCCCGAGGGTGAATATCTCCTTAACACCGTACCCTTCAACAAAGTCAAGTATGAGGCCGCATATCTCATACTGACCCTCAGGTGAAAGTCCCTGGGTGTTCCCGACAAGTACTATGTAATCCCTGCCATCTTCACCTGCATCCTTGAGGTAATAGAACTCATTTTTCATTGGCTCGATTATTCCATCCTCATCGACCAAGACCTGTGGCGGGAATGATGGGGAGTAAAGCTCCGCGAACTTCACAGCATCAAGCTCATCTATTATATGGTCGGCTGCGAGTTTTCCAACATGACCGATTCCAGGGAGGGCCTCGATAAAAACAGGGCTGGAAAGCTCAACATCTTCCAGGACATTTATGGTTGTTTCCCTCATTTTATTCACCGTTATTCTTCATGAGAAGCTCTCTTTTCAGCTTTCTCCTGTACTTACCGTACCTGTCCTCAGGGGAAAATTTCGGAGGGTATACTACTCCCGTGGCTCCCCCGCAGTGAGGGCAGACATCCCTGAGGGTGTATTCCCCGCATGAACTGCATCTCTTCATCTTCATGTCAGCTCACGGTGGAATTCTCCCTCTCCACCCTCCTTCTCCACTATCTCTATGCACTTCTGGGCAGCTTCCTTGAGCTGTTTCTCTGCATCAAGATAATCCGTGGATTTCACGATTAGCCTGTACCTTGGAGCCCCAACAGCCTGGACGATTATGCCCTCATCCTGGGCTGATTTAAGGGCCTTCCTGATGATCTCGACACCGTTGGGTGCGTATGACTTGATATCGACGTAACCAGTTATCTGAACCTCAGGGGGTGTTATGTTGCGTCTGGCGATCTCTGTTATCGCTGATGCCCAGTCTTCAGGGATTCCCTCATCTATAAGGGCCTGTTCACCCTCCTCTGCAGCGGTTTCGAAGGCGCCGTAGAGGTCGCCGAATATGTCCATGAGTTCATATCCAACCTTTTCATAGGCCGTGTCAAGGTCCACTCCAAGATCCTTTGCTGCCAGTTCAAGGAATTTTTCAGCCTTCTGCTCAATTTTCCAGGCCTGGATCTTCTTTGTCCTCTGATCCTCACGTATCCTTTTCATTGAGACATCAACATGTCCCTTCCTTGGATTGACGCGCAGGACCCTTGCAACTATTTTCTGGTTTTCCCTTACAAAGTCCCTTATGTTTTTAACCCATCCAGAGGAGACCTCTGAGATATGAATGAAAGCCTCTTTCCCCGGGTATTCCTCCAGGGTTGCGAAGGCGCCGTAGTTAAGGACCTTGTGGACGGTTCCCACTACGAGTTCGCCCTCCTCAGGCCATTCATTTTTTCTTCTTACCATTTTAAAACACCTAGGTTTAATCCAGGACCTCTAGAATCTGGGCTTTAATCTTTGATTTTCCTCCTGTTGGTTCAACCAGTGTTTTACCACAGATTATGCACTGTACCTGTGACGCTGCCCTGTCAAAGACAACCTGCTGATTGCCACAGTCCATGCATTTAACACGGAGAAAATTGCTTCTTGTATTGTAAAACATCACTAAAATCACCCCTAGGCTACAAATTCAACTCTTCCGGCCCTGAATGATTTCTTTTTAATGTGGGACTTTCCGCATTCCTTGCATTTAAGTCTGAGGTCCAGTTTCTTGACCGGTTTGTTGCCTGATGGCAGCGGACGTGGGTAACCCCTGTAACCTGCGGTGACCCTTCTGAACTGCCTCTGTCCCCACTTAAGCTCACTTGCCTTTCTTCTCTTTGATTCAAGTACCTCGTGAACCGTGTGTTTCCTGCAGTTTGGACAGTAAGTTCTTCTTTCTTTAGGAATCTTCATATCTAATCACCTCTTCTAATGAAAAAGTAAGCCTGAGATAAACTTTTTTTATATTGGGTTACTATTTCTTAAATCTCTATTTATACCTTTGTATGGTATAATAAAAGGTGTCATGATGTCATGAGTACCTCATTCTACGCCCCTTCTTTGCATTTATAAAGACCTCTGCATTTAAAGATGGGAGGGTGACAATATCCTGTGGCCTGAATGGACCGTAAACCTTCTCATCCACCCCGATGATCCTTGAGGGTATCTCGTCAAATATCAGGACTGTCTCAATATCATCAAGCCCCGCGTTGCAGTCCCTATCCAGGGGTCCAGATCCCCTATCCTCCCGTGACTGAGCTATTTTATCTAAGGGTTCAGGTTCCTTCTCCCCCGGGGACGGATTCATGGCTTTTTCATCCACCCTCCCGGAACTCTCACCTGTATCAATGTCAATGGATGGGATTATCCTCTCCCTGAAAGCCTTCAGGGTGTCGATAAGGGAAAAATAGAGTTCCTCTTCCTCGGGGGTCATGTTAAGGGGTGTGGTATCCTGCAGGTCAAACTGTGGTCTGCCATTGAAAAGCTGGTAGGATCTCTGAACGTTCATGACTGCACTGTCTGTTATCTTGTGCTCACGCCTCTCGCATATCTCGGTTGCTATCCTCTGGGTGTCCCTTATAAGGTAGTGTTCCTTTGCAAAGGGGTCGTTGCCCACCGATTCAAGAAGGTCCTCGATGTAGCTGTGGACCCTCTGATAGAAGTCGTCTCCAACCCTTGCAAGGCCGCTCTCAGATCTTTCCTTCTTCTGAATCCTCCTCAGCTTCTGAAAGAATTCGTCCAACCCCATTCCTCACCAGTCAGTTATTCCTCTGCCTCTATTCGAGGAGCGAGGAGGAAACTAAGTTCTCCCTCATTGCTTGGCATCTTAAGGGTTAATTTAAGGGGCATGTCATTTCCGAGGTTTATGATTGCCGTCTCACTGAACTTATCCGCCTTTAACATCTCCTTTATCTTGTCCAGGGAGTAAACGCTTCTTGCAGGGTTATTTATCTTTTCCCCGTGGAGGTACTCTATCTGGGCATCCCCGAACTCTCCCTCGGCAGATGCTATGAATCTGTCCTCGTCAACCCGGAAGGTTATCTTATCAGAGAAGATATCTATATCAGCTATTGAGTCCTTCAGGAGCTGGAATGGGACCTCAAATTCATTTTCATATTCAATTTCAGGAGGACTTGGAGTCTCGTATTCAATGTCTATCAGCCTTATCTTGAAGGTCCTCACGGCTTCACCCTCGAACTGAACTATGAGGTTCCCCTCATCAAGTGACAGGAGAAGCCTGTCATTCGCCTTGGCCCTTTTAAGGACCTTCATGAGTTCCTCTGTGTCAACATTGATCTTTTCGGGTTCATCGCATACGTATTCATCAAAGAGGTCCGCCTTCAGTTCAAGATGAACGTATGTGATGTGTGATCTGTCAAGGGCGTCAAGACGCATGCCTTCTGCACTGGTCTGTATCTGGACTTCATCCACAATGGATGATATGGCATCAAAACTTGTCCTTAAAATGTTAGGGTCATTCAACTCTGCCTTGAACATTTTTGTCCTCCTTATTCTGTATAGCTAGATATTATAGAACATCTTTTATATACTCTTACTTATCCTTATCCCCTGCTTCACCATTCCCTGCCTGTCCTGCATCTCCGGGTACGGTCCCGTCTCCAGAATCATCACTTCTCGCCTCTTTTCCATCATCATTATCCCCTGCTTCAGCATCCCTCACCTCTCTATAGAACCTGTCGATGAATGTCCCATTAAGGAGGCTGTGGACAAGGGACAGGCCCAGAAGTAGAAGACCAGTGAGTATAAGAAAGGCTGCTATTACCGTGTTCTCCCCTGAGACAACGTTATCCACAACCCTATCAGAGGATCCGATGATTGAAATGACCCCTGCCATGATGAGGAGGGCGCCCAGAACCATGGATGAGTATCTGATAATATCCTTACGGTACCTGATTATGAGGTTGACCGGGAAGTGTTCCTCGGACTCCGCGTCGGTTATTTCATCCCTGAACCTGCTTAAAAGGAGCCTGAATTCATCAAATTTTGTTTCCTTTTTTTTACCATTATCAGTGCCTTCATCCACCATCAGCACACCATTCCCAGAATATCAATCATGAGCCGGGTTGCAGCGGGTGCACCTGAAGAACCCTGCCTCTAATCATACTCCCTCCAGGTGTATTTGCAGCGGGTGCACCTGAAGAACCTTGTCTCGGATTCATCGGCCCTTCTGGTCTGCTGAAGCCACCAGAAGGCCTCCATGTTGCCACATTTAGGACACTCGGCCCTTGTTGTGGGGAGTGTCCCTACATCATCGCCTGTGAATATCACGGTATCCTTTGATTCAACTTCCTCTGAAACGTTGTATTTGTCTTTAAGTTTATCTGTTATCTCCATTTCATAGCCGCACTGGCACTTGAATCTCCTATTGGATGGAAACATTACAGCTCCGCATTTAGGACAGAACTCCATTTTCTTCCTCCTGGCTAAAGAAACTGAAATTTCTCTGATTTCTAAGATTTTTATTCAAGACCATTTATATTTATTTTGATTTCATGGACCCTGAGAGAAACCTTGTGCAGGGATATTGGAGTCCCCCTAAATCCCCTGCCCCTCCTCCAGGGCCCTCCTGAAGTCCCTGAGAATTTTTCCATGGTCAAATGCAAGTTCAAGGCCAGAGACCTCATCCAGTTTGAATATTTTCAGATCCTCCGCATCAGAGTCGGCTGCTGCTTCGCCTGAAATCGGCCGTGCAGTGAAGCATATGCTGACGGTGTGTCCCCTGGGATCCCTGGAGGGGTCAGAGTAGACTCCGAGGATTCCTTCAAGTTCCACTTCAAGTCCGGTCTCCTCAAGGGCCTCCCTCCTTGCAGCTTCCTCCACAGTCTCCCCGTACTCAACGAACCCTCCAGGAATTGCCCACGCTCCCCTGTAGGGTGGGTTGGCCCTCCTTATAAGGACAACCCTGTCTTCAGGAAACCTTATGATTATGTCCACGGTCAGGAGTGGTGTCTTCAATCATGAACCTCCAGAAGGATTTTGAGGGGCACAGCTATGCACCGCCCCTTGACTCTCCAAAGACAACACCCGATGCAATCAGATGAGCAGCCCGGAGGGGTTCAGGTAATGAACTTCTGGTCGTGGATATCCTGACAATCTCTGCAGCATCCTCAAGGTCCACCCCTGCCGTCTGAATGTAAAGGGTGTCCCTCACCTCAACAGGGTGGATCCGGCCAGCCCTTTTAATCATCGCCCACCTCAACCTCCAGTCAGGGAACCTGTGCATAAGGGCCCTTTTTATCCTCTCAAGGTCAGGGTGTCTCCTCACAACCACTATTACAGGCAGACCCGTTTCCCTGAATATCTCAGTTATATCTGCAACGTTGAATCCCCCGAAGGTCAGACCGTCAAGCATTATGACCCTTAACTGGTCCATATGCCTTGAACGGTTAACCATTTCAATTATCTTCTCTGTTGCATCCAGTCCATCGACCTTAATCCTTGTTGTCAGGACCCCGTCGAGCCACTGCCCTCCTCGAAACACCGTTCCAACCAGAAGAACATCCTCGCTGCTTCGGGGGGTGAAAGGTGCGTCGTCTATACCTAAAATCCTTATTTCAGATTTTATCTGGCTGAAATTATTGTTCTCCATGATAAAAGAATTAAATTGACTCTGCCAGAGCCCTGAATTCATCACATCTTTCCCTTAGGGTCTCCGCTGCAGCCAGGAGTGACTTCTTAGGGCTTCTTGCCCTTATGTAGAGCTCGGGTTCGCCCACTATGGGGTGGTCGATTGAGTAGGCGGCTGCCCTCACGGTATCATCTTCCATCAATATGCTTCTCAGTAGATTGCAGAGGGTGTGTGTCTCACCCTCAAATACGATTTCCATTTCATATCTTTTGTTGAGGATAACTTCCATGATAATTACTCCTTAACCTTCATAGTTTATTGAAAGCTTTCTTTTCTCTCTATTTTCACAGTTGGGACACTTTACCTCGTCCCTGCTGTTTAACTCCATGAAGTGTCTGCACCTTGTGCACATGGCCTTTATAACACCCAATTCACGGCCAGATGTCTGGAGGTCTATGCCATCGAGGCCCATGACCCTTGTGACCTTCGCCTCCACAATGTCCCCTATGCGGAAGGCCTCTGTTAGCTTTGAAAGGTAGCCCTTCTTTGCCTGTGATACATGAACACCGCCCACAAAGTAGGTTGCAAGGGCCCTCCTGCTGCCCTTTATGCCATGTATCCTCACAAGGGCGCGCTGGCCCCTCACATCAATGACCTCCCCTACGACCCTTGTCCCTGTCTTGAGGACCGGGGGGGTGCTGAACCTGGATATCACCTTTATACTCTTGTTCTTATCGTCTCTTTCAACCTCTCCAACAACAAGGGATTTTATCTTCCCGTTATCATCATAGGTTCCCTCTGATGGTAGAAGTTCTTCACTTACAGCTAAAAAATCTCCGGGAAAAACCATGTCCCCAGATTTAACTTTCATCCATTCACCTCTTCAGGATAAAAACAATACCTGACTTATACTGAATAATGGTTATTTCTCATGGAGTATATAATGTTTTTTGTGGAGAGGTGTGTGGTTTCATATGCTGGCTTCTGATGATTCCAGTGTGCTGTGCCGTCCCGGCACTCAGGGTATCTGATGCTTATCAGACTATTGGTTTAAACAAGGAAAGAAAAACACCTGAATTCAGACACCCATCAGATTATGATCTCATCAAGGGTGTAGTCCTCCCAGTCCCTCTCACCAAGGACTATTTCAAGTTCAGATGGGTTGAGGAGTGGTCTATCATACATTGGGGAGTCATCTATGGCCACACGGGGGCATGCCGTTACCACGAAGGCTTCAAGTTCCCTGAAGGGGAGGAGGAGGTCAGGGGAGATATTGTCCATGATAATGAGGATGGCCCTCTTACCTGCCTCCTCCAGTTTCCCCTTGAGGTTCTCTGCAAGCTGGAACCTCCTCTGGCCCTCCTTTGATGACAGGATTATACCCCACCTTTCTGCATCCATGGCCCGTGTTATCCTTGCAAACCTCACCCTGAGAACCCTGTCTGCAAATTCATCGATGTTCCTTACCTCCCCATGGTAGGGGTCTGCCACTAGAACATCCCTTCCTGTGAAGAGTTTTATGCCCAGGGGGTGGAAGTCTCCGCTCCCAATGAAGAGGTATGCATCGGCATCAAGGCCCCTGATACCTGAAAAATTGCATCCAAGCACCTGGCCCGGTTCCGTGTTCCTCCCTGGTTTCATGAGAACCTCGAAGCCCCTTTCCTCCAGGAACCTCCTGGCATCATCCAGGAGATGGAGGTGCTGTGTGGTGGTGGCGAGGCCTATCCTCCTGTAACCTGAGAGCATCTCAGCAGCCCTCCTGAGAACCCCTGAGACATCTGCGGCAGAGTAGGCCTCAACAAAGATAACAGGAACCTCATAGTCCAGGGGGAAGGGTGTGTGTCCATAGTGTACTATGACATCAACAAGGCCCCTCATCTTCCTGTCTGAAACATCACAGGCCCCGAAGCATGGATCCCCAGATACAAGAACCAGTGACCCTGTCTCCTTCTCTATCCTCTCTGCAACTTCAGTTGCCCTGATCCTGAGTCCATCAGGAAACTGGAGGCCCACAACCTCTGCCCCCAGCTTCTTTATCTCCTGGATGACCCTTTCTGTTTCCAAACTGTAAAGCGACATTCCTTCAGATACCCCAATTCATATTTTATGGAGGGATTTCCTCCACGATTACCTTGCCGTCCACGACATCGACCCTTACAAGGCTTCTGACACTGAATCCTGTCCTTTCCCTCACGACTTCAGATCCGCGGCCCTTGTCTATGACGGTTATAACATCCACTATTTCAACATTCATCCCCTTCAGTGCCTCCAGGACCGCCAGGAGCGTGCCCCCGGTACTTACAACGTCATCGATTACAAGTATCCTGTCGCCCTCCCTGATACCGTTGATGTAGAGTTCACCTTCACTGTAGCCAGTCATCTGATGGACCGCCACCTCACCGGGGAGTCCGTACCTTCTTTTCCTGACAACCACGAAGGATATCCCTGTTTTAAGTGAAAGGGCCGTTGCATGGTGTATCCCCATGGCCTCTATGCAGAGGATCTTATCTGCATCAGGCCTGAACCTTCTTATGATCTCCTCAGCCACCTCTTCAAGTAGCTCAGGCTCTGTAAGTGGTATTCCATCGGTTACTGGATTTACAAAGTAATCGTAATCGCCCTTTTTAATTACAGGTGAATTTCTGAGGCTCTCCTTAAGTCTATCAAGCATTTCAATCACACAGCACCCTGTTTTATCCTTCACTAGGGAATCTTTCAATTCCTTAATATATAAGTTGACTCCAACAATAGTTAATGATTGTTGAAGAGCCGTTTATGGTAAGGACGTGGCCGTCTCCAGATGGTTAATGACTGTTGAAGAATGAGGGTGAAATCATGCTTGGCAATCTGGGCAGAAGCCTCAGTAAAACAATGAAAAAACTGGCAGGGATGACCATAGTTGACGAGGAAGTGGTCCGGGAAGTTATAAAGGACATCCAGAGAGCCCTGATCCAGTCCGATGTTAACGTTAAACTTGTATTCAAATTATCAAAGTCGATAGAGAACAGGGCCCTTAATGAGGAGCCACCCAGGGGGATAACACCAAAGGAACATATCATAAGGATAGTGTACGAGGAAATGGTGAAGCTGGTTGGTGAGAAGGCCCAGGAACTCAGCATAGATGAGAAACCCTACAGGATACTGTTCCTTGGACTTCAGGGGAGCGGTAAAACAACCACCATCGGTAAGCTTGCAAGGCACCTGCGCAGGAGGGGCTTCACGGTGGGTGTTGTCTGTACCGACACATGGAGGCCCGCCGCCTTTGAGCAGCTCAGACAGTACACCGAGGGCCAGGATATCGACGTCTACGGTGACCCCCAGAACAGGGACGCCGTGGACCTTGCAAGGAAGGGGCTTGAAGAATTCCAGAAAAAGGATGTTATCATATTCGACACTGCAGGGAGGCATAAGGAGGAGAAGGACCTTCTCAATGAGATGGAGGAACTCTCAGACGTTGTCAGGCCCCATGAGGCCATCCTTGTAATTGACGGTACCATAGGCCAGCAGGCCCGTGAACAGGCCCTTGCATTCAGGGAGGCCACCGACATCGGTTCAATAATAGTGACAAAGCTTGATGGTTCCGCCAAGGGTGGTGGTGCGCTCTCAGCTGTTGCAGAGATCGGGGCCCCCATTAAATTCATAGGTACCGGTGAAAGGATAGAGGACCTTGAAGTCTTTGACCCTGAAAGGTTCATATCAAGGCTGCTGGGTATGGGTGACCTCAGGAGCCTCCTTGAAAAGGTGGAGGAGGTCTCAGAGGAGGACATCTCCGAGGAGTCCCTTGACGCCATACTCTCAGGCAGGTTCACCCTCAAGGACATGAGGGTGCAGTTTGAGATGATGGGGAAGATGGGCCCCCTTCAGCAGATCATGAAGATGCTCCCGGGGATGGGTAAGCTCCCCAAGGACGCCAGTAAGATGACCGAGGAGACCATCAAAAGGTACCTTATAATCATGGACTCCATGACAGATGAGGAACTGGAAAAACCAGATATCATCAAACATTCAAGGATACGCAGAATAGCCAGGGGTTCAGGTACCCGTAACGAGGACGTTAAAGACCTCCTAAAGTACTATAAGGTTACAAAGAAGGCCATGAAGGGCCTTGGAAGAAGAAAGATGGGCGGACCGATGGGTCAGCTCATGAGACAGTTCATGAGATAGAACACCCGGAGAAGAAGTCCATGGACACCGTTAACAGTACAGAGACCGGGAAGAAGATGATGGAACGTTTGCAGAAGCTCATGGAGATCACAGGATCCCATATATGCCTTCACTGCCTTGGCAGGCGGTTCGCAGATTCCATGGAGGGCCCTGGAAACCTCCTGAGGGGCATGAAGCTTAGGGAGGAATTCTCACTATCCACTGAAAGTCCATGTGCAGTCTGCGGGGACATATTTGAAAGGATTGATGATGCTGTTGAAGCCGCAAGATCAAGGATCGATGCCCTGGACCTTGAGTACTCATCGATACTCGTGGGCACAAGGCTACCTGATGAGGTGGTCGAAGGGGACGAGCATATTAACAGGAAACTGGGGATCCAGGCCGAGGGCATAAAGAAGGAGCTCAACCGGGAGATAGGTAAGAGGCTTGCAGGTGAACTTGGATGCCGCGCTGATTTCCAAAACCCTGACCTTGTAGTAATGGTTGACTTCCGGGCAGGGCTTAAGGTCTGGATTCAGATCAACCCCATCTTTATTGAGGGACGCTACCGTAAACTGGTTCGCGGGATACCCCAGACTAAATGGCCGTGCAGGAGGTGCCGTGGAAGGGGATGTGAAGCATGCAACCACACAGGAAAGATGTACAGCACATCAGTAGAGGAACTTGTATCCGAACCCGTCCTTGAGGCAAGCAGGGGTAGGGATACCAGATTCCATGGTTCAGGAAGGGAGGATGTTGATGTGAGGATGCTTGGAAGGGGAAGACCCTTCGTCCTTGAAATACTGGAGCCCAGAACCAGAAATCTGGACCTTGAAGCCCTGGAGGATGAGATAAACAGGAGGGCCGCCGGGATGGTTGAGGTGAGCGGCCTTAAATTCTCTTCAAGGAACAGGAAGGTTGAGATCAAGAACACTTCAAGGGAGAGGTACAAGGTCTACAGGGCCCTTGTTGAACTTGAAGGCCCGGTTGGGGAGGATGACCTCATGAAGCTTGAAACCCTCAAGGTTATAAACCAGAGGACCCCCCTCAGGGTTTCCCATCGAAGGGCCGATAAGGTCCGGAAGAGAAGGGTCCTTGATATAAAGTGGAATCTGAAGGGTGAAGGGTGCCTTGAACTCATAATAAAGGGGGAAGGCGGGCTTTATATAAAGGAACTCATCTCAGGAGACCATGGACGCACCAGTCCCAGCGTGAGCAGCGTCCTCGGGGTGGCTGCAAGGTGCACTGCCCTTGATGTCCTGGAGGTAGGGGACCCCCCATGAGGAAAAATTATATATTGATGTAGGCATTAAATAGAGAACTTATAAGTCTAATATCTGATTCTTGTAAAGTTTTAATGACTGTTACAAGCCATCAAAGGCTATTTATGGAGGTTAAAAAATGAGAAGATCAAGAGGTTTCAGAAGTAAAACAAGGCACAAGCTTCAGAAGGTCAAAAGACCCGGGAGATCCAATCCCATCACAAGGAAAATCCAGAACTTTGAACAGGATGACCTTGTCCACATAATCATCGATCCAAGCATTCATCGTGGACAGCCCCACCCACGATTCCATGGTAAAACAGGGCGAGTTATAGGTAAAATGGGTAAGGCATTCGTTGTGGCCATAAAGGATGGTAAAAAGGACAAGCAGCTTGTTGTAAGGCCAGAGCACCTTCAGATGCAGAAGTGATTCCCATGATAGGGAAAAAGGTTCTTGAAAGTGAACCTGTTTCTATGGCAGAGGTTAAGGAGATCCTTGAAAAATTCGGTGAGGACCATGAGCTGAACTATGAACAGAACCTGGTCCTCGACCATGTGACCCGCTTCTCAAGGCTGGACCCTGAAACCAGCCGCGAACTCGTTGAGGAACTCATGGAGGTTCCCAACATAAAGAAGAGACACGCGGTTCGAATTGCCGATCTCATGCCCGTTGACCTCTCTGACCTCCGCCTGATCTTTGCCAAGGAAAGGGTTCCCATTAAGGCTGAAGACCTTCCAGGCATACTCGAGATAATAGATAAATACAGGGTTGAATAAAAAATAATATTCAATCCCATAAACCATTAGAGTATGTGATTTCATGGAAGAATATGCTATCATACTGGACTACCTTCCTCTGGGTTACATGAGCGAAGGCTTCGGCACATTCAAGAAGAGACCTGTTGCCCAGGCAGTGGGCAGGGACGAGTTCACCCTCCTCGAGCTGACACCAAAACCGGACGTGGATCTGGACATCCATGAGGAGGTCTACATAGGGAAGGGCAAAAGGGATAAGATAGCCCGTATCAACAGGAGGCTGAGGCATAATGATCTGACAGCCACAGCAAGGGTTGAGCTCCCCTATGTCATTGAGGAGATAGTGAAGTCCAATGAGGAAAGGTTTGTAAGGTTCTTTAACGAGGCAGGTCCTATAAGTACAAGGCTTCATCAGCTTGAACTTCTTCCAGGAATCGGTAAAAAGCATATGTGGGATATCCTTAAGGCCAGGGAGGAGAAACCCTTTGAGAGTTTTGAGGACATAAAGAACAGGATCCCCATGCTATCTGACCCTGTTAAGCTCATAGTTAAAAGGGTCCTCATGGAACTGGATGTTGAGGGTGCCAGAAGGGGTAAACGGAAGTACATGATATTCACAAGACCCCCAAAGAGAAGTGACTGATTTCTTTATGCCAGGGCTCTACACTGAGACAAGGAAGGTTCTTTCAAGGTATGGTGTGAGGCTTCAGAGGAGCCTCGGCCAGAATTACCTCATTGATGATAATAAGAGAAGGTTCATTATTGATTCTGCGGATCTCTGTAAGGATGATCATGTTCTTGAGATAGGGGCGGGTATAGGGACCCTTACACTTCCAATGGCGGAACTTGCAGGTGAGGTGACCGCCATTGAAAGGGACCCCTTCATCGCCGGGATACTCAGGGACCGTATCAGAACAGATAATGTTAACATAATCGTCGGTGACGCCCTTAAGGTTGATTTTCCAGACTTCAACAAGGTTGTGTCCAATCTTCCCTATCAGATATCATCCCCTGTAACCTTCAGGCTGCTTGAGCATGACTTCGAACTTGGGGTGCTGATGTATCAGAAGGAATTCGCCCTTAGAATGACCGCCAGGCCTGGTACCCGGGATTACTCCCGCCTCTCTGTCATGCTGCATTTTCTTGCAGAGGTTGAGATTATTGATTACCTCAGTCCAGGGTGCTTCTTTCCACGTCCCAGGGTTGAATCCGCCGTCGTGAAGATCAGGCCCACAGGATTCAGGCTTCCGGAACTCTTCGGGGATGTCTGCCGTGCCCTCTTCCAGCACAGGAAGAAAAAGACTTCAAAGTCACTCAAGGAATCCTTCCATGAAATAAGGGTTGATCTGAGCATCTCAGAGGTCCTGGATTCCCTACCCCCAGGGATACTTGAGAAACGGGTTTTCCAGCTGAGACCCGAGGATGTGCTTGAGATAACAGAACATATAAGCCGGCTTGAAGAGAAGAAGAAGGTATAGCCTCTGAAACTTCAATGAATACGCGCCAGGACCCTGAAAAATACTGACCATATGAGGGTACGAAAATTTTAAATAACATGTAAACTATTTTTTACATGATGATTCTATGATAATTGCAAGACCTGAATGGTTCGGAAGAAGAAAGTATGGTGGATGGGGTGTCAGCATCAAAACATGGCAGGGAGCCCTTTACCTTGCCTCAATAATCATGCTAATACTCCTGATTCAGCTCCTACCCCTTGAAGCCATTGCAAGACTCTATGTCACAGGGGCCTGGCTGTTATTCGTCTTCATTGACATGTTTGATGTTATGTGGAAGGTTCAGAGGGATGAAAGGGAGTACATCCACGAGGCAATAGCAGAGAGGAACGCTGCATGGGCCATGATACCCATACTGGTAGTTGGAATGTTCATTGAACTCATTCTAAGCTCCCTTAGAGGAGAACCCAGGGTTAACCCCTTCATTGCCCTACACTAATTGCAGGTGTGGTGGCAAAGTCCGTGACAAACTACCGTCTGGAGAAGGAAAATTGAAGAACAGGATAAGAGAACAGAGAAAAAACCTTGGAATGACCCAGGAAGAACTTGCAGGGGCCGTAGGGGTCACAAGGCAGACCATAATAGCCCTTGAGAAGGGACGCTACAATCCATCACTTCTACTTGCACACAGAATCAAACTGGCACTTAAAGAGAGACATATCGAGGATGTTTTCATCCTGGAGGACCATGAATGATCAGATACTCCGGCATCAAGATAGAAACATGTGAAAACGTCTATGAACCTGCAGAGGACACTTTTCTACTGGCAGATAACCTTGAAATCAGGGAGGGTGACCGTGTGCTTGAGATCGGCACCGGCACAGGTCTTGTTGCCATCAAGGCCTCCCTCTCCTCCCAGGTGACAGCAACGGATATAAACCCCCATGCCATTGAATGCGCTCGAAGGAATGCTGAGCTCAACAGAGCAGAAATAAGGTTTCTGGAGGGTGATCTCTTTGAACCCGTTGAGGGTGAAAAATTTGACCTTATACTCTTCAACACCCCCTACCTCCCTGTATCCGAAGAGGATGCTGGAGGGGAGATCATTGATGCTGCATGGGATGGTGGTCCCGACGGGAGGAGGGTCATTGACAGGTTCCTCAACGGCCTTAAGGAACATTTAAACCCTGGAGGAAGGGTTCAGATGGTGCAGTCATCCCTCTCAGACACCGAAAAGACCCTTAAAAGACTGGAGGGCCTTGGATTTGATGCCAGGGTCGCCGCCTCTGAAAGGTACTTCTTTGAGGAGATAGTCCTCATAACCGCCAGGGATAAAATCTGAAATGATGGCGCCCCCTGGAACTCCCTTGAGTAGATGGTCCCCATATAACCGTCTGCAGAACATTGATCCTTAGGGGTCCCTTATGAGTATCCCGTCAAAGACCATGACGGCATCCCCCTCCATGTATGCGCCGAGGTCAGGGCCCTCCTGGTAGACATCAATCTTCAGTTCACCGCCCGGGAGGTGTACAAGGACGCTGTCATCGAGTTTTTCAAGTTTAACCCCTGCAATTACAGAGGCCGTTGCACCTGTACCGCATGCCATGGTAGGACCAGCACCCCTCTCCCAGGTTACCATGACGATTTCAGAGGGACTTACGATCTCCACGAAGTGGACGTTTATCCTTTCAGGGAACAGGGGATGGTTCTCTATGGCGGGTCCCAGCCTCTGGAGGTCCACGGCGCTGGCATCATCAACAAATATGACGACGTGGGGGTTCCCCACACTCAATGCAGTCAGCTTTATATCCTCGCCCTCAACAGGCAGGAACCTGTCTATGAACTCGCACTCACCCACGTCCATGGGTATCTCATCGGTCTTGAAGGTCGCTTTCCCCATGTCAACCCTTGCAGAGACCACCCTTTCATCTTCAACTTCAAGTTCAACCGTTTTCATCCCTGCAAGTGTCTCAACATTGAGCCGGTCCTTGCGGACCACTGCATTTTCATATACGAACTTTGAGAAGCACCTTATACCGTTACCGCACATCTCTGCCTCGCTTCCATCGGAGTTGAATATCCTGAACCTTATATCCCCATCATGGATGGGTGGCTGGACAAATATAACCCCATCGGCACCAACAGAGAATCCCCTCCTGCATACCTCTGCAACGAATTCTGGTTTCTTATCCTCAGGTATGCATTCTTGGGTGCTCTCATCTATAACCACGTAGTCGTTCCCGAGGCCGTGCATCTTTGAGAAGAGTATCATCCTTGACAAGCCAATCACCTCTTAAGGAGCCTTGGAGGAACAGTCTGCTTTGAAAGCAGGTCCGCGAAGGTCTCCCTCTCCCTTACAACCTCTGACTCACCGTCCCTCACAAGGACCTCTGCTGGTCTTGGACGGGAATTGTACTGGGATGCCATTGAGAATGCATATGCACCCGCGTTCATAACGGCAAGCACATCACCCTCATGGATTTCAGGGAGCTTCCTGTCCCTTGCAAAGAGGTCGCCTGACTCGCATACATTTCCTGCTATGTCAATCTCCTCCACTGCTTCATCGAGGGGTCTGTCAGCCACGAGTATGTGGTGGTAGGAGCCATACATGGCTGGCCTCAGGAGCGTGTTGAACCCTGCATCAACACCCGCGAATCTCCTGTAGCTCTCCTTCACGGTGTTCACCCTTGTAAGGAGGTATGATGCGTCACCAACAATGTATCTTCCAGGCTCCAGGCACATAACAGGCTTTCCAAGGCCGTACTCAGAGAGTTTCTCCCTGAAGAGGCCTGTTATCCTTGAGGCGAATTCCTCAATATCAAGGGGTTCTTCTTCAGGCCTGTAGGGTATTCCCAGGCCTCCTCCAAAGTCTATGAAATCAAATTCAACCCCTGACTCCTCGGAAACCCTGCCGGCTATGTCCATGAGGGATTCGACCGCCAGCATGAAGGGTTCGGGGTCAAGGATACCCGAACCTATATGGGCGTGTATACCCACAGGTTCAAAGCCCATGTCCACTGCAAGGCTGTAGACCTCAGCCGCTTCACTCTCCATGATACCGAACTTGCTCATCTCTCCCCCTGTGATGCAGTGCTCATGGTGACCTGCCCCAACAAGGGGGTTGACCCTGAAGGATATCCTGAGGCCCTCGGGTGCTATCTCTGCCAGCCTCCTGAGCTGTGACCTTGAATCAACGTTGATCATCACACCAGCATCAACTGCAAACCTTAGTTCGCTGTCAGTTACATTGTTACCTGTGTAGAGGATTCTTTCAGGTTCAAAGCCTGCCATCAGTGATGTGTAGATCTCACCGGGGGATACAGCGTCAATTCCGCTTCCCTCCTCCTCAAGTATCCTCATGACGGCCAGGCCTGTGTTGGCCTTGCATGCATAGAATATCTGGAACCTTGAGTATCTCTCTGAGAAGGCCCTGTAGAGTCTCCTGTAGTTATCCCTTATCCTCATCTCATCAATCACATAGAGGGGTGTGCCATACCTATCCGCAAGGTCGACGGCGTCCGCACCGCCAATTGTAAGATGTCCCTTATCATTAACATCAATATCAGGAAACATTATAATGATCCTCCAAGAAGTTTACACTAAATCTTTTATCGACATGATAATATAAGTTGTTGGGGTGCTGGAATATGAAGCCATTCATTGCAGTTACAAGGGCCCTTATAGTAGGGGAAGATGGTGTTCTGGTGGTTAAAAGGTCGGATGATTCGCACACAAACCCTTCCCTCTGGGAACTCCCGGGTGGTAAGGTGAGGGCAAATGAGACCCTTGATGAAGCCCTTGTAAGGGAGGTTCATGAGGAGACGGGCCTCAGGATCAGGCCCGGGCACGTGGTGGGTGCTGTTGAACAGGCCTTCCCCCATAAGGTATCGGTGAACATCATATTCACCGTTGATGTCCTTGGGGGTGGGGTTAGAATAAGCCGTGAACACGAGGACTGGTGCTGGTACACCTCGGGTCCCCTCAGGTTTTCACCCTGGCTTGAGGAATTCAAAAAAGGATGCCGGAGCTCTTCAGCCCCTAGAGCCCGGATATAACGTTTGCAAGTATGTCAACTGCGGCGTCTATCTCTTCCTTCTTTATGACCAGTGGAGGGACAAGGCGTACGACCCTCTCTGCTGTGCAGTTAACCAGGAGCCCCATCTCCCTCGCCCCATCTACAACCCCTGCGCAGCCGGTGTTGAGTTCAATTCCGATCATGAGGCCGAGGCCCCGGATCTCCCTGACAGCATCATGCCCCCCGAGGGTCTGTCTGAGTTTCTCCATGAAGTACGCTCCCAGTTCAGCAGCCCTTTCAGGGAGTTTCTCATCCATCAGGACCTCTATGGTGGCGGTTGCGGCTGCGCAGCCGAGTGGGTTTCCTCCGAAGGTTGAACCATGGTCTCCTGGTTTGAAGGCTGATGCCACATCCTCATTTGCAAGTACCGCGCCTATAGGGTAACCTCCACCCATCCCCTTGGCCACGGTTGTGATGTCAGGCTGCAGGTTGAAGAGTTCTGAGGCGAACATTGCCCCGGTCCTTCCAAAGCCTGTCTGAACCTCATCAAGGATGAACAGCACGTCATTCTGCCTTGCAAGTTCCTGGACGTCCCTCAGGTAGCCTGGGGGTGGTACTATGACCCCTCCTTCACCCTGTACCGGTTCAAGCATTATGGCTGCTGTGTCATCTCCTATGGCATCTGCCATTGCGGTTATGTCCCCGTAGGGGACATGCTTGAAGCCTTCAGGGAGTGGTTTGAATGGTTCACTGTATTTTTTCTGTCCTGTTGCTGTTACAGTGGCAAGTGTCCTTCCATGGAATGAATTCTCTGCTGTTATGATCTCAGATTTTCCTGTGAATTTCCTTGCAAGTTTTATGGCTCCCTCATTTGCCTCGGCCCCGCTGTTTGCAAAGAAAACCCTGTCGTGTGGTGAAATTGCTGTGAGGAGCCTTGCAAGTTCAACCTGCTCCCCTGTGTAGTAGATGTTGGATGAGTGGATGAGCCTCTGTGCCTGGTGGCAGATTGCAAGGGCCACCTTGGGGTGTGCATGTCCCACATTGTTGACCGCAACACCGGCGAAGCAGTCAATGTATGATTTACCCTCAACGTCCCATACGGTTGCCCCCTTGCCATGGGAAAGGACCAGTGGCTGCCTTGTGTATGTCTGCATGATAAATTTCTTTTCAAGTTCAATTATTTCATCGGGATCCATGATATCACCAAATTTATAAATAATACTCCCCTATTAATGTTGAGCCTAAATAGATAATAAAGATTTTTCTGGTGAAAGCATGAAAAGGGCAGTTATAGAAACTGTGAAGGGTGAAATTGAACTGGTACTCTTTGATGATGAAGCCCCAAATACCGTCAGTAACTTTGAGAAACTGGCCAACACGGGATTCTATGATGGTCTGACCTTCCACAGGGTCATACCTGACTTTGTGATCCAGGGGGGATGCCCCTTCGGAGATGGGACCGGCGGCCCCGGTTATACGATAAAGTGCGAGATAAACCCCAACAGGCATGTTAAGGGTGCCCTCTCAATGGCCCATGCGGGGAGGGATACCGGGGGCAGCCAGTTCTTCATAACACTATCACCCCAGCCACACCTCGACGGGGTCCACACGGTCTTCGGTAAGGTTGTTGAGGGTATGGATGTTGTTGAATCAATAGAAGTGGGGGACAGGATGCTGAGGGTCAGGGTTTATGATGAATAGGTCCTGCAGGGGCTCCGCACCTCTATCTGGATGCCATCATGATGGATAAGTCCTGTATCCCTGAATCAGAGTCCGGATAGGAAATGGTCACATGGATCCTACCTTAGGGGTATCTCACCCCCATAGAATCTTCTTAAAACGGTGGCATAGGCCTTGCCGATTTCCTCTGCAAGTCTGAGGTGCTTCTCGGTATAGTTCTCCTCAGGGTTTCCAAGGACTATCTGGCCAAGTATCCCGTCAGAGTCCTTAACAGCCACAGATAGGAACTGGGATACCATTTCATGCCCCTCTGGTATGCCGTGGGCTGCCGGGTGACCTGCAGGGTTGTTTGTGAAGAAGGATTCTCCGGTATCAAGGGAGTATCCCAGGAGGCCCCCGTAGATTCCGCTTTTAGGGAGCTTAAACCTTGCCTCGCCGATACTCTCATAGTGGTCGCAGTAGGGTGTGAGGTGGGAGAACTTTATCCCTACACTGTCCCCGTTTTCAGGATCCACGTAGGCCACGTAGCAGTATTCACTCCCGGTTATCCTCCTTATTTCATCAAAAACAATCTCGGCAGCCTCATAGACAGATGAAGCAGATTCTATTTTCCTTTTAACATCCTCCATCTAATTCCTCCTGTTCAATAACCCCATATCGCTCCAGCCCATTTGGATGGTGTGGATAAATATGCTGAACCGTTCGTTGGGTTCAATAACCCACATATCCCTCCAGCCCATTTCCAGTGATTAAGGTCTTATATTCCTTCAATAACTCTAGATCCTTCCAATGCCCCTGATGTAATCATGGAGGGGGTGGTTGCTTCCAATCCTGTCAAGTACCTTCCCCTCAACAGCATGGAGGGGGTGTCTTCCATCATCGGTGACGGCATAGACGCCATCAAGCCCCCTCAGGATATGTATATCCGATCCAATAATAATAAGGTCGCCTGAAACAAGTCCGACTGGTCTTCCTGCAATGAGATACTCATCATTGATCTTAAGTATGCGGAGCTCCCTCCTTAATTTCCTCTCCCTCATCCTTGTCTTCACCCTGTCAAGGGCCTCCTCTCCAAGACTTTCACTGATGAATGATGAAACCTCATCCTCAAGGGCATCCCTGAGCCGGACCCATGCATCCAGTTCCCTGCACCCTGTAATGGACCTTACAGTCCTTTGGGGACACTTCCAGCAGTATCTATCATTCAATGCCCTCTGAAGGTCCCTGAATGATTTCCTTGCGCTTCTTCTGAATTCATCGGTTATATCCCTGACCCCCATAATACACCCCTCGCATCATCAAAAAAGAGGAGATTAACCCTCAGCCCCCCTTAAGCTTTTCAAGTAGGCCTGATCTTCTGGCATGGTTGAAGAGGTAAAGCTGCACGTACCCTGCCATTTCACCGAACCTGCTCCATGCGAATTCCCTCAGTTCACCATCCCTGAAGTTCCTCTCAGGGTAGATGTAATTCATTATCCTCCTCACCCATACATCAACAGGGAAGGCCTCTGTCTTCCTGAATCCATAGAGCAGTATGCAGTCAGCGACCTTGGGGCCGACTCCTGGCAGCTCCAGGAGGAGTTCAAGGGCCTCATGGTAATCCATACCCCACACCTCATTCACATCAATCTCCTCGGCAAGGATCCTTGATGTTTCCCTGATGTAGGGTGCCCGGTAGCCAACGCCACAGGCCCTGAGGTTGTTGAAGGCGAAGTCCTCTGGGAGATCATCCTCGGCCCTCTGAAGTTCCTCAAGGGAGTCCTCCTCAACGGCTGCAAGGACTTCTGGGGATGGGAAACCATGGAAGGTCTCTGATGATACCCTGAAAGCAGGGCCCCACATCCGCCTTATGTCCATTATGGATCGTGTCCACCGGAGCACTGAGCAGTTCTGGGATGCTATGGATGATATGATGCACTCAAAGGGGTCCTTTGCAAGGAAGAGCCTCAGACCCCTTGAAGATTCTATGGATTCTGAGAGACCCATATCATCCAAAAAACTGTAAAAGTCTTCAAGGTCAAATTTAAGGTCGAATATGTACTCTATCCTCTTTTTAAGGTCATTCCTGTTGACCCTGAGGTACGGTCTTACCTCCAGGACACGCCCCCTCTGTCTAACCGCAACCGGGCATGGCCTTCCCCTGACCATTAACAGCTCCCTGAACTCCCCTCCCACCTCATGCCATGGCGGCTGTGAGGTCTGACCGCTCTTCTGGGTCATTTCAAGGTCAAATTCCCCTGCAGGGAGTTCTATGACGTTTTCAATATTCATATGCGAACTGGAACCCCCATTGACCTGAGGTACTCCTTCACGACCGGCACAGGGTACTCGTTGAAGTGGAATATGCTGGCTGCAAGGGCGGCGTCTGCCATTCCATCCGTGAATGCCTCATAGATGTGTTCGGGTCTTCCAACTCCACCAGATGCGATTACAGGTATGTCAAGGTTCTGGCTCATGGTCCTTGTGAGGGGAATATCGTATCCCTCCTTTGTACCGTCACGGTCCATGGATGTGAGGAGGATCTCACCGGCACCCCTCTCCTGGCACTCCATGGCCCAGTTTATGGCGTCTATCCCTGTGAATTCCCTGCCCCCGTATATGCTGCACTCATACCAGCAGTATCCATCATCAACCTCGATGATGAATCTTTCATCCGATTCCCGTGGACTGTCAATGTACCTCCTCTTGGCGTCTATTGCAACCACGCATGCCTGTGATCCCACGAGTTCTGATGCCTCGTTTATGAGGTCCGGGTTTTTGATGGCTGCTGTGTTGGTTGAACACTTATCCGCGCCTGCCTTCAGCATCTTCACATAGTCCTCGGGTTTCCTTATACCTCCACCGACACATATGGGTACGAAGACGTTCTCTGTTGTGGCCTCTATCACATGGGTCATGGTCTCCCTCCTCTCATGGGAGGCTGTTATGTCAAGGAAGACTATCTCATCGGCGCCATCCTCATAGTAGCGGGTTGCAAGTTCAACAGGGTCCCCGGCGTACCTTATCTGTTTGAACTCAACACCCTTGACCACCCTCCCATTGGGCACCTGGAGGTCACAGTCAAGGCATGGTATTATTCTCTTTGCAAGCATTTCAATCATTTCCTCCTTATATTCAGTTATAGCCTGTCATCTAAAGTAAGTTGTGCCTGGAGTTGGACCAATGAATACGGACCTGAGGGTGCTTCCTCCATGGGGAGCCACCATCGGTAACTGCAGAAGATCTTCTCAAAAATTACCTCAAAGCACTCCTACTGCCCTTTATAATCAAAGATACCCCAAGAAGCCACCGTTCATACTATACTGAGCTGAGGTGTGGGGATGGTGAAGGTATATAAATGATTAGTTCAAATATAGAAACCGTTACCCATTTTTTAGGGGCCCGTAGTCTAGCCTGGAATATGACGTGGGACTTCGGATCCCAAGGTCGGGGGTTCAAATCCCCCCGGGTCCGTTATCGTTATGAATCACCATACTATTTTTAAAAGCTAATTCCACAGATCTGAAATGAAAATTTACAGTCCTGTGGCGTGAGAAGCACTGTATGCTCACTTAAGGCTGTAAAATATTCCCTGAAGATCCGTAGGACTTATACTGAGTTACCGGGACTGTTTCATTGATCCTGGACCTGGAGTTCCTCATCTTCCTGGCGCCATGGTGGAGAGACCATGCAGAGGAAGCTCAGATCGGATTCCCCGGTGTTCCTTATATACTGGGTGGAGGATGCCGGTATGTATATGATGTCCCCGGGCTTAACCTTCCTGGACTCATCCCCGATATGCATTTCACCCCCACCCTCGAGGATGTAGTAGACCTCAACGGATTTCCTTAACCTGTGGGGTAGTGAGGACTCCCCTGGTTTGAGTGCCGCATGGGCCACGCTGAAACCCATTTCAAGGTCCTCCCTGTGGGGATGTAAGAATTCACAGATTAAGGTGCCATCCATGGCCCTGGAATACTGCAGTCATCAAGATTTCTGATAAACAGGACCCTTCCCCCCGATTTTTTTGACCGGATGAATGCCGCTCCCTGCTGTGACGGTAAATCTGTTCTCTCCTGTATTATCTGTTGAAGCATGGTATGCAGACTATCCTGCCGTTCCTGACCCTTGCACGGTGCTCTGAAACCGGTTCACCGCACTCGGCGCATATGACCGATCCATAGATCCTTGCCTCATCAGGCAGCTTCTCTGAAACATCCCTGACATCAAAGAGTTCATAGGGGTCCATCTCAAGTATCCTTTCTGTCATCTCGGATCTCTCAGTAACCCCGGATTCCTTCATGAGCTGATCAAGGGGTTTTTTAAGTGCTATCCGTATCCCATCACCACTTTTTCTGTTGAAGAATGTGTAAACGTGTTTGCCATGGTCCCTGAATATGAGGTTACCCTTACCAAAGGTGCACCCTGTCATGCACTGGACAGCGTCCACGCTGCAGCTGTCATTCTCGACTATGGCAACTATCTCCTCATCCTCTGACCTTCCGAACCTTTCAGCCACGATCTTGCCCACCATGTATCCGAGGGCCGTCCCGGGACATGAATGGCCATGGAATGCGATGATTTCATCATAATCCATACTATCACCTTCAGAACACTGAATCATTATAATTATTGGGAGTTCCTACTCATTAACTATTGCTTCCTTGAAGAACTCGGGTAAAAGAGACCTGTAGAGGGGGCTTCTGAATATCATCTCAATATTGCCATCAAGGATGTAGGTGTAGCATGAGTCGTCATGGGCCCTCATTCCACGCCCGTATGCCTGCATGAGGGTCATGATGGTCTTGTAGGCGTACCACCTCTGATCCGTCCTCTGCCTCAGGTTAACCTGCCTATCCCCAAGGTAGGGGAATGGGATCTTGTAGATTACCTGGAAGCGGCACTTGTCATAGGGGAGGTCAACACCCTCACTCATGGATGGGCTCACAAGTACCAGGGGCTCGGGGGTCTCCTCAAAGTACCTGAGGACCGCCTCCCTGTTGGATGCCCTGTGGTCAATCAGCCTCCTGTTATGGATGTTCTCCATTATGAACCTCTGGCAGCGGTAGTTGTGTGTATGTATGAGGCCCTTATCATTCCTGTGCCTTTCAAGGATCCTGTTCAGTATGGGTATGGTCTCCGGTGCAGTCTGTTTTATCCTGTTACGGGACATCTTCCCGGCGATCTTGAGCTCTATGGGCCTCCTTGAGGCGGGGAATGGGCTGTCAACCTTCACAAAGTATGCTTCCCTTGGGTCTATCCCGAGCCACTGGCAGAAGAGCCTCTCGTTGAGTATTGTGGCGCTCATGAAGAGGCATGATTCAGAGTAGGAGAAGAGCCTTTCAGGGGCGTACTTGTGGACCCTCAGGGGTTTGAATGAAACTGAATCATCATCTGAATCAACAACCCAGTTTTTAGGTTCATCTTCAAGGCTCATCTTGAGTTCTGAGAGCCTCTTTATGGTCCTCTTTATCCTGTCCCTCTTCCTCCTTGGCATGGAGTCCAGTTCAAGGTCGCTGTAGTGGTCCATTATGGCTTCAACCTGGAGCACCCACTCTGAAGGGTCATCCTCCTTCAGCATTGATGGGGGGATCTTCTTTTTGATGTCCTTGCTGAGCCTCCTGTTTGACAGTGTTACCTCCAGCCTCTTCATGAGTTTGTCCTCAATGTTATGGGCCTCGTCCAGTATCATGAGGTTTCTCCTGTCAAAGTGGCCGACGTAGTTGAGCTCAAGGAAGGCGTAGTCATAGTTCATCAGTGTTATGGGGCTGTTTATGGCTTCAGCCTTCTGTTCCCAGTAGTTGCAGTGTTCCGGTCCCTTGAAGTAGATCCTGTTCCCATAGGAATCCTGGAATGCCTCCTCACCAAGGAGTGTTTCTCCCCTCACAACACCGTAGGGACAGTGGAAGCTGTCTGATGAGCTTACAGTCTGGCATGTCCCCATATCACAGGATGATTCAAGGTCCTCGTTCTTGCAGAGGAAGTTTCCGCGGCCCTTAACAACAGGGAAGCCGAACTCCCTTGCGTACTGGTCCTGGAGCTGTTTCGTCATTGTCAGGATGTAGGCTGGCTGGTATATCCCTGCAAGGGTGCATGCTATGGCTGATTTCCCTGTCCCTGTCCCGGCCTCAAGGACCACGTATCTGTAGCCGTCCTCAAGGGCCTGGTAGATGTCATTTATGATATCAAGCTGCCCTGGCCTTGGCTGTGGGAATGGAAAGTTCTCAATGATCTCTGAGGGTATGTGGGGGTGTCTCTTCCTGATGTCATCCCTGAGGGTCTCCCCGATTCCCTTCCGGGTTTCCATTTCTTCTTCACTGCCTCCCATTAATTTCCTGAATATTGAGAGGCGTCCCCTGCCCCTGCATGTGCAGCTGTCCCTCATCATCCCGCAGTCCGGGCAGAAAAGTGGATTCTCCATGGGTCTATTTAAGGGTGATGGACTATATAAGTTTAGAGAGTGTGTCTGTGAAAAGTGATAGGAGATGTACAGGCTTATAATCGTTTACAGGTGTTCTGATGAGTGGAAGGCTTATAGGTGTGGGTGTTGGTCCAGGGGACAGTGAACTTTTAACCCTTAAGGCCGTCAGGATCCTTAAATCTGTGCCCGTGGTCTGCGCGCCCCGTTCATCATCCGAGAGGGAGAGCATAGCACTCTCCATTGTGAGGGAAGTCCTTGATGAGAGGAAGGATGAGTACAGGGTTATTGACCCTGTTTTCCCCATGACCGATGATCGGGATGAGCTTGAAAGGCACTGGGACGAGGCCGCTGACCTTGTATCCGCGGAGCTTGGCGCAGGGAGGGATGTTGCATTCATAACCCTTGGCGACCCATCAATTTACAGTACCTTCAGTTATCTGCAGAGGAGAATAACTGAGAGGGGATTCGAAACCCTTATGGTCCCAGGGGTTACATCCTTCACTGCATGCGCTGCGAGTGCAGGGACAGCCCTCGTTGAGGGCGATGAGATCCTTGTGGTGGTCCCCAGGATAGATGAAAGGTTTGAGAGGATAGTTGAAGACGTGGATGCATGTGTTATCATGAAGACCTCCCGTCACGGCGTTAAGGTAAGGGAGGTCATGGATTCTGACCCCAGGAGCAAGGATGTTGTATCGGTGGCTAACTGCGGCATGGATGATGAGGTGATTGAGAGGGGCTTCATCTCTGGAGGCCGGTACCTTGCAACCACCCTTGTGAGGTTCAGGGGCCAGTGATAACTTAAGGGGGAGGCTGGAGTTAGTCCTTCCTCACTATCCTGAATGAGCATCTCTCATCTCCACGTGCATAGCACTCTGTTTCATCAACAATTACATCTGAATTGAAGTACCTCCTGAATACGGCTTCTATTATGCCAGAGTCAAGGGCGCATGCGGATTCACCGATATCCGGGAGGAGGCCGCATTCAAAGCAGTCGTACGCCCTCAGTACGGGGGGGTCTGTTCCTTCAACCTCCAGTCTTCCGAGGTGGTTGATCTCCCAGAACCTTTTAAGGTTATCAAGGAGTTCTCCAGGTTCATCCGCTTCTATCATGGGGTATATGACCTCACCGATCCTCAGGCCTGTTTCATGGAGGATGGGGTCCAGGTTTATACCCTCCTTTATGAGTTCAACCCGCAGGACATGGAACATCAGCCTGAAGAATTCGAAGGGGTCCCCCCTTGATGTGAGGTGTTCTGCAAGGAACTCTGTTTTCTCCTCATCCAGGTCTCCCGGGGGTTTTCTTGTTAGTTTGCCCAGGTACCTTGAGTTGAGTTTGAATACCTTTTTTCTCCTGTCCCTGGGGTCGGTTCTTTCAAGGATGAGCCCCGCCCTCCTGAGGTCTGTGAGGTGCTTTGAGACCGTTGACTTTGATTTTCCTGTAAGTTTAACTATCTCCTGGAAGTCCCGCTGGCCCTTCCTGAGCTCTGAGAGTATGATGGATTTAACCGGACTTTCAATTACATCGATACCTTCCCTGGTCGAGAATATTGTGAACTGCCTCTTTCCTGCCATCGGTGTATGGTATGTTGGACAATCTATATAATTGTTTGATGGGTGTGGAACAGAAAAAATTAAATACTTGTTCGTAGAGTATAGTATATTCGTTGATATACAAACTAAATATCTGGTGATAAAATGAAGGCAGTTTCAGAGAAGATAGCTGACGGAGTATACTGGGTAGGGGTCCTTGACTGGGACCTCAGAAACTACCATGGCTACACCCTCCAGGGGACAACCTACAACGCCTACCTCATATTCGGGGATGAGAGGGTGGCCCTCATAGACAACTCATACCCCGGGACCTTCCAGGAACTGATGGCGAGGATAGAGGACGCCTTCAGGAGAGAAAACAGGGATGTGGAGATAGACGTAATAGTTCAGAACCATGTTGAAAGGGACCACAGCGGCACCCTCCCCGAGCTCCACAGGAGGTTCCCGGATGCGCCCATCTACTGCACAGAAATCGCTGTTAAGGGCCTCCTGAAACACTACCCCACCCTTGAGGGTGCGGAGTTCAGGACGGTCAGGACAGGTGACACCCTGGAACTCGGGGGTAAAACACTGGCATTCCTTGAGGCCTTCCTCCTCCACTGGCCAGACAGCATGTTCACCTTCCTTGCAGAGGACGGCATCCTCTTCCCCAATGATGCCTTCGGACAGCACCTCTGCTACCCCAGGAGACTTGACACAGATATACCTGAACACGTCCTGATGGATGCTGCCAGAAAGTTCTATGCAAACCTCATAACACCACTATCAAAGCTTGTCCTCAGGAAATTCGATGAAGTAAAGGAACTGGGACTCCTTGAGAAGATAAGGATGATTGCACCATCCCATGGACAGATCTGGACGGATCCCATGAAGGTGATCGGAGCATACACAGACTGGGCCACAGGGAAAATGCCTGAAAAGGTAACCATAATCTACGATACCATGCACCATTCAACAGGGAAGATGGCCCATGCCATCGCCGAGGGCGTTATGAGCACCGGGGTTGATGTGAGGGTCTACTACCTCCACGAGGATGAAAGGAGCGAGATAGTCAAGGACATACTTGAAAGCCGGGCGGTGGCCCTTGGAGCCCCGGCAATATACGATGAACCATACCCCAGTGTGGGGGACCTCCTGATGTACCTCAGGGGCCTTAAGTTCAACAGGACCGGTGAAAGGAAGGCCCTGGTATTCGGATCAATGGGTGGTAATGGAGGAGCCACAGAAACCATGAAAGAACTCCTGACAGAGGCCGGCTTCAGTGTCGTGGACGAATGCGAGATCTACTATGTACCCGATGGTGATGAACTGGAAGCATGCTTCGAGGCCGGAAGAAGACTTGCTGAAATGATAAAGGGGTGATGGAATGAATGAACACAGGATAGGCGTATCCAGAAAAACAGGGATTGAGGAGGTGGTTGAAGCAAACTTCAGGGGTGAATGCGCAGAGGTCGGCATGTACCTTGCAATGGCAAGGCAGGCCCAGCGGGAGGGACTCCCTGAAGTTGCAGAGGTACTTAAAACCATTGCAATGGAAGAGGCTGAACATGCAGCCCATTTCGCAGAGATGAACGGGATAATAGATGAAGATCTGAGGAAAAACCTTGAGATGATGCTTGAGGGTGAGAAAGCAGCCAGCAGGGAAAAACAGGAAGCCGCAGGGAAGGCCAGGGACTGTGACATTGACCAGGCACATGACTTCTTTGATGAAAGTTCAAGGGACGAAGCAAGGCATGCAATGATGCTTAAGGGACTCCTTGAAAGGTACTTCAGGGGATAACAGTGTACAGATGCCAGATATGCCATTACACCGTGCCTGATGAAAGGTTCGGGATGCTATCCGATGACTGGGTCTGTCCACGCTGCGGTGTTTCGAGGGATGAGTTCATCCATGAATCAGAGGCGCCGGGGGAGGATGCTGCCCGGCCAGAGATTATCCTCATCCCCATGATCAGAGCCCTTACGGTCGGTCTGTGGAAGGTCCTGGGGAATGGCTCCCAGGCAGTTACAAGGGATATAGGAAGGGAGCTGGCCAGGAATGTTGAAACTGACCCGGAGGACCCCCTGGGGTCTGTGGCCAGGTTCTTCCTTGACAACGGCCTGGCGGGTTCAGTTGAGGCCAGGGAAAACGTCCTTGAGGTGAAGAACTGCATGTTCTATGGCCTCTGCAGTGGCCTTGAAGATGACGGTGTCCTCATATCCACCTGTCCCTATACAAACACCGCCGCCGTGGTCCTTGAAGAGGTAAATGGATCAAGGTACAGGATAAAAAAACTGCCGGGTGAATACGGTCATGTCATAGAACTATCAGCGGTCTCTAAAAAATGATTCAGCATAGGGTGGTTCTGATTCCACAGCCCCGATTATTTTTTCTGCACCCTCACCCTCCACAAGGAGGTACACCGAGCCCTCTGCACCGCAGACTCCGCCGGCTGCCACAGGATGTGCCTCTGCTCCTGTAAGGAGCCTGATGGCATCAACCTCTGTGAAGACCTCACCAGGGATGGGCAGCATCCGGGGCCCCTCAGCATCAGGTGAATTGAGCTTCAGTGCGATTTCATCAAGGTCACCCGGCACCATCTTCTCAAGGCCCACCGGTATTATGAGGCGGGTTCTGCGCCCCACAACCGCCTGGAGTGCCGAGAGTATGGTTCCTCCTGCAGGATGACCTATGTAGACCGCCGCCCTTCCTGAACTGAAGTCGAGGGCGTTGGCCCCCTTCAACACCACGTCGCCCCTTCCAAGTTCATTCGCAACATCAAATATTGTAAGGCCCCTCTGCCATTCACCGTCACGTATCACCACATCCCCCGGGAACTCGCTGCCGGCACGGCCCATTTCGTTCCTTTCAACCCATGGGGGCACCGTTATGCCCCTGTGGAAGCCCTCACGACTGAATCCCTCCTCCCCCATCTGCCTGAGGACCTCCTCTGCAATGTAGCCATTGGTTGTGCCGGCTATTATGACAAGCATTCCCTTCTTAAGGGATCTCCTGATGGCGGGGTGATGGGCCATCCCCACAGCAATGAGCCTCTTACCGGCTGCGGGTGTGATGAGGAACTGTTTCATTTTTCACTCAGCCTTTTTATTGTTGACCCTTTTGAGTTTTTCGCATGCATCCTCGGCTGCGAGGATTATGGGGTCTATCACCATTGAAACCGGTGGTGCGTAGGAGAACTCTGTCTCGGCGAGTTCAGCGCACGTCATTCCCTGTGAGATGGCAAGGGACATTGTATCTATCCTCTCAGCAACCCTCTCCTTGGCAACTATCTGGCAGCCTATGATCCTGCCGTTGAGGTCGCATATCATCTTCACGTCTATCCTCTCTGCACCGGGGTAGTACCTGGCCTTCGTAAGGGCCCTTTTTTTACCTGAAACCACCTTTATTCCGTTCTGGAGTGCTGTCACCTCTGTAAGTCCAACTGAACCGAATTCAAGTTCACCTATCTTTGAGACCATTGCATTCAGCACCGGTCTGAACACGGCATCCATACCTGCTATGTTCTTTGCAGCCACCTTGGCCTGTCTCACGGCCGCCGAACCCAGGGGTGACTGGGTTCTGAAGCCGGTTATTGCATCGTGGACCTCTACACAGTCCCCCACAGCATAGATGTCAGGGACGCTTGTCTGCATTCTTTCGTTTACCCTGACGGCCCACTGCCCTGTCTCACAGCCTGCCATCTCTGCAAGTTTCTTCTCTGGCCTTACACCCGTTGCAAGGATGACCATGTCTGCATCGATGCACTCATCACCCACCATGACCCTTTCCACCCTTTCATCTCCTGTTATCCTCTCAAGGGCCTTCCCCAGGATAACCCTTATCCCCTTCTCTTCAAGGTACTCCTGGACTATTGCAGCCATATCCGGGTCAAGGGATCTTGGCACGATCTGGGGCAGCATCTCGGTGACGGTGACTTCAAGGCCCATCCTGAGCAGACCATAGGCCATCTCAAGACCAATCAATCCAGCTCCAACCACAACGGCACTTTTACTCTTTGATGCCCATTCAGCTATTTTCTCTCCATCAGTCAGACTTCTTATGGTGAAGACGCCTTCAAGATCAACCCCTTCAACAGGGGGTATGAAGGGGGACCCTCCTGTTGCGATTACAAGGACATCGTAGGGTATCTCACCAGCCTCTTCACCCCTCCTGTAGGTTACGGTCTTCTTCTCAGGGGATACTCCTTCAACCTCGGTCTCGGTGAGGATCTTGATGTTGCGGTCCCTGTAGTCCTCGGGGGTGTGCATTATTATATCATCAAAGGATTCAACCTCCCCGCACATCACGTAGGGTATGGCGCATGGGGAGTATGCAACGTGCTTATCCCTTGTTATAACGGTTATGTCTGCTTCCTTATCATATTTCCTTATATTTGAAGCCGTTGAAAGTCCTCCGGCTCCGCCGCCTATTATAACAACTCTCATTTACCAATTTCTCCTCAGAGCTATCACTTTAGGTTCTGTTTTTCTTTTTATAAATATTCTGAGAGAAAAATATATTTATAGATTTGAATCTATTGATAGATACTGGTATATAGAACTGTGTGGGGATTATTTATCATGAAAAAGAGGGTTCTCTTCATATGTAAAAACAATTCAGGAAGGTCCCAGATGGCCGAGGGAATTCTGAGACACCTTTACGGTGACCGCTACGAAGCCTTCAGTGCCGGGAGCGATCCTAAGGAGATCAACCCCCTGACCGTGAAGGTTATGGAGGAGATGGGTGTTGATATGAGCGGGCATGAATCAAAGAGTATAATGAAATTCAGGGGAGAGGAATTTGACGTTGTGGTTACACTCTGCCAGGACACCTGCCCGGTATTCACCGGAGGTAAAAGGTACGTCCACGCTGAGTTCCCTGACCCTGCAGGTTCGGGTATTGAAACTTTCAGGAAGGTAAGGGATGAGATCTTGGAGTGGATAAAAAAGGAATTCAAACCATGAGGGTAGAAGATGGTACGTGTTGCTATAGTAACAGATGGGCCCTACGGTGAAAGGGCCTATGAAAACATAAAGGAAGAATTCGAAACAGCCTTCATCGAGCTTGAAGCACCGCAAGGCATATTCGCAGATGAAATTGAAATCCCTGAGGATAAGCTCAGAAGGATCCGCTCTGCAGACATCGTCATAACCTACACGCTCCACCCTGACCTCACCCTTGAACTGGTTGAAAGGATCCATAGAGATGTTGACTGGATAATAGTGGGTGCCTGGAGGGGTGAGGGATTCAGAAAACAGTTAACTGGTTTTGGAAACGTCACGGCCCCTGATAACATGTGCGACCTTGAGGAGAACGGCACCCCATCCTTTGATGAATTTGCACGCAAATTTGGAAGGCCTGTCGTTGAAGTTGATGTTGAGGATGGAAAGGTGGGGGATGTGAGGGTCCTGAGGTGCTCCCCCTGCGGAGCAACCAGGTTCGTTGCAGAGGCCCTGAAGGGTGAAGGTGTTGAGGATCTGCCTGTGAAGGCCGGTCTCCGGGTTCAGCACTACCCCTGCAGGGCCCCCAAGATGAGGCTTTTCTCGGATGATGAGTGCAAGAAGGAGATGGCCGCAACCATGCACAGTGAAGCCTTTGAAAGGGCCCTCAGAAAGGGATAAATTGTCATTATTATTCATAATAAATTATTTATTTTAGAGCGACATAGATAGATCCATGGATAAAAAGATCCTCACACTTGTCATAACAGAGGGGCCCTACCGTCACCAGTATGCGGACATAGCATATGAAATGGCTGAAAGCGCCCTCAGAAAGGGGTACGGTGTTAAGATATTCCTTTACATGGACGGCACCCACATCCCAAAGCGTAACCAGGCCCCGCAGTCATTTCCCAACACCGCAGAACGCTTCAGAACCCTTCTAAAGGATGGAGCCGAAATCATTTCATGTATAAGGTGCTCAACCGCAAGGGGCCACACCTGTTCCGAAGACCCCTACATAAGGGGGGTTCAAATAAAAAGCATGTATGAACTGGCAGAATGGATAAAGAAAAGCCATAAAGTCATAACACTGGGCTGTTAACATGAATTCAGCGCTGATAATAATTGACAGAGCACCCTATGGATGTGAAGATGCATTCAGCGGCCTTTACGTCGCCATAGCCTGTCTAAACAACTCCCTTGACTCAGACGTACTTCTCATAGAGGACGGGGTCTACGCTGCAGTGACCCATCAGATGCCAGGGGGCATAGGATACCCCAATGTTGAGGAACTCACATACCTCATCTTCCCTGAAGGAAGCATATTCGTACATGAGGAATCCCTTAAAGATAGGGGCCTCGTGGAGGAGGACCTTGTTGAGGCTGCGGAGATCATAGATGATGAAGAACTATATGAAATACTCATGGCAAAGGATGACACCGCCATCCTGAAGATATGAGGTGTTAGCTTGGAGATGGAGGAGATCAAAAAGGAAATCATCCCAGATGGGGCTCTGGTCAGGGAGGTTACACTGAAACAGGTGAAGCCCTGCATTGCAAGTGAGGGGAAGATAAGGGTCCTCATGGAGCTTGACTCTGAAATCGGGAAGGTCATACCCATCCTTGCAAACATGTACCCGCCGGGGGCCGTGAACTATGTGAAGAAGAAGAATATTCTGACCCTGACAATCTATGACAGATTAATCAGCCTCTACCCCTCAGGGAAGGTCAGCATGAACAAGAACCATGACGTTGAGGAGGCCTTTGAAATAATAAAAAGGGTCATGGAGAAGATAAACAGGGCCTACCTTGCCTATCAGGATGGTGCAAGGGCAAGGGACGTTGATAAAATCGGGCCCATGGACTTACACCAATGTCTTCCAGGAACCAACTGTGGTGAATGCGGGGAGTCGACCTGCATGGCCTTTGCAATGAAACTCCTTAACGGTGAACAGAAACTTGACAGCTGCCAGCCGCTTAAGGAGCCCTGGATGCAGGAAAAGGTCCAGTGCCTGGAAAAAATCCTTGGCCAGCAGTTAATGGAGACCCTTGGCTGGAGCGGTTACTGATGGGATCCGTCGGCTTTATCGTTACAAAGAGCCCCTATGAACTGAGCTTCAGGACCTTCATTGACCTGGTAAGGATATGGGAAAAGGAAGACCTCCATGTATACCTCATATCCAACGGTGCCTATGCTGCCATGAAGAAAAACAGTTACTCCCACACCATAAGGAAAATATCCAGGACAGGCAGTGTATTTGCAAGGAAGGAAGATCTAATGGCAAGGGGTATAATCCAGGATATGCTGATTGATGGTGTGGGGGTCATTGAAGGATTCGACCGGATTGTGGTTGATGTGATGGAAAACCTTGAAATGGTCTTCACAATCTAACTATCTTCCGGGTTTCCTTGCTCCCCTTATACCTCCACGTGAGACCATATTATCACCTCCTGTAGATTCCATAGGGACGTTAGCACAATCCTTCCACATTTTCAGGTTCATCCATTGGGACTGCAGGGGGGCCGCTTTATTTTCTGTACTAGAAGCCCACCAGTGTGCCTGCCGTGTAGACAAGGAATGAAACCACCCATGCTGTGGCCAGGGAGTAGGCTAAAGAGAACAGGGCCCACCTTGACCCGGCCTCCTGCTTTATAACCCCTAGGGTTGCGATGCATGGTGTGTAGAGAAGCACGAACACCATGAATGAGAGTGCCTCAAGGGGTGTGAAAATCCCCTGGATGGCTGCCTGGATATTCCCTGAACCATAAACCGTTCCGAAGGTGCTTATTACAAGTTCCTTGGCAACGAAGCCGAATATGAGGGCGACCGCCGACTGCCATTCCCCGAAGCCCAGCTGCTGGAAGAAGGGGGCGATGAATGCCCCTAGCATCCCCAGGAATGAATCAGACACCCCTGCTTCCGGATAATTTGAAAGGAACCATATGACCAGTGACCCTGCAAGAATCACGGTTCCTGCCTTCTTTACGAACTGAACACCCCTCATCCATGTGTGGATCAGGAGGGTTCTGAGGCGGGGCATCCTGTAGGGTGGCAGTTCCATGAGGAACAGGGACCTCTCACCGCCAAGCAGCCTGTCTCCAAGGAGCCTGGCTGATATTATCGCAACAACTATCCCCAGTATGTAGAGGGAGAAGATCACCCATCCCCTGTAGATGAATGGGAACAGTGCTGCGGTGAACAGGACATAGACAGGTAGTCTGGCGCTGCAGGACATGAAGGGTACTATAAGGCTGGTTATTATCCTGTCCCTCTCAGAGTCTATGGTCCTTGTTGACATGATTGCAGGGACACAGCACCCGAAACCCAGCATCATGGGTATGAATGAACGTCCGCTCAGGCCGCCCAGTGTATTCATTATCCTGTCCATCACAAAGGCCGCCCTTGCAAGGTACCCTGAATCCTCCAGGAACGAAAGGAGGAAGAATAGAATGAATATGTTGGGTATGAAGACCATCACAGCACCCACACCACCAATTACGCCATCCGCAAGGAGTGATGACCCTGACCAGGACGATACAGATTCTGCAAGGACTGAGAATCCTCCTTCAATGAGTTCAGTTATGGGGGCCCCGGCAGTGAAGGTCAGCTGAAACACGAGCCACATCACACCAAGGAGGATCGGAAGCCCCAGGTACCTGTTGAGCACCACCCTGTCTATTATCTCTGACCTTGTAACCCTGTCAAGGGCCGGTCTTTTAACGGAGCCCTCAATAAGGGCCTCTATGAGCCCGTACCTTGCATCAGCCACCAGCGTCTCGGTGTCCCCATATTCATCCTCAAGGGTCTTTCTGATTTTTTTAAACTCATCAAGTATTTCACTGTCAAGCATTGACTCGACCCTTTCATCGCCCTCAAGAAGCTTTATAAGGACCCATCCCGGTGATGGTCCCCTGATTTTTTCTCCTATAAGTTCCATGAGGGCCCTGACATCATCCCTCTTCATGAATTCATAGGTGACGGGTTCGGGTCTTTTTCCTGTCTGCCTGAGAACTGTTTCAAGGAGTTGGTCCTGTTCAGGATCCACTGCCTCAATTTGCACCGCCGGCACTCCCAGGAGCTCTGAAAGCCCTTCATGGTTTACCCTGTATCCCTCCTTTTCTGCCTCCCTGTTGAGGTTAACCGCGATGATGGTGTTCAGGCCGAACTCCATGACCTGAAGGGCCAGATAGAGGTTCCTGTCAAGGTTGGATGCATCTACAACGTTAACCACCAGGTCAGGTTCCTCTTCAAGGAAGTAATCCACCACCACCTCCTCCTCAGGGGATCCTGCCGTGAGGCTGTAGGTCCCTGGAAGATCCACGAGTTCGATTTCAGTGCCTCTGAAGCTGAACATGCCCTCCTTTTTCTCAACGGTTTTCCCTGGCCAGTTTCCAACGTGCTGGTTGAGGCCTGTGAGTCCATTGAAGAGGGTGCTCTTCCCGACATTGGGGTTTCCTGCAAGTGCCACCTTAAGGGGCATCCTTCATCCTCCTGACCCTTATCTGTGATGCCTCAGCCCTCCTGAGGGAGAATGGGTGGCCCCTGACCCTGACCTTCATGGGGTCACCCAGGGGGGCTATCCTCTCAACCAGGATGTCAGCTCCCTCGGTGATCCCCATAAGGATTATTCTCTGTTTCATGTGTCCCCTGAGTTCCACGGAGCTTACCCTAACCCTTTCTGATTCATTGATTCTGTCAAGTGTTGTTTCCATTAAACCACCATGATTTAGTTATACCTAACCCACCTCTTTAGGTGCTCCTAAATTACCATGGTTATACTGGAGTCCCCATCCTATATAAATTTTTAGGTATTCCTAAAATTCTGTGTTTTTCATTGGAACAAAAAAAGAAATGGTGGGGTTAAATTCTTCCCTGATAGAAGTATCCAGCCCCAAGGAGACATACAAGGGCCACCACCCCAAGTATGGCATAGAAGGGTGTCTGACTGGTTGATGAAGCACTCTGGGTTGAAGCAGCAACCTCATAGGCCTTACCGGATTCACCTGCAGAATCCTGCTGTGAATCAGCCGCCGTTTCAGTGCTGGCTGAATATGAAGCACTGAATGATGGGCTGGATGAACTCCTACCTCCACCTGAAGATCCATAGGATGGTCTTCCTGTCTCACCGGCACCCTGACCCTCACCAGAAGTCCCTGGCTGGCTGGAATCAGCGGAACCCGGCACATCAATGGATCTACCTGTGGCAGCTGCCATGGCTGCTGCGAACTTCTTCAGTGACGCGCTGTCAAGGGAGGATAACTTCACAAGCCACTGGTTGAAGACCATGTTTGCACAGGTATGGTGGCAGCACACAACACCGTACTCGTTGATGACAGAGATGTACTCATCTGCAAGCCTCTGGATGGTGGCTGAATCCGTGCTCCAGAGCCCCCTACGGTTAGCCTCAAGGAGCCATGCAATGGTAGACGCATAGGAGTAGGGCTGAAGACTCATGAACCTGCTCCTCACAACCGGGTCAAAGATGTAGGTCTCTGCAACCTTCTGCCACATCCAGTCTTCAACAAGTTCAGGCGCAACTGCACTCCACCCGAAGAGGTGTCCTATCTCCTTGGATATCTGATGAGCCCCTGAGAATCCCTGGCTAAGCATGCCCTCGATCCATTTTGGATTGTAGGTCCTTGTCCTGAGCTCGGCTGCAATGAAGGATGAGAGGGTCTCTATCCTTGGTGTGAACCTCGTGTTTGCAATGTAGGATGCAACGTTCTTTCCTGACATTGCCCTTGCAGCCATTGTAAGTCCCTCCAGGTACTGGTAGACATCATCGTTGTCAAGGACCCCGTAGACACTGTCCCTCACCTGTACCGTTGCATCGACCTTTGCAAGCTGCCTCTTGAAGGCATCCTTTGCATCTATGGCGTATATGTCCTTACCATAGATGAAGCCCATGTGGTTCAGGTAGGTTTCAACAAGCTGTGACTGGTCATTCCATTTTGAGGTTGATTCAACAACTGCAGGTATCCCTGTACCGTAGCTTCCAGGGGCCGAACCGAAGATCCTTGCACCTGCCAGTATCTCTGCAAGTGGACCCATGCCTCCCTGCGTGTAATTCGCAAGGTCACTGAGATAGTGTTTTCTGAGGTAATTCATTGAAGGGGATTCATCCAGTTTCATGACAAGCCTTATAGCCTCATCCATCCTGTCGATACTGTAGGCAAAGGTGTCCCTGAAGAGTCCGCTGATGGTTACAAGGACATCAATCCTTGGCCTTCCAAGCTCCTCCAGCGGTGTGACCTTAACCCCAGTAAACCGGCCTGACCTATCCCATACCGGTTCAACGCCGATAAGGCGGAGTATCATGGCTATTGTCTGACCGTTGGTCCTCATGGTCTCTATTGACCAGAGAACAACCCCCACAGATTCAGGGTAACGGCCGTTCTTTGCAAGGTAGTCTGCAATGAGGTCATCCGCCATCTTCTTACCTATCGCCCATGCTGCACTGTCAGGTGCAAGCCTTGGATCAAAGGAGTACGAGTTTTTACCTGTTGGTAGAAGGTCCGGTATCCTTATTGGGTCAGCGCCCCTTCCCGGTTCAACGAATCTCCCCTCAAGTGCCCTGAGAAGGTTCGTGATCTCATAGTCCTGTGATAGCTTTGCCCTTACAGCATCCCTGAACTCCGTACTGTTCCTTGACTCAGGGTCGAAGCTCACTATTGCCTCAACCATGGCATCAAGGAGTTCACCGCTCAGGGGTTCCCCGAAGACGTGCAGACCGTAGGGTATAAGGGTTGCTGATAGTTCATCGAGCCTGTGTTCGATTATGTCCAGGGCCTCCTCAAAGGATGTGTTAAGATCCAGGTTAAGCTCCCTGTGCAGGTCCAGCTTCACCGTGAGGTTCCTTATCTCATCTGCGAGTATCAGTTTTCTCTGGGGATCCGTGGCTGAATGGTAAAGGTTGATCTTGTACTGAAGTTCTGATAGGTCACCGTAGAGTCCGCCCACAACCATGGGTGGAATGTTATGGTTGATAAGGACAGCGTAGCCCCTTCTCTTTGCCTGGGTACCCTCACCAGGGTTATTTACTATGTAGGGGTATATGTTAGGAAGGTTCCCTATCATGACGTCAGGCCAGTCTAGGGCTGAAAGTCCAACAGACTTGCCAGGGAGCCATTCCATGGTCCCATGGGTACCGAGGTGTATGACTGCATTGAAGTTCCTCTGAAGCCACATGTAGAATGCAAGGTACTGGTGATGCAGTGGCAGGGTCGTTGAGTGTATCAGGTCTGCTGCATCCTCACCGAAGCCGCGCATCGGCTGGGGTCCCAGGAATATGTTCCCTATCATGACCCCTGGAATGACGATGCTGCCATTGTATACCATGACACTACCCGGTGCTTCACCCCAGGTGGATGTTATCTGGTTCCTGAGTGACTCGGGAAGTGTGCTGAACCATTCAAGGTAATCTGATACCGGTACTGTTACCGCACCCTCCCTTACAACCTTTGCAAGTTCTCCAGGGGCCCATGAACCCGTATTGAGGCCTGGTCCGAGCATTATGCTGATTATCTCTGCATTTGTTTTTTCATCCACCGTGTACCCGGCGTTCTTCATGGCCCTGAGGATCACCCTTATACTGTCAACCACGTTGAGGTAGCTGGCACTTATACCGTCCTTTCCTCCTCCAATGTTATAGTAAAGGAGGGCTATCTTCTTCTCTGAGTTTGGAAGTTCCCTGAGTTTTATCCAGTTTATAATCCTCTCTGTGAGCCTTTCGATCCTGTCGGGTAACGGAACATAGTAGGTGTATCTAAGTCCGGTTTCAGGGTCAGTACCCTCAACTCCTCCTCCTATGAGGATGGGTTCTATCCTCCCATCGATTTCAGGCATTGCAATCTGCCAGTAGACCTCTGATGAAAGACCTGCTATGCTTTCATTCCATGCGTTAAGGTTTGATGCATAGACTGCTGCGATGGCCGGCACGTCAAGTTCACTGAGTATGGCTGTTGAGTTAACAGGGTCGCCATTGTAGAGGTTGAAGCCCATGCAGGTTATGAGGCCGCTTATACGTGGTGTTCTGTTACCGTCCAGAAAGAAATTCTCTAGTATGTTCCTCTTTGTTGGGGTGTCAGCTGCGAATCCAAGTATAACATTGTATCCCCTGTTCTCAAGGCTTTCAACTATCGCCATGTGCATCCTCATGTCGCTTCCACGGTAGTAGGTGTCAAAGGTGAGGATTCCTATCCATGGCTTCCCTGGCTTGTAGTGCCCGCTCTGGACGTACCATGAATAGTAATCATCCCAGGTTGTGAACTGCCTTGTTGATGCTGGGTGGTAGACGAAGGACTTTATTGCCGGGATGGCTGTTGTATTCTCTCCAGTCCTTAACTGCATCCCTGCATCCCTTAAAAGTAGGAGCATCATCCTTTTGAAGTTCTCTGGTCCTCCCTGGTCCCACATGTACTTTACGGTTGCATTATCAGGCCCTATCCCTGGATAGTCCTTGAAGGTGTTACCTGTTCCTATGGCTATTATTCTGGTGGCATTCGTAACATTCAGGATTGCATTGACCTTTTGAACCGTGTTCGGTGAACTTATCATCTGTATAAGGATTACATCAGCCCTTCTGCCCGCCTCTATGGCTGCGGCATCGATCTGGGGATCGTTCCTTATAAGTTCGTCGTTGGTGAAGAGTGAGACGTTGAATCTGTAGCCATCATTCCTTGCAAGTTTGTAACCCTCAACTATTGCCCTTGTACTCGATGTGGATCCGGTGAGTATCAGAAGGTTGTAGTTTGAAGAATTCTCTGCAATGGTGTCATTTACCGTGCTGTTGGAGCCGTCGGCTGCTGAAACACCTCCTGCAAGTACGAGTATCATCAGAAATATTAGTGGAATCACTGATTTTCTCATACATTTCACCTCCATTAAATTTTATTACAGTTCAAGTTTTATTGAATGAACATATAAAGATTGCTTTATTAAAAATAAAGTTCATTTTATATGCTTGAATTGGTCAAGGGGGTGACAGGAAATTTCTGTTTTAGACCCGATCTGATCAAATATCCTGCCTGATAGCAGCTAAAAATAAATTAAGTTCATGAAATACGGATATCAATGATTAAACCCATCTGTATGGATTCTCAGGCCCCCTGGTACCTGCAGGGTGACAAGTACCATTCAGACGTCAGGGATAGTGTTTGATAAAAATGGGTACTAGAGTAATCCAGCTTGATGAAACATGGCCACCACCTCATTAACTATCTCGCCTGCCTAATTTGCTTTCAGGCCAGCGTATATAAAGTGATCATCGTCATTGTCCTCATAGAATTTCATGAACTCCCTGACGCTCTCAAGATAAAGCCCTGATGCTTCAAGTACCTTTAAATGGATGTGTTCAAGTCCATGGTAAGGTTCTTCATTCATCATGGCACCATATACGTCACTGAGGATACCCTCCACCTTAACAAACTCATCTCTTATCTCCCGTGGATCTTTGCCTTCTCTTATAAGAATAAGGTTTTCCCTGAATCTGTTCACAGCATACACCATAATATCAAGATTTCATCATTCTTTCTGGATACAAGTGATCACCTCTAATACAGTACCATGGTGTGTCATCCATATATCAAGTTAACCAGAGGGTTCATCTCACGGCTGCTGATCATGAAAAAAATGAATAGCCTGGTTTCACATAATATGAAGGATGAAAGAAAAGAAAAAGATGGTGGGTATCAGGTGTCGGTGCCTGGAACCTCCTGTGAAGAAGGATAAAGAGAAAATGAGACTAGTCATGTGCCCGGTCTGCGGTAAAGTTTACAGGACAGACCGGACCGATGATGTGTGTTTCAGCTGCAGTAAGGCCTGATCAGAACATCATGAGCAAACCCCTACCCGTCCCCCATATTATGCTGACAGCGATTATAAGGATCACAAATATGGATATGTAGCTCACAGCAGGCCTAACCACCCTTTCAGGTAAACGGAACCTCAGGAGTTCCTCAAACATCAGGCCGCCGTCAAGGGGTTTTGCAGGAAGAAGGTTCACCGTGCCCACCGCAAAGTTAAGGAAGAACACCCAGAAGAACAGCTCCTCAAGGTAGGTGAGTGCCAGGGGGAGGCTGCCAAGGACAGAAGCCACGTTCTCCCTGACCTTCAGATGGTTGCTTGTCCTAATACCCATATAAGCCCTTGTAGAGTTATCGGGGTGCCTGCCAGTCTTAAGCTGAATTACGCCCTGATCAGTGCTTATATTAATAACCTCCCCCACCTTCAGTGTCTTAAGGGCCTCACTGTAGGTTGTGAGGTTATTGGCAGGAAGACCATTGATTTCCCTTATTACAAGGCCCGGTTTAAGGACCTCACTTGCAGGGCTTCCAGGTACAACGCTGTCTATCTGAACACCATCGGCTTCAAGGGCCGCCGGGACCGCATAGGATGAAATGGCCAGGAACACCATGAAACATAAACCTGCAAGTATCAGGTTGGCCACCGATCCAGCCGCATATATCCTCAGCTTTGATATCGGGCTGACCTTCTTGATGTCATCCTCATCTGGTTCCACGAATGCACCGGGTAGTACCGCAAGTAAGAGGAGGCCTATCGATTTTATCCTGACACCCTCAACCCTTGCGAGTATGCCGTGGGCAAACTCATGGACAACTATGACGGTTGCAAGTCCAAGGATACCGTACCCCAGGGGCACGTAGACTGGGGATCCTGGAATATCAACCCCCGGTACGATGAGAGACGCCTGGGGCCTGACGAATATGTTCTGGAGTGACATCACGATCATGTAGAGCATGTAGAACATGAAGAAGAAGGCCACCGGTATCCCTACATTCATGGTCCAGCGCCAGAATCTAGGGTGTCCTGATGCCAGGTCATCAATGAATCCCCTCATCCTCCCTGTTCTCCTCATTAAGAGGGGTCCCTGTACTTCAATCTTCAGTTTATCCCTGAAGAGAATTGCCAGTGTCCATATAAGAATGAATCCTATAAGATAGAACCATAGTGCGTTCATTAAATAACACCTTTTATATTTGATTATTTATTCGGGTATATAAAAAGATTCCCTGAAGCGACGCTCCCGACTGGCCATGAAGATGTGCGACTATATTATCATGGAATCGAAGAGGATCACATCGCATTCTTCACCCTCTGAAATCCCCTCCTTATTCTCATCTAGGAATATGTATGCGTTTGATTCCACCATTGACCTTATTATCCCTGAACCTCTGCTCCTGACGGGTTCAACCATTTCATCGGTGGCCCTTGCCCTCAGGTACTCTGTCCTTCCAGGTGCCGATGCAACCTTCCCTGTGCAGGTCCTCCTGACGGTCCTGTGCCTGTACTCAGGGTACTGCATCCTCATAAGATAGTACCTTGCAAATACATCGAACTGTACCATTGCAGCCACAGGGTACCCTGAAAGCATGAACACCGGTTTATGATTCACCATCCCGAATGCCACGGGTTTTCCAGGGCGCACCGCAACTCCATGAAAGAGCACCTCCCCCAGGTCCTTCACCGCATCAACAACCACGTCACCCTTACTTATGGCCGTGCCCCCGGTTGTTATCACCGCATCATACTCATCAGCAGCCCTCCTGATCTCATCCTTCACCCCCTCAAGGTCATCCCCGCAGTGTAAGACGTCCGGGACGCCTCCTGCACTTTCAACCAGGGCCTTGAGCGTGTACCTGTTGGAGTTAGGTATTTTTCCAGGTTCAAGGTCCCCTGATGGATCCACAAGTTCATTTCCGGTCACTATGATCCTGACCGATGGCTTCCTGTACACCTTAACCCTGCCGTGCCCTGCGGATGCTGCCAGGGCGATCTCGGGGGGTCTGAGCAGGGTCCCAGCTTTAAGTATCCTTTCTCCCGCACCTATGTCCTCGCCGCGGGGTGCTATGTTTTCTCCTGGTGAAACCGGCCTTATCACCCTTATCTCATCGCCTGATAGAATCGTGTACTCCTCCATCACAACCGCATCCGCACCCTCAGGGATCGGTGCACCAGTAGCTATCCTCACAGCCTCACCCCTGGCAGTTTCAGCCCCTGAAACATCGCCTGCACCTATGGAGTCAACCACCCTGAGTGTGATGGGGTTTTCAGGTGATGAACCGAAGGTGTCCTCTGCCCTGACAGCATACCCGTCCATGGCCGACCTGTCAAATGGGGGTGAGTCAAAGCGGGATATGATGTCCTCTGCAAGGACCCTGTGATATGCGTCATCAAGATCAATCTCCTCCACTCCCATCCTGACCTGATTCTCATCAATGACCCTGAATGCCTCCTTAACCGGTAAGAGCTCTGATAGGAACATGTAACCATCTCCATCATTCACATATTAATAAGGGTTAGCCAGGAATATTATAGTATCGATGATTGCATATCTACAATGATAGGGTTTACCTCAAAGCTCAGGGATGAAAAATGATAGAAGTTGAATCTCTAAGTAAAAGTTTTGGAAGGGTGAAGGCCCTGGACAATTTAAGCTTTGATGTGGGGGATGGGGAGCTCCTGGGCATCATAGGCCATAACGGTGCCGGTAAGACCACGGTAATACGTATAATAGCAGGTATACTCCACCCTGACTCTGGAAGGGTCTTCGTGGGGGGTTATGATGTTACAGAGGACCCTGTTAGGGTAAAATCCATGATAGGCTACCTTCCAGAGGAGCCAAACCTCTATGAGCGCTTCAGGGCCAGGGACCTTTTAAGGTACTTCGGTGAACTCTACGGTGTTCGGGGAGATGTCCTTGAGGAAAGGATATGGGAACTTCTTGACCTTGTAGGGATGTCTGAAAGGGCATATGACCCTATAAACACCTTCTCAAAGGGTATGCGTCAGAGGATAGGCATAGCAAGGGCCCTGATCCATGACCCCCCTGTCATCATCCTTGATGAACCAACCATGGGGCTGGACCCTGCCACGGCATATTCAATAAGGGAGTTTGTAAGGAAGCTCAAGGGTTCAAAGACCATTCTGCTCTGCACCCACTACATGGAGGAGGCGGAGTACCTCTGTGACCGGGTTGCCATAATCAACCAGGGACGTATACTTGACATTGGAACCCCCTCAGAACTCAAATCAAAGATAAAGGGGAACACTGTCCTTGAAGTGGTCCTTGCCGATCCATCGGCTGCAGATATCAGCATGATAGAGGGAATTGATGGTGTTAAATCCGTTGAGCTCGATGGTAACACCCTCAGGGTGTCCCTTGAATGTGGAGATGTGACGGGACGGGTCCTCCATGGAATCGGTGATAACATAAGGAGCGTGAATACAAGGGAGACCACCCTCAATGATATATTCATAGAGAGGGTCAGGAGCCCCTGAAGGTGTCTGCATGAAGATCCTCACGGTTACCAAGTGGGAGCTCAGGAACACCCTCCAGAGCAGAAAGTTTGTATTCATATTCATCTTCCAGATAGCCGTGCTCATGCTCACAATCTTCATGTTCAGCGGATTCATGGATATGATGGATGAGGGAGGAGCTGCATTCACACCCTCCCTGAGGGGATTTGCAGAGATAAACGTCCATGACCCTTCAGGTATCATCAAGGGCCAGCTGAACCCTGATATCCTTGAAATCCGTGAATTTAAGGGCTTTCCTGCCTCTGGTTCCGTGCTCCTTGTTGACAGATTCAGGGGGGTGCCCCTGAATGCAACCCTCTACCTTGACTACTCTGACCCCAGGAGGAGCGTCATATCCGATGAGGTTAAACTTGCTGTTGAAAGGGCTTCCAGTAGAATAGTGGAGGACCTTATGGGGGAAACACCAAGACCCGAGGTCATGGAGGAGGCAGTGGGTGAATCAGTGTCCATGCAGCTTGTAAACAGGGTTATGGTTGCTGTTCTCCTCTTCCTCCCCATATTCCTCTTCGGGAACCTTGTCATTGATGGTATTGTTGGTGAGAAGGAGAGGAAAACCGGTGAGGTTCTCATTGCAATGCCCGTGAGGCATTCTGATATCATACTCGGCAAGTGCCTCTCGGTCATAATCATAATGTCCCTCCAGATAGGGGTGTGGACCCTTATCCTTACAGCTGCCGGTTTCAGGATATCCAACATACCTGCAGCCTACATTACGGTGGTGCTGTCCGCTGTCCCTGTTGTTGGACTCACAAGCCTTATCTCTGTGTATTCAAAGAATTATCGTGAGGCAGGAATAGGTATAACCCTCGCCTACATAGTGGTTGCAGCTTACCTCATGGTCCCCACACTGGCATACATTGCAGGGTCCCAGGGTACCCTGTCCCCCATGACCCTCACCGTCAAGTTAATAGCGGGTTCCCCGGTGGGTCCCGGTGACATTTTACCGCCCCTGGCCTCAACCCTCGCCCTTAGCCTCCTCTTCTACGGCCTTTCGGTAAGGCTCTTCAGGAGGGATGATATTGTCTTCGGCCCGAGACCCGGAATAATTGAACTGCTGGTGAAAAAATGAAGTTCCTGGCACTCTCAAAAAAGGAAGCCCTTGATATGCTCTCAAACAGGCTTTACATACTCCTTGTCCTCGTCCAGGTCATAATACTCCTGGGGGCCTATGGCCTTGCAGCTGCAAGTTCCGTCGCCGCGGACCCGCAGCTCATCGACACCTGGGGTGGTGGCAGGTTCCTCAGGATTGGGCTGGATGTGGATGAGAAGGGAAGCCTTCTTGATGAGAGCCTCAGAAGGGAGGGCCTCAACGTGAGTTATTACAGTGTGGAGGATGGCCGCAGGGCCCTTGGATCGAAGATACTGGCATTCGTATACCTGAAGGGTGGTGATATTGCGGTTGAAGCCGACACATCAAGCGTCTTCTACACCGTTATGAGTGAGAAGCTGAGGAGGGCGACCTCTGATTATGCCCGGCGTAAACAGTTCAGGGAGGCGGGTCTCCCGGCCTCCATGATCTCGGCGCTTGAAAATCCCGTGAACCTAAAGGTGGTGCCAAGGAACAGGGAAGGTTACAGGCCGCTGGTCCTTGAGAGCTCATACTTTGTTGAGATAATGTACGGCTTCATAGTTCCATTCATACTCTTCCTACCCTTCTTCCTCGGGAGTAACATGGTCACAGACAGCATTGTCGGGGAAAAGGAGAGGAAAACCTTTGAGGTGCTGCTGATGACACCCCTCCCTGATACGCTTATAATCCTTGGCAAGATAATACCCCCACTCATGTTCTCCTTCCTCCAGGGGATGCTCTGGATAATCATACTATCCGCCCTCAAGGTGCCCATCTACAACATCCCCCTGATCTTGGTTCTGCTCCTCTTCACCGGACTGGCCTTTACAGGGGTTGGTATGTTCATTTCAACCCTTGCTGATAGCACCAAGGAGGCCAACTCTGCAATAACTGTTGCCCTGTTCTTTGCAACCTTCATTCTCTTCGTGCCCCTATTCATGGACATGGGGCCCCTCACTGATCTTGTCCCCATGATACCAAGCTATGTGCTTGTCAGGTTATCATCATGTCCCCACTGCGGCCCTGAAGCATTAATCAGCATGGTCCCCTCAGGGGTAGCTTCAATCCTTATATTTGCAGCGTCCATAGTATCCTTCAGAAGGGAGGGTGTTATAAGGCTCTAAAAATCATCCATCACCTAATTAGAGGCTCTGGTTAAAAATAATCTATAACAGTGAAGGGTATAACAGTTAAGGGGCGCCCATAAGGTGGCCTGAAAGGAGAATGGCGGCTCCTGCGAATACCGGTATGGTGAGGTTATCCTCAACCGGTGTGTATGCCTCCACAAGAGCCCCTGTGACCGCCCCGGTGAGTGCAGGGAGCGGTCCAATGATGAACAGGGCTCCAATGAATCCTGAAAAAGCAAATGCCAGGGACCCCTCAATGCTCTTATCCCTGTTGAAGGGGAGCCTGTGCTTCCCGTATTCCCTGCCTATGATGGTGGAGAATGAGTCGCCCAGGGTGAGTATGAGTATGGCGCCGTTTGCAATGTCCATGCTGAACCCAAAGATCGCATAGGTTACCGCCATTCCCAGGAAGTAGTATATGAAGCCCCTCTCAGAGGTGTTCCTCCTGCATCCCCTGAGGATGCCTGAAAGGAGGGGTATGTAGTGGATCCTGTCTATCCTGAATATTACCTCCCCTGCTGCTGCGGCAAGGACCGATAAAATTAACATCTGAAGGGAGTTTAGGTAGGTTGAAATGATTATGAAGATTATGCCCGATGCATGGATGAGCTGCCTGAAGAACTCCCTTCTGTATTTCAAGAAAACACCTTCAGGTGGACATGTATGATTCAATCACTCCATGATAGGCCCCATGGATCTCCCCTACAGGGATCTCCACATCATCCATCCTCAGGACATCTCCACCTGTTCTTCCTATTACAGCCCATGGAACACCTGAATCCGATAATATTTCCCCTGGATCCTCTGATAACGTCAGTATATACCTTCCATGGGACTCTGAGAAGAGGGCCTCATGGGGATTTCTGAATTCGCCCGGTATCTTCTCTGTATAAATCACGGCACCCATACCAGATTTCAGCGCCATCTCCGCAACCGCCACGGCTATCCCCCCTGCTGAGCAGTCATGGACTGCGGTTACTGAATCACCGTGTTCCTCAATGAGGGATCTTACCGTTTCTGCTGCCTTCACCTCTCCATTTAAGTCCGCTGCCGGGGGTAACCCGTCGACTATACCGTGCACAGATCTCAGGTACTCTGATGCTCCCATCTCAGGTTTAGTCTCCCCTATAATCACAATGTACTCTCCAGGGGCCTTGAATTCAAGGGTCTTTATGTTTTCGAGTCTGAGCTTTCCTGCAACTCCAACCACCGGTGAGGGGTTGACAGTAACGCCCTCTGTTTCATTGTAGAAGCTAACATTACCGCTTATAACAGGCGTGCTGAAGGCCCTGGCCATGTCCGCCATCCCCCCTACACACTCCCTGAACTGCCAGAAAACCTCTGGTTTCTCAGGGTTTCCGAAGTTGAGGCAGTCGACTATGCAGAGGGGCCATGCGCCCATTGAAACAACATTCCTCACGGCCTCTGCAACCGAACCTGCCCCTCCACTGTAGGGGTCCATCCTTGTGTGTATGCTGTTGCAGTCAACTGTAAGGGCAACTCCGTTCTCATCATCAACCCTCAGGACCGCGGCGTCATCTCCGGGTTTTACAACGGTCCTTATCTGGACCTCATGGTCGTACTGGCGGTAAACCCATCTCTTGCTTGCAATGTTTGGTGAGGACATCAGCCGAAGCAGGGCATCCTTCAGGGGAGGGTGCTGGACCTCCACGTCCTTGGGTGGTTCAGGCGGCTTTCTGGCCTCTCTTTCAACCACGGGCGGGTCAGCGAGGAGTTCCGCCGGGAGGTCAGCTATTATTCTTCCCTTCTCCTCAACCACCATCCGGCCAGTGTCCGTGACCTCGCCTATGACTGCTGCAGGGAGCTCATATTTCCTGCAGATCTCCATGGCCGCTTCGACGTCCTCTGGTTTCATTACGAATATCATTCGCTCCTGTGACTCTGAGAGCATTATCTCGTAGGGTGTCATTCCCTCCTCCCGTAGGGGTATGGTCTCGAGTTCCACCCTGGCACCGTTGTTGCATTTTGCAACCAGTTCTGAGATGCAGCAGGTTAATCCGCCCCCTCCAAGGTCCTTGACACCTGAGACATCTATCCGGTCCATTATCTCGAAGCTTGCCTCCATAACCATCTTCTTTGTGAAGGGGTCCCCCACCTGGACCGCGGGTCTGTCCTCGAGTTCTGATGAGCTTGTAAGTTCCTCTGATGCGAAGGTAACTCCATGTATACCGTCCCTTCCTGTCCTGCCGCCCATAAGGAGGAAAACGTCCCCGGGGTTCGGGGCCATGCCCCTCTTTATCCTGTTCCTTGGCACCAGGCCAGCGCACATGACATTCACGAGGGGGTTGAACTTGAAGTTATCATCGAATTCAACCTCACCCGCCACTGTCGGGACACCTACACGGTTACCGTAATCTGAGATCCCCTTAACAACGTGTTCAAGGAGGTACCTTGATTTCTGGTCCTCAGGGTACCCGAAGCGGAGGGAGTCAAGTAGGGCCACTGGCATGGCGCCCATTGATATTATGTCCCTGAGTATTCCGCCTATACCGGTACCCGCCCCTCCATAGGGTTCTATTGCAGATGGGTGGTTGTGGCTTTCAATACCGATTACAAGTGCCAGTTCATCCGTGACTCCAACGACACCCGCATCATCCCCGGGTCCTATTATAACGTTCTCACCCTCAGTGGGGAAGAGTCCGAGGACCGGTCTGCTGCTCTTGTAGGAGCAGTGCTCTGAGAACATTACGTCCAGCATTCCATACTCCAGGGGGTTGGGTTCCCTGCCAAGTTCCTTCCTTATGAATTCCATCTCTGAATCAGTTAAAACCATTTTCACACCCTACAGGGGTTTTATTGATATTATGATGTTTTCATCGGATATCTTCCATTCCTTGGTGTACTCCATCTCGGTGTAATCAAAGGAAAGTTTGCTGGCCCTGACCTCATGTTCTATGAAGTCAGCCATGGGTTCTGTAAGTTCCCTGAAGTCACCGCTAGATTTAACTGCAACCTCTATCCTAGCCTCGACATCAAGGTCAAGGTCCTTCCTCATATCCTGTATTCTCCTTACAAGTTCACGTGCCATTGCCTCGCTCATTATCTCCGGTGTGAGTTTTGTATCAACGAATACGCTCCCACCATCGAACTGTGCGCTTACAATGTCCTCGGGAAGTTCAGTTTCAAATATTACATCCTCAGGACCCAGTTTGATCTCCCTGTCATCCACCCTGAGGGTGAATTCTCCCTCTGATTCAAGGGAGTCCCTGACAGCAGCGCCATCTGCTGATTCAAGCTCCCTCATCACAAGGGGCATGTCACCCCTCAGCCTCGGGCCAAGGGTTGCAGGGTTGGGCTTGGCGATTACCTTCATCTCAGGGAATTCTGTGGCTGTCCTGATGGATTTGGCATTTGCCTGTTCAGCTATAACACTTTTAAGTGACTCGGCCGCCTTCAGAACCTCCTCATCCTCTGATACCACGACTATTTCCCTTACAGGCCACCTTAACTTGTACCGTGCAGAGTCCCTTGCCCTTGCACATGCCTCTATGATCTCACAGACAGTGTCCATGCTGGCTTCAAGTTCCCTGTCCACGACTCCAGGACTTGCCCAGTCAAGCATGTGTATGCTCTCGGGGGAATCGGGTTCGGCGCCCCTCACAAGGTTCTGGTATATGTCCTCTGATATGTGGGGTGCCACCGGGGCAAGGGTTAAGGTGAGGGTTTTCAGCACCCTGTAGAGGGTGTGGTAGGCTGCAAGTTTATCAGGGTCATCCCTCTCCACCCATGTGCGGCTCCTTATGAGCCTGACATACCACCTGCTGAGGTCCTCCACGATGAAGTCATGGAGTTCGCGGGTTGCCCTGTGGAAGTGGAGGTTATCAAGGGCCTCTGTCACCGCCTCCACTGTTGAGTTTATCCTTGAGAGTATCCAGTGATCCTCAACCCTGAATTCAAGGTCATCGGGGTTATGGTCCGTTGGCTGGAACCTGTCGAGGGACATGTAGGTTGTTGAGAAGACGTAAACGTTCCAGAGTATGTTGAACATCTTGTTGATGTTTTTGAGTTCGTCCCATACAAATTTAAGGTCCTCCCAGGGCTTGTTGGCCCAGAGGAGGTAGAATCTGAGGACGTCTGCCCCGTACTTTTCTATGACATCCTCTGGTTCAACAACGTTTCCCAGGGATTTGCTCATCTTCCTTCCTTCCTCATCAAGGGTGAAACCGTGCATCAGCACCCGGCGGTAGGGTGTTTCATCCAGGGCTATGACGCCACAGCCAAGCTGGGAGTAGAACCAGCCTCGGGTCTGGTCATGTCCCTCTGTTATGAAGTCGTAGGGGAACCATTCCCTGAAGAGCTCATCCTCCCGGGGGTAGTGGAGTGAGGCCCAGCCTGCGACCCCCGAATCTATCCATACGTCAAGCACATCGGGTGTCCTCTTCATTCTACCGCCGCACCGGTCGCACTCAAGTATTATGGCATCCACGTGGGGCCTGTGTATGAAGTCCCCCTCAAGTTCTCCCTCAACCGCCCTTTCGCGGAGTTCATCTATTGATCCCACCACGTGTATGCTGTCACATTCCTCACAGACCCAGATGGGGATGGGTATCCCCCAGTACCTCTGCCTTGAAATTGTCCAGTCCCTTGCGTTCTCTATCCAGTTCCTGAATCGGCTCTCCCCTGCCCAGGATGGGATCCACTGGACCCTGTCAAGTTCCTCCAGCATCCGGTCCCTTATTTCGGTTATCTTCAGGAACCACTGCTCTGTTGCAAGGTAGATTATGGGTGTCTTGCACCTCCAGCAGAAACCGTACCTGTGGCTTATTGTCTCAGCCCTCAGGAGAAGTCCCTTTGATTCAAGGTCCTCTATTATCAGGAGGTCCGCATCTTTAACAAAAAGGCCCTCATATTTACCTGCCTCTGGCCTGAATGTCCCTGCCTCATCCACGGGACAGAATACCTCAAGCCCGTACTTCTTACCGACTTCAAAGTCCTCTGGTCCGTGTCCGGGGGCTGTGTGGACGCATCCGGTACCCTCGGTGAGGGTGACGTGTTCGCCGAGGATCACCCTGTGTTCAATGGAGGCATGGTAGGGGACCTCGTCCTGGAGGGGGTGCCTGTAAACCAGGCCTTCAAGTTCACTTCCCCTGACAGTCTTGATGATCTCTGCATCCTCTCCAAGGACCTTCTCCACCAGGGCCTCTGCCATTATGTAGGTCTCGTCTCCCAGGCGTGCATATGCATAGTCAAATTCAGGGTGTACAGAGACCGCCATGTTGGCGGGGAGCGTCCATGGGGTGGTTGTCCATACAAGGATGTAGGTGTCCCCTGTGACCGGGAACTTAACGTATACCGAGGGGTCCTCCTTTTCATGGTAGTCTATCTCTGCAAGGGCAAGGGCTGTTTCACAGCGGGGGCACCATGTGATGACCCTCAGGTCCCTTACAAGGAGGTCCTTTTCATGGGCCCTTTTGAGGGTCCACCAGCATGATTCCATGTAGGCCGGGTCAAAGGTCACGTAGGGGTCATCCCAGTCCATCCAGACCCCTAGTCTCTGGAACTGGGATGTCATGACGGCCTTGTTTTCCACTGCAAATTCACGGCACTTCTTAACGAATTTCTCGATGCCTATTTTGTCCTCAATGTCCTTCTTGCTCTTCACACCCAGTAATCCTTCAACCTTGTGTTCAATTGGAAGGCCATGGGTGTCCCATCCAGGCTGCCTCCTTACATCGAAGCCCCTCATTGATTTGAAGCGAAGGAATGTGTCCTTCATTATCTTGTTCCATGCTGTGCCCAGGTGGATCCTGCCACTGCAGTATGGTGGTCCGTCCAGGAATGAGTACCTGGCTTTATCCTCCCTTAGCTCCTTAACACGTTCGTAGATGTCCCTTTCTTCCCAGAATCTCTGAACCTTCTCTTCGATTATGTGGGGTCTGTAGGATTTCTCGGCTTCCTGGATTGGCATTATATTCTCCCTCAGGTTAATTTAAAATGTCCTCAGCTGGCCCTTAACAAGCATCTCTGTTATATCTGATATGTCCTCCAGCCATGCGTCCATTATACTTGAAACCTTAGGTGTGACCTCCTCCATGGTGTATCCCTCTTCGAGGATTATCTGGGAGGTGGCTGCCTTTGGCTGGTCTATTGGTTTACCTATCTGGCTCAGTATCATTATATGGACCTGTTTAACACCCTCAACAGCCTCGACTATATCTGCAGCCATCTGGTTTGAGAGCAGGTTGTATATTTTACCTACATGGTTTATGGGGTTCTTTCCTGATGTGGCCTCCATTGACATTGGCCTGTTGGGTGTTATGAGGCCATTGGCACGGTTACCCCTTCCAACGGATCCATCGTCTCCCATCTCTGCAGAGGTACCTGTCACGGTGAGGTAGACTGATGGTTCATCATCCTCGCACCGGTCTGCGGTGTTGACAAAGACCTCCAGGTTCCTGTCCGTGATTCCTGATGCCAGCCTGAAGACCTCATCCTTCACCATGGCCTTGATCTCAAGGTATTCGTCAAGGTCCTGGACGTACCTGTCAACCATGGCGCAGGCAACGGTCAGGGTTATGTTATCGTTCTCCCTGAGGCCCATGACCTTTATGTCCTCACCGACTGCAGGGTGTTTCTTCTTGAACTCGGGTGAGTTAAGGAGGTTCTCTGCCTCCATGACTATCCTTTCGGTTTCTGAGAATGGTGCGAACCCTACGCCGAAGGATGTGTCGTTTGAGAGTGGTGAGTCTCCCTTCCTTGCAAATACGTCCCTGAGATCCCCTGAGCCATGCCCTATCTTGCACTCAACAACCGTGCATGTCTCAACATCGAGGTTTATTATGTTCTCCTTGAGGTAATCCTTTGCAGCTGCAATGGCTATTCGGTCGATGCCTATCTTCTCCCCATCAACCTCTGCAACACCCCTGCCTGTCAGGAGTATTTCGATTGGCTTTATAACCTCCCCGCCGCCGAATTCAGGGGCTGATTCACCTGCAGTTATCTGGACCTCATCGGTGTTGTGGTGCATTATTGCCCCGAAACGGTCAAGGTAAGCGTTGCAGAGGGCCCTGCTCACTGATTCTGCTATACCATCACTTATACTGTCAGGGTGCCCTATACCCTTCCTTTCAACTATCTCAACCTTCTGATCCTCAATGGGTGTCTGGTTAAGGGGTTCAACGATAATATTTCTCACAGTGATAACCTCCTGATGAATATGCACAGTAATGGTTTATGGTTTTGAGCTGATTATATAAATAAATATAGACATCCAGTTTCCAGGAGTAATTATGATGAGAAGAGAGGTTATTAATAAGACCAGGGGCACGAGCCTGGGAGAGGTTAGATTTGCAGACACATTCCTGTCCCGCTTCAGGGGACTGATGCTTAAGGGGGAACTTGATGCCGGCCTCGTACTTGAAATACCCACCGGGAGGGGCCGTTATGGGTCGGGTATCCACATGTTCTTCATGAGGATACCGCTTGATGTCGTGTTTGTTGATGAGGATATGAGGGTGGTTGACACCGCAACCCTCAAGCCCTGGCAGATCTACAATCCAGATAAGCCAGCAAGGTATGTTATTGAACTCAGGAAGGGGAGGATAGCTGAATCCATGACAGAAAAGGGTGATGAGATCGAATTCAGATGATCCTGATGTCAAGAAGATCCCATAAACAACACCATCCAACAGAATAAACCCTAATTCCAGGTGCCTGATGTTCTGATGTAGACTCCGTGCAGATGCTGAAGTAAGTTAATATCCCTGGAAGACACACTCCATAACCTGCACATTTACTGAAATAGTGGATTGAAAAACCTTAATAAAATTTCCACTATCTGATAAACTGGACAAATCTAAAGAGAGATAGAGTGATGGATGGCTCAGAGACCATCCAGTCTAACCCCTTCGTTTCATTATCTCCGACACTGCAACCTCTGCCACCTTCCTTACCATTGGGCTCTCATCGTCGAGGAGGGCCTCCAGGGCCTCTATTGAATCCTCATCACCGAGTATTCCAAGGGCAAGGGCGCATGCGTATCTTACACCGGGTTTTTCGTCGTTCAGGTGCTCCAGCAGTGGTTTGACCGCTCTTTCATCATCAAAGGTTGCGAGGGCCAGGGCCGCGGCCTCCCTTACATGGTAATCCTCATCATCAAGGGCCCCTATGAGGGGTTCGACTGCTGCAGGGTCAGCGACCTCGGCCAGGAGCTCAACAGCATCTTCACGCACCACCCAGTCAGGGTTTTTAAGTTCCTCTATGAGAAAATCAATCCTCTTACCATCCAATAATGGCACCCCCTATATTATATTCTCTGTACTTCATTGTCCTTAATAATTTTCAGGTGCTGGGTCAGGAAATCAGAATAAGCCTGCCTTTTCAGGTCAGATGCATAGGTTTTAAGGTTTATATGTCAAAATGATCGAATCTGTGGCTTTGAACTGAACCCAGACATCCCATTGGGTTTAATGTTTATATGTCAAAAAATAATTCTTTTCATGGACGGCATCATTGGACTGTCTCCTGGATGGCCCTGAGGACCATTGAGGGTTCTTCAAGGACATCCACACCCTCCATGGTGGAGAGTTTCCTTGTGTTAAGTATATCAACCTCCCTCATGTGGATGGTTATTATCCTTCCACCTGAGACCGCACCATGGGGACAGGCTGTCCTGCATGCCCCGCATCCGGTGCACCTGAGGAGCCTTATTTCAACTCCAGGGATTATGGCATCGGATGGGCATGCTGCGGCTGCCCTGCATGGTTCACAGCTCCTGCAGAGTTCCAGTTCAAGTTTGGAGGGTAGCACCGTCTCAACATCACCCTCCTCAAGGTCCACCGGCACCACATATACCGGGACGCCCCCCTTACCTGCCTGAGCCACTGCATTGGTCACGAGGGTGTCCGCTATCCCGTGAACCACCTTTGCCACGGTGTTGGAGGTTGCCGGGGAGACCACAAGAAGGTCGTATCTCCCCATGGACAGCCTCCCGGTTACCGGGAAACTGTAGCCCTCCTGGCTTTCATGGATAAGTTCCCTGTAATAACCCCCTGAAAGGCTCCTTACTCTCCCAAAGAGGCCGTACATCTTCAGTACTTCCTCGGCTGCCCCTGAAAGCAGTATGGTCACCTCATGGCCCTCTTCAACTATAGCCTCAAGGACCTCCACACTCTCAAGGAGCAGGTGACCTGCCCCTGTGAATGCCCAGGCAATCCTCATCTACTGAATCTCCATGTACTTGTAGGCCTCTGACTCCTCGAAGGCGTAGTGGACCCTGGTGTAGGAGGACATGAACTCTGAAACCTCATCCTTAACATCTTCACCGTCAATAACAACCCTCTTGATGTACTCTGCGACCGCTTCCATCTCAGGCTCCTTCATTCCCCTCCTTGTTATCTCCTGGGTACCTATCCTTATACCTGATGGGTCGTCTGACCTGTTAACATCATCCCATGGCAGGAGGTTCTTGTTGAGTATTATGTTGTTGGCCTCGAGTCTCTTTGATATCTCGGCTGCCCTCCCGATGTTAGAGACGTCCATGACGACCTGGTGGGACTCTGTGAAGTCAAGGTGCTCGCACAGCACGTTGAATCCAAGTTCATTGAGGGACTCTGCGAGTTTCTTTGCATTTTTGATTATCTGACCCGCATATTCCCTTCCAAATTCAAGCATCTCTGCTGTTGCTATTCCAAGACCAGCCACATGGTGGAGGTGGTGGTTGCTCACAAGGCCAGGGAACACCGCCTCGTCTATGTCACCTGCAAGTTCATCCCTGCAGAGTATTATGCCTCCCTGGGGGCCCGGGAATGTCTTATGGGTGCTTCCAACAAGCATGTCTGCTCCTTCACGGAGGGGGTCCTGGAAGTAGCCGCCTGCAATGAGGCCAAGGACATGGGCGCCGTCATACATTATCCTTGCGCCGACCTCCTCTGCAACCTCAACAGCCTCCTCCACAGGGTGGGGGAAGAGGAAGAGGCTGCCGCCGAAGAGGACTATTTTTGGTTTAACCTCAAGTATCTTCTTTTTCATTGCATCTGCGTCTATGTTCATGTTCTCAAAGTCAAAAGGGTGTGTGTATACTTTGAAGCCCCTGACACCTGCTGCGCTGACGGTGGCATGGGATATGTGGCCGCCGTAGGGGACCTCCATGGCCATTATAGGGTCTCCTACATCTGCAGTTGCAAAGAAGCAGGCTAGGTTCGCCACCACACCGGAGGTTGGCTGGACATTTGCATGCTCCGCCCTGAAGAGCTTCTTTGATAGTTCAATTGTGAGCTCCTCAATCTCATCGATGTACCTGCAGCCCTCATAGAGCCTTTCACCTGGGAGGCCCTCTGCATAACGGTGGGATAGGTCCGAAAGGAGAGCCTCCTTCACCCGTGAGCTCGTTATGTTTTCACTTGCTATGAGGTTGATGCTTGACTCCATCCAGCTGTTATGTTCCTTCATAAGCTGTCTGATATTCTCGGTGTAATCCTGATTGCTGACCATGAAAATCATCTCCATAGGTAAATAGTTGCAATCACAATATAAAAATTGGTGTCAGGTCCCCAAGCTCTGAGGATTCAGAAAGAGAAACTCAAAAAATGAACTGTTAAGAAAGAAATAAAAGGATTTGATGGGATGATCCCATCTATTTTGCCTGTTCGTTTAGTGCAGCTTCGATCTGAGCCATTATCTGCTTTGTTCTGAAGTGCTGCTGGTCCATTGCACCTGATGGGCATGCTGCCACACAGGTACCGCAGCCCTTACAGAGGGCCACGTTAACATTTGCATGGCCTTCCTCGATGCTTATGGCACCGAATGGGCAGAGTTCAATGCAGACCTCACATGCACCGCAGACATCGGAGTCTGTCACGGCGACTATTGGCTCGATCTCCACTTCACCCTTGACCATTGGTATCGCTGCACGTGCAGCTGCACCTGAAGCCTGTGCCACAGCGTCAGGGATGTCCTTTGGACCCTGAGCTACACCTGCAAGGTATACACCGTCTGTCAGGGTGTCAACAGGCCTTAGTTTTGGGTGGGCTTCCATGAGGAAACCGTCTGCAGATTTGGATAGACCTATGGTCTGTCTTAGTTTTTCTGAGCCCTCTGGTGGTACAAGTCCCACACCAAGGACGACCATGTCATAGTCGTACTCTGTGACCTTACCGAGGAGTGTGTCCTCGGATCTCACTGTCAGGGTCAGGTCAGGGTTTTCAATGATCTCGGCAGGTCGTCCCCTGATGAATTTGATTCCGTATTTCTCCTGTGAACGTTTGTAGAACTCTTCGAATCCTTTACCGAAGGCCCTTATGTCCATGTAGTAGAGTGTGACTTCGGTGTCAGGCATCTTGTCCTTGATGAGCTGTGCGTTCTTCATGATGTACATGCAGCAGACACGGGAACAGTATGGTTTTCCTATCTGCTCGTCCCTTGAACCGACACAGTGTATGAAGGCCACCCTCTTAGGTTTCTCACCGTCTGATGGTTTGATGACCTTACCGTCTGTTGGTCCTGAGGCGTTGATCATCCTTTCAAGCTCAAGACCTGTTATGACGTTGGTGTGCCTTCCGTAGCCGTATTCAAGTTTCTCTGTTGGGTCGTATGCATCGTATCCTGTTGCAACGATTATTGTACCGACCTCGATTTCTATCTCTTCTGGTTCCTGGTCGTGTTTTACGGCTCCCCTCTCACAGATCTCATCACAGAGCATGCACTCGATACAGTAGTCCTTGTCTATTGTTGCGCAGAGGGGGACGGCCTGTGGGAATGGTATGTACACTGCCTTGGTCATACCTATTCCTTCGTCGAAGTAGTTTGGCATTTCAATTGGACAGACCTCGACACAGGAACCGCAACCGGTACATAGGTCTTCATCTATGTATCTTGGTTTCTTCTCGATTTTGACCTTGAAGTTACCTATGTAACCGTCAACCTCCTTAACCTCGGCGTAGGTTATGAGTTCAATGTTGTCGTGTTTACCCACGTCCACCATCTTTGGTGCCAGGATACACATTGAACAGTCAAGGGTCGGGAAGGTTTTGTCCAGCTGACCCATTCTTCCTGAGATACTTGGCCTCTTCTCGACCATGTAGGTCTTGAATCCCATGTCAGCAAGGTCAAGGGCTGTCTGTATACCGGCGACACCCCCACCTATGACCAGTGCCTTGTCATCCACGCTGACCTTGGATGCTTCCAGGGGTTCGAGGAGCCTTACCTTGGCAACAGCCATCCTAACAAGGTCCTTGGCCTTTTCTGTTGCTCCTTCAGGGTCATCCATGTGTACCCATGAGTCCTGTTCCCTGAGGTTTGCGAATTCAAAGAGGAACTGGTTTAAACCTGCCTCCTCAACGCATCTCCTGAAGGTTGGTTCGTGAAGCCTTGGGGAACATGCAGCAACAACAACCCTGTTGAGTCCGAGTTCCTTTATGTCCTTCTGTATTTCAAGCTGACCCGGGTCGGAACAGTAGTATTTGTAGTCCTTTGAAACCACAACATTTGGTAGTTTTGCAGCGTAGTCCCTGACAGCTTCTATATCAACCACACCGCCGATGTTTACACCACAGTGGCAGACATAAACACCGATTTTTGGTTCTTCCATTGTTTCTTTCTTTTCTTCTGCCATTAGATCACCTTGCATAGGGGTATCTAACAATGATAATTAGGTGATGTAAGGTATAGCACTATCATAAATAAAGATTTCTATCAAGAATTTTAAGTAAGCTTTATATAGTATTACATTTTATTCTATTTATTCGGTTTTCTGATGAACATGTTTTATTTTATTAGCTGATTTCATGGAACATTCAGAGCACCATGGTCCAGAGGGGTATCGAGACAAGGGCCAGGGAGGTGCTCATGAATATGCAGGCAGATGTGAGGCCCACGTCAAGTTCATTCTCAATTGCAAGGACGGCCGCCAGCATGGCCGATGGCATGGACGCCTCAAGTATGATTACCGACATTTCAATACCCCTAAATGCCAGGGCACATGCCAGCAGGGCAGCTATCAGGGGTGATAAAACAAGTCGTATAGAACTTACGGCGGCGGCGTCGGTTATGGAATCCCTGAAGAACCTGAAGTTGATGGTTAAACCCAGGGATATCATTATAAGGGGAACCGCTGCGCCTGAAAGGTATCCGAGCACCGTACCTCCCAGGCCCAGGTGGATTCCCAGAAGGTTAAAGGTTATGCCAAGGAGGAATGCCCATAGGGGAGGGAAGAGGATGGTCCTTCGAAGAACCGTTTTCCTGGGGGCTCCCGAGGAAATGGCCAGGGAAAGTCCCAGGAGGGTGAAAAGGATCGTGGTGCCTGTATCATAGAAGATGGCCCGCACAAGTCCCTCGGAACCGAATATTCCAATGGTGACCGGGTAACCAAGGAAGCCTGAATTCATCATGGCTGCGGGTATCACGAGGGACCATGCGGTTCTGGAATCCATGCCCCTGTAGCGGGTCCATGTGAAGGCCATGGCCCCTGATATGAACCCGGTTAATATGCAGACTGCTGGTATGAGCAGGAGATGCGAGATTCCTGCAAGATCTGCCCTGTAGAGGGATGTGAATATAAGGGAGGGTATGGCCACGTTTATGACCACCCTGTTGAGTGGGGTGGCATCCTCCTCCCTGAGAACACCCAGGGACTTCAGGACATAACCTGTTATAACAAGGATTATTATGGAAAAAACAGTTTCAATGGATCCCATTTTACCACAAAAAAATTAAATTGTGGGTTTAATCAACTATACCTGCTGTGGTTATCTTGAATACGCATTCACCCTCAGGGAGGTGGGGGCTGTCAACGAGTCTTGCTATCCTCTTACCTGCAAGTCCCTTCTTGAGCCATATACGGTATGTTGCTGCGTGGCCAAGGACGTGACCGCCTATGGCCTTGGTGGGGCTGCCGAAGAACGCGTCAGGCCTTGCCTGAACCTGGTTGGTTACAAATACTGCGGCGTTGTAGGTGTTTGCAATGTTCTGGAGGGTGTGGAGGTGCTGGTTAAGTTTCTGCTGGCGTGTGGCAAGGGCCTCCCTTCCCACATACTCTGCCCTGAAGTGGGCTGTTAGGGAGTCCACAATAACCAGGCGTATGTTTTTACCCTCCTGTATGAGCTCGTTGACCTTCTCTGCCATGAGGATCTGATGGCTGGAGTTGAAGGCCCTTGCAATGTGTATCTTGTTAAGAACCTCCTCAAGGTCCAGTTCAAAGGCGTTTGCTATCTGTTCTATTCTCTCGGGCCTGAAGGTGTTCTCTGTGTCTATGAAGACCGCCTCTGCATCAAGCCCTCCCTTATCCTCAGGTAGCTGGACCGTGACTGCCAGTTCATGTGAAAGCTGGCTTTTACCTGACCCGAATTCGCCGAAAACTTCGGTGATGGCCTGGGTCTCTATCCCGCCGCCTATGAGTTCATCAAATGCCTTGCTCCCTGTTGTTATCCTTCCAACGTCCTTCCGGCGCTCCATCACATCAAAGGCGGTTTCGAAGTCTATCTTCTCAGCCCTTCGCGCCGCCTCTATTACCTTCTCAGCTACCCCCTCACCGATCTCTGCCTTTACAGATAATTCCTTGGCGGTGGCTGTTGCAAGACGCATCATATCGCCGAAACCCGCGTCCCTTAACTTCTGGGCTGTTTTAGCCCCTACATTTGGTAGATCTTCAAGTTCAACCATTTCAATCTCCCTTTAACATTCAGTCAGATAATCATCAGAGTTCAATATTCACAACCTTCCTCGGGATGAATCTAAGCTCCTCATTGTATTCATCGAACTCCGCGTTCCCTATAACCGTTACGGTGGCGCCGTTAAGATCCTCGACACGCTCCTGAAGTGCTGATTCATCTGCGGACCTGTTTATAGTATCAACAACCTCCCTTGTAGTCATCCCCAGGACCTTTTCAGCCTCCCTTCCAAAGAAGATCGTCCTTATCTCTCCGGTATCATCGCTGATCCATCCGGGGATCATCAGGAGGTACCTTGGTTCATCAACAAGTTCTCCGCAGAAGTTACATATGTTCTCCTCATTCATATCAAGCCTCTCATTACACGAAGGGCATTTCACAGAGAGTATGCGTCCCCCGTACATTTCATTGAGCTCCCCCCTGATCATGACGTTCCTTGACTCATCATCAAGGTCCTCAATGTTTTTCAGAGGGTAGAGTATCTCCTGGAGCTCCTCAAAGGATGGCAGGAGCTTCATATCCCTTTCAGTGGCTGCCTCGATTCTTGAACTTCTTCCTATGCTGAGTTCAAGTCTGCCTCCACCCATATCATCCCTGTAGATTACCCTCGGATTCTCTATCTTGACAGGGTCTCCTATGCTGAGGGGCATCTCAGCCTTCTCATCCCATAGGCTTGCCCTTATTGAGCCGGTGTCATCTGCAAATTCAACCGTCCTCACCATTCCTGGAGTTCCATCACCCCTCTGGAATTCCTTTGGATCGAAGAGGTCAATGACCCTTGCAACTATCCTTATGTCGGTGTTGTCCTCTTCAAGTTCATCTATCTTCTTTGTTGTGTAGAGCATTTCTTCAAGCTCCTCAAAGGATGGTAAATCCTGAATGTCCTCCGGGAGTGGCTCAGTAATCCTTGTTGTTCTTCCAGCGCTGAGTTCAACGCTGTATAGACCAAACCTGATTCTTGCGTTCTCAATTCTTATGGCGTCCCCGATGTTCAGGGGCTTTTGAGCCTTCTCGTTCCAGAGGCTGACCCTTATTTTGCCTGTTTCATCGGCAAGTTCCATTGACCTTACGATTCCTGTGCCGTCTTCCCTCTCAAATTCCCTTGGATCTGTGAGGCTGAATATGCGGCCTACAACATCAACCTCCTCTCCTTCATCCTCAATTTCAAGTACCTGTGATATCTTCAATGGCCTCAGGTGCTCCCTGTACTCCTCAAGGAGCCTCAGGAGTGACTCGTCGGATTTGGGGTTGATGGTTATCCTTGTATTGAAGTTGGTGTTTATGCGGTAGGAGTTGCTGTATTCATCAAACTCCACCCTTGCCCCTGATATTTTAACGATGTCCCCCTTGTTTATCTTCAGGAAGGCGTCATCATTCCAGAGGGTTACCCTTGCAGATCCTGTGTCGTCTGTGACCTCAACTGACCTCAGGGAGCCTGTTGTGCCATCGTTCCTCTCAAATTCTATCGGCTCATAGACCCTTGTTACCAGTCCAATCACGGTGACGCCGTCCTTCTCATGGAGGTCCCCTATCTTCATTATCTCCTCCCTGACTTCAGGGACATCGTAGTCGCCCCTGATTATCCTTGTGGTGCTTGTGTGGGTGAGTGTCACGCTGTCATCACGTCTCCTTGTCTGGGCCCCCAGTATCTTTACGGCGTCTCCCTCTTCAAGTCCCAGTTCCTCTATGAGGTTAACATCATTGTTCCAGAGGGTGTAGGTTGTTGAACCTGTGGAGTCAAGCAGTTCAAGTGTAACAAATTTACCATCCCTTCCATCCCTCTCAAAGGTCCTTACACGGGATATTCCCCTGATCCTTGCAATGACATTAACCTCCTCGTCCTCAACAAGTTCCCCTAAAGGTGTGATCTCCTCGGTGTATTCAGGGAATTCAGGGAAATCTGAGGGGTCCAGGACTTCAACCGTGGATCTTGGCATCAGATGGGCCTCCTTCCTGCCTCCGAAGCCGCCCTTTACGTTCACATCCCTTATCCTTATCACGTCGCCCTCACTGAATTTCTTCAGGAACTTGATGTTCTCTGTCCAGAAAACCGTCCTGATTTCCCCTGTGTCATCTGCAAGGATTACGTTTGTGAGTTTACCATCCTTTCCCTTCCTTGTGGTGAAGGTCCTTGGACTTGATATCCTCATGACCCTCCCGGTCAATGGTGTGCTGGCACCCTCCTCGAGTTTGGATATTTTATCCAGCCTGTGTTCGGGTTTCTCTGAGATGAGTTCATTTTCATCCCTGAGGATCTCATCTGTTATCATTGTGGCGATTGAGAGTTCATCCATGAACCCAACATCATCAAGTTCCTGTTTCCTCTTCTCTATGCGTTCCTGAAATTCTTCAAGGGACATTCTGTCCTTAATCTTCTGGTATTCCCTTTTTATTTCTTCCTTCATTTGGGTCCCTCACTTGATTAATAATATAATGCTGCATCCATTAATATAGGCTTGGTGAGCTACTGGAATAAGTATTAATTTATATTTAAATATTATTATCAAAGTATTTATATTGCTCGGCTAAAAATATTAGATTAAAATTCGTCCGAGTTTTTAGTATGATGCCAGAATACACCATTCCAGTGAACAGATGGGTACATTCAGATCCCATTGGATCTCTAATTCTGCCAGGTCTCCTTCCAGATGATTTGCTGGAAATTTTATGATCACCTTCACCACCTTTAAAGGAGGATAATAGATGTCTATGACTGTTTCTGAGAAGATACTTGCAAATGCTTCCGGTGAAAAGGAAGTGGAAGCCGGTGAAATAGTAATGGCAGATATAGATGTTGCCATGACCCATGACCTCACAGGGCCCCTTTCGGTTGAATCCTTTGAAAGGATAAGGGCAGATAGGGTCTGGGACCCTGAAAGGATCGTTGTAATATTCGACCATCAGGTGCCTGCAGACTCAATTGAAGCCGCCAGGAACCATATGATAATGAGGGACTTTGTAAGGAAACAGGGGATAGGAAACTTCTACGACGTCCGTGAAGGGGTGTGTCACCAGGTGCTCCCTGAAAAGGGTCACGTGGTGCCGGGCGAGGTTGTGGTGGGCACAGATTCCCACACCTGCACCCACGGAGCCCTGGGGGCCTTTGCAACAGGTATAGGGTCAACCGACATGGCGATGGTATTTGCAACAGGTAAACTCTGGTTCAGGGTCCCTGAAACCCTCAGATTTGAAATAACAGGGTCACTGCCAGAGCACGTCTATGCAAAGGACGTTGTCCTGAACATCATAGGCCGTGTGGGTGCAGACGGGGCCACCTACATGGCATGCGAGTTTGCAGGTGAAACCGTTGCAGAGATGAGCGTATCCGACAGGATGGTGCTCTCCAACATGGCAATAGAAATGGGTGGAAAGACAGGGATAGTGGAACCCGACGAAAAAACCATCAGATACGTTGAAAAAAGGTCGGGTAAACCATACAGGGTCTTTAAAACCGATAAGGATGCGGCATCACTCAGGGTGATGGATATTGATGTCAGTGAACTTGAACCGCAGGTTTCATGTCCCCACAACGTTGACAACGTGAAACCCGTCAGTGAAGTTGAGGGGACAGAGATAGACCAGGTATTCCTTGGCTCATGTACAAATGGAAGGCTCAGCGACCTCAGGGATGCTGCAGGGATACTGAAAAACAGGAAGGTCTCTGATGATGTGAGGATGCTTGTCATACCCGCATCAAGGGAGGTTTACCGCCGCGCCCTTGAGGAGGGACTCATGGAGATCTTCGTGGATGCAGGGGCACTTGTATGCAACCCCTGCTGCGGTCCATGCCTTGGAGGACATGTGGGCCTGGTGGGGCCTGGTGAGGTGAGCCTCTCCACATCAAACAGAAACTTCAGGGGGAGGCAGGGCAGCCCCGAAGCCGAAGTATACCTTTCATCGGCGGCTGTTGCAGCAGCATCCGCAGTTAAAGGAAAAATCACCCACCCAGCAAACATCAAATAGGAGGTTTAAAGATGAAAGGAAAGGTCTGGAAATTCCCTGATGACGTTGATACAGACATAATAATCCCCGGGCGGTACCTTGTTATAAGGGACCCTGAAAAACTTGCAGAACATGTCATGGAGGGTCTTGACCCTGAATTCCCATCAAAGGTCAGGCCCGGTGACTTCATAGTTGCAGGTAAAAACTTTGGATGCGGATCATCAAGGGAACACGCACCCCTGGCACTCAAGGGTGCTGGTGTGGCGGCCGTTATTGCAGAATCCTTTGCAAGGATATTCTACAGGAACGCCATAAACGTCGGCATACCCCTCCTTGAAGCCCCGGGGATAACGGATGAGCTTGAAGAGGGTGATGAAATCGAGGTCGATCTTGAAAGGGGCGTCATAATCAGGGATGGGGAAGAATTCCCATTCAAGAAGCTGCCTGATTTCATGCTGGAGATACTTGAAAGCGGGGGGCTCATACCCTACCTCAAAAGGGGTGGAGAACTGTAGGTGATGGAGATGAAGATAGCGGTTATACCCGGTGATGGCATTGGCGGTGAGGTTATGGATGCTGCCCTCACCGTGCTGGATGCCCTTGACCTTAACCCTGAACTCATCATGGCAGATGCAGGAGACGACTGCCTCGAGAGAACAGGGACCCCCCTGCCTGATGAAACCCTTGAGGCGGTGGGTGAGGCTGATGCAACACTGTTCGGAGCTGCAGGTGAAAGCGCCGCTGATGTAATAGTTAAACTTCGACGTGAATTCGGCCTTTTTGCGAATTTAAGGCCTGTAAGGTCTCTTCCAGGGGTTCAGTGCCTTTATCCGGACCTGGATTTTGTGATTGTCCGTGAGAACACCGAGGATCTCTATGTTGGTGATGAGGAGTACACGTCTGATGGTGCTGTTGCAAGGCGTGTTATAACCAGGGCTGCCTCCGAGAGGATTGTGAGGTTTGCCTTTGATTACGCGGTGGGTGATGGCCGCGGCGGTGTTACGGCCGTCCATAAGGCCAACGTCCTCAAGAAGACAGACGGCATATTCAGGGAAGTCTTCTACGAGGTCGCCTCCAGTTACCCCCAGGTGGAGGCCAATGACTACTATGTGGATGCCACAGCCATGTACCTCATCACACAGCCCCATGAATTCGATGTCATCGTCACAACCAACATGTTCGGAGACATACTCTCAGACGAAGCCGCAGCCCTGGTCGGAGGCCTCGGAGTAGCACCATCAGCAAACATAGGCGAAAAAAACGCCATATTCGAACCAGTACACGGATCAGCACCACAAATAGCCGGAAAAAACATAGCCAACCCCACAGCAATGATACTATCAACAGCACTCATGCTAAAACACCTCAAAAAACCACAAGAAGCCCAGAAAATACAGGAAGCACTTGAAGAAACACTCCGGAATGGACTTGTAACCCCGGACCTTGGTGGTGATCTTGGAACAGATGAAATGGCCAGGGAAATAGCCAGGAGAATTGAAGGGTGATCTTATGCTGGTGGAGGATGTCAGGTCTGATATACCCCTCCTTGAGGACCATGTTTACCTTGACGCCGCAAGCACAACTCCCACACCGCTTCCTGTTGTGAGGGCAATGGAGGAGTACTTCCTCTCCTACAATGCAAACACAGGTAGGGGTGCCTACTCCCTTCTTGTAAGGGCCACTGAAAGGTTGAATGAAGCCCGTTCAAAGGTCGCAGGCTTCATAAATGCCTCAGCAGATGAAATCATATTCACAAAGAACACCTCGGAGGCAATAAACATTGTAGCCGGTGGCCTGCGGTTCAGGAGGGGTGACTCGGTGGTTGTCCCCAACATCGAGCACCACTCAAACTTCCTTCCCTGGTTGAGGCTCAGGAAGATGGGAGTGGATGTGAGGGTTGTCAGGGCTGATGAGACTGGAGTTGTGGACCCATCCGTTATTGAGGACGCGGTTGATGATACAACGAGACTTGTTACGGTAACCCACATATCCAATGCGCTTGGTTCGGTGCAGGAGGTGGAGGAGATAGGCAGTATAGCCCATGAGCACGGCGCCCTCTACCTTGTGGACGCTGCCCAGTCCATAGGGCACATGGAAGTTGATGTTAAAGGGATAGGTGCTGATTTCGCAGCATTCCCCGGGCACAAGGGGACCATGGGGCCCGTTGGAACCGGCTTCCTGTACTGTAACAGGGAATGTATCGATGAACTTGAACCCTTCAGCCTTGGAGGCGGCACCGTCCTGGATGTATCAGAGGATGAATACGTCCTTGAAGAATTTCCGGCAAGATTTGAGGCCGGAACCCTTAACATTGCAGGTTTCATTGGCCTCGGGGCATCCATAGACTACATGAACCGTATAGGGATTGGCAGAATAGAGAAACACACCATTAAACTTACAGAGAAACTCTACAGTGAACTATCATCCATTGACAGGCTCGAGTGCTACGGTGACCCCCAAAACATTTATGGTATCCTTTCATTCAACATAGATAACATGGATCCCCACGACGTTGCAAAGCTCCTCGATGAAACCGCCGGCATCTGTGTTAGAAGCGGACACCACTGCGCAATACCTGCAATAAAGCACCTGGGGCTCCATGAAATGGGAGGCACGGTGAGGGCATCCATACACTACTATAACACAGAAGAGGAGATAGAATTACTCGCAGAAACCCTTAATGAAATATCATTACTGGGGGTTTGACCATGAACAAGGCTCAGGTAATAGCAATATTTATAGTAATAATAATGGTCCTAAGTACCGTTGCAGCTGCATTTATACTCTAAGGAGGAATCAGTATGGTTGAAGTTAGAATAGGGGCTGTTGTAGCCGAATTTAACTATGACATAACGCACATGATGCTTGAACTTGCCAGGGAGCATGCTAAATTCCTGGACTCTGAGATAACAAAGGTTATCCCTGTCCCGGGAGTCTTTGACATGCCCCTTGCAATAAAGAAGCTCCTCATGGATGATGAAATCGACGCGGTCATCACCCTGGGAGCCGTGATAGAGGGCGCCACCGACCATGACCAGATCGTTGTACAGCACGCTTCACGTAAAATAGCCGACCTGGCCCTTGAATATGATAAACCAGTTGCCCTGGGAATATCAGGTCCAGGGATGACAAGGCTTGAAGCCCACCAGCGTGTTGAATACGCTAAAAGAGCTGTTGAAGCTGCTGTTAAAATGCACAGAAGACTTAATGAATTCTGATCCCTGGAGAAGTTCCATGGAAATCCTCAAACCCTCTGATCTCAGGGAAAGGTTCAGGGACCCCTGGATATCACCCTACCGGAAGGTCATCACCATGGTGGACGGTGACCTTGTTGAGATAGTCGAGTATCACCCCTGCGTTTCAGGTTCGGAGTGGATGATATACCAGTACAGCCGCTCCAGTAAATTAATAGAAAGCGCCAGGAGGGACAGTAACAGACACACCTACATTGCAAGGACCGGTAAAGCTCCCCTGGAACTTAAAGCTAGTTTAAACGCTGCAGGGATCGAGGAGGTCCGTGTTGAGGGTGACGAGGTCCGTGTGGTGCATGCGGGTCTTGCAGGTGCAGGTGTTGGTGCTGCAATGTGCCGTGGCATGGCAGAGGGTGTTAAAAGGGTTGAGCTCTATGATGTGGGTGGAGGATCAAGGGAGGGCCGGGCTGCTGTTATAACACCACGGCTCGAGAAGGTGGTCATAGGAATAGATGACACCGACACCCCCGCTGAAGGTGCAACCTGGACCCTTGCAAACAATATGGGGCTCAGGCTCCAGGAGGAGGGCTTTGAATACCTGGACCATGTGACGGTCCAGCTCTACCCCCACAACCCCCACAAGACCCAGAACTGCGTATCAGTTGCCCTGGCCTTTGGGGTTGACCCCGGAAGGAAGGAACATCTTATTGATAAAGCAGCGAGACTCCTTGAAAAGAGCACCCTATCAGATAAAACAGCCATGGCTGTTCTGGAGGGCATAAGGGTCCCTGGAGAACTCAGAGAGTATTCCATGAATGCCAAGAAACGCCTCATGGAGGTTGAAGAAGCTGAAAGTGTTGCAGAAGCCCTGGGGATAGAGCTCATTGAGATAACCGGGTCTCAGGGAAAGATAGGAGCCCTAGCAGCCCTTGGCCTCTACAATGACCCTCAGGAGGCTGCAAGGGTCTACTACTGATTGGATTTTCCGGGTTGTGCCCCGGAACTCCATCATAACAGGGGCTCCATCATGGTATCACTTTTGAAAGCTAAAACCCCAACAGCAGAAGAAATTTAAAGCCATATGTTGAGGAATCTGCCCTCCGATGATGATGCAAAGAGCATGTCGCTTGGAAGGGTTCCAAGGACCTCAACCTTCACCACATGCCTGCCCCAGTAGACAGTGTAGTTGGCGGCTTCATCAGAGAACATGATCCTCCGGACGGGCACACCATTTATATAGATGGTGTATGCTCCCTTCTTCATTACCCCCGAGGTTTCGGCCACCTTAACCCCATCAACAAGGACTCTGACCTGTCTTCCAGGAGCCTCATCGGTCTGGATAATCACACCATTAAGGACCGTGATGTTTGATTCTGAAATGTTCCTCATGGCATAGATACCATTGAAAACCTTCCTCAGGTTACCATCCTGGATCACGTCACCTGCATTCAGCTGGAGGGCTTCCCTTGCATCAAGGGGCATCCTCATTATGTTGCCCTCCCCCTGCCTTGTCCTGTTGAGGGTGTAGGTCTCATTGGCTATGAATAGGCGGTCACCGTAGTTGAGGCCAAGGGTCTTTATCGCCTCCTCAGGGATTCTTATGGTGCCGTTCTCATTTTCAAGGGCGCTGTCAACGGTGTAGGGGCCCCGCACATCAAAAGTCCTGTTATCCTGACTCTTTTTCCATATTATAAGGTTTCCTGATGTGGGCTCAATGGATATCTTACCATCATCAACATGGACCGCGCCCAGGAGGGTTGATATCATTGCAATAAGGATCAGGCCGGATACGAGTATGGGGAAGTGCATGTAGATGAAGGACCTTACCGCCTGAACCTTGCCTGTTGATCGTCTGAACACGTACACCGATCTTCTGATGAGGCTTAAGAGATAATAAACTGCAACTATGAGCCCTGCAACGGCTATGACCACCCCCTCCATGGCAGGAATGGCCCTTATAAAGAATATGCTGAAAACACCCAGTGTTGTGAGTGAAAGCCCCAGTATACACATCCTTATGGCTTTACCCATGGAATCCATCATTGTTATCCTTCCATAGGCAAGCGCCCTGTCAACTATTGTCCTCACAACTTCATTGGCGACAAGGTTGAGGTCAGAGAGGCTGGCCATATCATGCTTTATGGTTCCGATGTCAACCTCCCTCACTGTAAGGCCCATTACATCTGCGTCGAGGACTATTCCCACATCAACACCATAGTCCTCCTCAAACTTCATTTTCTCAAGCACGGATCTCCTGGCAGCGAACTGGCCGCTCAGGGGCTGTTCAAATTTTATTTCAGGGAAGAAAAAATTTAAAAGTGGTTTAGCTGTTAATTCCGTCACCCTTCCTGCCTTTCGCCTGAACCTGGTCTTTGTAAGGTCTGCCTTACCCCTCAGGATGGGCTTTATCATCTTCTCCAGTTTCTCTGTTGTCATGTTCTTAAGGTCAGCATCCACAAAGGCCACTATTTCCCCCTTTGAATGTTTGAAGCCCGTTCTGAGGGCAGCTCCCTTACCCCTGTTACTGGTATGCCTTATAACCTTTGCACCTGCATTTTCTGCGACTTCTGCTGTGCTGTCTGTGGAGCCATCATCCACCACTATGACCTCTGTGACCATATCAGAGTTTCTGGCTGCCTCAACAACCTCTGCAACAGTCTTTTCTTCATTGAATGCGGGTATTACCACCGAGACTGACAGGTTATCTGTGATCCCTCTTTTCAGTGCGCAGAGGAGGAAGACCATTATAAGAATAAGCCATGACATCGCTACACCCTTCTGAATCTCTATATCTCCTATTGGTCCCATTTCATTTATAAATTGAAGAGTCTTCCGAGGTATTAAATAGGAATCATGATAAACCTTTAAGCATAACTCTAAAGGTGAATCTTCAAATGAAACCCAGAGTAATGATACTCCTTGGAAGCGCATCAGACTTTAGGATTGCCGAGAAGGCAATGGAGATCTTTGAGGAACTCAAGATACCCTACGACCTGAGGGTTGCATCCGCCCACAGAACCCATGAAAAGGTCAAAGCGATTGTGACGGAATCCATAAGGGAGGGTGTGGAGGTATTCATAGGTATAGCGGGACTCTCAGCCCACCTTCCGGGTATGATCTCTGCAAACACCCACCGACCGGTAATAGGGGTCCCTGTGGATGTTAAACTTGGGGGTCTGGACGCCCTCTTTGCATGTTCACAGATGCCCTTCCCTGCCCCGGTGGCTACGGTGGGGGTTGACCGTGGAGAGAATGCGGCGATACTGGCAGCCCAGATAATAGGTATAGGGGACCCTGAAGTGCGTGAAAGGGTTTCAAAGCTGAGAATGGGATTCTATGAGAAGGTTAGAAGGGATGAGTGCCAGATCCTGAACAGCATGGAAGGCTCATACTACTCACCCCTCAAGATTCAGATACCTGAAATTGAGGATGACGATGATAAAGAGTGGGGTGAGGCCCCCATGGTATCGGTCATCCCCGGCAGTTACTCTGACATGAAGATCGCCAAGAAGACCACCATGTTCCTTGACAGGCTCGGCATAAGCTATGACCTTAACGTCATATCACCCATAAGGTATCCTGAAAGATTTGAAAGGTACCTTGAGAAGATGAGGGACGTCAGACTGTTCATAGCCATAAGCGGCCTCTCAGCGCATGTAACCGGAGCGGTTGTGGCACTCAGTGACAGGCCTGTTATAGGTGTCCCCTGCCCCCTCAAGATGAACGGGTGGGACTCCCTCCTCTCAATGGTCAACATGCCCCCCGGTGTTCCTGTTGGAACCGTGGGTATAGGTAACGGTGGCAACGCCGCCATACTGGCAGCTGAAATGCTGGGAATCTATGATGAAAAGATCGAATCCCGTATAAAGAGGATAAAGAGTCGTTCAGTTAAGTTCTGACGGTGATGGAATGAGAAACTTCATGGAAATACTCCCTGAGAAGCCCGTGATAATAAAGGATGAAGTCTCAACCAGGTTCGAGGCAGCCAGGATACTCAGGGAACACCCCCGGGACCTTGTAATACTTGAAAACATTAAGGAATCGGATATACCTGTAATATCAGGGCTCTGTAACACCCGGGAGAAGATAGCCCTCTCCCTCAACTGCAGGGTCAATGAGATAACCGGGAGGATAGTGGATGCAATGGAAAATCCGACCCCCCTGGGAAGGGCCAGGAGCCTTAAGGGTTACAGCTCAGGGGAGGCTGACCTTTCAAGGCTCCCTGTCCTGACACATTACAGGAAGGATGGTGGCCCATACATCACTGCCGGGGTTATATTCGCAAGGGACCCTGAAACAGGAACCCGCAACGCCTCAATACACAGGATGATGGTCATGGGGAAGGACCGTATGGCTGTCCGTATAGTGCCAAGACACCTCTACACATACCATCAGCGGGCTGAGGCCATGGGCAGGGACCTTGAGATAGCGGTTGCCATAGGCCTTGACCCCGCCACACTCCTTGCAACAACAACCTCAATACCCATAGATGCCGATGAGATGGAGGTTGCAAACACCTTCCATGATGGTGGGCTGCAGCTTGTAAAATGTGAGGGGGTTGAACTGGAGGTGCCCCCTGCAGAGATAATCCTTGAGGGCCGCATACTCAACGGGGTCCGGGAAAGGGAGGGGCCCTTCGTTGACCTGACGGACACCTACGATGTTGTGAGGAAGGAACCAGTCATCAGGGTTGAAAGGATGCATATCAGGGAAGATGCCATGTATCATGCCATCCTGCCTGCTGGTTTTGAGCACCGGCTCCTCCAGGGTTTACCCCAGGAGCCAAGGATCTACAGGGCAGTCCAGAACACGGTCCCCACAGTAAAGGATGTTGTGCTGACAGAGGGGGGTTGCTGCTGGCTTCACGCAGCTGTATCCATAAGGAAGCAGACCCAGGGTGATGGTAAGAATGTTATAATGGCTGCCCTTGCAGCCCACCCCTCCCTGAAGCACGTGGTGGTTGTTGATGATGACATCAACGTATTTGATCCTGAAGAGATAGAATACGCCATTGCAACCAGGGTTAAGGGTGATGATGACATAGTCGTGGTTCCAGGTGCCAGGGGCTCTTCCCTTGACCCTGCAGCCCTCCCTGACGGGACAACCACCAAAGTGGGTGTTGATGCAACAATACCCCTTGACAGGTCCAAGAAGTTCCAGAGGGTGAGCAGGTCAGAATAATCCATCCCTGAAGGATGAACTGCCTGCTTAAATTTTACTTTTTTCTGAAAGCCTGTAGAAGAGATCTATAAATCTATGATTAGAAGGTGCGTCCCCCAGTACATGAACTGCGTGTTCTGCTGGTTTTGAGATAAACCCGGTGGAGTTCAGGAATATCTTACATCATGATGTCTATTTTCATGCCGCACTCAGGACACTTCCCTGATCTGAGCCTGCTGGCATCAACCATGTAACCATCCCTCTTTATGAGGAGTTCCCCGCAGGACGGGCAGTAGGTATTCTCGGCATCGGTGCCCGGGAGGTTGCCGACGTACACATACTTCATACCGGCCTCCAGGGCCATTTCACGTGCCCTCATGAGGGTTGACGTCTCGGTTGGTGGGATGTCCTGCATCCTGTAATGGGGGAAGAACCTTGTGAAGTGCAGGGGGACATCAGCAGCAACCTCGGAAACCATGAAGTTTACAAGGGCCTCTATGTCATCATCCGAATCATTGTAGCCAGGGATCAGCAGATTGGTGACCTCAATATGGATCCCCATATCATGCATCCCCTTTATATTCTCCAGCACGGGTTCAAGCCGGGCATCGCAGAGCTCACGGTAGAACCTCTCTGACATCCCCTTGAGGTCGATGTTGGCAGCGTCAAGTAGAGGTCCTATGATGCTGAGGGCCTCCTCACTCATGTAGCCGTTGGTCACATAGACTGTTTTAAGGCCATGCTGCCTTGCAAGTTCAGCTGAATCCACGGTATACTCCAGCCACATTGTGGGTTCATTGTAGGTCCAGGCAATGGAGAGACAGTTACTGGCAGCTGCGGCCTCAACAGCCTCCTCAGGTGACATGTACCTGGTTGGCACGCTGTCTATTGCGGCCTGGGATATACTCCAGTTCTGACAGTACCTGCAGCGGAAGTTACAGCCGACCGTTCCAAGGGAGTATACGGGGCTTCCAGGATAAAAATGGAATAATGGCTTCTTCTCTACCGGATCCACGGCAGCCGATGATACCTCCCCGTAGGTCAGGGTGTATATCCTCTCACCATCACTTTCCCTTGTAAGGCAATACCCCCTCCCCCCATCAGGAATGAGGCATTTCCGGTTGCATACAAGGCACCTTAACCTTTCACCGCTCCTCTCATAGAGCATGGCTTCCCTTTTCATTGGACTCCCCCCTTTAAATGTTCATAACCCCTTACATCTAGAGTGTATGTTCTTCCATCCTTATCAATCATTTCAATTCCAGAGTCGGTGACCTCGCCTATGACATGAAGCCCTGTGATTCCCGAAAGTTCCTTCATCTCATCTGGCCCTGCAGTTATGACAAGTTCAAAGTCCTCCCCGTAGTAGAGGGCCAGTTCCATGGGGTCCCTGTTGATAATGGAGGCTATTTCAAAGACCTCCCTGGGCACCGGGATCTTCTCCTTAAATATCCTGAAACCCACCCTGCTGGAGTCCATGATCTCTCCAAGTTCACTTACAAGGCCATCGCTTATGTCTGTGGCCGATGATGCAAGGCCTGACTCCGCTATCCTCAACGCATCCTCCACTGGTGCCAGGGGCTTCAGTGAACTTTCAACTGCAGCTTCATGGTTTTTAGCTGGTTTTTCACCCGATAAAATGAGCTCTGTTCCTGCAGCTCCAAGTCCCAGGGGGCCTGTTACCGCAACAAGGTCTCCTGTCCTTGCGCCTGACTTGAGGAGGACCCTGTCCTTCCTTACCCTGCCAGCAGCCATCCCTGAGAGTATGATTTCATCAGACTCGTTGGTGTCGCCTCCAATGAGGGGTGCCCTGTAATGGGTGCAGGCATCCATAACCCCATCGATGAGGGAGCTGAAGAAGTCCTCTTCAAGGTCAGGGAGTGCCATTGATAACATGAAGGCCTCAGGTTTCGAACCCATGGCCGCAAGGTCGCTCATGTTTGCTGTTACCGTTTTCCATCCCATCTCGTATGGCCTTGAGGGATCAGGGAAGTGCCTTGTCTCAAGAAGAAGATCGGAAGTTAAGACAAGGTATTCATCACCGATATCCAGGAGAGCTGCATCGTCTCCAAGTCCATGGAGTTCCGAATCAGGGAAGCTTGCCCTTGCCCTTTTTATTATCCATGAAACAAGTTTTTTTTCTCCAAGGGATGATATTCTGCCATGGGACATTTTAATCAAAAAGTAGATTAAAGGGCTGATTTAACCCTTTCCTTAACTATCTCAGCTATCCTTGGGTCGGCGCCGAGGGGTTCGGTGTAGATTATCTCACCATCGAATTCGAATTCCTCGTGTTCGTGCTCGTGGCTGTGATGGTGATGTTCATGGCCATCGTCAATTCCAAGGATGTGGGGTATGTCATGCTTTGTATGCACTCCATGGGCAAGGAAGACCGGTGTCACTATGATCTTTTCAACGCCCCTGGCTGCAAGTTCATTTATTGCCTCAGGTATCGATGGCTTTGATATGTTCATGAAGCCTACAGCAACCGGATGATCAGCTTCCTTTCTGTAGATGTCTGCTATGCCCTTTATGACCTCCTCCCCGTAGGGCAGACGGCTCCCATGTCCCACAAGGAGGACGCCGATTTTACCTTCTGGGTTTGAATTTGAATCCATAGGATATCACTCCATCCTCGCCTTCTTCCCTCACCCTTCTGAAGACCATTTCAACATCGTCACAGATCTCTATTGAGTCAGGGTCGCAGTCAACTATCTGGGTTGTTATCTTCGCACCCTCCTCAAGTTCAACTATCGCCACCACGTAGGGTGCTATGTCCTTGAACTCATCGGTGGGGGTGTTTATCACAGAGTAACTGTGGATTTTGCCCTTCCCGCTGAACTTCATGTCCTGCAACTTTCCCTTACGCCTGCACTCGGGACATATTATCCTGCTGGGAAAGAAAACGTTCCCGCACTGGAGACATTTTGAACCTGTGAGATTGTAGCGCTGGGGTATGTGGCGCCATGTCCTAACGGTTTCTGTCATCTTGCAACCTCCATGAGTATAATCATCCTTTCATTATCTATCCGGATTCATTATAATTAAATCATAGGGTGATCTAGTATTTAAACTGTGATATCCCCAAGGAGGTAATAAAGAACAGGACATGGTCCCCAAATGTTCAGGGTAATTTAAAGTCCCCTTTCTGTTTTTAAAGAAATCAGGGAGGTCCCCTGAACACCCAGAATTTTGATAATAATTTATGAAGTTTAGAGTAATATTTTTATGTCTGTAATAATAAATTCATCTATGGTGATACCATGGATGATTCTGGATACCTTATGGGCGGAGCCGCATTCCTCCTGATGATACCCCTGGTCATCATTGCCATGATGATGCTGGGTCTTGATGAGCACATGGCCAGCTGCACCGCCGAGGCAGCGGCTTCATCCTCTGTTAAAAGGGCTGCGGAGGATCTGAAGGACAATATCCCCATCATCACGAGGGAAGTCCTGAATGAAAGCGCATACAGGGTTATAAATGGTGATGAATGTCCCGATATCAGGGAAAACATACAGAAGAGACTCGATAGAATCTGCTCTGGCTACCTGAACCTCAATGCAAGCTGCACAGTGAATTCGGTTGAATCCTCCCCCGATGATCCCTTCCAGGTCGAAGTCAACGCCACCATAAAGATAAATGAGGGAAACACAGGACACCTGGAAAATGTCTCAGAAAGGGTCTCGGTTGAGGGACTCCCTGACCCCCTCCCCTTCAGGGTCCTCGGGAAACTCCAGCACAACAGCACAACAGTAGATTATGGTGATAAGCTAAGCAACCATCTTAACTCATGTGGAGTCAGGGGAGACCTCTACATAAACGCAACAGGACCCTTCATCATAAAGAGGTGCCCCTATGAACCCTATGACTGCCATGGACACGATGGAGTGCTCATAAACTGCCTACTCAACGGATACTACCATGAAAGCCATGATGGATCCTGTTACCTCTGCAGACTCCAGGGAAGGGCTTCCTGTCCACACCCTGGTCTTGAAACATTCATAATACCAGGGGTTTGCGCCTCAAGTGGACCGGTGTCGGCTGACCATGTGCTCTTCACTGAGCCATATGAGGGGGATCCTGTTAACTGCTCGGGTTTCATCCTCTACCTCGACGGGGGCCATAAACTGAAGTACGGCCTTATCCCTTGAATCCTGACCTGATAAGGGGGTGTCTATAGTGCTATTTTCAACAGATTTTCTCCTATCTCTCATTATAGTCACCATTATCCTGGGTTTCTCTGCTGGGCTCATTGATGCAGAGGAATCGCGCCTTGCAGAGAGTTTCAGGGAGGATCACGTCAAAAAAAGGGCGGCTGATGGCGTCGAGGTCCTTATAAACAGTCCAGGGGATCCCCCGGGATGGGAAAACCTCCCGGCTGCCATGTGCAGGTCACCGGGTCTTGCTGTTCCAGGACGTCCGGGGGTTATCTCCTACCGGAAGTTCATGAAACTCAGCTCAAACCCTGAAATCATCGGGAGGGCCCTCCCAGGACTCAGGGTCAGCTTCACACTGAAGCCCCTTAACTGCAGCATCAGGGCAATTGAGGCAGGTGCAGCTCCCGGTGGAGGGGATACCGTTGTTGTGAGGAGGACCCTTAAATGTGACTTTCTCTCGGATTATGCCGTCAGGACAGGGACCGGCATCTGCCCCCATCAGCACAATGATACCTGGAAATGTGTTAATTTCAGGGTGAACTCCTCCAGTGATTATTATCTGATATCAGAGGTAGATGATGGTTCATTTATAGTGGATACAGCTGATAATATGAGCAGCAGTGAAATAAAACTTGTATCCAAGGCTGTGAAGCTGAATCTGACTGAGGGTTCCGTGGTCTGGTTGCATGTGAAGGGTCACGGGAGATTCATTATAATAGCGGTCCCTACTGGGAGCAGGGACTGTATGCTTCCTCTGGATTACTTTGAAGTGCATCCATGCGTCCTTGAGGTTAGGGCATCAAATGTACTGACATGAAAGTATATCCCAAAAAAACAACCCTAAAAAGACTTGATGGCAGGAAAGGCATCATTTCGCAGTCCCCATGAGAGGATCATCATGACCAATGCCAGATCAGAGTGCAAGGACAGCCATTATCGCAAATACAAGGCATGTGTTTGCAGCCGGATCTGTCATGCTGGTCGAAATAGGTATCACTATGTTATCAGGGTCAAGCTGTACCCTGTAGGATACCGAACTGAGATAGAAGCCGACCAGGAGAAGGAAGGGTGTTAAAATGTATCCTGCAAGTGAGCTGACAAGCACCATCCTTTCAAGGCCAAGGGATGGTATTCCCAGGGCTGCACTCACAAGATGCGCCAGAAGCCCTATGGTAGGGTATATGATAACAGACAGCACGGCTATGATTCCAAAGTTCTTTAGAGCCTCCCCACGTGGGCGAAGGCTGGCCGGTATGATACCGGAATGAAGTCCGGATGATAACCTTGCCCCCAGTATGCTTACAAGATCGCCACTTTCACCTGAAAAGAGGGGTACAAGGGCAAGAATAGATGGATTATCAAGTATAACGCCCAGACGACTGTTCAGAACTGTTCCGGCTGTTGTTCCAAGGGCTGAACAGATCAAAAGGACAGGAACGCTCTGCTGAACTATTTTTCTGAGGTTATATCCACCCTTCATCCCGATGACAACACCGGTGGCTCCCATGATAAGAAAGAGTATGAAGAGTATCCATTCAGCCACGCCATTCCTAACAATTTCAAGTACCGATATGGCGGCAAATATTGATGGAAGTGTGAAAAGGTCGCCTGATGCTGCAATGAGGGGTGTTGTAACATTGTCAGGGTCCCAGCCATTCTCGTAACTCTTGAGAGATATCAGGACTGTGGCAGGCAGAAGCATTGCCCCTGAAATTATTCCGCCAATAACAGATATAACCGTGAAATCAACCACACCCATACTTTTAAAGCCGAAAATCTGGCAGAATATCCATGCCATGAACCCAAGAAAAATGGACATGACGATTGTCAGTATAATTGTGGCTTCAATGTTTTCGCTGAGAACACCTGACTTTTTCATCTCCGGTGAAAGTGTACCTATATGAAGCCCTGACCCGAGGCGTGAGCCAAGAGCCCCGAAGATGTTACCACGCATGCCTATAGCTCCGGGTATAAGGACAAGGAGCCCTGGATATGACTCAAGCATGGGGGACATCTTACCAAGGAATATGCCTGCAAAAAGGTCTCCGATGGCGCATATAAAAAGTGCCACGAAACTCTCGCCAATAATCCTCTTTGACCCTGCAAAGAACCCGCCAAGACTTTTAAATAAATTAAAGGCCTTTATCAAGCCCCTTGAAAGGAGTAGCGAAAGTGTCACGGTGAATGTTAGCAGGCCCTGAAGTGTTCTTCGAGTCATCCTCATTAACTTTCCTGCTATCTTCATGAATATCACCTGCTAACATTCCAATCATCTCTAAGGTTTATATGGTGCAACCAATGTCCTCAAGGGTCATCTCATTCTTTGCAAGGGCAAAAAGAAGCTCGGCTCCGGCCTCGTTCCCCTTGGCAATCAGAGTGTCGTTCTCCGCAAGTACTGTGTTCCTGTCAGGCCCGTATATCCAGGATTCTCCCCTTCTAATGGCTATTACCCTCATACCAGTTCTCGTTGCCAGTAAAAGATCTCCAAGTGATTTCCCTGCGAGTTCAGAGCCCTCCCTGATGGTTACCCTGACTATTATCTCATCTGACTCCTCCATCACCATCTTGAAAACAGGGTGTGGCTCTATTCCCCTTAGAACAAGGTCAGCTATGTCCTTGGCGGAGTTTGCAATGTTCTCTGCTGCTTCACCCACTTCAAGGAGGGCTGTGAGCTTCTCAGCATCCTCAACAGATCTTGCAGCCAGAAGTGATTCCTTCTTGATCTCATAGTTGAGTCTGTCAACCTTGTTTTCAAGTTTTATGACTTCCTCTGCAGCGTCCCTGCTGTTAAAAAGCAGTGCCGAGTATGCGAGGTCCACCATCAGCTCGGAAAGGTTCTTCATCTCAATGAGAATATCCTTAACACTTTTAGACAACTTTCATCCTCCTGGGTTGGTGGTCTAGTGTTTGATTGGTGGACCATAAATACCTTACTTCATGCCCATGAGGCACTCCCTTCGAAGTTTAAGCAGTTCCTTCTTCCGCTTCAAGAGGTCCTCAGGGTCAGATACCTCAAGACGCCTCTTTATGCATTCAACGGCCTCATCGGTGTGTATCCATTCACAGTTCTGGCAGCTCCAAACATTCTTATCCCTTATCCAGTAACCTCCGGTGGAGCCCTCACCGCATGGATAGAATGGACAGTAGCAGAATGCACAGTTCTGACCCTCAAAGTGGCATGGATAGAATTCACATTCCGTGTCAGGACCTGAAGCCTTTCCATTGGGGTTTTCCCTGTAAAATTCAGCTGCAAGTTCGTGGAGGGGTGCCTTCACAGCATAGCCCCTCGGTGTTATCATCTGCCCGTCCCGGACATAGCTCGTCCTGTTACCTATTATGATGGTGGTTGACATGTCAACCATTGACTCGTCAAGATCAGAGATGGTGACTATACTGGTTTCTGCCCTGCCATCCTCTGTTCTGACTATCCCTACAGGTGTTTCAGGCCTCAACTTTGACCTCAGTATCCCCAGGGCCTCCCTGAATGGTTTCTTTCTCTTCTTTCCGGTGGGGTTGTAAAGTGCTATTATCATCCCCGCCTCTGCAGCCGCCTCCAGCTTCCTTTTTATCTCAGATAGGGGTGTGAGGATGTCGCTCAGGCTTATAACGGCAAAGTCATGGAGGGGTGCTCCGAGCTGTGCGGCTGAGTAGTTAACGGCAGTGACGCCGGGTATGACCTCAAATTCTATTCCTGAATACCTGTCAAAGATCTGGAAGAACACGTTGGCCATTCCATAAACACCAGGATCCCCTGAGCTTATAAGGGCTACGCTGTGACCCTGAAGGTGCTTTTTTATTGCAAGTTCAACCCTCTCTACTTCATCCCCCATCCCGCTCTTTATGACCTCCTTGCCCTCAAGGAGATCCTCTATCTGCCTTATGTATTTTACATAGCCTATCACAACGTCAGCGTCCTCTATAGCTCTGAGGGCCCTGAGCGTGATATCGTCACGTGTGGGTCCAATTCCAATTATCCTTATCATGCATTCACCTTTTGAGGGGTCTGGGGCTTTAAGGGTTTACAGGTCCCTAAAGCATTTTATAATCCTTTTCAGGCTCCAGTATATCCTTGTAACCGAAACGGCTAAGCTCGCCGATAACGCCGAACAAAGCTTTTCAGGCTCTAGTATATCCTTGTAACCGAAAGTATCCTTATGGTGTTTACATCCACCCATACACCGGAGGACCTTGTCTCAGCCCTTGCTGCTGCAGTCACCGTGAACTGTTCCGTTGCCCTGATGACTATCTGGCCCGTGCCCCCTGTCTGGTTCTCACGGTAACCGGTTGCCGTGATGTTTATCTCAATATTCTCAAGGCCCGTGTCATGGGTTGTTGTGGCATTAAGGGACCTTATATTTATGCCGTCAAGCTTTGTCTTCGCCTTCAGGGCGTCGGCAACATCGGCGTTGTTTATTATCTTAACCTCCTCAGGGCCTCCCGTGATTGTGGAGGTTAAATTTTTACCTGAATCCAGCAGAGAGGACACCGTGTCTATCTGCATTTCAATCAGCTTTTCTATGTCCGGCGGCTTGGATGTTACCAGGGTGTATGAACTTATAAGCCCGGCTTCAAAGAACGCCAGGAACATAATCAGGAACAGGAAGAATTTAATGATCCTTGGCAATGCATCACCTTTTTTTCTCTCTATATTAAAGGTCACTTTGATAAAAAATATATGAACCCAGTAAAATATTTTACTCTAATCCATTTAATGTTTAAGGGGAAAAATCCTGTAAAGAGTAGAATGGTTGAAATGAATGAAATAATAGCCAAATTTGCAAGGGAAGGAATACTCATAGAAGACGAGGCATATCTGCGGTTAAAGGAAATGGATGACCCCATGACCGCATCATCAGAGCTCATAGTCAGTATAAGGAAAGAGGGCGGTAAATTCACTATTCTCACATCAGAAGTCCTTGATGATTTCTTTGAAATAGAGAACCCCCATGAAATAAAGGCAGGCGGGCCTGTTAAGGATGATTTTAAGAGGGAATTCAACTTCAGGGTCATCCAGGATACCAGTAACAAGTCCTACACCAGCGGTGAAATCCAAGACATGGTATCATACTTCAGCAGCAGATTCACGAAGTTGAAAAACCTCCTCTCAAAAAGGCCTGAGCTCAGGTCACACGTTCCGATTGCTGACCTGAGAAGTGGAGGGGACGTTGTAAGTATCATTGGAATTGTAAATGATCTGCGCAGTACAAAGAACAATCATAAAATGATCGAGCTCGAAGATGACACCGGTGAGATCACCGTCATCGTACACAACGAGAACCATGAACTATTCGAGAAGTCTGAGAAACTTGTCAGGGATGAGGTCATAGGAGTGCATGGTGTTAAGAAGGGCCGTTTAGTTGTTGCATCAGACATATTCCACCCGGGGGTTCCAAGGATACAGGAGAAGGAGATGAAATTCTCAGCGGTCTTCATATCAGATGTCCATATAGGAAGCCAGACCTTCCTGGAGGACTCATTCAGACGCTTTGTAAGGTGGCTGAACGGTGATGAGGGCAGTGAGGAACAGAGGGAGGTGGCCGCCGATGTCAAGTACCTTGTGGTTGCAGGGGACATTGTGGACGGTATAGGCATCTACCCTGGACAGGAAAGGGAACTCCTGATAAAGGATATAACAGAGCAGTACGAGGAGGCTGCAAGGCTCTTTGGGGATATACAGAGGGATATAAAGATAATCATGATACCCGGTAACCACGATGCCTCAAGGATCGCTGAGCCCCAGCCAGCCATCCCAGAGGAGTATGCAAAGTCCCTCTACAGCTTAAAGAACGTTGAATTTCTGAGCAACCCTTCCCTTGTAAGCCTTGATGGTTTAAAGACCCTCATATACCATGGAAGGAGCTTCGATGACATGGCCATGAGCATAAACGGCCTCTCCCACGACAAGTCCCACCTTATAATGGAGGAACTCCTGGAGAAGAGGCATCTTGCACCAATATACGGTGAGAGGACTCCCCTTGCATCTGAGATAGAGGATCACCTTGTCATTGATGATGTACCGGATATACTGCACACTGGACATGTTCATATCAACGCCTACAAGAAGTACAGGGGTGTTCACCTGATAAATTCAGGGACATTCCAGGCCCAGACAGAGTTCCAGAAGATCTACAACATAGTCCCCACCTGTGGCCAGGTCCCGGTACTGCATCGCGGCGCCCTGAAGGTATTTGAATTCTAGGTGATGGTATGAACGTTATGAGGAAGGTTGTTGAGGTTTCAGGATACATCTACAGGACGGGGCTTGTATCAGGTATAGGTGGAAATGTAAGCGCAAGGCAGGGTGATGAGGTAATCATAACACCGACAATGGTCCCCCTGGGTGATGTGTCACTCAGGAACCTTGTTATCGTTGACCTTGACGGCAGGGTGCTGCGGGGTAAAGGACCCTCCTCTGAACTGGAACTCCACCTTGAAATCTACAGGAGACGACCGGATATTGGTGGCATAGTCCACACCCATTCACCATGTGCAAGGGCCTTCTCGATGGCTGGTGTGAGGATCATGAAGATGGAAGGCTTCAGGGACCTTGGAACCGGTCATATACCCATGGTCCCCTACCATCCTCCAGGGAGCACTGAACTGGCAGAGGCGTGTGCTGAGGGGATGCTGAAGGAGAAGGCTGTGGTCCTGGAAAACCATGGAACAGTGTGTGGAGGCAGCGACCTTGATGAAGCCCTCCTCCTTGCAGAGTTCGTTGAGGAATCGGCGAGGACACAGTTCATTGCATCAATGCTTGGAATGGAAAAATAGATTGAGGTGTGTCCACTTAATGATTCACAGGCAGAATAAATAGATTTAATGGATCAATCCCTGATGGATTCAAGTTCACTGAGTATCTCCCATACCAGTGTCCTTGCATGTATCGGTATGTTGGGGTCGTTGCTTATCTCATCAAGTATGGATATGACAGTACTCGCCCTTACGGTGCTGTCCTCATCCTCATTGTTTAGAATCTCCTTTGATTCTTCAGCGGCTCTCCTGATGTTCCTTGGAACACTGTTATCTTCCATTATATGTTTTAAAATTTCAGAAACGCGATTGAATGTTTCGTTACTCATTTTGAATCCTCCCTGTTATGGTCCTTAAAAAAAACCTGATAATGTTTATATCCAATATGGTTTATATAATCCGGGTTAAAAAGTTTTTGGTATCCGGGATACCGCAAGGGCAAGGGCGACTCCAGAGGACGCTGTCTTTCTTACTATGAGCCTTGAACCTGGCCCTGCACTTTTAAGCGCTGCTGATTCACACACGCTTCCAACACCAAACTTTGAGTTAACAAAGTCTGAAAATGACACGGTTTCCTGGTCTTTAAGTTCATCAAGGGGTATGAATTCAAGGGGAACCCCTAGTATGGATGCTGCCCTGATTATCCCCTCTTCATTCCTTTTCATCTCACCGGTTGCAATGGCGTCGATACGCTGGACCGGGATACCAGTCCTCTTCATTGTCCCATGGATGAACTCAAGTATCGTGTCTGACATAACACCCCTCCTTGTCCCTATGCCAAGGGAAACCTTTAAGGGTCTGAGTATCATTGTCTTACCATTGCACGTTGCTCTGATGTTTTCATCACCGCCCTTCCTGTAGGTGTAGGTCCCTGCTGCGTCCCCATCAATGAGGGGTTTAACATCCCTTGATGATAAAAGTTCAACGGTGTGCCCCCTGATGATTGATGAGTTGAAGTGCTTGAGAAGTCCAGGGTCACTTATCTGGTAGAAGTACCTTGCTGCAAGGGTGTCGATTCCAATGAGGCCGTTAACATCCGTTGATGTTGTTATAACTGGGTTTGCACCGATTAGCCCTGCAATTTTCAGGGCGAAATCGTTTGCTCCGCCTGCATGTCCTGATAGAAGGCTTATCACGTTTCTACCGGCCTCGTCAATGACGATTACTCCAGGATCATGGAGCTTGCCCCTGATGAGCGGTGCTATTTTCCTTACCATTATACCGGTGGCCATTATTCCTATGATCATCTGGCTCTCCCTGAAAACATCCTCAAGGTCCATGTCCCTGTGTATCAGCCTCACAGAGAACACTGTGGGGTCCTCCAGGAGCTTCTCCTTTATCCGCTCTGCAAGTTTCAGGGCCCTGTCCGTGAGGGTCATTATGGTCACGTTCATTGAATCACCCATATGATCCCGGTTACAAGGAGGAGGAAGATTGCAACTGTAACTGAACTGAGCTTAACAGCTTCATATATCTTCCGGGACCCGAGACTATCCAGAGGATCGCCAAGGACGTAAACATCAGGTTTTTCCAGCTGAACAGAGAGTGCTCCTGCAGCAGCAGCCATTGTGAAACCTGAATTTGGGCTTGGTGTTCTCCTTGCATCCCTCATAATGGTTTTGATTGATTTTCGCCAGTTCATGCAAAGGATGATGGCTGCGGGTATTATGAGCACGCCTGTGAGCCTTGATGGTATGTAGTTCAGGGCGTCGTCAAGTTTCGCAGGGAACCAGCCTATATACCTGCAGTAATGGTCCATGTATCCAACCATGGCATCAAGGGTGTTGACTGTGCGGTAGAGAAATGCGCCTGGCAGTCCCAGGAGGATGAAGTAGAAGAGGGGGGCTGTCACAGAATCTGTCAGGTTCTCGGTGAGGGTTTCAATCGCCGCTGATGCTATCTGTTCCTCTGTAAGGGATGATGTGTCCCTGCTGACAAGGAATGAGAGTTTTTCCCTTGCAACATCGGGGCTGCTTTCAAGGGCGCCTTTTATTTCAAGGGCAGATGCCATGAGAAACCTGATTGATATGACGGTTGAAAGAAGGAACCCTGATACAATAAACCATACTATCCCTTCAAGGTAGAATGTCAGAATGAGGGGTGCTGTGAAAACCGAAGCAACGGTGAAGGTAAGTAAAAATCCTGAGATACGTGTATTTCCAAGTTCACCCCTTAATATATCAATCAGATTACCCATATGGACCACAGGGTGTATCCTTACAGGGATTTCACCTATCAGAATGTCCAGCAGGACTGCCATCAGTATAACCGGGATCTGATCCATGGTAGAGAGTTTCAGTCAGGGGCCATATATAGATACCAGTCATGGAAGGCTGTATAAAAGCATTGAAGGGGGAGCTCAACAAGGACCCGTTGGATACTGTCTCAGCTGTAATAATTTCGGTTTAGTATATATTCCTCCGGTACAGACATTAATATGGGAGTGGTTTTATGTCACAGAAGATGATCAGAAAATGGCTTGAAGAGGAAGGAATCTTCAGGATGGAAGTTCCAGATGAGAACGCAAACTTTCACTATGTGGTTAACTATCCGGAGGATCATGTCATTGATGTGCTTCAGCCTGCAGGAAAAAGGGATATGGTTCTGATTGCCTGCGCCACCAGCGTGAGCCCTGAACACCAGGCAGGCATACGGGACATGAGCATGGTTAAAAGGACTGAGTTCCTATGGGATATTCGATTTGCAATTAACCGTTTTGGGGTTGATTTTCAGCTTGATCACCCTGAAAATGTCCTTAACGGTTACCTTGTGACCGATGAGATATTCTTTGACGGCCTCACAAAGGACAGGTTGATTTCAACTATAAAAAAGGTTTTCAGGGCAAAGCTACATGTTATGTGGATGATACAGGAAAGGTTCGGTGATGAGAAAAGGGAACATGACAGCATGTATGTTTAGGCTGAACCCTTCATCCACTATATTTTCCGGTTTTGGAGATGCATTTCATCTGTAAATCCACATTTTTATTCTATTTGCCAAAAACATGAGATGTATTCTGTGAACACTTGACAATTTAGAGTTCCTGAAGAATACTTCACCTTCAAGTCCCTGCTACCGTAACCGGTGACCTGACAGGGACATTGATTTCAACTGTAAAGTCATATACTCCCTGAACCTCCATCCGGGAGAGGTCAATTTCAAGTGTAAACCATGGAGTTCATGGTACACCCTGGATGGGAGAGGTCAATTTCAAGTGTAAAAGTGTTCATTCATGGCAGCTTCTTGAGTTAGAGAGGTCAATTTCAAGTGTAACTCCGTATTAATTTCCCATTTTAAATGCATAAAAACACGTTGGGATCAGGGGTGGGCCCTGACACCTCAGGTATGGATGCTTCAGGACTTCACAAAACTTACACTGGATACACTTGAAATTAACGTATTTTATTTACAAAAATTATTACATTAATACTTACACTTGAAATGGATGTCTCTCTCGAAGCCCTAAAGAACAAAATTCTATTACACTTGAAATGGATGTCTCCCTCCACCCCTTCACTAATGGAATTTCAGTACACTTGAAACTGATGCCCCACCGACAATAGGTAGGGACAGAATGAAATTTTACACTTGAAATGGACCACCCTTTCATCGATGGCAGGACCCGAACGTATCATTTACACTTGAAAAACATGTCTCACAGACCATCCATCATACTGCTGACACACATAAATAATAAAAACTTTTATCTAATAGATTCAATAAGAAAATTTACACTTGAAACCTATCACCTGACCCCAGAGAATACTGTGGTGGGAAGGGCACTGCAACCTATAGGACTTCCCAGATGAACATGATCAGCTGTTCATGCTGGGGTTAACCTGAAGGTGGCTACAGCAGTTTTCTTGCAAATAAATATCATTAGAAGGGATACTATGAATATTTTTGATGAAATTGGGGACAAAGAATCTGTTTTTAAGGATAAAAAGTTTCTGGATCACAGGTTCCTACCTGATAGACTACCTCATAGGGAGGAACAGATAAGGTCCATAGCAAAGTACTGGGTCGAGGCCCTCAATGGAGTAACACCACCCGACGTAACAATATACGGTAAGACCGGGACAGGGAAAACTGCGGTGGCTAAATTTGCCATGAAACAGCTCAAGGAGGCCTCAAGGGACTGTGATGTTAATATAAGGACAGAGTACATAAGGTGCACAGATTACACAACAGAGTATCAGGTTATAGCCAGGCTGTGCCAGCAACTCGGTCGTGATGTCCCCTACCGTGGCTGGACAAAGGCTGAAATTGTTAACACCTTCAGGAACATGTTCAAGAAAAACGCCTTTGGCCAGGACATGATACTCATGGTTGTACTTGACGAGATTGACATACTCCTCAGAAACGATGGCGACGGCCTTCTATACACGCTGACCAGGACTGATAATGTCTCGATACTGTCAATAAGTAACTATGTTGAATTCAAGAAATTCATAAAGCCAAGGGTCAGGAGCAGTCTAAGGGACAGGGAAATAGTATTCCCACCATACGGAGCCCAGCAACTTGTCGATATCCTTGAAGAAAGATCCAAACTATCCTTCAAGGAAGGAGCCCTTGATGATGATGTTATTCCACTCTGCGCTGCCCTGGCTGCGAAGGAGGAGGGTGATGCAAGGTACGCCCTTGACCTTCTCAGAACAGCTGGAGAAATTGCAGATGAAAGGGAATCCGAAATCGTCCAGGGAGACTTTGTAAGGGAGGCCAAGGATTACATAGAGCACAACAAGATCACGGACATAGTACTCACACTTCCAAGCCAGCAGCAGAGGGTCCTTGAAGCAATACTGTACCTGACAAAGAGGAAGGAAGAGATAACTTCAGGAAGACTCTACGAGGTCTACAAGGACATATCGAAGGGGGATTCCGTTTCATACAGGAGAATATTCGACTTCATAAATGAGCTTGAAATGCTGGGCCTCATATCAACAAACACGGTGTCAAGGGGTAGAGGAAAGGGCAGGACAAATATAATAAATCTTCAGTGCGACACGTCTCTTCTTGAGGATTCTCTCTGGGGTGTGTGATGGAAAGATAAGGATTGCAGAGAGGGGTAACGCATTCATTCAGTTCTTTATCAGCATCTTCAGGAGGGCCATCCTGACTGGAACACCATAAAAAGCCTGCCTGAAGTACATGGCCTGGGGAAGCGAATCAACATCAGGTGATATCTCATCAACCCTTGGCAGCGGATGCATCACGATGAGGTCCCTCTCCTCAACCATTGGCTTGTCTATACGGTAGGCGCCCCTTATTCTTGAATACTCCTCAGGGTCAGGGAAACGTTCCCTCTGTATCCTTGTAACGTACAGGACATCAACGTCATCTATAACATCCTCAAGTTTTTCAGTTTCATTAACCTCAAGCCCTCCCCCCTGAAGGTCATGTATGATGTCATCGGGCATCCTTAACTCGGGGGGTGATACAAAACTCATTGCAGCACCAAAGGCTGCAAGGGCATAGGCAAGGGAGTGGACAGTCCTTCCATACTTGAGGTCACCCACAAGGGCCACCCTCAGGTCGCTTATGCTTCCGAAGAACCTGTTCATGGTGTAAAGGTCCAGGAGGGTCTGGGTTGGATGCTGACCGGAACCATCCCCTGCATTTATAACCGGGACATCAACGGTGTCATAAACATAGCGGGCAGCCCCCTCAAGGTTATGTCTTATTACAATGGCGTCCGAGTAACCTGCAAGCATCCTGGCGGTGTCGGCAAGACTCTCACCCTTAGCTGCAGATATGGCCCCTGTATCTGCAAAACCAACAACATCACCACCAAGCCGTTTCATGGCAGTTTCAAATGACAGCCTTGTCCTTGTTGAAGGCTCATAGAACATCATCCCAAGCATTTTCCCTGAGAGAATATCTGATGATTCCATTCCAGCCGCGATTGGTTCCATCTTCTCTGCTTCTCTGAGGATGACCTCAATGTCCTTTCTGCTGAAATCCTTTATTGAAATCACATTTTCAAACATTCACAGTCCCCTCCTAGATCATCTTTCTCATAAAGGTGAGGTAACCTGTATGTCCAACCATCCTTGTCCTTGGCCTTGTCCCCTGTTTCCTAACTTCAATTTCACGTTCAATTGTTTCAAAGGTCCTTATATCACCAAAACCCGCCTTTGAACCGATTCTATGGATAAGTTTCACCTGTTCAATGTAGGGGTTGTAGAAAACCGCCCACCCACCCCTGAGGAGGGATTCATGGACATCCTCCATTATCTCCCATGGCTTTGGAAGGTCCAGGAAGACAAGGTCAAGGTCCTCCTCATCCATACCATCCTTTATGTCCCTGTTTTTCAGCTCTATGTTCCTGAAGCCAAAGTTCCTGATGTTCCTCTCCGCGACCTCCGCAAAGTCCTCGCGGACCTCATAGGTTGTAACATGCCCTGATTCCCCCACAAGATTTGCGAGGTACATTGCAACTGTACCCGCCCCGGTACCCGCATCCAGGGCCCTTGAACCCTTTGGGAGTCCGGTGTAAGCGGATATGAGTCCAAGGTCCTTTGGCAGGAGTATTGAACACTTCCTTTCCATGAGTTCAAAGTAATCTGAGAGGTTTGGTTTGAGTACAAGGACCTTCCTTCCAAGGTGTGTTTCAATCACCTGACCCGGCTGGCTCTCCTCTATAACCTCTGGGCTGATTATTCCAACGTCAGACTCAAAACCGGAGCCCGGCTTTATAAGATATCTTTTACCCCTTTCATCCATCAGTAAATGCAATAAATCACCTTTCCTTATCCTTTTAATCATCCCTGAATTCTGATTCCAGCACTTCCCTTATCTCAGAGGCCCTCTTTTTACCTATACCTTCGACCTTTCTTAATTCCTTTTCTGATGCATTCATGACCCCCATGACTGATCCGAACCTTCTAAGTAGTCTGAGGGCGTACCTGGATCCTATGTTGGGGAGTGATTCAACGATGAAAAGCTGCTTTTCCCTCAGTGTGAGGGGCTTTTTATCAGTCCTTACACGCATGTCTGGTTTCTTTTCTTCCTGCTCCCTTATGGCTATTCTTTTTATCATTGCGGCTGTGTCTTCAGGGGACCTTGTTGGTATCATGGGTATTCCAAAGTCCACTGCAACGGCTGCAAGGGCCCCCCTTACAGCATCGGGGCCTATGAAACCTGAGTAGAGGTCTTCACCTTCGATTATTATAACTGGTTTTTTAAAACTTTTAACCATCTCACTGGCCTGCCTGTAGAGCCTTTTATCCATGATTGAGTTAAGGAAGTCCTGGGTGGTTTTTCTTTCTATGATCACATCATCGCTCACCTGGTAGTCACCCGCTGCAAGGGCCCTGAGTTCAAACTCCACCCCCATCCCCTTCAGTTCCCTGATGACCCTTGAATTCACCTCCCGGGAGTCGACGTATATGAATGGCCTTTCACGGGGTTCCTCCTTCACAGGAAGAGGGGCAACATCAATTTCCACCGAGCCCCCCCTGAGGCTCTTCTTCATCCTATTCTCCTTCCTCATGCTTGAATAGTAGTATGCCTCATCACGGGTTTTTTCTGTTATCAAGACCATCATCCGCCCTGATCTTTTCCGCCCTGTCCTTCCACGCCTCTGAATCATCCTTATCTCAGAGGGGACCGGTTCATACATTATGACGAGGTCCACCGAGGGTATGTCTATACCCTCCTCTGCCACGCTTGTTGAGAGAAGAACATCATGGTTACCCATACGGAAGGATTTGATTATCTCCCGCTGCTGTTTCTGTGTAAGGCCCTTCTCACCGCTTCTGCTGTTCTGGCCATAGAATTTAACCGCATTTATTTCTTCCCTGAGGCACCTCTGGTAGATCTCCTCAAGGGTGTCCCTGAACTGTGTGAAGACTATTATTCTTGATTCTGTGTTCCTGAGTTCTTCTTTAAGGATTTCCATGAGTTTATCAAGTTTCGGATGCTCTATTCCCGATGCAGAGGCCTTTCTTGTAAGGTACGCGGCCCTGGTAAAGTCCGGGTCCATGATAAGGCCCTTCGCAGCCTTCGTATTCTTCTTTCTGAGCCTTTCAATGTACCTCTGGAGGGGGTTTATGCCCTGGGTTTCAAGGAGTTCAACTGCATGTTCAACATTTATACAGGCTGCTATGAGTGAGATTGCCCTGTAACATGACTTTGGAGGGTTTGTTGAACGGGCGATTCTGTTCTGGACACGCCCCCTTGCCATGAGGAGGTCCTTTTTACCGGCGTTTATGCTGTCTATAACTCCAAGGTTCTTCAGGATCTTCATCCTGGATTTAAGGGCCCTTTTCAGGTGTTCTCTTATCTCCTCCAGTTCAGGGGTCATCTTCACCTTCACCCATTCAATCTTTACGGGTTTTATGTAGGGCCTTACGTCGGGATCATTCTCTGTTTTCACGCTAACATCCCTTATGAAGAGGTTTTCACAGACGTGTTTTATCTTATCCTCATCTGAACCTGGAGATGCGGTGAGTCCAAGTATGAGGGGGTTATTTGCATTCTGGATGTAATTTGATGCAAGGAATACGTAGGAGTAGGACCCAACCGCCCGGTGACATTCATCAAAAACAATTAGAGAAACATCCCTCAGATCGTATCTTCCACTCAGGATGTCTGATTCAACTGTCTGGGGTGTTGCGGTTATAACCTGAGATTCATTCCAGCGCTTAACCCTTTCCTCTGGTTTTATACTTCCTGTGATGGACGTGCAGCTTGCAAGGAGGAACTCCCTGAAGCTTTCCTCGTGCTGTATTGCGAGGGGCTTGCTGGGCGCAAGGACAAGAACCCTGGACCCTTTAAATTTCGTGAGCCTTTCAGCAGCCACAAGAACCGCAACGATTGTTTTACCCAGGGCTGTAGGGGCCACGATCATTGAATTGCCCTTTTTAAGCACACCGGCTGCCATTACCTGCTGGTAGGTCCTTGCCTCAATGGCCCCTGGTTTTATGAGGGGGTGTTCTATGTACCTTGCCATGATCTTTTCTTTGACCATCAATTTATTTAACTTGCTCGCCGGGAACTCAGGGCCCTGAATATGTGCTGATAAAATTTAGATAAATGAAAATGTTGTTAGAGGGATTTGAATCACATTACCTTCTTTTTCAATTATTTGGCTTCTTTTTGATACTAAAATTCCATAATTTGATTTATATCTCTTAATGGCTTTTTTTAACTGTCCCTTACTTTTTCTACCTACTCCAACCTCTACGGGAATTATTTCTCCGTCTGCTCTGCTTAAAAGGAAATCTACGCTTCCGGGATCTGCCGGATATAATATTCCATTTAATATACCCCTTTCTTTCATTTTGAAAAAAGAAGATGCAACTAGGTTTTCTGCTAATGGTCCCAGGAATTCATTTTTTTTCCGGAGCATATCTTCCAAGAATGAAATTCAAGCTTGCTTTTATTGATGGGGATAAGAAATAATATTTCCTTGGCTTTCTCTCTGCTTTACCTGCAGTTCCATAGGGATCTACGTGAAATATTAAATGGGTTTTTTTCAAGTATATCCAGGATATTGTTTACCAGTGATGAAGAAACATCCAGTTTACTTACTTTGAATTATCTAAAGATCTAATGTCTGTACTTCTGGGACTGCACAGTGAGAGATAATAAAAATTAAAGAATATGTGGTTTAAAACACTGAAGCAAGCCCCAGAATCGCAGCAACAGTCATCATGCTGAGATGGGCTGAATAGAGTGGAGCAGTCTGGAAATTGTCCTTAAGAGCAGGCATGAACTGTATGTAGGCTGATATGCCTGCAAGGACCTGAAGAGCCACTGCAATGTAGAGTATTCCACCACCCATCAGAATATTCAGGGCCGTTGCAATTATGGAGATCAGAAGCACACCAAAGTGCGGTGCCATTTTCATTCCCATGATACGGAATGTTATAAAGCCAGATGTAACTCCAGAAAGGAGAAATGCCAGAACAATAACCTGATATATCATTATATCACCTCTAAAAGTTCACCACAGCGTATCTGGGGTCACTGAGTAGTGTTATGAATGTTGCAGCACCTGCAATCTTGCATCCATCTTCAAGGGCGCTGTCATCAATACCCCTGAACTGGGCGCTCATCTCGCATACGTATATCTGGACACCCATATCAATCACTTCCCTCATGAGTTCATCGAGGCGCGGGAATGCCGGGTGCTTGACATTTGAGGCACCACCCTTCCTTGCAAGGCTGACACCGTCCATAAGGAGGAAGATTATGACTTCCTTGCCCATACTCCTGGCGGCCTTTGAGAATATGAATGTTGCATAGGCCCTTTCAGCGTTTGCTGTCCCGTTGCTCTGCACCACAAGGACCCTGTCTCTTCCGGTGATCTCAACCGGATCCTTTTTCTCTGTTTTTTCCAGTATTATGTAGTCATCTGATTTTTCAACAACCACTGCATTCATTTCAGCGGCTGAAACTTCAAGGTCATCCAGGGTGTCCCGGTTTCCTGATTTAACCTTTATCATCTGACCTTTTTTGAGTGATGAGAGTTTCTCACCCACAGTTATAACGGGGCCGGGACATGTTTCCCCGGTAACATCTATCTCTTCCATCTCTCCGGCTGTCATTGTAAGCACCAAACCATCCTCAACCTTCCTTGATGAAATATTCACACCGTATTTATCTGCCAGATCTCTGATTTCCCTTATATCCGCATCCAGGAGGATGTTGAGTTTTTCAGGTCCGTTCTTAAGGATGTTCTCTGTTATTACCGCTGCTGCGTATGGATTTATCCCCTTAAGACTGATCATACTTAACCCCATTCTTCAGCGAATTTTTTAAGGGCATCCACGATTCCCTCAAGTTCTGCTGCGGGTATCCCTATTATGAGTTCCTCTGGTTTAACACCCGCGTACTTCCTTGAACCGTTGCAGCCCAGGGTCATGTTGGGTATGCCCCTCTCCTTTACTGCTGCAACAGCATCTGCACAGAGGGACTGTATCCCTGAGTAGTCACCGGCCATTCTACCACCACGTGAATGAAGGTAGGCCTGGCTTAACCTGAGGGCCTGAGCTGGTTTTACTATGAAAACCACAGAGTCAGGCTCAAAGTCAGTATCTTCAAGGGGAGCGTAAAGTGATGCACGGTATTTCCCAGTCACCACGGGTATTGCCTCGACGGTTTCCTTCGCTGCCTCGGGGGTGCTGTAGTTCCCGAGTTTATGGTACATGCTTCCATCTGCAACGGGCCCTGGCAGGTCGCATATACCCATTACTCCAGCTCCCCCCTTGCACAGGTGCTCCTCACAGGTTGCATAGCCACTTACACCACCAAGCCTTGCATCCTGTATGAATTCACAGTGCCTCTTTTTTTCAAGTTTCATGGCGCGGTGTTCATCTTCCTCTTTAAGGAGTTTCACCGCCACAGGGCTTCCTTCAAGGCCCAGGAGTTTTTTAAGGTCTTCTGATATTTTTTTATAATCCACAAAACCACCTCTACATTTCAGTATAACTATACCGTATAGTATAAAAAACTACTATTTAAATTTTTCTAATGTATGGTGGGGGGAGGGATGGCTGAGCACCGGCTGAAATCATCCAAAAAATGTTCATATCATGATATACATAATCTAACAGCATCAAATCCTCATAATTCCTCAGGTGAAGAACCCATGACCTCAGTATTCAGCCGAAGACCTAACCTTAAATTATAATAAATGGTTATACCATAAAGTAAATCATTAAAGGATCGGGTGAATACATGGAAAACCTTTCTGAAACAGAGAAACTGATAATCTCATACCTCAGGTCAAACCCTCCAGAGGAGTGCATGCTGGACAAGATAACCAGGGGTATAAACAGGAGCCGGGCAACGGTACTTAAATACCTCCACATACTCCAGGCCAGGGGCCTTGTTAATTACAGGTCCGTCGGCAGGAGCAAGCTATGGATGCTCTCAGACGACGCCGATGTAAGGGCCGCAGAAACTCCTGATGAAACATCCAGGGACTCAGAGATCATCAAGAACGCATCAAAACTCCACAGGACAATCCTGGAACTTCTTGAACTTGAGAGAACAGTTGACGACCCCGACAAACTTGTTTTCACAGTCAACACATTCCTTGACATCATCGTTGCCAATGAACCCTTCAGAAGAATGTTCCCTGGAACCGGGAACCTTGAGGATATCATGGACAGAGAGAGCCTCCTGATTTTTAAGGAGAAAATGAAATCAGCAGGGACAGTACAGGCGGACCTCAGGGGCAGGGATGGTATAAGAAGAAGCTACAGCCTTTCAATAAACCCTGTCAATGACTTCTGGGTGATAATTGCAAGGGACCCTGCAAGTTCCTCCTTCTCAAAGGGCGAACTCGAGGTTCTTCTTACCATCACAAGGTTAAGATCCTCAGCCGGAAGCCTTGAAGAATTCCTCCTCTCCATCAGGGAAGAACTTTCAGGACTCCTATCCCTCAGTGAACTTGCACTTGTAGGAAGGGATGCATCGGGCCTTGAAGTCATCCACCAACACCCAGAGACAATTAATATTGGCGAGGTGGACTACTTCATTTACAGGAGCATGGAAACCCTCGAGACGGTCTCCTGGCAGACCGAAACCGGTGAAATAATGCTTTCAGTCCCCCTGATAGTCGAGGAGAGGGCCACAGGGGCACTTATCATAGGGACATCTGATGATTCGGTATCCTCACAGATCCTTGAAATCATCGAGATGGTTGCCGATGAAATCTCAGAGTACCTCTCAATGGAGAAACTGAAAAGGGAGAAGGAAGAGTTCATAAGGACCCTTATAGCAATGAACAGGGTTTCAGAGATTATAAACAGCGGTGAAAAGGAGGATAGGATGCTTGAAGGATCAATCGAAGCTGTTATAGAAACCCTTGGATTTGAGATGGGCTGCATCTACCTGATGGATGAGGGAAGGGAACTTGAGATGAGGGCCCAGAAGAACCTCCCGGAAACACTGAGTAAAATGTGCATGGCAGGTGTTTTCAGGGACCTCTTCAGCAGGTCGGTTGAGAAGGAGAAGATAATATACATAACCTCTGAATCACCGGAATACAGACTGCTCCATGAATCCATACGTAAAAATAATATAAGAACGCTCCTAATGCTTCCCATCAAATTCTCAGGGGAGATAATAGGGATTCTGAACCTTGCAAGTTACGATGTAAAACCCTACAACAGGATAAGCCTTGAGAACCTCTCATCGATAGGTCTTCAGCTCGGAAGCGCCCTTGCAGGGGCAGGAATCTGAGGCCGCACTGATGGACCTCATGGCCTTGACAGGAGGTTCATCCAGTCATCATAGACCGCTTCAAGGCCACACATACCCGGTATGTAGTTGGCTGCCTTGGCAGAGTCAACCCCCAGGACACCGTAGCCAAGTTCCTCTACAGGGGCAACAACCATACAGGTGTCAGAGACAAGCATCCCGCCTGCAGCCTCTATGGTCTCAGTGTACCCCATCCTGTCTGCGGCGCTCTTTATGGACGCAGATGTGCAGACCCAGAACTCCACTCCAGGTTCATTATTCCTTAAAAATGATGCTATCCTCCTTATCTCCCCCAGGGAACAGTGGGGGCATCCAAGACATACAAGGTCAGGTTCATCCGTGGAGGTTGAGAGGGACTCCCTTGCACCTGCAATATCCCCTGCATCGATGCTCACATGATCATCAGCCCCTGATGCATCCGCATCCATGTACTCGGGTGTCAGGCCCTCAACATGGTAGAGTGCAACGGCCCCTGATGATGCCATGGCGGCCCCGAGGGTCTTGAGGTCGTCCGGCTCAGGCTTTGAAATGAATCGGAAGTAGGGTACACCCTCACCGACCATTTTACCGGTAATGTGTCCCAGGGCACCGTAATCAGAACCCGAGAGTTCACACTCAACATCAACAACCAGGGTGGCGGCACGGTTCTCATCAAGATGATAGCCATATTCGGGTGTTTTTCCGCATATTGCAGCTGCCAGGGCACCGGGTCCACCCTCCCTGTTTGTCCTGGCTCCAAGGACAGAATTTGCGTATGATACGGCCGAGGACTCTGACCATGCGATATGGGAGCCCCTCAGGGGAACGTTCCCTATGAGGTAGGGGGTGCATGTGCAGGTGTTCATAACATCCATGGATGAGTAGGCATCAACTATCCTTATCTGCCTCTCTGCAAATTCCTCTGAAAAACCCATTTCCCTCCATCTTTCAAGATCAAGTCCTGCAGGGTTAAGCGTACTTGTAACCTTCACCCTGGCGCCGCGTGAGCTGAGATCCTCAAGGTATTCCAGTCCCGCATCCCCTATGGTCTTGTATGACACACCTGAAATCTGGGCGGAGCTGATATCAACCATTCCTTCAGCACCGTAGATGTCCCCCAGGGCAACCAGTATCTCCATGCTCTTCTGGATGGTTTCACCGAACTCCCCATCATACATTCTCTCTTCAGTCCTGCTGAGGTACATTATTCACACCTTACCTGTCTGGGTCCCGATAATCTCATCAACAAGCTGCAGAAAGCTTTCCATGTCCCTGTAGGGTATCATGGCGCCTGCTGCTATATCATGGCCTCCCCCGGTACCCCCGAAACTTGAGGCAGCATCCCTGAGGGCAAGGCCAAGGTTAACGCCCCTTTCAATGGCGGACCTGGTTGTCCTTGCAGAGACCTTGACATGGCGGTCCATGCGTGAAAGGCCGAGGAGGGGGATGTCAGGGTCCAGGAGCTGGAGGGATAGTGATATGCTTGCAATTGTACCCATTATGCTTTTGAAGGTCTTATGCTCACTGTAGATGTACTGTATATTTGACATTACAGATGAACCCTCCCTCCTTATCCAGGAAAGGCCCCTGATTATTTCTTCACGGTAGTTCTTCTGAAGTTCCAGGCCAACTTCAAGGGCTCCTTCACCTTCACCAAGGCATAAACCTATCCCGATCCCGTATTTACGGTTCTTACCGCAGGCGTCAAGGACCCTTGCAAAGTCAGAAAGGTCCCTTATTTCTGGCTGGAATCCCCTTGCAGTGAGGACCTCCCCGAATATAGCCGGGTTTATGCGTATCAGTTCTTCCTTTAGGATATCCCTCTCCTCGGGTGAAAGGTCACCGTACCTGACACCATATGAGACACCTATCCTTTCAAGGAAACCCCTGGAGGCTTCCATGTCGCCGGTTAACCCGGGGAGGGGAGGGTTGAAGGTGTATGCTATGGACCTGTAGAGTGGTTCATGGTACCTTGATGCGATCCTGAGGTCATTGTGGGCCTGGAGCGTGCCTGATTCAATGGCCTCCTCCATTATGAAACTGTTGGCGCCCCTGAAACCATCATCGTACTGCATGTCACCGAAGGCCCCTACAAGGGCAAGGGGGGCCGTGTCCCTTGTGATGGATCTTGTGGCGATGTAGGCGGTCCCTGATGCACTGAGGTCCCTGCTCCCGTCAAGGCCATGCAGGTGGGGGTTGAGGTGCACTATATTTGAGTCCGTCCTGAAATCGGAGGGCTGGTGATGGTCTGCAATTATAACATCTCCCCTGAGGCGGGATATATCCTCAAGGTGGGCGCTTCCCATGTCACAGAAAAAGAAGAGGGAGTATTTCTCCCCTGCCAGTTTCTTTATGAATTCCCTTTTCAGGCGTGAAAGGATGGAGATGTGGAACTGGCCATTTTTTGATGAAATGGCCTTGGCCACAACTCCAGCAGCCGATAGACCATCGGCGTCGTTGTGTGAGATTACACGGATTATGTTGCCCTCATTTACATGTTCCTCAAGGACCCGTGAAGCCTCACCGCCACGGACTGTAATTGTTTCAGGAAGTTTATTTGACGAGGAGGGCTGCTTTCTGTGGGTCATATCTCCATCCTTCAGGCAGGACACCTTCTCTTACATAGTACCTTACAAGACGCCTTATCTTGGATTCAACGATCTGAAGACCCCTCCTTGTGTGGAGGTCCTTAGGGTGCTCTTTAAGGTGGTCCCTTATGTTAACGGCCTTTCTTATCAGGTTCATAAGGTCCTCAGGGTATTCTGGTTTTAATTCATGTTTATCCAGAATTTCTGTTATTTTAAGTCCTGTAACAGCCTTTACACTGGGTATACCGTGCTGGTCCCTCAGTATGATTCCAATTTTACTTGCGGAGTTGCCCTCCCTGTAAAGTTTCACTATAAGATCCTCTATTTCTTCGTCTGAGTATTCAACCCATTCAGGTTTTAGAGACATCAGATCACCTCATAATTTTCAATGAACCACCGGGCAAATTTCTTGAGGGCCCGGCTTCTATGGGAAAACCTGTTTTTTTCGCTGGTACTGATCTCTCCGAAGCTTTTATCCATTCCTTCAGGATAGAAGAGGGGATCAAATGCGAAGCCCCTTGTTCCACGTTCCTCAGTACCTATACGTCCCTTCACCACGCCTAAAAAAACCTCGGGTTCGGAGTTGGGGGTGCAGAACCCAACAGCCGACCTGAACTCGGCGTAGCGATCTTCAACATTTTCCATTAGTTTCAGGATGCCACTGTTTCCAATGGTATCCTGTATATAGGCAGAGTATGGACCTGGGAACCATTTAAGGGCCCTTATAAAGAGTCCTGCATCCTCTACGATCACCGGACAGTCCATGACCCTGGCTGCATGCTCTGCACCGAACCTCGCCACCTCCTCCAGTGTCCCCTGGAGTTCAGGGTAGCCGATATCAGCATGCTCAAGTTCTATGCCTGTGCCATGGAATATCCTTTCTGCCTCAGATAATTTGTGTCTGTTACCTGTTATAAATGTTATCTTCAAGGATATCACACCCCTCATGAAGCATGTCCATGGTATCTTATGGGTATTTTCCTTTTGACTTCGTCTATTTATGATCCTATGATGTGTATCTTCCCCTTGACTCGATCTCATCTATCTTTTCTCTGATATCGATCCCTTCCCTCATGTAACCATCAAGGACCCTCCTGAAGCATTCATCAGCCACACGGTAGTGGGTGCTCTCAAGGGACTTCTTGAGGACGAGTAGGTCCACTCCCATGTCTTCGATTTCATCCGAGAACCTTCCAAGTCCAAAGTCTATGAAGACCACCTCATCCCCCCTGAGGATGATGTTGGATCCGGTGAGGTCGCCGTGTATTATACCCGCCCTGTGGAGCTTTGATATGTCCTCACCGATCCTCTCACAGATCCCTAGGTCCTCTTCAAGGGCTTCCTTGAACTCCAAACCATCAACGGCCTCCATCACCATCAAACCCTTCTCAGGGTCAAGGTCAAGGAGGAGGGGGGTTCGAACACCGGCATTCTTAGCCTGGTTGATAAGCCTGGCTTCCCTCCTCGTCCTTAATGATCTGAGATCCTGGTCTATTTCAGGGATCCTGTAGCCCTTGGAGATCCTTTCCTTAACCACGCACTTCCTGTCAAGCCACCCGCCCATGTATATGTTTGCCTCGGCACCCTTTGCCATGAGTTCATGGGGGAGATCTATACCACCCGGTGATTCAGACATCCATGGAACATCCACCTCATCTGTCCTGTAGCGCTGTATGACACCCGTATCCCGGATACTGTCCGGTCCGCTGTGCCTGTAGACAAGGTGGCCAAGCCAGGCTATCATGGCACCGTTATCACCGCAGTACTCTGGCGGCGGCATGTGGAAGTCGACGTAGTGTTCACTGCACATGGTCTCCATCATCTCCCTCAACCGACCGTTAACAGCCACTCCACCACATAACAGCACTTCATTCTTTTCTGTGTAGGCTAGGGCCCTCTCGGTGACCTCCACAAGCATTGAAAATGCGGTTTCCTGCAGACTGTAGGCCAGATCCTCCAGACCGGCTCCTGCCTCGAGTTTCCGGAGGGCTGCGGTGAGGAGCCCTGAGAATGAAAGGTCCATCCCCTTAACACTGTAGGGGAGTTCAATGTACCCTGATGATTCACGTGCAAGTCTTTCAATTACGGGTCCTCCAGGGTGTCCGAGGCCTGATTCACGTGCGAACTGGTCCACCATGTTGCCGACGGCAATGTCCAGGGTTTCACCGAACACACGGTAACGGCCCTGGTTGAAGGCTATCACCTGGGTGTTCCCCCCGCTTACATAGAGGGAGACCGGGTCCCTGGCTCCAGTGGTTAACCTTCCTATCTCTATATGTCCTATGCAGTGGTTCACGCCTACAATGGGGATCCTGAGGGAAAGTGCAAGGGTCCTTGCAGCGGTTGCAACGGTTCTGAGGGCAGGGCCAAGTCCAGGGCCCCTTGAAAATGATATGAGTCCAATTTCATCTATCTCCACTCCAGCGTCATGGCAGGCTTCCCTTACAAGGACCGGTATCCATCTTGCATGGTGTTCAGCGGCCTCCCTTGGGTGTATACCTCCCTTTTCTGGTATAAGTGGCTTTCCTTTTATTGCGAGTATTTCCCCGTCGTCCCGGACAATACCCACACCTGTCTTTTCGGCTGTTCCCTCTATACCAAGGCATAACATTTTCCTGACCACCGGCTGTGACATTTCTCCTAGGGTCTAATTTTATGTATTCTATGTTATATACAGTAGGAGAGGTGATTGAATGTTTGATGGACTGAAGATTTATGGGTCAGGTGATTTTCTCCATGAGGTTTATGATAGGGAAACCCTCTTCCTCTGCACCATTGCAACAACAGAAACATCAAGGATAGAGGGGATAACAGGGGCAGGAGCAAGCCCTGACTTAACAGAGTACACACCAGCAGCAGACGTTGAACTCATAGTACATGATGCCCCCAGGTGTCTTCCTGAGATACCCCAGACCATCGTGGAGGGGGAGTCCGCACCAACGCCTGCGGTTATAACAAAGGCTTCCCTTGAGCTTGCAGAGATACCCTTCATAGTGGCCGATGCAGGAGCCTCGGTGAAGCCGGATCTTCCATACATAACCATCAATTCTGTCCATGGGAGGGACATAAGGACAGGGAGGGCTGTCGATGACCCCCAGGGAATCTATGAAAGGGCCCTGATCCTGGGAAAAACCCTCTCTGAGATGACAGAACACCTTGTTATTGGTGAGAGCACACCTGCAGGTACAACAACAGCCCTGGGTGTTCTAACAGCCCTGGGATACGATGCAGACTTCAGGGTCAGTGCAAGCATGCCAGTGAACCCCCACAACCTTAAAAGGGATGTTGTGATGGAGGGCTTTAAGAAGGCAGGTATTGGACCGGGGGACTGTAGGGATGATCCCTTCATGGCTGTCGGTGCAGTTGGGGATCCAATGATACCTGCGGTGGCTGGTATATGCATGGGTAGCAGTGTCCCTGTAACCCTTGCCGGCGGGACGCAGATGACCGCTGTATGCGCCCTTATAAAGGCCCTGGACCCTGAATTTGATTTTTCAGGGACTGCAATTGCAACAACCATCTTTGTTGCAGAGGATGAGACCTCCGATATAAACAGGATAGCTGAACAGATAGATGAGATTGATATATACGCCGTCGACCCATCCTTTGAAAGGGCATCCCATAAGGGGCTTCACGAGTACCTCAACGGATCCGTGAAGGAGGGTGTTGGTGCCGGGGGCGCCATGCTGGCTGCCATGCTGCACGGTGTCTCAGTTGATGCAATCCGCGGGAGGGTTGAGGAGCTCTGCAGCAGGATATTCCCATGATATCCGGACCCGGCTCCCGGTCTGGATTTAAAGACATTCCCATGATAAGGGCGTGGATCTGAATGTCTGGATTTAAGGAGCATCTGAAGGCCATAATCCCCCATCCTCGGCTTATGGTCCTGTCAGCAGCCCTTTATATTTATGGTTTTGTTTCGAATGCCCTTGGAGCAGCCGGGAGCTATGGTTTTCTAACAGGGGACATGAACGTCTGTTTTTCACACTACCCAGGCTTCAGGGCACAGTTTATTGATTATCTTGGTGGAGTCGCCCTTGGAATATTCATCTCAAACATCAAACAGGTGCTTCTCTTTATCTTCACCCTCACCACGGCAGCCCCTGTTTTGAATTTATTCGTCCTTGCAGGTGGTCTTTTACACGCCCTCATATCAAGGATGGGCTTATATGGCATACTTGTGTATGCCGGCACACTGCACATTCACCTTGAAGTGGTGGGATGCCTCCTTTCCCTTGAAGCTGCAGCTGTCTTCTTTTACTCGCTCATGAAGTCAGTTTACGCGGGCTCTGCAGAACCATTTAAAAGGGCCTTCAGGGAGAGGCTGGTCTTCCTCTTACCGGTGATCTTACTGGTTTTTGCAGCGGCAGCCATCCTTGAGGTATTCTGGAGTACATGGTGGGTTTATACCCTCACAAAGCAGCAGGTATCATGGTCCTACTTCCATGGTCATGTCTGTTCCGTGCATGTAGGGTGAAGGGTTTGTTGGCATAGAATAATTGTAAGTGTTAATCTCACCCAGAAGTGCATGTAGGGTAATGGGAGGGTTTTTCTGTTCTGTTGAATCGGTCTCAGTGATAATTCTTGGCGGGTTATCCAGGTAAGGGTTTGTCTGGTGGTGAATGCTGGGGAGATAATGGTGAAGGATCGCTTCTCTCTTCTGTGAAAATAAATTCTGTGTTGTGATGAGTCGGTTAATCTCCTTGTGCCGATCTAAAATGATCAGAGGAGGAACACTGCAAGGGTGATGATACCGAGGGCCCAGCAGTAGTAGGCGAATACGTTAAGGTCCCTCTCCTTTATGAGCTTAAGGAAGAACTTGATTGCAGCGTAACCTGATACCGCAGCCGCCAAAAAACCGGCGATCATGCTGGCCCCAAGGAGATCAAACCCAACAATTATGTCCTTTACCTGTACAAGTGCCGCTCCAAGTATTGCGGGTATTGAGAGGAGAAAACTGTACCTGGCAACCAGCTCCCTTTCAAAGCCAAGGAAAAGACCTGCTGATATCGTTGCCCCTGAACGTGAAATCCCGGGGGCTATGGCCAGGGCCTGCGCGCACCCGATTATGAGCGAGTTACGGACACCCAGTTTTTCAATGGACAGTTTTTCACTGACGCCCCTGCTGACCCTCTCGGATCCCCACAGCAGTAGACCTGTTACAATGAGGAAGAAACCAACGGCAACCGTGCTGCTGAATAGGGCCTCAAAGAAGTCCTTAAATAACACGCCTGCAAGGCCAGCAGGCACGGTACCTATGATCACCATCCATGCAAGCCTCTTGAACCGGTCCTCCCTGATACCCTCCCTGAAGTTCCCTGATGGGATGTCCCCTATGCTGGATAGGAACGCCCTGACCATGTGCACTATATCGTTCCAGAAGTAGGTGAATACTGCAGCCAGGGTCCCCACATGGAGGACCGTGTCAAAGGCAAGGCTGCCCTGAACACCCAGGACTTCAGGTACAAGTACAAGGTGTGCTGAGCTGCTTACCGGGAGAAACTCTGTGAGTCCCTGAACTGTCCCTATGATAATCGCCTGAATAACATCCATGCTTATCACTTATAACTTATAACTTTTCACTTATAATTCAGATGTATGTGAGCCATCCGAAGCTGTCATCGGTTTCGGCCCTTATTATCCTGAAGAACTCATCCTGCAGGGTCTTGGTGACCGGCCCTCTCCTGCCGGACCCGATCTCAACACCATCCACGGACCTTACAGGCGTTATCTCTGCAGCCGTGCCGGTGAAGAATATTTCATCAGCAAGGTAGAGAAGCTCCCTTGTCAGGGGTTCTTCACGGACCTTTATACCCTCGGTCCTTGCAATTTTTATGACAGAGTCCCTTGTTATCCCCCTGAGGAGTGATGATGAAACCGGTGGAGTGTAGAGTTCACCATCCATAACAAGGAATATGTTCTCTCCACTCCCCTCACTCACATAGCCATGATAGTCGAGCATTATTGCCTCATCATAGCCATGCCGCACGGCCTCCATCTTGGCCAGCTGGGAGTTAAGATAATTACCACCGGCCTTTGCAAGGTTAGGCATGGTATCGGGGGCCATCCTCCTCCATGTGGAGACACCCGCATCAACTCCCACCTCAAGGGCCTCGGCACCAAGATAGGCACCCCACTCCCAGGCTGCTATGGCAACCTCCACAGGACAGTTCACAGGATTTACACCCATCTCACCGTAACCCCTGTAAACCACGGGCCTTATATAGCACTCCTCAAGGCCATTTTCCCTGATGGTATCAACTATGGCATCAGAGATCTCATCTTCAGTGTAGGGTATCTCCATCCTGTAGATCCTTGCAGAGTCGAAGAGTCTCCTCACATGCTCCTGCAAACGAAAAACCGCTGAGCCCTTCCTGTTCTTATAACAGCGTATTCCCTCAAAGACACTTGATCCATAGTGTACAACGTGTGAGAGTACGTGTAACGTGGCATTTTCCCATTCAACCATTTCACCGTTGAACCATATCTTTCCACTGGCTTTGCATGACATGAAAATAACCTCAGAGAATGATCTTCATTAACCTTTAAGGTATAAAAGGGTATTTATATGATTCTCCCGGTTAACATCTCCGGGAAAAATTTATATACTGTAAAAATTTAAAGTCAGAGTGAGGGCCGGTGGTCTAGGGGTATGATACCTCGCTTACAACGAGGTGGTCACGAGTTCGAATCTCGTCCGGCCCATTAGTTCTATTTAAATCCATAGGGGCCGGTGGTCTAGGGGTATGATACCTCGCTCACAACGAGGTGGTCACGAGTTCGAATCTCGTCCGGCCCACTGGACCTTTTATTGATTTTCAGCTTCTGAATTTATTAAGGCATAGAAGATTTGAATGACCGGAGGATTTCTGGTTTTTCACAGGCATGTTACTTTCCAGGATAGCCTTTCACGACATTTATATAATTGAAGCAATATAAATTAACCATCAGAAGTTTTTTCTGATTAATAGTAAGGGGGGTGAGTAATGTATAGACTTCTAACTTTTCTTCTGATTCTCATTGCAGGCACTTGAGCCATCAGCGCCCAGGAGATCCCCAATGGCTACAACGGTTATCAGGGATCGGACCTTGCAGTTGATGCAGAGTACCTTGACCTTGATGAGAACATAATAGACACCACCACCGTCGGAGATGAAATCCTTGAGGGTGTTGCGGTGACAAACCTTGGACCCTATGATGCCACCGGCGTTAAGGTTCAGATAACACGCAGCAGCCCCTATCCAATGACATACCTTGGACATGAGGTTTCATGGGATGCCGGTACAACATGGGTATCCGGTGATCCATCATACAGTCCTCTGACGGATACATGGACCATTGGAAACCTTCCAAAGGGCCAGGTCTATAAACTAGTTGTGCACCAGCAGGCAACTGCAGCCGGAACAGCACAGTTCACGGCAAAGGTCTCAGGAGACCAGTATGATCAGAATTTAACCAACAACCAGGATAATGCCACGTTAACGGTCAGAGAAGGGTCTCCAGAAACTTCAAAAACCGAAGCAGACATGATACCTATGCAGGAGACAGGTGTGCCCGCCGGTGCACTGGCAGCTGCAGTCTCAGTACTGGCGGCGGGTCTTGTACTATCCAGAAGATGAAACCTTCTTTATTTTTTATTCTTTTGAGGCACTTCTTTCCATTCCATGATGAAGAAACAGCATTTTCATTTTTTTTAAAATAATTATAATTTTCTGGGGGTCATGGAGGCATTCATGCTCCCCTAGATCAGTATCATTATAACAAGGATCATGAGTGAACTGAAGAACACTATGGTCCCCTTTATCATAACAACGGCACCATCATCCTCGACAATGTAGGGTATACCGTAGGATAATGCTGCTGCAATCATTATCTTCATAACGCCCGCCAGGCTTGTGGTAAGTCCTGCAGTCATCTGTAGAAGCGTTGCAAGCAGGAATGAAATGATAACAACGGTGACTATGAGTATAACGGTATTCTGGAGGAGACCCTTTACAAGGGGGGCTACTGGAGTCCGATGTTCCTTCTTTGAGAGCAATCCCCTTGTACTGTTGCCGAGAACCGTGGTTGGGGGGCTGTAAACCTCAACCTCCTCTTCATCATAGTAACCTTCTTCATCCTCCTCTTCTTCAGGAGCCTGTATCCTCTTTGAGAATTCCTCTGCAATCTTAACAAGACCCTTCCGGTCTATAAGTTTCATGTTCCTCTTCACAGCATAGTTCCTGGCCTGTGATGAGAAATCGGATGTGGTTACAATGACTATCTTGGATGCCTTCAGGGTCTTTGCAGCCATCTCCATCTCCTTGAGGACATCCATGCCAACCTTCCAGTTTTCATCATAATTTTTGCAGGCCACAACAACCCCGATATCCCCGAGGGTGGTTGGAAGAATACCATAGATATCGACTATATGCTGTGAGGTCCTGAAATCCTTGTAAACCTTGAACCCAGAATCCTCCATTACTTTGGCAATGAAATCAACCAGCTTTTTCTTCTTCAACTCTTCCACCTTCAGGGGTTAGACTTAATAGACCTATGTTATAAGATATACTTAAAATTTCATATAGAAATCCAGGATCATGGGATGGTCAAATGAAAATTCTGATAACTAATGATGATGGAGTGAACTCATCAGGAATACTGGCAGCCAGAGACGCTGTCAGGGAACTTGGAGAGACACTGGTAGTGGCCCCGGCAACCCAGCAGAGCGGGATAGGCCATGCCCTGACACTATTTGAACCGATAAGGGTGACTGAAGTTACACTCAGGGATGGATCAGACGCATATGCAGTCTCAGGGACACCAACCGATGCGGTGATCCTTGGAATATTTGAACTCATGGATGAAAAACCAGACCTTGTTATTTCAGGGATAAATATGGGTGAAAATCTTGGTAAATCCGAACTCACAACCTCCGGGACCATAGGGGCTGCGATGGAGGCTGCAGTTCATGGCGTGCCCTCCCTTGCAGTTTCACTCCAGGTTAGAAGCGGGGATATCAAGTTCCATGATGGGCATGTGGATGTTGATTTCTCGGTGGCTGCAGAAATCACCGGGCGTGTTGCAGAGAATATTCTGAGGAAGGGACTCCCTGATGGGGTTGACTTCCTCAACCTGAACATACCCTCCCATCCATCATCCGATGAGGTGATGTTAACAAGGCTGGGGGACCGTATGTACAATGTCCATATCAAGAAGCGTCTTGATCCCAGGGGAAGGCCCTACTACTGGATAGATGGGGATCCGGCGGGTGATGATGCACCCGGCACCGATGTCCATACACTGAAGGCTGAGAACAGGCCCACATTGACCCCTGTATCACTTGACTGCACATCAAGCCTTGATTTGATGGTTGACTGGCTTGAATAGGCCACGAAAGTTCATGATATCATGTCACCAGGGGTACTGAAAGGTATTTTTGCTTTTTTAGAGGGGTGTTTAAGTTCCTATGAACACCTCCACTACCTTAACTATCCTTCAATCTGGTAGAGATCTGGGTATAAACCCGGAAAAACCTTTTTTAACACAGCACCTAATTCAGATAAAAAGCTTTAAGGTGCTTCTAGAATGGTTTATGATGTTTTAACTCCTGCAGTTCCTGTAATTGCACTCTACATACTCACATATGGTCTTCAGAAACTGAAAATTGTAAATAGGGGCTTCCATGTTAACCTCTGGAATTTCATAATACTCCTTGCATTCACTGTCTCCGGGATTGGGGGTTTTGTACTCCTGATTCTCATTGATAATGGAATCAGATCATACCTTAACCCCCAGCTTCTTTACTGGCATGTTGAGGCGGGTATTGCCCTTACGGTTATCACCATCTTCCATTTCCACTACTACCCTGGTAGTATAAGTAGAATAATGGGGGCCGGGAGATGAAGAGGCGGATCCTAAGGTATCTGCCGGTACCATTCCTTGGCGGAGTGCTGTCTTCAGTGGATTTGGTCTGCGGGGCCTCATGCCCCTATGGCCTTGTGAATGACCCGTACCCTGGTCAGTGTCCAAGGTTCACGGATATGAATGGTGATGGTATATGTGACCTTTCACAGGTAAATGGAGCAGCAGATTACAGTGCAGATGATGATAATCCACAGAAACCCGCCGAAACCGATCAAGGAGATGTTAACGCATCTGACACAGCAAACACTTCTGAGGGACTGGTGGATGATGGTGCGGATCATCTCTCTCAGCATGATACTGATTACCATGTGATACCCATCAGCATCATGATAACAGGGACCTACCTCCTGACCCATTACCTTTTCAGCAGGGGGTACCTCACAAGATCAGGGCACAGAAGGACATGGAACATCCTTCTAACAGTAGGATACGCAGGCACAGGGTTCACAGGAATGATGCTCATAGTCTTCATAAGGCTCGGTATAAGAACGATTTTAAACCCTGCAGTCACATACTGGCATGCTGAATTAGCCGTACTCATGGTTATGGCCACATTCATACACATACACCTCTACCGGAAGCCACTGCTCAGCATGTTCAGGCAGGTGTTCTCCAGTTGATGGGCCCAGGAGGTATCCTAATGGACAGGGACAGTGCATGAGTGCAGGGTTTGCAGGACAAATCTGGAGATCAGACCAGGTACGGAGTACTTGGTAATGGCTGCAGTTCTCGAGGCAGCATACCACAACACAAAAAGGCATATCTGCAGATGTCCATAATTATCTTTAAGATTGTCGCCAGGAAGGCGCCCTCTATGAGGGGCACTTCACGGATCAGTGATTTCAATGAAGAAGTTGTTGTGGTGGCTTCTTGCAGGGACCCGCGGAGGTCATAACCGTGCAAGATAATCAGGATGCTTCATAAGAGACCATACAATACAAATCAGCTTTCAGAGGCACTTAAACTGGACTATAAGACTGTTCAGCATCATATAAAGGTCCTTGAGAAGAACAGTATCATAGTGGGGGCAGGGGATCGATATGGGAGGATGTACTTCCTATCAGACAGAATGGAGGAGAACTATCATCTATTTGAGGAAATATGGAATAAAATGGGGAGCAGTGATTGAATGAAAGGTCATGGACGCAATATTGGGGTAATCGGGGACCCTCATCTTACATTCCTTGCTGCTGTGGTGGGCATCCTCAATGTTTTCATACTCCTTATAATGCTTGGCGTTTACATATCAGGGTACCGCAAGGTTAAGTCAAGCTTCACCAGGGGCCTTGTGGGCTTCACCGTTCTTCTCATACTTCAGAACCTTATATTCATAGGTTTTATGGTAACCAGGGAAGGCTTCAGGGGTCATGGACTTGGAATGCCCCTTTTGAGCGTGAATCTATGTCAGCTGTCAGCCATCCTCATCCTCCTGAAAATAACATGGCAATGAAATTTTTTAAGGCATGAGGATTCTCTGACCATGATGGTTAAAATCAGGAGGAGGGCATCTGCTGAATGACGCCTCAGATGGTGATGGGACTTCTATGTGAAGTATATATATGGATGAGTGCATAGTTAATTTAAACCGGTTAAAGGGGATTGCAATGAAAAATGATGATAATGAATTCAAGGTTAACCGTCAGTTCCTCAGGTTTAAAAATAAGGATGTAATCCTGACATTAAAGAATAATGAGGAAGCCACTGGCAGACTGATATCAATTGATAATTACCTCAACACAGTCCTTGAGACAGAAAATGGCCTGCAGTTCATTAAGGGGACCAAGATAGCATTCATTGCCATGCCATGATTTCTCCATGAATGCTTGAAGGCCCTTAACCTAATTTTCAGGTGAAGGAATGATCCTCGGGTTCACCGGGTGTCATTCACATTTAATTCTGATACTGGCCGGAGCTTTATCAGAAAGTTGAATCAGTGATTGATAGAGGAATACTTACCTGCAGGTTTATAATCAGCGCAGGTTCAGCCCCAAGCATTCCATTAATGACGGATCAAAAACTTCATCTCCATGACACGGATTTCTGGGAATGGAGCCATGAGAATTGTATGGGAAAAGACTCCTGAAAGAGAGGATGAAGTTAAAGTAGCGGAATTCATTGAGGGTAAGATCAAAATAATCCAGGATCTGCTTCTTATATATATCAGGGAGGGTCTCTCGGCCCTCTCATTCACACCCCAGCCCTTGGGAGGCAGCTTCTACACATGTGAAATAAAGTACCACAGGCATGACAGGAGGTACATTATCAACGTGTGGGATGGTGTAAGGGTTGGGGACGGCCTCCCGGTCATCTATGGCTATCTGGACTACCATGAGTGACCAGGGCAGGGTTCATATTTCAACTTCTATTCCAAGTATATTCCTGCTGCCGCCATGGATATCCCTTGCTATCTGGGCGCTGCCCATGGACCCGGATGTGGCATCTATCCTCCGCACCTCTGCAATGTCCTCCACATTCTCCCTGAGTTTTCCATAAAAGTCAAAGGGTTCAACCATGGAACCAACCGAGCCCGTCAGTACGATTCCATCAACCCTGCTGGATATCCCTGCAAGGCCCCATATCTCCATCGCAATGGTCATCAGCATGGTTTCAAGGGCGAGTTCAGCCCTCCTGTCACCATCAAGGTACATTGAGAGCAGTTCATCCTTTGCACGGGACACCCGCGTCTCTATACCCGCAACCTTAACGGCACCTGCATGGGAGAAGCACTCATTGGCAGTTTTCTCACCGTCATCTATTTTCCTGAGCATCTCAAGGTCCAGGGGACCGTGTATGATGCCCATGGCTCCAAGACATGCATCCATGGCCCCTGTGATCTTCCCGTCCTCTATGAGCATGGTGACGGTGTTGGAGCTTATGTCCGATACTATCATGTTCTCCCAGCCGGTTTCAAGGTAGGCGTTGTAGCATATGCTCACCTTTTCAGGGCTTGCATGGTGGGAGTAGGCCGCCCGGAACCTCTCATCAAGGCATGGTGTGTTGCGGTGAAGGCCCGGAATCAGGACCGTGGGTATGCCTGACTTCTCTATTTCACTGTAAACTGCTGTTCCACCACCGGTAACCTTACCGGCGCCTCCAATTGAGATTATACCCCTGTTTTTAACCCTCTCAATTGGTTTTATCGTTGTGATGGCATCACCCATCGCATAGGTGATGGCCATGAGTCTTATATCATCAAGGGAAACCCTTTCCTTTAGCTCCTCAAGGGCAGAGACCCGCCCCGCTGAGAGGTCTTCCCTTCCGATCTTGAAGTGCTCTGCCCCGTCTCCGAGGATGGTGAAGGATACGCCGGTGGTCCCATGATCCATACCCACAAATACCAAGCCAATCACCGCTTAAGGGATTACTTTTCAAGTCCACAGAGTTTCCTGAGCTTTGAGCCGACGTCCTCTATTTCAAGGTCACCCTCAAGGTCCCTCATCCTCTTGAGCATGGGGGCTCCGGCCCTGTTTTCAAGGGCCCATTCCTTGGCGAACTTACCGTTCTGAATCTCTTCAAGTATTTTCTCCATTTCCCTGGCGGTGTCCTCTGTTATAACCCTTCTCCGTCTTGTGAGGCCTCCGAATTCTGCGGTGTTACTGACGTTCTCCCACATACCCTGGAATCCCCTCTCATAGATGAGGTCAACTATGAGTTTCAGTTCATGGCAGGTTTCGAAGTAGGCTATCTCAGGCTGGTACCCTGCCCTTACAAGGGTCCTGAAGGCCGTGTTTATGAGTTCGGTGACACCCCCGCAGAGCACCACCTGTTCACCGAAGAGGTCTGTCTCTGTTTCCTCCTTGAATGTTGTCTCAAGGACGCCTGCACGTGCAAGTCCACATGCCTTTGCCATTGCAAGGGCCTGTTCAAGGGCGTCTCCTGTTGCATCCACCTCAACGGCCACAAGGCCAGGGATACCGAAGCCCTCAAGGTAGGTTCTTCTGACCATCGCACCCGGGCCCTTGGGGGCTACCATGGTAACGTTAACGCCTTCAGGGGCCTTTATGTATCCGTAGTGTATGTTGTAGCCGTGTGAGAATGAAATGGTGTTTCCTTCGGTAAGGTATGGTTTGATGGACTGCTCGAATACTGTTTCCTGGATCTCATCAGGGATGAGGATGTGTATTATGTCGGCCTCCCTGGCGGCGTCTTCGATGGTCATGACGTTCATCCCATCATCCTTGGCCTTTTTCCATGAACTTCCACCCCTCCTCAGACCAACTATAACGTTGAGTCCACTATCAGCCATGTTCATTGCCTGCGCTTCTCCCTGGCTTCCATAACCAATGACAGCTATCTTTTTATCTGCAATTATACCCATATCAATGTCGTTTTCATAATAGATCTTCATATAAAACCTCCTCAGAACTGATTATTTGATTTAAAAAATAAATATGTTCATATTGTCCGGCTTCCACGGGACATTGCAGTGGGACCCGTCCTTGCAAGTTCCTTGATTCCAAAGGCCTTCAAGAGTTCCAGGAAGGCATCGATCTTCTCGGAGTCCCCTGTAACCTCGACAGTCATGGTCTCGGGACTTACATCTATTATACGGCCCCTGAAGATGTTGGCGTACTGTATTATCTCTGCCCTTATCTTTTCAGAGGGTACATGGACCTTGACCATGCAGAGCTCCCTTTTAACGGTCCCTGAGGGCTCAAGGTCCCGGACCTTTATGACGTCTATGAGCTTGTTGAGCTGCTTGGTTATCTGTTCAAGAACCCTGTCATCTCCCCTTGCAATTATGGTCATCCTTGCAATACCCGGTGTTTCGGATTCACCTACGGTTATGTTCTCAATGTTGAACCCCCTCCTTGTGAAGAGGCCCGCCACCCTCTGCAGGACACCCGGCCTGTGTTCAACAAGGGCGCTTATGATGTGTGTGTCTGGCTCCATCCTACTCACCCCCCTCTTTCTCTGGCCTGTAGTTTAACTCCCCTGGATACTCCCTTTCAACACGGTATTCCCCTATTATCTCTGTAAGACCGCACCCTGGCGGCACCATTGGGAGTATCTCATCAGGGTCTATGATTATATCCAGGAGTACGGGTTCACCTGACTTTATTGCCCTGCTGAGGGCTTCCTGTGTTTCTCCTGGTTTTTCTATTCTTTCAGCTTCAACTCCGAAGGACTCCGCCAGCCTGACAAAGTCAGGGACCTCGCCAAGGTGTGTGTGTGACATTCTCTCATCATAGAAGAGGCGCTGCCACTGGGCAACCATTCCAAGGTGCCGGTTGTCCATTACACATATAACGAGGGGTATATCGTACTCCCTTATGGTTGCAAGGTCCTGGCAGACCATGAGGAAACCTCCATCACCACATACAGCAACCACATCGTTATCAGGGAGAGCCACCTTGGCTCCGATGGCGGCCGGGAAACCGAATCCCATGGTTCCAAGACCACCCGAGGATATGAACTTCCTGGGGGTCCTTGATGTATAGAAGTGGGCCATCCACATCTGGTTCTGGCCGACATCAGTTGTGACGATGGTTTCATCATCAAGGACCTGGCTTATCTCCTTTATAACCTGCTGTGGTTTGAGGGGTACGTCATCGTAGCTCATCCTGGGCATGCAGCTGTTCCTGAACTCCTGGACACTTCTGAGCCATTCATTACTCCGGGGTTCTGCACCTTCAAGGTAGGATATGAGTTCTGCAAGGACATTAACTGCATCACCCACGATTGGCACGTCGACTGCAACGTTCTTACCTATCTCAGCCGGGTCTATGTCTATATGTATTATGCTGGCCTTCGGGGCGAATTCAGCCACATTACCTGTTGTACGATCAGAGAACCTGCATCCGACTGCTATGAGGCAGTCACATTTATCCACGGTGAGGTTGGCGACCTTGCGACCGTGCATCCCCAGCATACCCAGGGATGATGGATGGTCCTCAGGGAATGAGCCCTTACCCAGGAGGGTTGTGGTTACAGGTGCATTTATGAGTTCTGATAATCTTTTAACTTCTTCTGAAGCCCCTGATATTATAACTCCACCCCCGGCCAGGATAACAGGCTTCTCGGACCTCTTTATGAGTTCAGCTGCCCTTTTTATCTGCAGGGGGTGTCCCCTGAGTGTTGGTTTGTAGCCTGGAAGTTCAGGCATGGTTTCATCGTATTCTTCAATTTCCTGTTCCTGCACATCCTTCGGCAGGTCTATGACCACCGGACCCGGTCTTCCTGTCCTTGCTATGTGGAAGCTTGCCCTGACCATTTCAGGTATCTCACTGGCATCTGAGGGCTGGAAGCTGTGTTTCGTGATGGGCATGGTTATCCCTATCATATCCACCTCCTGGAAGGCATCGTTCCCGATGAGGTGTGTGGGGACCTGTCCGGCTATGGCAACCACCGGGGAGGAGTCCATGTATGCTGTTGCGATGCCTGTCACGAGGTTTGTGGCCCCGGGCCCTGATGTTGCTATGCACACACCAACCTTTCCTGAGGCCCTTGCGTATCCGTCTGCAGCGTGGGCCGCGCACTGCTCATGTCTTACAAGGATGTGTCTTAGTTCAGAATCATAGAGCATATCATAGAGTGGCAGTAGCTGTCCACCGGGATACCCGAATACGGTGTCTGCTCCCTGATCCAGAAGTGATCTGATTATTGCCTGGCCACCTTTCATTGGTAACACCTGAACCAATTTATCATTATTATTAATGACATATTTCTTATAAATATATACTAAGTAAGTGCTAAGATTATATAAAACAATTGGAAGATTTAAGTTTATTAAATATTCCTGGAGGATTACCAATGAAAATACTTGTTGTGGGAACAGGAGCAAGGGAACATGCCATATGCAGTGCACTGGCAGATGAATCCACAGTATATTCAGTGATGTCCAACAGAAACCCTGGCATATCAAGGATAGCCACCGAATTCCTCATAGCCCCCGAGGTTGACATAGAAAAGGTTGTGGGCTTTGCAGTGGAAAAGGGAGTTGACATGGCATTCATAGGCCCGGAGGCCCCCCTCGAGAAGGGAATAGTTGATGCACTTCTGGAGGCCGATATACCTGCAGTAGGCCCCACAATGGGGGCTGCAAGGATCGAAACAGACAAATCCTTCATGAGGGACCTCTTTGAAAAGTACAGAATCCCTGGTTCAATAACCTACAGGGCATTCAGTGACCTTGATGAGCTCAGGGAATTCATGGACCACTTTGATGGCGAGGCGGTTGTAAAACCCGTGGGGCTTACCGGTGGAAAGGGTGTTAAGATCGTCGGCGAGCACCTCAGGGACAACACAGAGGCCCTTGAATATGCAGAGGAGGTTATCAAAAACCGTATAGGCGGCCATGCCGGTGTTGTTATAGAGGAAAGGATCATCGGTGAGGAGTTCACAGTACAGGCATTCTCTGATGGCGAGAGGATCCTACCGATGCCTGCAGTCCAGGACCACCCCCACGCATATGAAGGAGACCAGGGCCCGATAACCGGGGGGATGGGTTCATATTCAGATAAAGACGGGCTCCTGCCATTCATGACAGAGAAGGACTATGAAGAGGCAGTTCAGATAATGCAGAAGACAGTAGAAGCAATAAAAAGGGAGGAGAGCCCCTATAAGGGCATCCTTTACGGGCAGTTCATGCTATCAGCCGACGGACCCAAACTCATCGAGTACAATGCACGCTTCGGTGACCCTGAAGCAATGAACGTCCTGCCCCTCCTTGAATCAGGGATGGTTGAGATATGTGAGGGGATAGTTGAAGGTAACCTGAAATCAGCAAGCTTCAGGAACCTCGCCACGGTCTGCAAGTACCTGGTCCCTGAGGGTTACCCTGATGCAGGTGTTGCCGGTGCCGAGATAAGGGTTGATGAGGACAGGATAAGAGATATGGGTGTCATAACCTACTATGCAACTGTTAACCAGGAGGACAGCAGGATATACACCTCCTCCTCAAGGGCACTTGCACTGGTGGCCATTTCAGATGACATATACTCTGCAGAGGAGCTCTGTGAGGAGGCGGCAGGGCATGTTCATGGCAAACTCTACCACCGACGGGATATAGGTACAAGGGAGCTTGTGGAAAAACGGATTAAACATATGGAGGACATAAGGTCCTCCTGATGGAGCTGAGCAGATGAAACATCTACTATCGGTATGTGACATGAAGGACCAGGTCATGGATCTGCTGGACCTGGCAGACAGTTACAAGGCAGGTAAGATCAGAGAGAAGGTGCTGGAGGACATGACCCTTGCAATGATATTTGAGAAGTCCTCAACAAGGACAAGGGTTTCATTCGAGGTGGGGGCTTCACAGATGGGGGCGCAGCCCCTCTACCTGTCGGCTTCTGACCTTCAGCTCGGACGCGGCGAGCCCATAGCAGATACAGCACGGACCCTCAGCAGGTACGTTGACGGCATAATGATAAGGGCAATAAGGCACACTGATGTGATTGAACTTGCAGAGAACGCATCCGTACCGGTTATAAACGGATTAACAGACCTTGAACACCCATGCCAGGCCCTGGCAGACATGCAGACCGTAAGGGAAAAGAAAGGGGGATTTGACGGGACCCTTGTTTTTGTCGGTGATGGTAACAACGTCTGCAACTCCCTCCTCATCATAACCTCTATTCTCGGCATGGACATGAGGGTGGCATGCCCTGAGGGCTATGAACCGGACCCCGGTATCGTGGCGAAGGCCAAAAAAATAGCTGAAGAGACAGGGTCCCAGATAAGGATACTCCATGATCCAGAGGAAGCAGTAAGAGGGGCTGATGTGGTTTATACAGACGTCTGGGTCAGCATGGGATATGAGGATGAGGCGGAAAATCGTATGAAGGTTTTCAGACCATACCAGGTTAATTCAGGGCTCATGGACATTGCAGGGGATGATGCCATATTCATGCACTGCCTCCCTGCAATAAGGGGGCAAGAAACGACGTCCGAAGTCATAGACGGTCCAAGGTCTGTTGTATGGGACCAGGCAGAGAACAGGCTCCACGCCCAGAAGGCCATAATGCACTGGCTTCTTACAGGTAAGATCCAGGACTGGTAATGGCCTGAATCCAGGGAGTCATGGAAGCCTTCATCATGGGGCTAACTGAGGATTGGTAACAGAGCCTGGAGCCCCCTGTAATGGGATCGGCTGGAGCCACAACCACACAGGCAACTGAAGAGCTGAACGGTCCGGCGGCCGAAGCATCTAAAACCATTACTTTTTTATTTGAAGTTAATCGTCCTGCTTCAGGGGCTTGAATGATTCACAAGCTGACCGTTACCTTTTCATTTGAAGGAGGAGGGTTACATGGTCTCCGGGGCCTCTATCCCCAGAAGACCGAGGGCATTTCTGATGGTTTTTCTAACTGAATCAACAAGTCTGAGTCTCGCACCCTCAAATTCAGATCCCATAACGGGAGTGGACCTGTAGAAACTGTTGAATGCGTTTGCAAGGTCCTGGGCGTACTGCGCCACTGGATGAACCCTCCTGGCTGACGCGGCATCCTCAATAACCACAGGAAACCGTGCAAGGAGCCGTAAAAGTTCCTTCTCATCATCATCAGGCGCCCAGTTATCTTCAACCTCCACATCATCACTGAAGGACGCCTTATCAAGGAGCTTGCAGGCCCTTGCATGGGCGTACTGTATGGAGGCGCAGCCATGTTCAAAGCTCAGGGCATCATCCCACTCGAAGACCATGTGCTTCTCAGGGGAGAGCCTTGCAATATAGTACCTTATAGCCCCGTTACCTATCATCTCGGCTATCTCCCCTGCCTCATCATCAGGAAGATCCCTTCTTTTCTTCACCTCCTCAAGGGCCCTCCGTCGGGCTTCATCCATGAGTTCATCCACGGATATGAAGACACCCCTTCTTGTTGACATTGAACCCTCAGGGAGGGTTATGAATTCATAGAAGATCACCTCAGGTATTTTACCCCCCAGGAGCTTCATTGCGATCTTAACCTGTTCAGCTGCAAGTTTATGGTCTGAACCCAGCACATCAATCAGGGTGTCCCCCTCAAGGGACTTCTTAAGGTGGTATGCGATGTCCCTGGTTGAGTAGAGGGAGGTTCCATCGGACCGTGTAAGCACCAGTTCCTTCTCGATACCAAACTCCTCAAGGTCAAGGTAGAGGACATCGTTCTCTGAAGTATAACCCGTCCTTTTAAGGGATTCTATAACCCTTTCAACGGTTCCGTCCCTTACAAACTGGCCCTCCCATACGAAGCGGTCGTGGTGTACATGGAGCCTTTCCATGGTCTCCTTCATACCGTCAAGGCAGTATTCGACAACATACCTGAATATATCCTCGTTCTCACCGGACTCGTACTTCCTTATAAGTTCATCAACTTCGTCCCTGATTGATGGGTTCTCATTGAGCTTCTGGTTCACCTCAAAGTAGAGCCTGCCGACCCTGTGGTCCTTTTTATCTCCAGGGTAATCATCAAGGTCGCCTTCAAGGTTCTGGAGACCCCAGACTATCATTGCAATCTGCCTGCCCATGTCGTTCACGTAGTACTGGGTTTCGACACTGTACCCTGCCATTCTGAGTATCCTTGCAAGGGAGTCGCCTATTATAGCGTTCCTTATATGGCCAATGTGCAGTGGTCCGTTTGGATTTGCAGAGGTGTGCTCAAGGATGATCCTTTCATCAACTGGGGGGTGCTGTCCGTAGTCATCATCGATGATTTTGAGGAGTTCACCTGAAAGTTTCCGGTAGTCTATGAAGAAGTTTATGTAGGGCCCCTTGGATTCAATGGTCTCGAATATTTCCGGTGCTTCAATCACTGACATTATCTCTGCGGTTATCTCCATGGGCGATTTTTTCAGGGTCCCTGCAAGTTCAAATGAAACCGTGCTTGCAAGGTCCCCCATCTGAGGGTTCGGTGGCTCTTCAAGTTTTATCTCTTCCGGAACCGGTATCTCAAGTTTCTTAAGGGCTTCTGTTATAGCATCTGACGCTCTTTTTTCAATCTCTCTGAACATTTATTCACCTGCCGCTCTCATCTATGCCTAAAGACCCTTCAACCAGATGGTCAGGTATCCCACCTTCGGTATCATGACCGGCTGCGAGTTCACCGTCAGGACCCTGGCCTTCACCTGCGACGGATATACGGGTGCCGGGTCAGGGGAGGGGTTGTTATCACCCTTTGTGACGTAATATTTCTCTCCACCAGCATCCCTTCCAACCTTTATCACCCTGTGTATCACGGGTTCAGGGAACCAAGTGGCATCATAGATTATGATATCCCCAACCTTCAGGGTTTTGGGGTCCAGTTCACTGATCCCGAAGAAATCGGTCTTCTCTATAATGACTATATCCCCCCTGTAGAAGACGGGCTCCATGCTCCCTGAGACCACAACGTTCATGTGCTGTGATGCAGTGATGGCGAGTAGGAGGAGCAGGAGGTATGCGCCTGCTTCAAGGAGTTCCCTTCTATCGGTCATGTTAACACCTATCTCAGAACCGCGCCGGTATCGGCGGAGGTTGCCATTTTCCTGTACCTGGCCAGCCATCCCCTGACGTTCCTTTCAGGTTTCCTGGCCTTCTCAATCCGGGCCCTGATTTCATCATCATCAAGATCGACACTGAGCCTCCTGGACGGGATGTCGATTTTTATCAGGTCACCATCCTTCAGGGCGGCTATGGGGCCGTCTGCCATGGCTTCAGGGGACACGTGGCCGATGCACGGGCCCCTGGTTCCCCCTGAGAACCTTCCATCGGTTATAAGGGCAACCCTTTCAAGTCCCATGCCTGCAATGGCAGAGGTGGGGTTCAGCATCTCCCTCATACCAGGCCCTCCCCTGGGCCCCTCATACCTGATGACGATAACATCCCCCTCGGATACCTTTCCACTGAATATTGCACTCACACATTCCTCCTCACTTTCAAAGACCCTTGCAGGACCCTCATGTACAAGCATGTCCTCTGCAACTGCACCCTGTTTCACCACGGACCCCCTGGGGGCAAGGTTACCCTTCAGTATGGCGAGGCCGCCCTCCCTGTGGACCGGATCATCAGGGCTCCTTATAACATCCCGGTCCTTCACCTCAACGCCTTCAATGTTTTCCCTGACGGTCCCTCCGGTACATGTCATGCAGTCCTGGTTTATCTTCCCTGAGAGTGTCCTTAGGACTGCGGGTATACCCCCTGCCCTTTCAAGGTCAAGCATCATGTGTTCACCTGAAGGTGAAATGGATGCTATGTGGGGTATTTCCCTGCTGAGCTCATCGAAGAGGTCTAGGCCGACCTTTACCCCGGCAACCTCTGATGCTATTGCAGGTATGTGTAGGGCGCTGTTTGTGGAGCCCCCAAGGGCAAGGTCAACCATTATGGCGTTTTCAAAGGCCTCCTGACTCATTATCTTTCCTGGTCTAAGGTCCTCCTTCACCATTTCAACTATCCTTTCACCTGAGAGCCTCGCCAGCTGCCTCTTCCTGGAACTCACCGCATGGGCGGTTGCACAGCCAGGGAGACTCATACCCAGGGCCTCTGTGAGACAGGCCATGGTGTTTGCGGTGAAAAGACCCGCGCATGACCCTGGACCGGGGCAGGCGCATCTTTCAAGTTCATCCAGCTCTTCAGGTGACATCTGCCCCGCCTTAACAGCACCGACACCCTCATAGACATTTATGAAGTCCACATTTTTTCCCTGGAATTCCCCCGGGAGCATCGGTCCCCCTGTAACGACTATGGATGGAATGTCAAGTCTTGCAGCTGCCATGAGCATCCCCGGAACCACCTTGTCACAGGTTGGGAGGAGGACAAGGCCATCAAGGGCGTGGGCCATTGCCATGCTCTCCACGGTGTCGGCTATTATCTCCCTTGATGCAAGGGAGTAGCGCATACCATCATGGTTCATGGCTATCCCGTCACATATCGCCATGGTGTTGAATTCAAATGCCACTCCTCCAGCAGCATTAACACCCTCCTTAACATCCTCTGCAAGTTCACGGAGGTGAATGTGGCCAGGGACTATATCCGTGTAACTGTTTGCTATCCCGATGAAGGGCTTCTCAAAGTCATCATCGGTCAGACCGCAGGCCCTCAGCAGGGAACGATGGGGGGCCCTCTGTATTCCCCTCTTTACAGTATCACTTTTCATAGAACCACCATCATGATATTAATCATAACCAGATAAATAATATGCCGTCGGTTTTGCAGCTTCAGTAAATAAATAATATGCTACAGTTCATATAGTATAACATGGACTTCCCTGTAATTAAGTTTTTGATAGCCCTTGCAATAGGGGCCCTCATGGGGATTGAGAGGGAAAGAAAAATT